>NZ_JBIBVJ010000021.1:0-109566 GCF_043080305.1 Kitasatospora sp. NPDC015120 | reverse complement strand
CGGAGCCGGTGGTGTTGATCGTCGGCGAGGGGCCGTTCCACTTGCTGTTCAGGGTGCCGGCCCGCACGTCGTCGTAGCTGTCGATGACCTCGCCGCTGCGGGCGTCGACGAAGACGTGCAGGGTGCTCGGAGCGGTCGCGGTGCGGCCGGTGAGCACCGTCTCCCAGGCCAGCCGGCCCGCGCCGTCCTGCACCCGGACGACCAGGCGGCGGGACTGCACGCCGTCCACCCGGGCGAGCTTGGTGCGCGCGGTCCGCTCCGCGTCGGCGGCGCTGACCAGGGCGGTGGTGGGCACGCCGATCGGGCCGGTGGAGGCGGACTGCAGCCCGCGCACCTGGCCCTGGCCGTCGGCGAGGACGACCGCGTCGCCGCCGACCACCGGCAGGCCCTTGTAGGTGCGCTCGTAGGAGACCGAGTAGAGGCCGCCCAGCCACGGGGTGACGGACTGGCGCTCGTAGGTCTCGCCCGGCCCCTTGGCCAGGGCGTCCAGGCCCGCCGCGGCCGCCTGGTCGGCGGCGTTCACGGCGGCGGCCAGCGCGCTGGGGGGCGCGGCGGCCGGTCCGGGGTCGGCGGCGGCCTGGCCGACCGCGGTGGCGGTCAGCATGCCGGCCACGACGGCCAGGGTGGTCCCCGCCGTCAGCAATCTGCGTTTCATTCCGAGGCTCCTCGAACGTGGGGGTGCTCGATCGCGGACGGCGTGCCGTCAGGGCGCTCACCGCGGGGCCGTTTGGGGGGCGGCCGTGCGGGCGTCCGCGCTCGGGTGCCGGAACCCTCACATGCCGTCATGGCCCGGTCAACGGTCCGGACAGGCCCGGGGGGTGGTTGGCAAGTTCCGTCAAGTGCCGTCAGGAACCCTGCGGGGCCGCAGAATTGGCGGTCGGCGCGGCGTCCGGCCAGGTGGCGCGGGGTGGGCGCGTCCGGTGCCCGGCCCCGGGCGGGGCGGGGCCGTCGGGGGTGGAGAGGTTGAGACCAAAGAGTGGAGAGGTAGAGACCAGTTACCGAAAGTGGTCGAGACCACCTCATGTACGACGGAGGCCCTCGTCCAGTACCGTCCTTCTGAGCGGACCTCCCCACCGGAAGGCCCGGACAGCACTCGGGAGGGCAGCCCCGTGCACCGGAACCGGGCGGCGACCAAGCCGACCGAGGACGAGGCCTGGCGGGCCTTCGGGCTTCGCCTGCGCCAGTGGCGTCGCCGGGCCGGCCTCACCCAGGCCCAGCTCGGCGCCGAGATCGGCTACGACCACACCGCCGTCAGCAAACTCGAACACGGCACCCGCCGCACCAGCCCCCGGATCGCCGACCGGCTCGACGACCTGCTGCTCGCCGGCGGCGAACTGCGCGCCGCCTGCCGGGTCGCCGAGGAAGGCACCCCGCCGGCGCCCGCCGCGCTCCCGGCCGCCCCGGCCCCCGCCGGCCCGCCGGCCGCCCCGGGCGACTGGACCCGCGCCCCGCTGCCCGGCCCGCCCGTCGCCGCCCTCGCCCCCGCCCTGCCGTCCGGCCTCGCCACCCAACTGCCGGTCCGCCTCCCCGACTACGGACTGCTCTGTCCGCTGCACGACGCCGCGGGCTGCGACGTCCCCCCGCCCGCCGACCTCACCGTCCTGCACGCCGCCTTCCGCGCCGCCGACCCCGCCGCCGCCCCGCCCCTGGACCCCGACACCGTGCACGCCCTGGCCGGCCTGCTCGCCGCCCACCTGCGGGCCGGTGACACCCCCGGCGCCCCCGGCACCGAAGCCGTCGAGGACACCCTGCGGGTCGTGCTGCGCCGCCTGGCCGCCCACCCGGCCGGCCCGGCCCGCCGCCCGCTCGCCCGGCTCGCCGGCGAGTACGCCCACGCCGCCGGTGCGCTGCGCATGCAGGACGGCCGCAACGCCACCGCCATGGTCTGCTTCTCCCGCGCCCTCGGCTGGGCCGAACTCGCCGAGGACGCCGCCACCCAGGTCGCCGCGCTCAGCGACATGAGCTTCCTCGCCCGCCTCGACGGCGACCCCGCCGCCGCGCTCGGCTACGCCCACGAGATCGCCCGGGTCGCCCCCGCCCGGCACTGGGCCGGGGCCATGGGCCAGATCGGCCTGGCCCGCGCCCACGCGATGACCGGCGACGTGCGCGCCACCGTCCGCCACATCGCCCGCGCCCGGCACCACCTCGACCACATCGGGGTGCACGACGAGTCCGACGCCGCATGGCTGTCCATCGCCTCGATGCGGCTGCGGGTCGAGGCGGGCGCCGCCGCCGCGCTGCGCGACGCGGCCGCCGCCGTCGACGACCCCCGGCTCGCCCGGCTGGCCGTGGGCGCCGCCGAGACCGCGCTCGGGCTGCTCGCTCCCGACCAACTTCCCTCGGCACGCCTGCTGTTCACCGTCCGGGTGGCCGACTGCCATCTGCTGGCGCACGACCCGAGGGCCGCCGCGGAGCTGCTCGGGTCGGTGCTGGCGGCGGGCGACGGCGAGGACGGGCTGCCGCCCCTGGTGCGGCGCGAGCTGGCCGGCCTGCGCAGCCGCCTGGTCGGGCACGGCCTCGCCGGCTGAGCGGGGCCCTCGCGCACCGGCCGGAGTGGATCGCCGCCCGGCGGCCGGCCGTTGCGCAACCGTTGCCCGAACGCCGCCCATCGGTGCGCGAACCGATACACGCCCGCGGGGGCGACCGAGACATCGCCCGGACATCCTTCGAGGTGCACCGCTTCGCACCGCAGGAGGAGAGCACCGTGAACACGCCCGGGACCGCGACCGCCGCCCGGCCGCGCCGCTTCGGCCGCGCTCTGGTCCGCGGGGTGTTCGGCGCCGGGGCCCTCACCGTCCTCGCCTCCCTGCTGCTGATCGCCGCCGCCTTCGCCGCCGACGCGCGGACGGGCGAGAGCCGGCAGCCCGCCGGCGTCCTCGGCTCGATCGGCCTGCTGCTCGGCGGCACGATCCTGTCCGTCGGCGCGCTGGCCCGGACCGCCGTGGCGGGGAGCGGCCGGTAGCCGGCGGCAGGGGGCCCGGCGCCCTCCCCGGACGGCCCCGTGCGGTTCGCAGACGGAACTGACGGTCCATCAACATCCCTCTGTGGACCGTCCATCACGACATCGCATCGGTTCCCCGTCAGCGGTCCGGAAGCGACGGAACGGGCCGGTCCGCCGCTGCTATCCTCGCCGCGAACCCGGGCCGGAACCCTCACCGCCGGCCGGGTCCGTCCAGGGGGTGGAGCGTGGCCGAGCCGGTGCTCGTGGTGGACTTCGGAACGTCCTCCTCGGCGGCCGCCGTGGTGCTGGACCGGGGCGAGCGGCTGGTGAAGGAGCCCTCCAGCGGGCTGCTGTCCTGGCCCTCGGCGGTCTGCGCGGACGGGGCCGGACGGCTGCTCGTCGGCTCGGCCGCCGAGCACCGCAAACGCGCCGAACCGGCCGGCTACCGGGCCGAGTTCAAGCGCGACCTCGGGGAGCGGGCGCCCATCCCGCTCGGCGAGCGGCGGTACCCGGTGAGCGAGCTGGTGGCGGCGGTCCTGGCCGAGTTCCGCACCCAGGGGCAGATCATGATCGGCCGCGGCATCGACCGGCTGGTGGTGACCGTGCCCGCCTCCTACGGGCCGGTGGACCCGCGCCGCGAGGCGATGCTCGAAGCCGGCGCGGCGGCGGGCTTCGGCAGCGTCGAACTGCTGGCCGAGCCGGTGGCCGCCGCGCACGCCACGGTCGCCGGGGAGCCCTTCGCGCCCGGCGAGACGGTCCTGGTCTACGACTTCGGCGGCGGCACCTTCGACACCGCACTGGTGCGGATCGCCGAGGACGGCGCCTCGCACACCGTGCTCGGCCACGCGGCCCTGGACGACTGCGGCGGCCGGGACATCGACGCCCTGCTCGCCGGCCGGATCCGCGAGCGCGGCCGGGACTGGCTGGAGCCGCTGCTCGGCGCGGGCGGGGCCGGAGCGCTGCGGGCACAGCTGGAACTCGGCGACTTCGTGCGCCGGATCAAGCACCAGCTCACCGAGTCCCCGCTGGTCGAGGACTACCTCACCCCGCTCGGCCCGGCCAGCCGGGTCGCCCGCGACGAACTCGAAACGCTGATCGGCCCGTTGCTCGACCGCACGGTCGTCTGCTGCCGTCAGCTGCTCGCCGGCTGCGGGGTGCGGCCGAGGGCCGTCGACTCCGTCCTGCTGGTCGGCGGCACCACCCGCGTCCCGGCCGTCCGGGCCCTGCTCGCCGACCGGCTGAACCGCCCGCTGCGGGTGGTCGAGGACCCCGACCTGGCCGTGGTGCACGGCGCCGCCGCCTGGGCCGCGCGCTCCGCCGACCGCCGGCTCAGCCCGCTGCGCCAGGCCGCCCACACCCGGCCGCTGGCCTGGGGCTTCCCCGCCGGGACGGCCGAGGTCGCCGGGTGGAGCGTCCCCGCCGCCACCGCCTACCCGGCCGGTGCCGCGCTCGGCTCGCTGCGGCTGCCCGACGGCAGCCTCTGGGAGCTGACGGCCGACGAACCCGGCACGGTGGTACGGCAGTTGGTGGCTCCCGGGGCGTCCGTCGGCCCCGGGGAGTGGCTGCTGGCGGTGCAACCGGTCGGCGCCGCCGACGACCCCGACCCCGCCTCGCGGGCACCCGCCCCGCCCGGCTGCCCGCCACCGCCGCCGCCCCGCCCGGCCTGGCGCGGGCGCACCGGCACGGCGATGCTCGGACTGCTCGGCGCCTTCCTGCTGGGCTACGGCCTGCTCGGCGTGATGCACCAGACCGACCCCGGCCGGGGCATGTTCCTGATCGTCGGCTACGCGGCCCTGGTCGGCCTGGTCGCGGCCGTCACCGCCGCCGCGCGGGGCGCGGGCCGGGCCCGGGGCGCGGCGGCGGGCGCCGCGGTGGTGCTGACGCTGTCCTGGGCGGGCTGGGCCGGTGACATCGCGTTCTGGTACCGGCCGTCGTCCGACCTGCCGTTCGGCGAGAGCCCGACGGTGTACCAGCTCCAGCAGTGGGGCCTGATGCTGCTGGGCACCGCGGTGGTCGCCGTCGCGCTGACCGTCCGGCGCCGCCGCCGCGAGGACGGCGCGGTGCCCTGGGCGGGCTGGCTCGGCCTGCCGGGCGCGGTGCTCGCCGCCGCCGTGACCTGGTTCGCGGTGAACGCGCCGGAAGGGGCGTACCACGTGCTCGACGGGCAGGGCGTCCTGCTGGTCACGCTGCCCTGCCTGGCCGCCGCGGCCGCCGCGGCACTGACCGTGCACGGCGCCACCGGCGGTCCCCGCGCGCTGCTCGGGGCCGGGGCGGCGCTCGCCGCCGTCACGGCGGTGCTGATCGTCTCCGGGGCCGACCGCCTCCCCCACGGCCGGTGGCTCGTGGTGACGGCCGCCGCGGTGGCCGCCGCGGGCGGCGTGAGCGCTCTGGGGACCGCCGCCCGCCTCCGGCGCGAGCGGATCTCCGGCCTGCCGGCCGCCAGCTGGTGCGCCCTGCTGTACGCGGGCCTGGTCGTCCTGAACGGAGCGCTCTGATGTCCCGGACCACGACCCACGGCGGCTGGCTGCTCACCGACGACGGCGTCTTCATCCTCGGCGCCGCCCTGCTGGCCACCCTCGCGGTGACCTGCGCGCTGGCCGTCGTGCGCGGCCGGGGCCACTCGGCCGCCGCCCGGGTGGGACTGGGGCTGGTGGCGCTGGCCGCCGTGGCGCTGGCGCTCGTGCTGACGGCCGCGAAGGCCTCCGGTTTCCTGCCCGCACTGCTCGGTGTGGCGCTGCCCTACGGCCTGGCCGCCGGCGCGGTCGGCTGGGCGGTGCGGCTGGCCCGCCCCGGCGACTGACCGTCCCGCCGCGCCCGGGCGCGGCCCCCGGAACACCCCAAGGAAGCCTCAAGGAAGGAAGGGCGCGGCGTGACCGAACCCGTGCTCGTCGTCGACTTCGGCACCTCCTCCTCGGCGGCGGCCGTCGTCCTGGACGGGCGTGAGCGGCTGTTGAAGGAACCGTCCAGCGGGCTGCTGTCCTGGCCGTCGGCGGTGTCCGTCGGCGCGGACGGCGGGCTACTCGTCGGCTCGGCGGCCGAGCGCCGCAAGCGGGCCGAACCCGACTCCTACCGCGCCGAGTTCAAGCGCGACCTCGGCGAGCGCGCGCCCGTCGTCCTGGGCGGCCGCCCGTTCACCGCGGTCGCCCTGGTGGCCGCCGTGCTGGCCGAGTTCCGGGCGCAGGCGCGGGCCGTGGCCGGGCGTGACGCGGACCGGCTGGTGGTGACCGTGCCCGCCTCCTACGGGCCGGTGGACCCGCGCCGCGAGGCGATGCTCGAAGCCGGCGCGGCGGCGGGCTTCCGCAGCGTCGAACTGCTGGCCGAGCCGGTGGCCGCCGCGCACGCCGGCGTCGCGGGACAGCCGTTCGCGCCCGGTCAGACGGTCTTGGTGTACGACTTCGGCGGCGGAACCTTCGACACCGCGCTGGTGCGGATCGGCGCGGAGGGTGCCCCGCACACCGTGCTCGGCCACGCGGCCCTGGACGACTGCGGCGGCCGGGACATCGACGCCCTGCTCGCCACGGGCGTCGCCGACGCCGGACGCGACTGGCTCGACCCGCTGATGGCCGCCGGGGCGACCCGCGCCCGGCTGGAACTCGGCGACTTCGTCCGGCGGATCAAGCACCAGTTGAGCGAAGCCCCGGAGGTGGAGGACTACTTCACCCCGGTCACGCCGTCGAGCCGGGTGGCCAGGGCCCAACTCGAAGCGCTGATCGCCCCCTTGCTCGACCGGACGGTCGCCTGCTGCCGGCAGCTGCTCGCCGGCTGCGGGGTGCGGCCGCGCGCCGTCGACGCGGTGCTGCTGGTCGGCGGCACCACCCGCGTCCCGGCGGTCGCCGCGCTGCTGGCCGACCGGCTCGGGCGGCCGCTGCGGCTGGTCGAGGACCCGGACCTCGCCGTGGTGCACGGTGCCGCCGCCTGGGCGGCCCGCTCCGCCGAGCGCCGGCTGCTGCCCGCCGCCACCGAACCGGGTGCGGTGCCGCTCGCCTGGGACCTCGGGGCGCCGGCCGAACTCACCGAGTGGCACGTCCCGGCGGGCGCCGGTTACGAGGCCGGCGCCGCCCTCGGTACCGTGCGCACCGCCGAGGGTGCCCTGCTGGAGCTGGCCGCCGCCACGCCGGGCCTGGTGGTGCGCCAACTCCGTGCCCCCGGCGAGACGGTGAGTGCGGGGGAGTGGCTGCTCGCGGTCGAGCACCGGGCGCCGGCGCCGGCGCCGGTACCCGCGCCCGGGTCCGGAACCGCGCCCGAGACCGGATCCGCGTCCGGCGGGGCGGCGCCGGGCAGGGCCGTGGCCCGCCCGGCCCTGCACCGGCGCCGGTGGTGGCGCGTCCTGGTGTCCTCGGTGTTCGCGCTGGAGGCGGGGGCCGCCACGGCTGCGGCCGGCAACCTCGCCGTCGGCCTGCTCGCCGGATCCGTGCTCGCCGGGTTGGTGCACCTGGTGGGATACGGGGTGGGCCGGGCACGGGACCGCCGGAACCGATGACGAAGGGCGACGACAGGATGTTCGACCCCGAAGGCGCGGACCCGCCGCACCTGCCCGACCAGTACGACGCCGTCGAGGGATTCGCCGAATTCGTCGGCGAGATCGCCGAGTTCGTCACCGACCTGGTCGAGGGCGCCACCGGGATCACCGACCTGTTCGACGAGCAGGCCGATGAGCAGGCCGGCGAGCAGGCCTCCGCCGAGGACGGCCCGGAGGCCGGGGAGCCGGCGGAGACGGCAGACCCGGCGGCGGCCGGTGCGGTGTTCGCCGACCCCGTCACGGCCGTCGACCCGACCGACTTCATCCGCGACATCCTCACCGCGGACGCCGATCAACTCGCCTCCATGGAGGATCGGTTGCGCGGCCTCGCCGGGAAGGGCGACTTCGGCCCCACCCTTCCGCCCGACCTTCCGGCCGACCTCCCGCCCGACCTGCCGCCCGACCTCCGAGGACCCGCATGACCCCCGGCGCCCCGCCGTCCCCCGCCCGCGCCCTCGACGCACTGCGCGCCGACACGCTCGCGCTCTACGCCGTGCTGCGCCCCGCCGCCGCGGCCGCCCGGCACGCGCTGACCGCCGAGCGGCTCACGGCGGCCGAACGGCGGCTGCGCGAGGGCACGTTGACGGTGGTGGTGTGCGGGGAGTTCAAACGCGGCAAGTCCAGTCTGCTGAACGCGCTGCTGGAGGAGCCCGACCTCTTCCCCCGGGACACCTACTTCGCCACCAGCCTGGTCACCACCGCCGCCTTCGGTCCCGTCGAGCGGGTGGTGGTCACCCTCGACCCGCCGCAGGACCGGCCGGACGGCGAGCCGGAGCAGGTGGAGATCCCGCGCGAACGGATCGCCGAGTACGCCACCGAGTCCGGCAACCCCGGGAACGCCAAACGGGTGCGGCTGATCTCCGTCCGGCTGCCGAACCCGCGGCTCGCCTCCGGCCTGGTGCTGGTGGACACCCCGGGCGTGGGCGCGGTCTACCAGGCGCACACCGCCGTCACGGCCGGATTCCTGCCCCAGGCCGACGCGCTGGTGTTCGTCGCCGACGCGACGCAGCCGCTGACCGAGAGCGAGCTGCGCTTCCTCTCCCGGGCCGCCTCCGCGTCGCGGGCGCTGGACGGCACCGACGGGCTGGTCTTCGCCCTCACCAAGATCGACACCGTCGGCGACTACACCGCGATCCACCGCAACACCCTCGCCAAGCTCGCCACCGCCACCGGCCTCGCGCCGCAGGACGTCCCGCTGGTGCCGGTCTCCGCCCGCGCCAAGCTGGACTTCCTGGCGGACGGCGACCCGGAGGACCTGGAGATCAGCAACTTCGAGGAGTTCGAACGGGTCCTGTGGTCGGCGCTCGCCCGGCGCCGGGCCTCGCTGCTGGTCGGCGGCGCGCTGGCCGAACTGGAGGCGTCGGCGCGCACCATGCTCGAACCGGTGGACGCCGAGCTGCAGGCCCTGCTCGACGACACCCGCACCCGGCTCGCCGAACTGCGGGCCGACACCGAGGAGCGCGAGCGCCGGATCGCCGAACTCGCCTCCGCCCGGGCCGGCTGGCGCCGTGAACTCGCCGACGCCGTCGCCGAGCTGGGCCGCACCCTGGGCATGCGGGCGCAGCAGGAGCTGGACCTGGTCTGGCACCGGTTCCGCACCGAGTACCTCCACGACGACGCGATGCTCGCCGAACCGGACCGGCTGGTCGGCCAGCTGGCCGCCGACGCGGCGCTGGTCACCGGGACGGTCGGCGAGCTGGCCGGGCTGCGGGCGGCCGAGCTCCAGGGCGACTTCGCCCGCCGCAACGGCCTGGAACTGGACGCCCGCCCGAGCAGCCGGCTGCCCGAGCCGCCCGTCCCGCCGCTGACCGTGACCGGCCGGCTGGGCGAGGGGGAGCGGCAGGCGCCCGGCGGCGGCCGGCTGCGGGCGGTGACCTCCGGTTCCGGCATGGGCACGACGGCGGGCGGGCTGGCGGCGGGTGCGATCGGCGCGATCATCGGGACGCTGGTGCTGCCCGGCGCCGGGACGGCGGTCGGCGCCCAGATCGGCACCTCGATCGGCTCGGTGGTGGGCGCGCTGTTCGGCGGGGTCGCCGGGTACCGGGGCGCCGTGCGGGACCAGCAGCTCGCCGACCGGGTCGCGCGCCGCAACAGCCTGCGCGCCGAACTGGAGGCGATGCGGGCCGGCCAGTACGCCCACCTCGCGAACGCGGTGCGGGACCTGACCCGGACGCTGGCGGAGGCGGTGCGCGCCGAGTTGGAGAGCCGGATCGCCCGCGAACAGGCCGCCGCCCGGGACACCCTGGCCCGGCTGGAGTCCGCCCGCAGCGCCACCCGCGCCCAGGCGACCCGGCGGGCCGCCGAACTCGGGCTGGAGCGGCGCCCGTTGACGGAGGTCCGGGCGGGGGTCGAGGAGCTGGGCACCCGGCTGACGGCCCTGCTGGCGCAGACGCGGTGAGCCCCGGGGACGGCGCCCGGTGGTGGCGCTTCGGGCGGGGCGGCGGCGAGCACCCGCCCGCGCCGCCGCACGCCCCGGCGGCCCCTGCTCCGGCGAGGCCCGGGCCCGCGCCGGCCGCCCGCCCGGCGGACCCTTCACCGGATCCGGTGTCCGATCCCGGGCCGGGCGTGCGCGAGGCCACCGAGCGCGCCGTCGCCCAGGCCGCCGCGCTGCTCGGCCCCCGCCACCGCGCCCCGGCCGCCCTCCTCCCCGCCCTGGACGCGCTCGACGGCTTCCGCGACCTGGCCGTGCGCCCGATGCGGGTCGCCCTGGTCGGCCGGGTGAGCGCGGGAAAGTCCACCCTGGTCAACGCCCTGCTCGGGGCCCGCCGGGTGGAGACCGGAGCCGAGGAGCTGACCTTCAACGTCAGCCGGCTCACCCACGGCGCCGAGCGCACCGTCACCGTCCACTACAAGGACGGACGCCCGGCCGGCCACCACCACCCGGACGACCTGCGCGCCCTCACCGCCCGGGTCCGCGAGGACGACCCGGCCGGGCGGGCCCGTCTCCAGGCGATCGACCACCTGGTGGTCACCGACCCCAGCCCGTACCTGCGCTCCTTCGACCTGGTCGACACCCCCGGCCTGGATTCGGTGCTCGGCGCCGACTCCGCCAACACCCTGCGCTTCCTGGGCCGTTCACCGGACGAGGTGCGTGCGGACTCGATCGGCCACGCGGGCAGCGCCGACGCCCTGGTGCTGGTCTTCGCCCGCGGCCTCGCCCAGGGCGAGGAGGAACTGCTCGCCGACTTCACCGGCGCCGGCTTCGGACCGGGCGCCCCCGGCGGCCCGGGCCCCGGTCCCGGTGCCGCCTCCGCCCCGGGCGGCGCCCTCACCACCGTCGGCGCCCTCACGAAGGTCGAGCTGTACTGGCCCGAGCACCCCGACCCGCTGGCCGAGGGCCGCCGGGTCGCCGACCGGGTGATGACCGCCGCCGGAGGCACCCGGCTGATGTACGACCTGCGCCCGCTGTGCAGCCTGGTCGGCGCCGCCGCCGGGCAGCTCACCGAGGCGGACTACGCCGACCTCGCCGAACTGGCCGCCGTCGACCCCGCCCTGCTCGCCCGCCGCGCCGCCCGCGGCCCGTACTTCACCACCCGTCCCTACCCCGACCTGCCCGTGCCGGCCGACCGCCGTGCCCACCTGTTCGGCCTGCTCGCCGGCTACGGCCTCACCCTCGCCTGCGGACTGATCCGCGACGGCGTCGACGACCTGCCCGCCCTGCGCGCCGAGCTCGACCGGCGCAGCGGCCTCGCCGACTTCCGCCGCCTGCTCGCCGACCACTTCGGCGCCCGCGCCGACCTGATCAAGCTGCGCCGCATCGTCGACCGCGCCCGCACCCTGCCCGACACCCTCCCCGCGGACCTCCTGCCGCCCGACCCGCCGTCCGCCGCCCGGCTGCGCGCCGCCGTCGACCGCGCGGTCGGCCGCTTCGTCGATCTGGAGGTCCAGCAGCACGCCTTCCGCGAACTGACCGTGCTGCGCGACTGCTACGACGGCCGCCTGACCGGCCTGTCCGCCGAGGACCTGCTCGAACTCCGGCGCGTCATCGGCGAGTTCGGCACCACTGCGGCCGCCCGCCTCGGCCTTCCCGAGACCACCTCGCGCCCCGCCCTGCGCCGCCACGCCCTGGCCCGCCTCGCCCACTGGTCCGCCCTGACCGCCGACCCCACCTTCGCCGGGCCCGCCCGCCGCGCCTGCCAGGTCCTGCGCCGCAGCTACGAACGGCTCGCCGCCGGCCTCTGACCGGCCGTCGCGCGGCGGAGGCCGCCGAGGCCGGGGAGCCCGGGGCCCGGGGCCCGGGGGTTCAGCGGCCCAGGGGCCGTCAGAGGGCGGCGAGGAAGGCGTCGAGCTCGCGCTCGAACAGATCCGGGCGCTCCAGCGGGACCATGTGCGCGGCGCCGGGCAGGACCAGCGCGCGGACGTGCGGGGCGGCCTCGGCGAGGGCGCGGGCGTTGGCCAGGATGTCGGCGCCGTCCAGTTCGCCGGTCAGGACCAGCGCCGGTGCCCGCAGCTCGCCGAGCCGGTCGGCCGCGCCGGCCTCCAGCGCGCTCCCGGCGCCGAAGCCGGCGGCGTGGCGCAGCACCTGGGCCGTCACCGAGGCGCGCAGCCGCTCCCGCAGGGCGCCGTCCACCTGGCCGGGGGAGCGGTGCGGGCCGTCCGCCCACATCCGCAGGAAGTGTTCCACGAAGCGGCCCACGCCCTCCGCGCCACCCGCGCCCAGCGCGGCGGTCTGCTGCTCGGTGTGATGGGCCACGAAGGGGTCGGTGAACGGTCGTCCGCTGACACCGGGGGCGGCGAGCACCAGGCCCGCGACGTGCCCGGGGTGGGTGAGCGCGGTGTCCAGGGCGATGCGGGCGCCGAGCGAGAGCCCGACCAGGACGGCGCGCGGCACGTCCAGGTGCGCGAACAGGGCCAGCAGGTCGTCGGGGTGGGAGTGGTCGCCGGTGACGGTGGAGGAGCGGCCGTGGCCGCGGGCGTCGTAGCGGACGACGTGACGGCCGAGGCCGGCGAGCCGGGCGAACTGCTCGTCCCAGCTGTGCCGGTCCAGCAGCCCGCCGTGCAGCAGGACCACGGAGGGGCCGGCGCCCTCCGCGACCTCGTAGGACAGCTCGCCGCCCGGGACGGGGGCGGTGCCGGTGCGCGTGTCGGTCATGGTCCGTCCGTTCCTCGATCGTCGTTGCGCTCGCCGTGATCCCGTTCCCCGGCGGCGCGCTCCAGCTCGTGGAACACCTCGCCGAGACGGTCGAGCACCCGCAGGGCGGTGGTGACGTCGGCCGGGTCCAGATCGCCGAGATGGCGCCGCAGCGCCTCGCGTTCGGCCCCCTGGACGCGGGCGAGCACGGCCTCGCCCCGGCTGGTGAGCCGCACCAGCGAGGAGCGCCGGTGCTCCGGGTTGGCCGTGGTCTCGGCCAGGCCGAGCGCCTTGGCGTCATTGACCAGCCGCTGCACGGGCTGGCGGTCCAGGTCCAGCGCCCGCGCCAGCTGCGGCACGGTCCGCGGTCCGCCGCGCCGCAGCGCGTCCAGGACGGCGTGCTGCCCGGCGGTCATGCCCGTTCCGGCCAGCCCGCGTTCGACCGCCCGCAGGACGACCCGGTGCACCGGCCACAGCCGCCGGATCACCTCGTCCAGCAGCCCTTCGACGGCGGGGCCGTCCTCGTCCCCGTCCGCTCCTTCGCTGACACTCATGGTGTCATCATGACATCAAGGGTGTCATGAGGGAAGGCCCCGTCGGCCGCACTGGCCCGTTCCGCCGCGCCGCCCCGGCCTGGGCGCCCGGCGCTCACTCCTCCGCGAGGATGATCGCCAGCAGGCCGGGGAAGCGCTGCTCGATGTCCTCGCGGCGCAGGGTGGCCATCCGGCTGTTGCCCCGGTTCACCTGGCGGATCAGCCCGGCCTCGCGCAGCGTGCGGAAGTGGTAAGTGACAGTCGCCTTGCTGACAGGCAGTGCGAACGAACTGCACGTCCGCGCCCCGTCGGCGGGCCCGGCGGCCAACTCCCGCACCACGCGCCGCCGCAGCGGGTCGGCCAACGCCGCCAGGACCCGGCCGAGCTCGATCTCCGCCGGCTCCGGGTGTCCTTCGTCGTCGGGCATGGTCCTCGCCGCCTCCTAGGTATGACTTGCATCTTACCTTGCCGGTCGCCTAGCGTCCGGGAGGTACGAGATCACTCATACCTCCCGAAGGGATCCCCCCTCATGTCCCAGCCCTACACCCTCGTCGGCACCGCCCGCCCCAAGCCCGACCGGGTCGACGACCTGCGGCGGCTCCTGCTCTCCTTCGTCGAGCCGACCCGCCAGGAGTCCGGCTGCCTCGAATACCACCTCCACGAGGACGGCGACGCCCCCGGCGTCTTCGTCTTCTACGAGGCCTGGCGCACCGAGGAGGACCTCGACGCCCACCTCGCCCTGCCCCACATGCGGGA
This sequence comes from Kitasatospora sp. NPDC015120, assembly GCF_043080305.1. NCBI lineage: Bacteria > Bacillati > Actinomycetota > Actinomycetes > Kitasatosporales > Streptomycetaceae > Kitasatospora > Kitasatospora sp. NPDC015120. Next base: position 95,746 of record NZ_JBIBVJ010000021.1, on the reverse strand, counting down.
CTTCTGGGAGCACCGGATGGAATACCTGGAGCAGGACCTGGAGATCCGCCGGCTCACCATGCACAGCCCCTACGGGCACCGCCCCGCCCCGGCCCACTGACCCGGTTCACCGGCCCGGCGCTGCTTCCGGCCGCCGTGACCGGCCGGTCCGCTCGCGCCCGCGCGCCCCGAAGCACCCGGTAGCACCCGGAAGCGCCGTGCGGGACCGGTGTACTGCCGAAGGGCCCCGGTCGCCCGGCTCCGCCTGGGCGCGCGCACGGCCCGGGGCGGCGGCGGGGCCGCGGGCTAGGATGCGGGCTGGATCACCGTCCCCACAGGAGGATGTGCACGGATGAGCGGAACGGTCGTAGCGGTCAGCAGCAACGGGGAGTACTCCTTCACCAAGCCGAACCGCGACAGCATCACGCTGCTCACCGGGCTCGGCGTGGAAGGGGACGTGCACGCGGGGGTGACCGTCAAGCACCGGTCGCGCGTCGCGCAGGACCCGACGCAGCCGAACCTGCGACAGGTCCACCTCATCCACGAGGAGCTGTTCGCCGAGGTGGGGGAGCGGGGGTTCTCGGTGGCACCGGGGCAGTTGGGCGAGAACGTCACCACCCGCGGGATCGATCTGCTCGGGCTGCCGGCCGGCGCGCTGCTGCGGATCGGGCCGGACGCGGTGGTGGAGGTCACCGGGCTGCGCAACCCCTGTCGGCAGATCGACCGCTTCCAGGACGGTCTGCTCAAGCAGGTCGTCGGGCGCGACGAGGCCGGGAACGTGGTGCGCAAGGCCGGGATCATGGGCGTGGTCCGGGAGGGCGGCGTGATCCGCCCCGGCGACGCGATCGAGGTCGAGCTGCCGGAGGGACCGCACCGCCCGCTCGACCGCGTCTGAGGCACGCCCCCTGACGCCTCGGCCACCGCTCAGGTGCCGGCGTCGAGCGGCCCGTCGCCGGGACGTCCGCCGCGAAGGCGCGCACGGCCGGTCCGGCTTCCGGCGAGACGGCGAGACGGCGAGACGGCGAGCGAGCCCGCCGCGAACAGCCGGTGCTCGCTCCGTCGTCCACGGCCCCGGCCGGCGGATTCCGCTCGGGCGCGCGGGTTCGATGCCCTCGGGGAGGGCCGGCAGGCGGACCAGGAGGGCGTCGAGGCCGGCCGCGACGACGGCCGCCACGCCCTCGAAGGCCAGGACCGGCATGCCGTAGTGGCCTTCCACACGGTGGCGCGGGGGCGGCTCGGCGAGCCGGTCGCAGAGACCGGGGTGCGGGTGCAGCTCCCAGGGACCGGGCGCGAGGTCGTCCGGCCCGCCGGCCGGGGGCGCCCGTTCGCGGCGGCGGGCGATCAGCGCGCGGTTCTCCGGGGCGTCGAGGAGTGCCGGGACGGGGGCGGTGGCGGGAGTGGTGGTGGGGCGGCGCTTCCGCTCGGGAGTGCGGACGAGCGCCGCCCCTCCTGCGCGAGGTAGCCGTGGAGGTGCGCCGACGCCTTCAGCATCGCAAGGCCCCGGTCGGTGAGCCGCTGCTGCCAGCCGGCCAGGGTGGCGGCGAGGGCGGTCGTGCCGCCGGCGGTGCGGATCTGCTCGACGACCGCCGCGATGTCCGCCAGCCGGTAGCCGCCGCGGCGCAGCAGGTGGGCGAGGTCGGCGTCGCGGACGTCGGTCGCGTCGAAGACGCGGTAGCCGGTGGCGGGGTCGCGCGCGGGGCGCAGGATGCCGGCCGCCTCCCAGGTGCGCAGGGTGGCGGGGGTGAGCCGCAGCCGGTGGGCGAGGTCGCCGATGGTGCGGGGGAGGGGGCCGGCGGGGTCGGCGGGGTCGGCGGGGACGGCCGCCGCCGTGAGGTGGTCGACGGCGGCGCGGACGGCGGCGAGGGTCTCGCGGTCGCGGAGCACCTGGCCGTGCCCGCGGTGGACGGCGGTCAGGGCGTCGTCGGTCCGGCCGTCGTGCACGGCGTTCATGACCGCCCCGGCGGTCCGGTGCCCGTACGCCCGGACGAGCGCGAGGAAGGTGCGCAGTGCCGCCGCGTGCAGGTCGGTGTAGAGCCGGTACCCGGTGGGAGTGCGCTCGGCGGGCGGGAGGAAGCCGTCCTGCTCGTAGTTGCGGACGGCCTGCGCGGAGAGCCCGTGCTCGCGCGCGAGGTCGGCCGGGCGCAGGTTCTTCTTCTGGGCGGACTTGCTGGGCACTTTGAGACTTTACAGGAGATTCCTCGGGCCGAGACCGCGAAAGTCTCAAACGCTCTTTCAAAGATACGATGGAGGCTCAGGACACGGCGCGGCGGTACGTTCGTGTGCGCCCACCACAGCCATCTGCAACCGGACCCGAGCGTGTGGCGGATGGAGGAGAAGGACGTGACCTGGAACGGGGCGGGGCGGATCGTGGCGGCGCTGGTGGGCGGGGAGGAGTACTTCTTCGTGGCGGGGAGCTCCGGTGGTACCCGGGCACGGAGCTCGACGCCCGCCACCGGGGCCCCGGCCCCGGGGAGGGAGGATTCCCCGCCCGTCGATGCCGATCCCGTCACGGAGCCCGACGAGACGGCCCGGTGACGGCAGGGCGGACTCCCCGGAGCAGGGCGCCGGGGAGTCCGCCGACGTCCTGCTCCCGCCCGCGCCCGGCCACCGTCACACGCCGGTGGCCCCGTCGACGCGCTCCCGGACCGGGCGGGCGTGGCCGCTGGGGCGCGCGTACTCCCCGGTCCTGTGGACGTGGATGCGCCGGAGGCCGCCTGACGCCCGCTCGGGTGTCCGCTCGGGTGTCCGCTCAGGTGTCCGCTCAGGTGTCCGCGAGCCGCTCATGGAGGTCCTCGCCGAAGCGGGACCGGTAGACGCCGTGGGCGATGGTCCCGGGTGACTGGTAGCCCCGGTGCCGCGGGTCCGCGACCTCCCCGTCCCACGGGTCCACCTGGTCCGGCCCCGGCGGGACGCGGCCCAGGTACAGCTGCGCGGCGTCCTCCAGCGCCCGCTCCCCGGCGAGCACCGAGCACCACAGCGCGCGGCCCTGCCCGACCACCCACCGGCAGAGGTCCTCGGTGCTGTCCTCGGACCAGACGTCCCCGTCCACCCGCACGCCCTGCGAGAAGTCGGCCAGCGCGTCCGCCGCGGACTCGTACGCGAGGGCGAAGTCTTCGACGACCCCTCGTGGTCGGGAGCCCAGCCACGACTCCAGGGCCGGCAGGTGCGGCCGGGCCGCTTCCAGGGCGTCCCAGAACCACGCGGGTATGTGCTCGGGTTCCATCCCGGCTCCTCCGTTCGACGGCGGTCAGGCCGTCCCGCCGCGCTCGACGAGGCGGAAGGCCAGGCAGACCACGGGCGTGTCGTCCTCCACCCGGGTGCCCAGCCGCTCCCAGTAGCCGAGGTGCCCGGTGCGCCACTCCTCCAGGGAGGCGTCACCTTCGCCCTCCGCGTGCGCGTGCTCCCAGGTGACCTCGGCGAAGGGCTTCACCTCCACACCGGTGATCTCGATGACGCCGACGGGCTCACCGCCGTCGTCGAGCAGCGCCAGCCGTTCGCCGGGATACTCCAGGCCCTCCGCCTCCTCGGCGTACTCCGCCAGCAGCCCGGTGGTGGCCGTCTTCCTGCCGGCCAGGGCCAGGGCGTTCAGCCGGGCCCGTACCGGCCCCGGGGTGCCCAGTTCCATCGAGCGCAGGTTGTTGACGCGTGGCCACATCCCCTCGTCACCTCTTCCTTGCCGCGGTCGTTCCTCGGGCCGACGATACGGCGCCGGGGCGGCCGGGCGGGAGCGAATATGCGCGAACACAGGTTAGCCTTACCTAACGAAAGGTGAGAGGAGACGGCCCTGACCAGCACCACCGCCCCCGCGCGCTTCCTGCTCTTCCCGCTCCAGGTGGTCCGGGCCACCCGGATCACCCCGCACATGGCCCGGATCACCCTCGGCGGCCCCGGCCTCGCCGGCTTCGTCAACGGCGGCCTCGACCAGCGGGTGAAGCTCCTGCTGCCGCTGCCCGGACAGAGCGAACCCCTGATGCCCGAGGGCGAGGAGGAGTTCGGCTGGTACCGGAACTGGCGGGCCATGGATCCGGCCGTCCGCCCGGTGCTGCGCACCTACACCGTCCGCGCCCAGCGTCACGACCCCGACGAGGTCGACATCGACATCGCCGTCCACGGCGACCACGGACCCGGCTCGCGCTGGGCCCGGACGGCGGCGCCCGGCGACCGGGTGATCGTCTGCGGGCCGGCCGTCGAGGACGCCGGCGGCGTCGAGTTCCGGCTGCCCGACGGCGCGGACTGGGTGCTGCTCGCGGGCGACGAGTCCACCCTGCCCGCCGTCGCCGCGATCCTCGGCGAACTGCCCGAGAGCCTGCCGGTGACGGTGTTCGCCGAGGTCGGGGGGCCGCAGGAACACGCCTACCTGCCCGCCGCCCGCCCCGGCACCGCCATCACCTGGCTGCACCGGGGCACCCCGGGCACCCCCACCCTCCCCGACGCCGTCCGCGCCGCCGAACTGCCGGACGGCGCGCCGTACGCGTGGATCGCCGGCGAGGCCTCGGCCGTCCGCGAGCTGCGCCGCCACCTGGTGCGCGAGCGCGGCTACGACCGGCGCGCCGTCTGCTTCATGGGCTACTGGCGCCTCGGCCGCACCGAGGACCAGCGCGCCGACGAGCCGGTCGAGACGGACGCCGGCTGACCGGCGGCGGGTCCGGATTCGAGGGAGGTCGAAGGGTGTGGCCCGGCCGGCTCGCGCACGGCGAGACTGGCCGGGCCGACGCGGTCCCGAGCGGACGCGGCGGCAGTGTCCGGGTTCCGGCCGGCAGCGACTTCAGGAGAGTGCCTGTCATGAGAATCGCGCGTTCCCTTCTTCCCCGCGCCGGTGTCGCCGCCGGGGCCGTGCTGATGGCCGCCGGGCTGCTGGGCGGCCCCGCCCAGGCCGCCGACGGCGCCCCCGCCGCGAGCGACCCCGCGGCCACGGCCGCCGCTCCCGCCGCGGTGTCCGACGCCGAGCAGACCGTCATCCACGGCACCGCGGTCCTCAACCGCGGCGAGAGCTGGTCCTCCCCGGACGGCACCACCGTGCTGTACCAGCAGGGGGACGGCCACGTGGTGCTGTACAAGAACAACGTCGCCATCTGGACGGCCGTCGGCACGTACGGCGTCGGCACCTACCTCTACATGCAGGCCGACGGCAACCTCGTCGCGTACGACGCCGGCATGCGCGCGGTGTGGAACAGCGGGACCCCGTACCACCCGGGCGCCTACCTCGCCGTCCAGAACAGCGGCAACCTCGTCGTCTACGCCGGGAGCACCCCGATCTGGTGGTCCAACCACCGCCCCGGCGGCACGGGCCCGGTCGACCCCGAGTGCCGACCCGGCCGCCTCTGCCCGTGACGCGGTAGCGCCGCACCCCCCTGATCCCGCCCCGCCCGGCCCCCGTCCGGGCGGGGCGGACCCGTGGTGTCCGAAAGGGCAGGATTCCGCCACCGGTGCAACCGCCGCGGTGCCCGACGGAGTCGGGACCGGCATGGACTCCGAAACCGCGCACCACGAGCCGCCCCCGCACCGGATCGACCGCCGCCGCCTGCTGCTGAGCGCCGCGGCCGGGCTGGGCGCGCTCGCGGTGCCGGCCGGGGCCCGCTGGTGGGCCGTCCGGGACAACGCGCGCGGCCCCCGGATCTGGGACGCGGCGTCCGGCGGGCGGGTCGTCCCGTCGGCCGACCCCCGGGGGAACGTCCACGTGGCGGGGTACGACGGCGGCGTCCGGGCCCTCGACCCGCGCACCGGCGCCGTCCGCTGGGCCACGGCGGTCGGCCCGGCGGACGCCGCCGCGCACCGGGGCGGCTGGCCGCTGGCCGAGGGCGGCGGGGTGGTGTGCGTGTACTCCGCGACCGGGGTGCGGGCCCTCGACGCCGCATCGGGGGAACCGCGCTGGGAGACCGCCGTGGCGGACGCGAGGGAGGCCCCGGCGCCGCCGGGCGTCGCCGTGGCGGGCGACAGCGTGATCGTCGTCGACGGAGCGACGCTGCGTTCCTTCGACGCGGCCACCGGACGGGCGCTCTGGAGCGGCCCGCCGACGGTCTCCGGCACCCCGCTCGTGGCCGGGGACACCGTGTACGTCCCCGGCCGGTCCGCGGGGCTGCTCGCGTTCGACCTCCGCACGGGTGAGCAGCGGTGGGAGCAGGGCGACATCGACGCCGTCCTGGACCCGCCCGCCGTCCACGGCGGCCTCGTGCACGTCGTGGACACCGGCCGGAGCGGCGGGACCGGCGCGCGTTCGGCGGCGCTCGCCCTGGAGGCGGCCACCGGGCGGGTGCTCTGGAAGCGGACGCAGCTGCGCGGCCCGGTCGGTCCGGTGGCCGCGGGCGGGACGGTCTGCCTGCTCAGCGGGCAGCAGCTGCTCGCCCTGGACGCGGCGACGGGCGACGAGCGGTGGACGGCCGCCGTGCCGCCGGGCGCGGGGCGGGGGACGAGCTCGCTGACGGCCGCCCAGGGAGCGGTGTACGTCGGGACGAACGACGACCGCCTCTTCGCGCACGACCTGAGGACGGGCGGACTGCGGTGGCAGGACGAGCCGGAGCGGCTCCGGGCCGGCACCGAGTTCACCTGGGTCTCGCTCGCCGTGGCCGGATCCACCGTCTACCGGGGCAGCCGCACCGGCCTCCGCGCCTTCACCGCGCTCGCCCCGGCCTGAGCCCGGGTCCGGGCCCGAGTCCGGGCCCGAGTCCGCGTCCGGGACGGCCCCGGCTCTCCGGCCCCCTGGCCCCCGCGTCCCTACCGGCGCGGGGGATCGATCCGGGTGCGGGCCGGGGCGAGGAGCCGGTTGAGCAGCTCGGCGCCCTCGGCGGTGTCCAGGGCGACCGGCGCGGTGCCGGCCGGCTTGACCAGGGTGGTGGCGGCGTCGCGTTCGTAGAGGATGCAGGCGCTGCTCCCGAGGTCCCGCTTGGACGGCCAGCGCAGGCCGGCCGCCCACGGCGCCTGGCCGCGGATCCAGGCCGCCCAGCGGCGGGTGCGCGGGTAGGCCTCGGGGGTGGAGTGGATCAGCCACTCGTCCTGGTGGACGGCGGCGAGCTGGTCGAGCGTCATCAGGGCGACCAGCGGGATGTCGCACGTGGTCTCGATCCGCGACAGCACCCGGCCCCGCACCGAGGCGCGCCGGATCCGCCGCCAGCCGCGCTCGTCGAACGGCACGCCGCGGACCAGCGTCTCCATCACCGCCGTGCGCTCCGAGAACCCGGCGTACAGGTACGGCAGGTGGGTGCCGTCGCCCTCGTAGGAGCAGAACCGGCCGCCCTCGTAGTGGGAGTCCGACGGGTTCGGGTTGAACGAGGTGGCCGGGTACGCGGCGGAGTGCACCCGGTGCAGCACGGTGCCGGCGGGCAGCACCTCGCGGAACGGGGTGGCGCGCACGGCCGGGCCGGGGACCTTCACGTCGGGCATGCCGTCACCACTCCGCGATCTCGGCGCGGGCGGCGGCGAGCAGGGCGTGCTCGCCGGTGGTGCCCAGGAGGCGGGCGGGGACGGCGTCCAGCCAGGCGTTGGTGCCCAGCCACCAGTCGGCCACGCCCCACGGGTCGTCGTCGGCGTCGAGCAGGCGGTTGACGGCGACCACGACGGGCAGCGGGTGGCCGGAGACGTCGTCGAACTGGAACGCCGGGAGCCGGACGGCGCCCTGGCGGTCGGTCAGCCGGATGAGGCCGGGGTCGGCGGGGTCGTGCCCGCCGGCGCGGTAGTCGGCGGCGCTGACGGAGTCCGCGGCGAGCAGCCAGTCGTCGGCGTCGTCCGGCGGCGAGAGGTCGTCCGGGGGCGGGGCCCCGTCCGGAGGTGAGACCTCGTCCGCCGGTGCGGTGGACCGGAGCAGGCTCGCGATGCCGGACCGGATCGTGATCCCGTCGAGGCCGCCGGCCTCGGCGATCCGCCCCTCGTCGCCGCCCCGGGCGTAGCGCACGGAGTCGTCGAACAGCTCCCGTACCGGGTGCCCGTCCGGCAGCGCGGCGAGCATCAGCCGCTGGATCTTGCGCGCGAGGCGCTCCGGATCGCCGGTCCGGTCCTCGGCGAGCGCCCGGAGCCGGTCGCGGGAGGACTCGTCGAGGAGCGCCCAGATCTCGGCCCAGTGCGTGCGCAGCGCGGCCAGCAACTCGTCCGGCACCATCGTCCCTCACCCCCGCCCGATCCGGTCCCGCCGCCTCGCCCGAACGCGCCGGCCGTGCGCCAGGGTAGCGCGTCGGAGCGCTCCGTGGGCCGTGATCTCGGATTCGCAAAGGTGGGACGGTGGTGGCCGGATCTGCGGCATGATGGTGGTTCAGCAGCACCTCGGGGGCGGTGCCGGAGCGCACGCGGTCGTCTGTCGTGTGCCGTCACTCACGACCCGCACCGGTCCTCGGCGGCGCGTGCGCAGGGGCCCGGGCCGGTGGCAGGCGCCCCGGTCCGCGCCGCAGGTCACGACTCGCGCTCGGAAGGCGGCCGGTGAGCAGTTCCGCGGGATACGGGTGGTCCTACGTCGACCAGGAGGCCGAGCGCCGCCGCCGGTTGCGGGCCCGGCTGGCCGCCGAGGCCCAGCGTGCCGAGAACCTCCGGCGGGCCGAGGAGCGGCGGGCGGAGCTGCGGGCCCGGCTCGGCGAGCTGGGCGAGCAGGCGCAGGGGCTGCGCGGCGAGGCCAGGCAGTTGCGGCGCGCCTACCGCACGGCCCGGGTGACCGTGGAGACGGTCACCGTCGGGGCGGGGGCGGACGAGGCCGAGTTGGCGCGGGCGGTCGAGCGGGCGCGGGCGGCCAACGCCCGGGCGGCGCAGGAGCTCGCGGAGGCGGTGCAGGACGTCTGGTCGGCGGTGCTGCCGGAGGCCGTCGCCGAGCCGGAACGCCGCCCGCGCCCGGCGGCCCGCTCGGACCGGCGCGCCGCCGCGGCCGCCGCGACTCAGGCCGCCGCCGAGGCCGCCGAGGCCGCCGCCCTTGAGCGGGCCGAACGGACCGGACGGGTCCGGGCCGGCGCCCTCGTCGAGGCGCAGGCGGTCCTCGACCGCGACGTGCCCCGCTGCGACCCGGCCGACCTCGAACAGGTCGCGGGCCTGGTGCGCGCGCTGAAGGCCGCCGGCACCGTGTCCGAGGTGCGCACGACGCTCACCGACCTCGCCGCGCTCGTCCAGCACTCGGTGCAGCGCCGCGCCCGCGAGGAGGAGCGCGCCGAACTGCGCGCCGCCCTGGTGGAACTGGCCCAGGACGCAGAGCCGGCCGACCGGGACCGGCTGGTCGCGGAGCTCGCCGGCGCCGAGGACCCGGCGTACCTGCGGCCCGCCGTGGAGGCGGCCGTGGCCCGCGCCGACGCGCGCCGCAACCGGGCGCCGGTGGCGGCGGCGCTCGCCGAGGTGCTGCGCGACCGGGACTACCAGGTGGGCGACGGCTTCGCGGACCTCCTCGCCGAGGAGGGCGAGGTGGTGGTGCCGTTCGGCGACCCGGACCCCGGGCGGGCGGCGGCAGCCGGTGCGGGGGCGGCGGACGGCGAGCCGCCCGCCGCCGGCTACGGGCTGCGGCTGGTGCTCTCGCCGGACCGGGCGACCCTGTCCACGGCGGTGGTCCGGCGCGACGACACCGGGACCGGCGAGAACGGGCGGAGCGCCGGCCACGCGGAGGGCGAGGAGCAGGACGAGGCCGTTCAACGGTGGTTCTGCGACGAGCAGTTGCCCGCGATCGAGGACGGCGTGCGGCAGCGGGGCGTGCGGCTGGAGCGGACGTCCGCGATGCCGCCGGGCGCGCTGGCGGCCGGGCTCGCCCCGGGCGGGTGGTGGCCGCAGCCGCCGTCCGAGGCCGCCCCGCCGCGCCGCCGCAGGAAGCCGGGTGCCGGCGCCCGGAACGAGTCGCCCGCCGTCCGCACCACCCCGCAGGAGCGTCACCGTGACCGCTGAGCCCCCGCCACCGCCGTCCGAGCCCCCGTCCGCCGGCCGTACGGACGCCGCGGACGCCGCGGACGCCGCAGACGCCGCGGACGCCGCGGACCTGCGCAAGGACACCGCCGTCCCGCCGCCGGGCGGGAACGGCTCCGGTCCGGCCACGCCCAGTTGGATCCGCGAGCTGGACATGGCGCTCACCGTCTACCCGCAGGTGCTGCTCACCGGCAACGTCCGCGACCAGTACCTGCTGCCCGACGACCACGCCGCCGGCAGCAGCGAGACCCTCGCGCCGTACAGCCTCGGCGGGGTCATCGAGTCGATGTGCGCGGCCCGCGGCTACGGCGCGATCGCCTTCGTCGACCAGGTCAACGACTGCATCGCCCTGCTGCGGCTGAGCGCCACCCCGGAGCAGATCCCCCAGGTGATCCGGGACTTCGTCGAGCGCGACGAGCGGTGGCGCCGCGGCGGCGGCCAGGGGCCGGAGGGCTCCGACGAGGACGACGACGAGCCGGACATGGTGGACCGCCTGCGCGACGCGATGGTCGGCGTCGTCCAGCACCCCGGGCCGCCGATCGCGCTGGTCGTCCCGTACGCCGGCCGGATCGGCTCGCCGCAGGCGCCCGCCGCCGGGGAGGTCGCCCGGCTCTTCGCCGCCGCCGAGGAATTGGGCCACACCGCCCGCCCGGTGCAGGGCACCAGCGCGGTCACGCCGTACAACACGGTGTTCTGGGTGGTGGAACGGCAGGAGGAGCTGCCGAGGGAGTTCGCGGTCGGCAGCCGCGCCCTGCGGGTGATCAACGTCCCGCAGCCGCCGCACGATCAGCGGCTGGCCGCCGCCCGGCACGTGGTCGGCGGGCTCGCCCGCTACCAGGCGGCGACCGGCGGGCCGTCCCTGACCGGCGAGGAGACCGCGCTGGCGGCCAGGGCGCTCGCCGACTCCTCGCACGGGATGGGCAGTTCGGAGGTCATGGCGATCGGCCGGATGGCCCTGGACCGTAACCTCCCCGTGCAGCGGCTCGACGAGGCCGCCCGGCTGTACCGGATCGGCGTGCTCGACAACCCGTGGGCGACCTCCGCGCTGCGCGAACGCATCGCCGGCGGCGAGGAGTTCCTCAACAGCAAGGTGATCGGGCAGCCGCACGCCGTCCGCCGCACGCTGGAGATCTTCATGCGCTCGGCGGCCGGGCTCAACGGCGCCCAGGCGTCCAGCTCGCCCAGCCGGCCGCGCGGCACGCTCTTCCTCTCCGGCCCGACCGGGGTCGGGAAGACCGAACTCGCCAAGGGTGTCGCGGAGATGATCCTCGGCAAGGACGCCCGGCCGATCCGCTTCGACATGAGCGAGTTCGCCGAGGAGCACGCCCGGGACCGCCTGATCGGCGCCCCACCCGGGTTCGTCGGCCACGACGCGGGCGGCGAACTCACCAACGCCGTCCGGGCGAACCCGATGAGCGTGCTGCTCTTCGACGAGATCGACAAGGCGAACCCGCGGCTGTTCGACCTCTTCCTGCAGATCCTGGAGGACGGCCGGCTCACCGACGGACGAGGCGCCACCGTCTACTTCACCGAGTGCGTGCTGGTCTTCACCTCCAACCTCGGCGTCAAGGCCGTCATGGTGGAGGACCCGGCGACGGGCAGGACCGGCAACACGGCCGACGGGGCCGGAGGGGCCGGAGGGGCCGGCGAGGAGTCCGGCCGGGAGGCGGTGGACGGGGCCGGGGCGGGCGGGACCGGCGCAGGAGGCACGGGCGCGACCGCGCCGCGCACCACCAAACGGGAGTTCAACCGGCACGACGATCCGATGCTGGTCCGTCAAGGACTGCGCGAGGCCTTCGACACCTTCTTCAACGATCAGATCAAACGACCCGAGCTGCGCAACCGCTTCGGCGACAACTTCATCCCGATGGACTTCATGCAGGAGAAGTGGGTGCCGCAGATCCTCGACAAGGCGATCGCCTCGGTGGCGGCCCGCGTCCAGGAGGTCCACGGCGCCGCGCTCACCCTCTCCGACGACGCCTGGGAGGTGCTGCGGGTCGAGGCCACCCGGCGGCTCGACCACGGTGGCCGCGGTGTGCTGACCGCCGTCGAGTCGGCGCTGGTCAACCCGCTCGCCAAGGAGGTCTTCCGGAGCCCGCCCCGGCGCGGCGAGCGCATCGAGGTGGTCGCCGTCGAGGGGGACGAGGACGGCGAGGGCTACCGTCTGGAGGTCGAACGGTGGCCGGGCTGAGCGCCGAGCGGGCCGTCGCCGCGTCCGCGGCCGCGTCCGAGCCGGAGTCCGCGCCGGAGTCCGAGCCGGAGTCCGCTCCTGCTCCCGCCCCCGCGTCCGTCGGCGCGCCGGTTGCCCGGGTCGCCCAGGTCTCCCGGCCGGTGACCGCGCTCGGCCCCGGCCGTCGGCTCGGCGTCTGGTTCCAGGGGTGCACCCTGGCCTGCCCCGGCTGCATGTCGCGGCACACCTGGAGCCCCACCGGCGGGCGCGAGTTGACGGTCGAACGGTTCGCCGCGCTGTGGCGGTCCGCGCTCGCCGACGGCCTCGACGGGCTCACCGTCAGCGGCGGCGAGCCCCTGGAGCAGCCCGCCGCCCTCGCCGCGCTGCTCGCCGCCGCCGACGCGGAACGCCGCCTGGCCGGTGCCACGGCCGACCTGCTGGTGTACACCGGCTGGGAGCCGGCGGAACTGGCCGCCGACCCGGCCGCCGCAGCCGCCCTGGACGGCGCGGACGCGGTGATCACCGGCCGCTACCGGGCCGGGCAGCCCACCCGGCTCGTCTGGCGGGGCTCGGCCAACCAGCGGCTGGTCACCCGCACGGCGCTCGGCCGCGAGCGGTACGCGCCCTACCTGGACCACCGGCCGGAGCGGCCCGAACTCCAGGTCCGGGTGAGCGAGGGCGAGGTCCGGGTGATCGGGGTGCCGCGCCCCGGGGACCTGGGCCGGATCGAACGCGACCTGCTCCGGCGCGGCGTGACCCTTCGGGAGACCTCGTGGCGACCGTGATCTACCGCTGCCCGGTGGGGGCTCCGGGGGAGTGTCCGACCTCCGCCACCCGGGGGTACTGCCAGGTGCACATGTTCCAGCAGCTGGAACGGTACGACCCGGCTGCGGACGTCCCGCCGCCTCCGCCCGCTCCGCCGTCCACTCATGTGCCACCGGATCCGGAACCGGAACCGGCGCCGGGGCCCGCGCCGTCCGCTGTCGTCACGAAGCCCGCGCCCGCGCCCGCTGCCGCGCCCGTCGCCGAGCCCGCGACCCGGCCCGCGCAGCGCCGTCCGGCCCGGCCGCCGGTGGTCCGGCTGGCCCTGGTGATCGCCGGGGCCATGCTGCCCGTCCGCGAGGAACACCGGCGCGGGGGCGGCGGACTGGCCGTCGGCCGCGACGAACCCGACTGCGCGGCCGTCCCCGGCCTGGCCGCCCTCGACCAGATCTCCCGGCACCACGCCCGGCTGCGCTGGATCGACGGCGCGCTGTACGTCGAGGACCAGGGCTCGACCAACGGCACGTTCGTCGACGGCCTCCGTATCACCGCCCCGACCCGGATCGGACCGGGACAGCGGCTGCGGTTCGCGAGGGACGTGGACGCCCAGCTGATCGAGATCGACGAGTTCGGCGCACCCCGGTGAGCCGGGCCCGCGAGGAGGAGAACGGCGCGATGGCCGACACACCGCCGGAACCGAGCCCGCCCACCCGCAAGCAGGGCCGCGGGAAGGGCACTTCGGGAGACGCCGGACCCCCTGCCGAGAGCCCGCGCACCCGCGTCCAGCGTGACCAGGGCGCCGGGAACGGCAGGGCCGCCGGCGCGGGGAGCCCGCGCACCCGCGTCCAGCGCGAGCGCCCGCAACCCGGCGACGGCGGCGCCGTCCCGGGCCCGCGCACCCGCGTCCAGCGCCCCGCCGACCCGCCCGCGCCGACCGCGGAGCAGCCCGCCACCCCGGCCGCCGGCCCGCTCTCCGAACCGCCCGCCGACCCGGCCGGTGCCTTCCCCGCGGCGCTCGCCGACCGCTACACCCCCGTCGGCCCCGTCGGCTCCGGCAGCGAGGGGACCGTCTGGCACGTCCGCCGCACCGACGGCGGCGGCGACGCGGCCGTGAAGGTCGGCAACCCCGGCGTGCGGGCGGACACCGAACTCCTCGCCCACCTCGCCGGGGACCCCGCCTTCCGCCGGCACGTCCCCGAGATCCTCGGCCACGGCCGGGTCGAGCACGCGGGCGCGCTCTGCGACTGGATGGCGATGGAGTACCTTCCCGTCACCCTCGCCGACCACATCGCGGAGCTGCGCGACCGGCGCCGCCTGGACCGGCCCGGCGAGAGCGAACGGATCATCCGCGAGCTGGTCGACCTGCTGGCGTTCTGGCAGACCACGATCGCGCGCAATCCGGTCGACTTCAAACCCGCCAACATCCTGGTCCGCCCGGCGGGGAAGGGCGGCCGCTCCGCCGCGCAGTTCGTGGTCGCCGACTTCGGCGGCGTCGCCAAGCTGACCGCCAGCCGCCGCTTCTCCACCGACATGCAGGTCACCGTCGCCTACATGGCGCCGGAGCAGCTCGCCGGCCACAACCACCCGGCCGGGCCGTGGTGGGCGCTCGGCACCATCCTCTACGAGGTGTTCACCGGCGCCGGCCGCTACCGGCGGGCGGACGGCGGGCTGATCAGCGACGAGGCGCTGCAGATCCGGCTGGTGATGGACGCCGAGGTGGACGTCTCCGCGGTCGCCGACGAGCGCCGCCGGCTGCTGCTCCAGGGGCTGTTCACCAAGGACCCGGCCGACCGCTGGACGGCGGAGCAGGTCCGTACGTGGCTGGGCGGCGGCAGCCCGGAGGTGGTGCGCAGCCGGGTCGACCCGCCGGCGCCCGAGCCCGCCCCGACCGGGCCCGCACACCGGCCGATCGCCTTCCGCGGCCAGGACTTCCACGACCCGGCGGCGCTCGCCGGGGCGATGCTCGGGCGGTCGGCGGACGCGGCGGCCTGGCTGGTCAGCGGCGGCGCGCGGCGGCTGCGCGACTGGCTGCGGGACGAGGTCAAGGACACCGTCCTCGATCTGCACTACCTCAAGGACGTCGAACGCGGCACGCCGGCCGAGAAGTCGGCGGCGGCCTCCCGGGCGGTGCTGGCGCTCGGCGCGGCGTTCACGCCGGAGGCCGTCCCGTACGTGCGGGACCGCCGGGTGGACGCGGCCGGGCTGGCGGCGCTGGCGGGGGAGCCGGACGGCCCGGCGTTCGTCGACGAGCTGGTCGCCGCCGGGCTGCCCGGGCTCGCCGCCCGCTTCGAGTGCGGGCACCCCGCCTGCCCCGAGCGGGCCTGCGACCGGCTGCTCGGACTCACCCGGCTCGCGGCCGTGCTGACCGCGGTCGAGCGCGAGGCCCGCGCCCTCGGCGGTCGCGGCGACGGCAACGGTGACGGCCGGCTCAGCGCGAACGAGCGCAGGACCGCCCGGCGTTGGGCGCTGCTGCTCACCGTCCAGCCGGAGCAGCAGCGGCGCGTCGTCGTCGGGCGGATCTCCGCGCTGCCGGGCCCGCTGGCCGCGCTGCCCGCGCCCCTCCACACGGCGGTCTCCGCGGTCGGGGGAGGTGTGGGCGCGGTGGCGGCGCGGGTGCGCGGCGGCGGGCGCCGCGGGGGTGCGCGCGAACGGTTCCGCCGGAACTGGTCCGACCTGAGCCGCCGGGCGTTCGCCGCCGACCCGGCCACGGCCGAGGGCCGGGGCGTGCTCGCCGCGGCGGCCGTGCTGCAGGTCCGCAGCGTGCGGGCGGGCGGCGCGCGGCGCGGGCGCAACCGGGGGGAGTGGAAGGCGGATGCGCGCGCCTGGTGGGGCGGCGCACGCAGCGCGTTGCCCCGGCGTGCGGTGGCGTCCGTGCTGCTGTTCCTCTCGCTCGGCCTCACGCTCTGGTCCGGGACCGTCTGGCGGTACGCCGTCGAGTTCGGCACGGGCGCGCAGGTGCTGCCCGGCGGCCCGTTCGGCGGACCGCTGCGGACCGCCGGCGAGGCCGCGGCGCGGGCGACGGCCGGCCAGCTCGGCGCGGCGCTGGCCGCGGCCGTGGCGGTGGTCGCCTTCCCGGCCCGGGTCGGGCGGCGGATGCTGTTCCTCGCCGTCGCGGCCTCCTTCACCATCGGATACCTGAGCCTCGGGCCACCGATGACGGTGCTGAAGCCGCCGCAGGCGGTGGTCGACCGGGTGGTCATGTTCGAGGGCGGCCTCGGGAGCTGGGCGGGCGTCGGTGCGGTCGGGGCGGTCGTGCTCGCGCTGTTCCTCAACGGCCGCTCCGTGCGCTGGCTGCTCACGCCCGCCCACGCGGCCTCGGAACGGGCGGCGGGCGACCGCCGCCGCCTCGCCGCCCGCCGCCGCGGCACCCGTGCGGCCGGGACCGCCGGCCTGCGCGACCGGCTGCTGTTCGGCCTCGGCGGGACGCTCGTGCTGACCGCGCTGCTGTGGGCGTCGGTCGAGATCCGGCTCGCCGTCGTCGACCGGGACCGCCACCCCACCCCGGAGTCCTGGGGCACCGGCCGGACCGGCGCCGCCTACCAGGCCGACTACGTGCTGCTGCTGGCCTTCGTCGCCTTCCTCGCGGCCTGCGCCACCCCCCGCGCGGCCCGCCGCATCCTGGCCGCCGCGGCGCTCGGCACGGCCGCCCTCGGCGCCTGGCCGCCACCCCTCGGCCCCCTGGAAGCCCTCCGCATCCCCGTCCTGGCCCCCTGGTTCCGTGACCTCGCCGCCCTCTGGGGCCACTCCGCCTTCTGGGCCGCCCTCCTGATCATGCTCCCCCTCGCCGCCTACCTCACCCTCTGGACCACCCGCCACCTCCCCACCCCCTGACCCCCCCACCACCGGCAGCGCGCAGACCCCGCCCCGGTCCCACTCCATCCCCCCAGATCCCGCCCCCACCCCCCCGCTCCACTTCCCACCGTGCCCCGCTCGCCATGGAACGTGCCGCCGGATTGAGAAGTCGGCCCGCCCGACTTCCTGCGCCGCCTCCACGGCGGTTGCCGGAGGATGGGCGCCCGAGGCCCGGGTGAATCTATGCGCATAGATCCGCCTCGACGGGTCGGACTCGGATTTGAAAGTCGGCCTGCCCGACTTCCTGCTCCAGCCCCCGGGTCCCCTTGGCTCCACCCCGCCCAACCCCACCGCTGCGCATGCGGATGGGAAGCCGCTCCACTGCCCACCGCGCCCCGCTCGCCCTGGGACGTGTCGCTGGATTGAGAAGTCGACCCGCCCGACTTCCTGCGCCGCATCCACCGGCGGTTGCCGGAGGATGGGCGCCTGTATGGAGGCCCGCGCGAATCTATGCGCGTAGACTTGCCTTGGCGGGTCGCGGCTTGGATTTGAAAGTCGGCCTGCCCGACTTCCAGTTCCTCCTCCATCGGCGATTGCCAGGAGAAGCTCCCGCCTCTCGCCAGTCTGTGCGCGTAGATTCCATTGGGGCGGCGGGGCACCGGATAGGAAGTCGACCTCGCCGACTTCCTGCTCTGCCTTCATTGGTGGCTGCTGGGGGTGAGTGGCTGGACGGAGGCGCTCACGAATCTATGCGCATAGATCCTGTCGGATGGATTGGGAAGTTGGCCCGTCCGACTTCCAGCTCCGCCGTCGGCGCTTCGCAGGGGTGGGTGTCGGGGTGTGCTGGTGGATTGAAAAGTCGGCCTGCCCGACTTTCTGCTCCGCTAGGCGTCGGCGGTGTTGCCGGTATTCTCCGGCGCGAGGAATCTATGCGCGTAGATTTCGCGGCGGGTCGGAGTGGGAAGTCGGGCAGGCCGACTTCCCACTCCGCGGGTGGGGTGCTGGCTTCAGGTGGGGCGGAGGGCGGTGAGGAGGATGTCCAGGACGTGGCTGCGGGCGGTGGGGTCGGGGCCGAGTTGTTCGAGGGCGGCGTTGGCGCCGACGAGGAGGGCGAGGAGTTCGGGGAGGGTCAGTTCGGGGCGGGCGGTGCCGGCCTGCTGGGCGCGGTGGAGGACATCGGCGAGCAGGTTGCGGACGGCCGTCGAGGAGGGGTGGAGGGAGGTGCGGATGTCCACTCCGGCGGCGGCGAGGGCCTGGGCGAAGGCGTTCTTGCCCGCGGACTGCTCGGCGATCAGGCGGAAGCAGGCGAACAGGGCGTCGGCGGGTGCGGACTCCGCCGCCACCCGCGCCGCGCTCGCCGCGATCGTCTCCAGCCGGCGCACCATCACCGCCTCCAGCAGCGCCTCCTTCGTGGGGAAGTGCCGGAACAGCGTGCCGACGCCGACGCCGGCGGCGCGGGCGATCTCCTCGGTGGGCACACCGACGCCCCGGGTGGCGAACACCTCGGTGGCGGTGTCCAGCAGCCTGGCCCGGTTGCGGGCCGCGTCCGCCCGGAGCGGGCGGTCCTGAGTGCTGCTCAACTCTTCAACTCCCCTTCCCTGTCGACGGAATCGACGGGCACCTGCCCCCTGGACAAGCGGAGCGGCCGGTCCGTATGGTCGTGATGGAGCTAAACGGAGTCGCTGGTCCGGTTCTGGCGGCGCACATCATTCCGGGGGTTGATCATGTCCGAAACGCGGTCGCCGCGCGAGGTCTCGCACGCGCTGCTCGACGCCATCACGGGTGGACGGTTCGCCGAACTGGACCGGCTCTACGCCGAGGACGCCGTGGTGGAGATGGTGTTCGAGCCGGTCGGCCCGCGCCGGGTGGAGGGGCGGGCGGCGCTGCGCGAACGATTCCTCGCGCTCGCCGAGCGCACGCCGCTGGAGCTGGACGCCCGCAACGTCGTGGTCCGCGCCACCGACGACCCCGAAGTCATCGTCACCGAGTGGGACTACCGCGCCCGCAACCGCGCCACCGGCCGGGAGGAGACCGTCGCCAACCTCCAGGTGCTGCGGGTGCGCGACGGCCTCATCGTGCACAGCCGCGACTTCCACGATCACCGCGCCCTCACCCGGCTCCTCGGCACCGTGCCGGAGTAGCCGGCGGCGGCAGCCGCTCAGCGCGCGAGGATCCGGCGGAGCCAGCGGAGCCGCGCGTCCCGGGCGTCGCGGCTGAGCGCCGCGCCGGGTGCGATGGTGTCGAAGCCGTGGAACGCGCCCGGCCAGACGTGCAGTTCCGCCTCACCGCCGGCCCGCCACAGGGCGTCGGCGTACGCCACGGCCTCGTCGCGGAAGGTCTCGGCCGAGCCCACCTCGACGTAGGCGGGAGGCAGGCCCGACAGGTCGGTGGCCCGCGCCGGGGCCGCGTACGGCGGCAGGCCGACGGTGCCCCGGCGCTCGCCGAGCGCGGCCTGCCAGGCGGTCGCGTTGGACGTCCGGTCCCAGGTGTCGTGGCCGGCCAACTGGTGGGCGGAGAAGCTGTCGTTGCGGTCGTCGAGCATCGGGGACAGCAGCAGCTGGCCGGCCGGGACGGGCCCGCCGCGGTCCCGGACCAGCAGGGCGAGCGCCGCCGCGAGACCGCCGCCCGCGCTCTTGCCCCCGACGACGACGCGCCCGGCGTCGATGCCCAGCCGCTTCGCGTGCCCGATCGTCCACCGGAGCCCGGCAAGGGAGTCCTCCACCGCGGCCGGGTACGGTGCTGCCGGGGCCCGCCGGTACGCCACGGAGACCACGGCGATGCCCAGCGGTTCGGCCAACTCCCGCAGCAGCCGCGGGAGTACGGACCAGGCGTTGCCGCCGACCAGCCCTCCGCCGTGCAGGTAGTAGAGCAACGGCAACGGCCCGTCCGACCCGGCGGGCCGCGCGCCCACCAGCCGCACGCCCTCCGCATCCAGCTCGGCGACCTCGAAGCGCCCGCCGTCCCGCAGCGCCTCCACGGTGGGCCTGGGGCGGGCCGCGGCGTCCCGCTCCTGCCAGGCGGCGAGGCCCTCCGGGGTGATCGGCGCCCGCGCGCCCTCGCCCAACGCCGCCAGCGCCGCGGCCAGTTCCGGATCGAACGGCGGGGGAGCCGCCGTCGCACCGAGGCCCCCTGCACCGTGGTCCCCGTCCCCCATCAACGCCCCCTCTCCCGTCCGGACCGCCCCGACGGCACCCCGGTCCGCCCAGCCTGCCAGGCGGCGCCCGGCGGCACGGCACCGGCGTGCGACGTCGGACCGGCCGACGTCCCACGCCCGGCCGATCAGACTGCCGGCTCGGAATTCCGGGACGTGATGTCGGTGTTGAGCGCCACCGCCGGGGTCGCGCACTCCTGCGGCAGGCGGATGGTGAGGCCCTCGCAGCCGGCCAGCGAGCCGTTGTGGCCGATCCGCCCGGTGATGTCGAAGAACCCGAGGCCGTACCCCGCGCCGGGGACGCTGGTGGGCCGGACGTTTAGGTGCTCCAGGTCCTCCGCCCAGTGCCGCAGGTCCCGCGGGTCGGAGACCGGCGCACCCGCCGCCCGGGCCCACAACGGGTTCCGGTGCGTGGAACCGGCGACGGTGCCGGTGCGCGTACGGCTCGGGCCGGTCGGTGCCCTGCGGGAACGGGGTGTGCCGCAGGCCGCTGGGTCCGCTGATCCGGTCGTGGACGAAATCCTCCAGGCCGCTCACCCGCTCACCCGCTCACCCACTCACCCGCTCGACCAGCAGGCCGAGCAGGACGCCGCTGGTCGGCGGGCCGTGCGTCCGATGCGCGGGCCGGGTGGAAGAGTTGCTGCTCCATCCGATCGGCCCCGCAGCGCGTCAGCCGGCCGCCGGGTGCTTCGCGCGATGGCGGCGGACGGCGTCCCGGTTGGCGCAGCGCGGGGAGCAGTAGCGGCGGCGCCCGGTGCGGGAGGTGTCGGCGAACACCGTGGCGCACTCCTCGACGGCGCACCGGCCCAGCCGCCGCATCCCGCGGCCCACCAGGTGCAGCGCGGTGCCGGTCGCGACCAGCGCGAACAGCAGGTCGCCGAGCGGGAGGTCGTCCTCGCGGTAGTGCAGGTGCCAGCCGTCGCCCGCGTGGTCGGTCACCCGGGGGTGGGCGGTGCCGGCGGCGAGCATCAGATTGAGCCGGGCCGCGCGCTCGCGCTCGTCCGCCGCGTCGACCACGGCCTCCCAGGCGTCCAGCAGGGCGTGGGTGCGCGTCAGGTCCGCGGGCGTGCCGGGCCCCTCGATCAGCAGACCGGCCGCGCGGCAGCGGGCCACGAGCTCGCCGGGGCTCTCCGGGCGCCGGTTCGCCAGCGCGGCGGCCAGGTGGACGGCGTCCTCGCCGTAAGGGTTGAGGTGCATAGGACCATGACAGCAGCATGGGGCGCCATGAGTCACCACCCCAGTGCCCCGACGGCCCTTGCGGCCGCTCCGACCGCGCCCGGCTACCGCTGGGTGATCCTCGGCACCGCCACCTTCACCCAGGCCGCCGCCTGTTTCTTCGTCCAGGGGATCGGGGCGATGGCCGTCCCGCTGCAGGACGCCCTCGGACTCGATGCGACGCGGCTCGGCCTGCTCCTCTCCGCCTCCCAACTGGCCCCGCTGGTAGGGCTGGTGGTGGCCGGAGAGTTGCTGGACCGGTACGGCGAGCGCTGGGTCGTCGGCCTCGGGGCCGGGGTCGTCGCCACGGCCCTGCTGGCCGGGAGCCTGGCCCCGGGGTACGGCGCGCTGCTCGCCGTCCTGCTGGTGGCCGGCGCGGGCTACAGCACGATCCAGCCCGGCGGCAGCAAGACGGTGGCGGCGTGGTTCGAGCCCGCGCGGAGGGGGTTCGCGATGGGCGTCCGGCAGGCCGGACTGCCGCTGGGCGGGGCACTCGCGGTGGCCGTCCTGCCGCCGCTCGCCACCGCGTACGGCTGGCGGTCGGCGCTGCTGGTCGGCGGGCTGGTCGCGCTGGCGGGGGCCGGCGCGTTCGCCGCGCTCCACCGGCGGCCGCCGCCCGCCATCGCTCGGCCCAACCCTCCGTCCCCCGTGAAGAGTTCACCGACGACCCCGACGGAAGCGGCCGGCTCGCCGGAAGCACCCGGCATGCCCGCCGGTCCCGACGCACCCGTCGTGGAGCGCCTCCGGCTGCTCCGTGAACCCGCCCTGGTCAGAGCGCTGTTGTCGGGTCTGGCCATGGTGTCGGTGCACAGCGGCCTCGGTGTGCTCGGCGCCCTGTACCTGCACGACGCCACCTCGCTCGGCGCGGGCGCGGCGGGCGCCGTGCTGGTGGTGTCCCAACTGGCGGGCATGCTCGGCCGGATCGGCCTAGCGGCGTGGAGCGACCGCAGCCGGGCCGGCCGCTACCGCCCCGTCCTGACGAGCATGGTGGCGGCCGTGGCCGGCCTGCTCGCACTCACCACCCCGCTGGGCCACCACCCGGTCGGCGCCGCCGTCCTGTTCACCTGGCTCGGCTTCTTCGGCATCGGCTGGTACGGCCCGTGGGTCGCCCACCTCGCCGAGGCCGCCCCGCCGGGCCGGACCGGTCTGGCCCTCGGCCTGGTGATGGCCGTCAACCAGGTGGCCGTGGTCCTCGCCCCGCCCGCCCTCGGCCTGCTGCGCGACACCACCCGGGACGGCCCGGCCGGCGGCTACACCCCCGCCTGGACGGCCCTCGCCGCCCTCACGGCCTTGACCGCGGCCCTCACCGCCCGGCGGGGCGGGCCGGCGCGGCGGCGGCCGCCCAGTGCGCGAGGACGCTGAAGTCGGCGGCGGTCAGGCCGGTCCTGGGGTCCACCCGGTGGAGCAGGGCCGGCCCGTCGTGGTGCGCGCGGACCCAGTCCCGGTCCGCCTCGGTGATCAGGTCGTCGACCCAGGCGAACGGACGGCCGCACACCCAACCGCCCGCCTCGACCTCGGGGCGATGTACCTCCGCATTCGCCTTGTGGCTCGCCGCACGAACGCATGGCCGGCAGACGTTCGCGCGGCCGTTGGGGGCGCGCTTGCGCTTGCCGAACTGGCCGAGCGGCTTCTCGTCGTCGCAGACCTCGCAGAACTGGGTGTGTTCGCTCTCCGGTTCACGCCGCATAGGCCGACTCCTCGGGAAGGCCGTAGCCGTTGGCCCACGAGGGCCCGTAGACCTCGGCGTCCGTGTCCAGCGGGACGCCCAGCAGGGTCATCTTCATCGCCTCCGCGCACGCGCGGGCGACGTCCGCGGCCTCCATCTTCGGTGCGGTGCCCACTGCCTCGTCGTGCACCCACATGGTGAGGTAGGGGTGAGGCCCTGGTCGTCCATCTTGATCAGCGACTGCCCGATCCTGTCCCGCGCCGTGCTCTGCCAGGTGTAGGCCACGGACTTGTAGAGGTTGTCCCGGTCCAGGTGGAGCCGCCGGCCGGTGACCGTGGTCATCGTGCAGCGCTCCGCCAGTGCGACGCGTTGCATCTTGCGGGCCCACCGTTTGATCCCCGGGAACGCCTTGCCGTAGCGGCGCAGGGTGTCCCGCATGACCTCGACCTCCTGACCAGTCTGCTTGGCCAGCGTCGCGGCCCCGCCCTGGTAGGCGGTGCCGAGCCCGGCGATCTTGGCCGGCGTGCGCTGGGCCTTCGTGTAGTCCTCGCCGAACATCAGCGTCGCGGCGTACCCGTGGAGGTCGTGGCCGTCGGCGATGGCCGGGTCATCCTGGTCTCGCCCCACAGGGCGGCCAGCACCCGCAGTTCGACGGCCTGCTAGTCCACCGAGAAGTAGACGTGCCCCGGCTCGGCGACCATGCAGCGGCGCACCTCCCACCCGGGGGTCGCCGGGTCGGAGTGGCTGGCCCGGCCGGTCTGCGCCCCCAAGGGATTGATCTTCGGGGGGATGCGGTCGAAGGCGTCGCGGTTGTTCAGCATCGCCTCGGCGTAGGACGCCGACCACTTCCCCGCGCGCTTCGCCCGCAGCACGGCGTCCGCGAGGGCGTTGGGCTCGCGCATGCCGAGCCGCTGCCAGTCCTGGTCAAGGTCGGCCATCGGCAGCAGGACCGCCTTGGCGACCGACAGGGCGCCGCTGTCGGTCTTCTCCGTCAGCTTCTCGCCCATCCCGAGCAGGGCGCCGGCCACCTGGTCGGGGCTGTTCACCGAGTCGACGCCGAAGCGCGCGGCCACGGCGGAGAACCGCTCCTTCCCCCGGTCGAGCCGGCCGACCAGGCCCTCGGTGTACCCGGGGTCGATCAGCATTCCGATGCGCTGGAGCTTGGCGCACACCAGGGCGAGGCGGTGTTCGTAGGGCAGCAGCGCCGGGCAGGCCCTCGGCCCGGTAGCGCTCCAGCAGCTTCGGCAGCAGCCGGGCGACGAGCAGGGCGTCGAGACCGGCGTACAACTCGTAGACGTGGTGCGAGAGTTCGATCCGAGCCCAGCCGTTCTCCTTGGTCAGCCCGAGCCCGTTGAAGACCTTCGTCAGGTCGTTCTGGGTGTCGGGCGCGGCCGGGTCGACGTACCAGGCCGACAGCGGCTTGAGACTGAGGCCCGCGCCGCCCTCGTAGTCGTGGCGGCTGTCGAGCAGGTGGGCGGCCACCCGGGAGCCCTGCGCCCGGGGGTAGAGGTCTTCTAGCCGGATGCCCAGCTCGTTGTCGACCTTCAGCGCGTCGAACGCCAGGTTGGGCGCCACCAGGTTCGGCAGCGCGGCCAGCGCCTCGATCGCGGCCTCGCGGAACGGCCAGCCGAGTTCGACGGGGATGACGTACGCGGTGTTGGCGTCGGCGAACTGCGCCAGCCGTATTCGGTCCGTCCACGCCAGGCCGGTGGTCTCGGTGTCGAAGCCGATCAGCGTGCCCGCGTTGGCGTGGGCGGTCCACCAGGCGCGGAACTCCCGTAGGTCTTCACCGTTCTCGGCGGCCTTGATCTCGACCGGCTCCCCGGCCAGCCGGTACGGGTGTACCGGCATCACGCTCCTAAAATACGTTCAACGGATCAGCTGTCGTCTTGCGCTGAGTTCTTGGGGATGAAGCCCGGAGTTGGGTACGCCGCAGAAGGGCGTTCGCATGCCGGGTGGAATGGGGGCATCACCATGGGGATCGCACTAATTGCCGTGCTGGGCACGTTGTTGGGAGCTGTGGTCACCGGCGCCATGCAACATCTGGCTAACCGGACAGCCCGGCGTGACCGGGACCGACAGGCGCAGCGAGGGGCAGTGGCACAGCTCCTCGGAGCAGCCACAGACCATCGGGCGGCTCAGTACCTCAAACACGTAGCCCGTCGAGAAGGGATCCCTGACACGCTGGAGGCCCGAGCTGCGCGGTACGAAGCCAGGTCGAGGCTCACGAAGGCACTATCGGAGGTAAGACTCTCCGGGATGGACTCCGAAATAGTCCATCTGGGCCGGAGTCTGGCTGAGGCTTCTATCGCTCTGGGAGATGCGGATTCGTCTGACCAGGTAGCCATCAACACTGCGGGTGACGCCGCTCGCGCGGCTCACTCGGCGTTGGAGGCTGCGGCTGCCCTGCGGTTGGGATGAGTCGTCCTGAGGGTGCAGCCTCCTGGCTCGGTGTGCAGAACGAGGCCAGTCGTCACCCATTAATGGTGGTTTTGAAGACTCCCGGCCCGGCGGGTACCGGCTCGCCCGCGAAGCGCACGCCGAGCAGCACCCGGCCCTTGGTCATGCGGTGCTGGCGGATGCCGCGTTCGTCCAGGGCGGAGATGAACCCCCCTGCGGGTCCACGCCTTCTCGCCCTGGGCCTCGCACCAGTCGCGGTACGCGGTGTACGCCTCCTGCGAGAGGACGTGGCTCTTTTCGCTGCCGGGCTGGGCCGGCAGAACACCAGGACGAGACGCCGTGGCAGAACCTCGTCGCCCGCCTGGTGGAGGTGGTGCTGGAGGTGAGGGCCTGGGCCGCTCGCGGGGCGGGTTCACCACAAAGGTCCACCTGAGCGCGGACGGCCGCTGCCGTCCATTGTCCCTGGTCGTCACCGCGGGGCAGCGGGCGGACTGCACGCAGTTCGAGCCGGTGCTGGAGAAAGTCCGCGTCCCGCGGACCGGTCCTCGCAGGCCGCGGAACAAGCCGGACAGCGTGGCCTGCGACAAGGCGTACAGCAACGGCCCTTGCCGCTCCTACCTGCGCAGGCGCGGCATCCAGCACGCGATCCCGGAGAAGACCGACAGCCAGGCGGCCCGCCTGCGCAGGGGCTCACGCGGCGGACGGCCACCCGGCTTCGACAAGGAGCGGTACAAAAAACGCAACACCGTCGAACGGGCCAACAACAAGCTCAAGCACGCCAGAGCCGTAGCCACCCGATACGACAAACGCGACTACGTCTACCTCGGTACCGTCACTGCAGCCGTCCTCGCCATCTGGCTCGGCACATGATCGCCCGGATGGAACCTAGGCGGTCACCACCGTCAGGGCCCGCGCATCGCCTTCTTGTCGGAGGCGACCGCGATCAGCAGGCCGGTCATCGCCTCGATGAGGCGCTCGTTGCTGACCTTCTTCGACTGCACGAGGTGCAGCAGCGCGAGCGCGGACTTCAGGTCGCCGCCGGGCATGGCCTCGATCCGGCGCAGCCGGACCTTCCTGCCGTTCTTGGCGATGAACTTCAGGCCCTTGCCGGTGTGCTTGCGCTCGGCCTCGGTGGCGAGGTCGGCGAAGTCCAGGGTGGTCACGGCGTAACTCTCCTTGTGGGATGGTGCGTTGATAAGAGGTCAAGGGATGGGGTGGCGCATTCACTCGATCAAGTGAAAATGATCAACAACTCCCGGCCAGGGCCGAACTGGGTCGATAGAACGGTCGAGCGCTCCATGTGGCTCGCTGCCGTGGGGCGTTCCGTGTGGTTCCAGGTGGAGCCCTTCGGACGGTCGAAGCACCGACGTTGCGACAACACTCGATGAGGAGAAACTGCGCACATGAGCCAGATCACGCAAGACATCGTTGGCTACCTCAACGAGACCAAGGGGTCGTCCCAGGAGACCATCACGGCGGACACCAATCTCGACGGGCTGCTCAATGAGGTGGACGTCCACGCGCTCATCCAGTGGGCTGAGACGCGCTTCGGGTTCGCCGCCGACGTTGCCGACCTCGATCTCAGCAACTTCAGCACGCCGGCCGAGATCGCCAAGTGGGTCGAACGCGCCAAGGCGTCCGTCTAACCTGCAGGGGCCTGGAGGCCGGCGGCCAGGTCGAACACGGGACTGCGACTTACCGGATGGTGCCTTGTTGAGGGCGAGGGCGCCCGGAGGCGCGATGCCTAGCAGATATCGCGGTGCGCCATGCGGAAGTCGCAGATTCCACTTCGCCGGGAGCGGGCCGGGGAGACCATCACCCTCGCAACACACGAGCTAGTCAATGCGCGATAGGAGACGACATGGCCGAGCGCCGGCAAGGCACGGTGGAGTGGTTCAACAGTGAGAAGGGCTTCGGCATGATCAAGCCCGCAGACGGATCAGCGAGCGTCATGGTGAAGTACACCGACGTCCAGAGGGACCTGGAAGCAGGGCTGGAGGTCAGCTACGAGCTGGCCGAGAGCAGCGGGCGCTCCGTCGCCATCAACGTTGAGGGCGCCTGACCCACGGAGGTCGCGTAGCGCTGCCTGATCGCACTTGGGCGGTCAGGCAGCGGGGGCCTGGAGGCCGGCGGCCAGGTCGAACACGGGGGTGACGGAGCCGAGTGGCGTCGCCTGGTGGAGGGCGACGACGGTGGCCTTCACCGGCATCTCGCCGAGCGCGGCCGGGTCCATCGTGACCGAGTCAGCGCCGATGATGCTGGTCTTCGGGTAATGCCAGGCGACGCACTTCGTGCCGTCCACCGCCGCGATCATCAGCGCGCGGTTCTGCGCGGTCGGGGATGTCGGAATCGAGAACAGGCCCTTCGAGTCGAGCCCCTTGTCGGTGCCGTAGTACAGCTTGTAGGACTCCGCGGTGAAGTCGCTGAGGTTGATCGTCACGGCGTAGGTCTTGCTCGGGTCGGTGGTGCGCAGGCTCTTGTTCTGCCACGATCCCAGCACTTCGGGCTCGTCGCCCTCGACGCTCATCTCGATGCCGTTGTCCAGCGAGGTGTTGCCGATGGACTTCCAGTTCAGCCCGGCCGGGCCCCACTTGGCCGCGGCCTTCGGGTCGAACCCGGCGTTCAGGTCCGGCAGTGCGGTGCCGGGCGGGGCGACGTGGATGTATCCGGTGCCCGGTACCAGGACCGAGGGGGCGTCAGCCAAGCTGCTTTCCGTTCCGGCCCTCAGCGGGGCCTTGTAGTGATCATGTAGTTGGCCGAGAAGCGGGCCTGCATCTTCTCGTACAGGGCCTTGTAGTCCGGCTCGGCCGGCACCGGGGCGCGCCGGGGTCTGCTCGCTCTCCGGGGCCGGGGCCTCGTCGGGTTCGGGGGTGGCCGGCGGGGTGGCCGGGTTCATCGCGCCGCCGGGGATCGCCTCGGCCGGCGTCGGAGGCTCGGGGTCGGGGTCTCTGCCACGTCTCTCCTGAAGCAGTGTTGGATGATCTCGATTTCAGGTCCAGGCCCGCGGTCCGCATGCCATCATCGGGAATCCGGATCATTGAGGGAGCGCTAAGTGACGACCTGGGAATACAAATGGGTTTCGGTTAGTAGCTGGCATCCCAGCAACGACCTGATCAGGCAGTTGAACGCGGAAGGTGCGCAAGGATGGGAGGCCGTCAGCACCACCGTTGCAGTCCCCCAACGGGAACGCGATATGCCGGCCTACTCGGTATTGCTGAAGCGGCCCAGCCGCTAGGCCGTTTCGTTCGGATCTTGCGAGGCTTGTCATACTTGCCGAGTGGAGATGCAAGCCGAGGAAGCAGCGCGGCGTTGGCTGGCTGATCAGGGTGTCAACCGGGTGCGCGACGGGTGGGTGAGCGACGAGGAACCGGACGCGTTGCTCACTGCCAACCAGGTGGCGCACTCCTGGGCCGGTGCTGTGTTCGCCGAAGACCTGGATGCAGCTGGCCAGGTGCGGTTGGCTTTCGGGCTGCTGGACCTCCTCGACGAGTACTGGGTCACGTGCGAGATCCGGTTCGCGAACGAGGGTGCGGAGGGTCCCCTGCCGGCCGACGTACTGTGGGACGGCTACCGCCAACGGCTGGAGGCGGACCGGGACGCCGAAGCCGTCACTTACTCGCTGTGGGTGGATTGGTTCGAGGACCACGCTACTTCCGCGACGGCCTTCGCCGAGGTTCTTGGTAACGACATCGACCGAGTGGTGGCCGAGCGATCGGAAGCCCTGCTCCGCCGAGCCCGTCGGGTTCTGGAGTGTTCGGGACCGGTGCGCTGGACGGTGAAAGAGCTGACATACCGCACCGCCATGCGGCTTCCTGCCCTGCACTCGGCCGTCTTCCGCGGCCTCCTGGCGAGCTTCCGCGACGTCTACGGCGACCTGGAGCCGGCTGCCGCACTGGCCTTCCTCGGCCGACTGGATCTTCCCACGAACACCCAACACCTTGCCGAACTGCGCCACGTACTTGCCGCGGGGCACAAGAACCACTACCGCAGCCCTGGCGCCTGGGCCGATGCGGTTTGCTCCTGCTCCTGAGCCCTTGGCCTGGCAGACCAAAGAAAGATGCCGGCGACGTAGAGTCCGGCCAGGAAGATGGTCGCGGTCTTCTCGTATCGGGTGGCGATGCCGCGCCACTGCTTCAAGCGGTTGATGCAGCGTTCGACGGTGTTGCGCTGCTTGTATGCCTCGCGGTCGAAGGCGGGTGGTCTGCCACCTCGGCTGCCGCGCCGCAGCCGGTGGCCGCGTTGATCAGCCGGAATGGGGATGACCGCCCGGATTCCGCGCTTGCGCAGGTGCTCGCGGATCGCGCGGGAGGAGTACGCCTTGTCGGCCAGGACCACGTCCGGCCTGGTACGGGGGCGTCCTCGCTGCCGAGGCACGCGGAGGCGGGCCACGACATGAGCGAAGGCGGGTGCGTCACCCGCCTGTCCGGCGGTGAGCACGAAGGCCAGTGGTCGGCGGTGGGCGTCGGAGGCGAGGTGGATCTTCGTGGTCAGTCCGCCGCGAGACCGGCCGATGGCATTGTCATCGGGCTCGCCGGCCGGGGCCCCCTTTTGCGGGCCCCGGCTACGTGCTGGTGAGCGCGCACGACAATGGAGTCGACCGAGACGGCCCAGCTGAGGTCTTCCTCGGCGTCGGGCCTGTGCGATGAGCGCGGTGAACACCCGCTCCCAGGTGCCGTCGATCCAGCGGGCGGAGAACTCACCGGCCAGCGCTTCCTGCGCGAGCTGGTACGCGGCCACCGCCCGAAGGATCTCGGCGGTTCTGGGGGTCCACGCCACCGGCTGCCTCCTTCTGCTGCTTCAGGGCCTCGGCTTCGGCGGCCTCGGCATGCGGGCGGCCTCCTCGGCGGCCTTCACCACCTCGTCAATGTCGGCCTGCGAGAAGCCGGGGACCTTGCGCAGCGCGACCGACAGCGGGACGCCCTGCTGCATCAGCTTGACCATCGCGTCGGCCGCCTGGGCGAGGCTGCGGGTGGCCTTCTCGGCCCATTCGACCTGGCTCTCGTCCTGCTCGATCTCGCCCTGGCCGGCCACCAGGGCGCACAGCCGGAACACCGACTCCCACGACTCGCCCAGCGAGTCCTGGAGGGTGGACAGGAACCGCTTGAACGAGGTCTCGGCCGCCGCGAGGGCGTCCGCGCTCAGGTTCACGAGGTTCGACCCGGCGAGGTAGTGGGGCGGCACGTCGGCCAGGCCCATGATCTCCGTCTCTTGGCCGAGCTTGATCGCGTACCGGTCGATGGCGGCCTGGGAGAAGATCGTGGACAGCGCCGACATCGTGTTGACGTTCTGGCCGGCCGCGGTGGCGAAGATCTGCACCCACGCCTCTTGCGGTGGGCCGCCGATCGGCGAGCCGTCGGCGCGGAAGCCCACCAGGCGGCACGGGCCGACGAACTCCATCGCGCAGACGGAGGCCATGGCGGGGTCCTTGCCCCAGCCCTTCAGGCGGCGCAGGGTGCCGGACTCCCAGCGGAAGGAGCGGCCCCAGGTCTCGGGGTCGTTGGGGTCCTCCGGTACGGCGTCGTCGCGCAGCTCGTACCAGCGGGCCAGGATGCGGCACTGTTCCGGGGTGTACTTCCAGTCCGGCCGGAAGGTGTGTGCCGACCAGCGCAACGGCTCGCCCGCGAGAGTGCGGTGCGGATGCGGGACGTCGTCGAGGACTGTCCGTATCGGTTCGTAGTGCACCCGAGCGGACTCCTTCAGCGGGCTAGTAGTGACTCGGCAAGTTCCGGATCGTGGGCAGAGAACAGGCCTGGAGGAGTGGTCTTTCAGACATAGCGTCAGAAGTTCGGCCTTCTTCATTGCCTGTCGAAGTGGCGAGGCGTATACCTGGCCCCAGCAATCCCGACTGCAAAGGGGTGCAACTGCCATGCTTTACAGGCGACTTGCTTCAGTCCTGGGTGTTGCCGCATTGCTGGTCGGCTGCGTGATCGGAACTGCCGGGGAAGCCGCCGCCTATCCGCCGATCAATCATTGCGGAAGCTCGTACGGATCCCTGAAGCAGTACTCGATCACTGACGTGGAAACCGGCTACGGAGTGGGCTGGATAGACACGTACTACAGCAGTGCGACAGGAAAGAACTGTGCTATCGCCCGCGGTAGGGACGACCGGGCGAGCGGGTTTGGTGCGATTCTAATCAAGATCGGACTTACGGGAACAAGCTGGTGGGACGATGTCGACGGCGCGGCCGGAACCTACAGTCAGTACGCTGGTCCGGTCTACACCTACGCGCCGGGCAAGACGTGCATCGACCTGTATGCCAGTCTGCTTCACTCGGGAGGACACAAGGCCGAGGCATGGGTTTTCGGGGCCCGCTGCTAGCTGTAGGGAATTGAATAGCAGATTCTCGGCATAACGGACCCTCCGTCAGCCTCGTGCTACTAAGCCCGTGCCTCGACTCAGCCCTTCCGAATGTCTCCAGGATGCCACCGCCTAGTGGCATCCTGGATTGCCTTTCGCTCCAGGTAGTATGCCAGTGAATCGTGAACGTAGGGGCCTGCGGCAAATGGTTGACGCATGTCGTGCGCCCACAGCTCCCGGGCGGAGGCATGCGGGACCGCGGAGTCCAGGCACGCCTCGTAGTAGACGCTCGCCATGGGTGAGCAGGTTCGCTGGCTGTCCCGCAGCGAGGCGTCGGATCTGGCCTTTCCTGGTAACGACTTCTGGCTCGTGGACGGCCGCGCCGTTCGCTTCAACCTTTTCGATGGGCCTGGCGCGGCGCTGTACCCCCAGTACTCCGAAGAGCCGGCCGTAGTCGAGCTGTGCGCCAACGCCTCCGAATCGGTCTGGGAGCGCGGAGTGGAGCACGAGAAGTTCGTAGTCTGATTCAGTACGCAGGACCGCCAGATCATGCCCCTGTCTCCGTCGTCCAGTGCGCAGACCGCCCGCGAGACGATCGCCAAGCGGTTGAAAGCCCCTCAGCAGGAAGCTGGCCTGACAGGGCATGATCTGGCCCTGCGAACAGGCTTCGGCGAGTCCAAGGTCTCGCGGATCGCAGCCGCCAAGACACCCCCGTCTGCTGACGACATCCAGCGGTGGTGTGCTGCCTGCAACGCCGATGACGGCGAGGCCGCCGATCTAGTGGCGGCCGGCCGGGCCGCCGACGAGATGGACGTCCAGTGGAAGCGCCTCCACCGAGCGGGGATGAAGCACGCCCAGGACGCCATCCTGCCCCAGTTCGAGAACAGCCGGCACATCCGTATGTCCTGCTCCAACGTCATGCCCGGGATCGTCCAGCGCCGTGAGTACGCCCGCGCGCTGATGGGGACCATCACGGCCTTCCAGAACACCCCGAACGACGTAGACGCTGCGGTTGACAGCCGCCTCCGACGAGATCGCTACCTTCACCAGGGGAACTGCACCTTTGCCCTACGTCGACGCGCTGACGGGACTCGGTGAGCTCTTGCTCAGCGACCCCAAGCACTTCCAGCCTGCAACGCACAAGGGCGGCGGTGGGGCTGGGCCGCGTACGGGTTCAGCGGGCCGTCGACGTCCAGCAGCAACAGCGGTCGCATCTGTCCACCCCCTTGGATCGTCCTCGGACCGTACCGCCCGGCCGGGCGCCGGTGCACCGGGTTTCCACGCCGTCCAGCGGCGCCGGGGTTTGACGGCGGGCGGGGTGTGCGGTTGTCTGCCGGGCAGGGCCGTGGGGCGGGCACGGGGAAGGCCGCGGGAAGGCCGCAGAAGGGGAGGACCGGTGGCGGTGGGGGACGAGGCGCGGACGCTGGTCGGGCGCGGGCGGCGGCTGCTGGACGAGCACGACGCGGCGCCCGATCCGCGGGCGGCCGCGATGGCGCTGTCCGGGGCGCTCACCGCGTTCTCGACGGCGCGCACGCTGCTGGAGGAGGCGGGCCCGGGCGCGCCGGCGGGGGCGCTCGCGGAGGCGCGGTTCCTGGTCGGGCTGACGCTCTCGGTGCGCTACTGGCGGGCCGTCGAGCAGCCGGAGTTCGCCGAGGACGACGGGATCCGCGCCGCCGTGCTGGCCGAACGGGACGAGGCCGCCGGGCTGTTGACGCTCACGATGGCCGCGTTCGACCAGGACGCGCCGGAGCGGGTGGAGGCGGCGTTCCGGCTCGGGATGCTGCTGCACGCGCGGTACGAGGACGGGGCGAGCGCCGGTGTCGCGGACCCGGCGGCCCGCCCCGATGACCTGGACCGGGCGATCGAGGCGCTGCGGCTCGCCTGCCCCGTCCCGGTGCCGCCGGGCCCCTGGCACCGTCCGGCCGAAGGGACCGGGGACACCGACGCCTACGACACGTACGCGGCCTACGACGCCCAGGACCCCGGGGCGCTCGCCAACCTCGGCTGCGCCCTCGCCGACCGCTCCGAGCGCGACGACGCCCCGCCCGAACGGGTGGCCGCCGACTGCGCCGCCGCCGAGGCCGTCCTGGAGGGCCTGCTCGACAGGCTGAGCCCGGCACCGCCCGGCGGCCCCGACGGCGCGCCGTACCGCCCGGCCCCCGACGCCGAGCCGGGGCCGGCCGAACTCGCCGAGCCGATCGAGTCGGCGGTCCGCGAGTGCCTCGTGCGGCTGCTGCTGGACGAGCGGGACGGCGGCCCGGACGCGGAGCGCACCGACCGGGCCGTCGCCCACCTGGAGGCGGTCGCGGCCACCACCGCCGCCGACTCCCCCTACCGGATGCGCGCCGGACTGCACCTGCTCGACCTGTACTGGGCGCGCGGCGACGGCACCCACATCCGCCCGGACGACGCCGCCCACCGCTTCGCCCGGCTCCGCGACCTGCGCCGGCTGATCCCGCCCGACGGCCCGTTCGGCGGCACCGTGCGCTGGCTGCTCGGCTGCACCCTCGCCGGCAGGGCCGAGCTCCACCGCGACGGCGTGGGCGCCGAGGTCCACGAGGCGGTCGAGGTGCTGCGCGAGGGCCTGGCCGGCATGGCCGAGGACGACCCGGTCCGGCCGCCCTCGCACGCGGTGCTCGGCACGCTCGTCAACGCGCTGCACCAGCACGACCCGCAGACGTACCGCACCGAGGAAGCCGTCCGGCACCTCACCCTGGCCGTGGACACCATGCAGGAGGAGGACCACGGCGTCCGGCGCGGTGACATCCTCCGCCACCTCGCCGACGCCTCCATCGCGAAGAGCCAGTACTCCGCCGACCGGGCCGAACTCGACCGGGTGATCGGCCTGCTCGACGACGCCGGCGCCCGGCCCACCGGCACCCTGTGGTCGGACGAGCACCTGCACGGCTCGCTGGGCGCGGCGATGAGCAAGCGGTTCGCGCTCACCAACGCCGTCGGCGACCTCGACGCGGCGATCCGCCACCAGCGCGCCGCGTTCCGCCGGGCGGCCCCGGACGACGTCAACCGGGTGGTCTACCTGGAGAACCTCGCCGTCAACCTCTACCAGCGCTTTCGCCTCGCCGGCGACCACCAGGACCTGGAGGCCTCCCGCCGCTACACCGAGGAGGTGATCGCCTACCTCTCGCACGCCGAACACCCGGGCGTGGGAAGGCTGCTGGCCGCCCACCGGCCGATCCTCGAACGGACCCGGCTGATGCTGGAGTTCCAGGAGGCCCTGGCGGTCGGTGACGTCCCGCGGATGGCCCGGACGGTGACGGCGCTGGAACCGCTGGTCGACGCGATGTCCGAGGACGACCCGCTGCGGCAGATGGCCCGGGGGGACCTCGGGCTGGCGATGTTCGTCCACGCGCTGCACGGTGGGCAGTCGCCGGAACGGGCGATGGCGGGCGTCGTCCTGATGCTGGACGCGGCGGACCGGACGCCGGCGGGCCACCTCTACAAGGCCGTGCTGACCATGCGGGCGGCCGGGGTGGTGAGCCTTCTGGCGATGGGGCCCCCGTTCTCGGAGAGCCGCGCCGAGCAGGCACTCAGGTACCTCGACCTGCTCATCGCCGACACCGACCCGGCGGGCATGGAGGGGTCCCGGGCCCACCTGATGCGGGCGATGCTGCTGACGGCGCGCTACGAGCACGCGCGGCGACCCGGGGACATCGCCGGGGCGCTGGCCTCCGCGGAAACGGTCCGTGAGCGGATGCGGCACGGGACGCCCACCCAGATGCTGGCGGCGGTGAACTGGATCATCGCCCGGGCCCACCGCGTGCGGCTGGGGCCGGGGGACCGGCGGGCCGGGCGCGAGGCCGGGCTGACCACGCTGCGCCAGACGGCCGCCGCCACCCTGCTCCAGGCGGCGGCCGGCCCGGCCCTGCTGGTGGCCCGGGAGAACGCGGCGCGTGCGCTGACGATCGCCCGCTGGTACCTCGCCGACCGGGACGAGGCGCCGGACGACGACGGACCGGCCCACGAGCCACCGGACGACGACACGCCCGGGCACGACGCGCCGGCCCACGACGCACCGGC
This sequence comes from Kitasatospora sp. NPDC015120, assembly GCF_043080305.1. NCBI lineage: Bacteria > Bacillati > Actinomycetota > Actinomycetes > Kitasatosporales > Streptomycetaceae > Kitasatospora > Kitasatospora sp. NPDC015120. The sequence continues at coordinate 60,423 of NZ_JBIBVJ010000021.1, read as the reverse complement.
CCACGAGGCACCGGCCCACGAGGCACCGGACGACGACGCGCCCGGGCACGACGCACCGGACGGCGACGCCCCCGGCGCCGAGCGCGAGCCGTACCTGCGGGCCGCCGTCGCGGCCCTGGAGCTCGGCCGGGGCCTGGTGCTGCACGCCTCCACCGCCACCACCGACGTCCCCGACCTGCTGCGCTCCACCGGCCACCCCGACCTCGCCGACGCCTGGCTGTCCGGCGGCGCCGCCCAGGACGGCCCGGCCGCCGGAGGCCCCGGCCTCGACGCGGTGCTCGGCCTGCCCGGCGGCCTGCTCGCCTCCCTGCCCGGCGGCGCCGAGATCCCGGTGCCGGACGACCTTCGCCGCCGCGCCCTCACCGCGCTCGCCGCCTCCCCGGCCGGTGAGGCGCTGATGGCCCCGCCGGCGGTGGCGGAGATCGCCCGCGCCCTGGGCACGGCGGGCGTCGACGCCCTGGTCTACCTGCTGCCGCCCGGCGCGGGGCGCAGCGGTGCGGCGGTGCTGGTCACGCCGGGCGAGGACGGCGCCGGCGACATCCACCTGCTGCCGCTCACCCTCGTCAGCGTCGACGCGGTCCGCTCCGAGGACCGCGGTCCGCTCGCCGCCTACCGCCGGGCGCACCTCGACCGGCAGGCCACCCTGGAGGCCTTCGCGCCCCGCCATCCGGAGCGGGCCGCCGCGCGGCGCCGCTGGCGCGCCACCCTCGCCGAACTCTGCGACTGGGCCGGCACCACCGTGCTGCGCCCGCTGCTGCGCCACCCCGCCCTGCGTCCGGCCGCCCGCCGCGGCCCGGACGCGCTGCCCCGGCTAGTCCTGGTGCCGTTCGGCGAGCTCGGCGGCGTCCCCTGGCACGCCGCGCTGCTCAGCAGCGGGCTGCGGGACGGCGGGCGGCCGGTGCGGGCCGTGGAGCGGGCGGTGATCTCGTACGCGGCGTCCGCACGGCAGTTCTGCGAGGTGGTCCGCCGGCCGCGGCTGCCGTTGGCCGAACGGCCGGTGATCGTCGGCGACCCGACCCGGGAGCTGATGTTCGCGGAGGTGGAGGCCGAGTACCTGCACGCGGACCACTATCCGCACGGCACGCTGCTCGGCTACGTCGAGGACGCCGTGGGGGCGGGCACCCCGGCCGAGGTGCTGGCCGCGCTGCCCGCCCCCGGCCGGGCCGGGGCGTCCGTCCTCCACCTCGCCTGCCACGCCCTGCCGTCCGAGCGCTCGCCGCTGGACGCCTACCTCGGACTCGCACCGGACCCTCGTGCCGGGGACCGGCTGGGGCGGCTGCCGGTCGGGGACATCCTGCGCCAGGCCCAGGGCCGCCCGCCGGGCTCTCCGGGCGGGCTGGTCGTCCTCGACGCCTGCGTCAGCGACCACACCGGCGGTGACGTCGACGAGGCGCTCACCCTCTCCAGCGCCTTCCTCGCCGCCGGGGCGACGGGGGTGGTCGGCTCGCGCTGGGAGGTGGTGGACGAGATGGTGTGCGTGCTGATGTACGTCTTCCACGGCCGCCTGGCCGCCGGTGACCCGCCCGCCGAGGCGCTGCGCCGCACCCAGCTGTGGGCGCTCGACCCGGACCGCCGGCTGCCGCCGGGTGCGCCGCCCGAGCTGGTCTCGCTCGCCCGCCGGGACACGGGCGCGCTCGACGTCTGGGCGGCCTTCGCGTACCAGGGCAACTAAACGGCGGCGATCAGCATCTGACGGCAGGTCAGTCGGCGACCGTGGCCCGGCACGCCTCCGCGTACGCCCGCACCAGCGGCCGGTGCTCGTCCTCCCGCCGCCAGGCCAGGGCGTAGCGGCTGGCGCCGAGGTCCCGCACCGGCCGGGTGGTGACCCCGCCGAGGGTGATCAGCGGGGCGTTGCCGGCCGCCACCAGGCAGATGCCGAGGCCGGCGATCAGGGCCTCGTACGTCTCCTCGACGCCGGCGACCTCGGCGCCGAGGCGCGGCGGGTGCCCGGCCCGGGCGTCCAGGGCCAGCCAGTGGTCGCGCAGCGGTCCCGCGCTCGCCGGCAGGGCGAGGAAGGGCTCGTCGAGCAGCTCGGCGAAGTCGAACCCGTCGCGGGCGGCGAGCGGGTGGGTGTCGGGGAGCGCGACCAGGCGGGGTTCCTCGGCGACCACCGTCCAGCGGAAGCGCTCCGGGCCGGGCAGCGGCAGCCAGACGAAGGCGATGTCCACCCCGCCGTCCGCCAGGCCCGCCGTGGGATCGTCCCAACTGATCTGGCGCAGCCGGGTGCTGGCCTGCGGATGGGCGGCGGTGAAGCGCGAGCGGATGGCCGGGAGCAGTCCGCCGCGGGCCGGGCTGGTGCTCATGCCCACCACCAGCGTGCTGCGCTGCGAGGCCTTGACCGCCTCCACCGCGGCGGCGCCGTCCGCCCAGGCGGCCAGCACCCTGCGCGCGTGCGGTACCAGGGCCTCGCCGGCGGGCGCCAGCGCCACCCCGTGCCGGTCGCGGCGGAACAGCTCGGCGCCCAGCCGCAGTTCCAGCGCGCGGATCTGCTTGCTCAGCGCGGGCTGCGAGACGTAGAGCCGTTCGGCGGCACGGGTGAAGTGCAGTTCCTCGGCGACCGCGAGGAAGTAGCGGAGGTCGCGGGCGTGGACGTCCAGGGTCATGCCCGTTGGTTATCACCGCGGGTCTTGGACGGGCAACGGCTTTCGGCGGCAGGCTGACCGGTGTCAGGAGAGACGTGTGGGACCCACGGGGAGTCGACATGACCAAGGTGTGGCTGGTGACCGGTGCGAGCAGCGGTTTCGGACGGGCGATCACCCGGGCGGCCGTCGCCGCCGGTGATGTGGTGGTCGGCGCGGCGCGCGGCCCGGAGGCGCTGGCCGACCTCGTTGCCGCGCATCCCGACCAGGTGGAGGCGCTGCGGCTGGACGTGACCGACACGGCCGCGATCGGGGCCGCCGTGGCGGACGTGGTGGCCCGGCACGGGCGGGTCGACGTGCTGGTGAACAACGCGGGCCGCACGCACGTGGGCGCCGTCGAGGAGACCACGGACGAGGAGCTGCGCGCCCTGTTCGACCTGCACGTCTTCGGTCCGACGGCCCTGGTGCGGGCGGTGCTGCCGCACATGCGGGAGCGGCGTTCGGGGGCGATCGTGCAGATGAGCAGCGTGGGCGGGCAGATGTCCTTCGCGGGCTTCGGCGCGTACAGCGGGACGAAGTTCGCGCTGGAGGGCATCTCCGAGGCGCTGGCGGACGAGGTGCGGGAGTTCGGCATCAAGGTGCTGATCGTGGAGCCGGGGGCGTTCCGGACCTCGCTGTTCGAGACCGGCCGGGCCGGGGTCAGCGCGGACAGCGGGGTGTACACGGCGGTGGGCGGGACCAGGGCCTTCGTCTCCGGCGGGGACGGCTCGCAGGCCGGTGACCCGGACAAGGCGGCGGCGGTGATCCTGGCCGCGCTGGCGGCGGAGCGCACGCCGCTGCGGCTGCCGCTGGGCGAGGACGGGGTGGGCGCCGTCCTCGCCCACCTCGACCAGGTCCGGGAGGACGTCGCCGCCTGGGAGGGGCAGGCCCGGGCCACGGCCTTCGACGCCTGAGCCGTCATCCGCCACCCTCCGCCCGCCGCCCGCCGCCGTCCTCGACGCCGCCTGCGCCCCACGCTCCGGCCCCCCGCCCCGCGCTCCGGCCCCCCGTCCCCGTCCCGGCCCTGGACTACGTCGAGCGCATGGCGTCGACGGCGGTCATCCGGGAGACGCGGCGGGCGGGGAGGACGGCGGCGGCGAGGCCGGTGAGGACGGTGAGGACGAGCGCGCCGAGGACGGGGAGGACGGGCGGGCCGCCGAGGGTGCCGAGGGTCGCGGTGACGGAGCGGGCGGCCGCCCAGCCGTAGCCGATGCCGAGGGCGGTGCCGAGCAGGGCGGTGGCGAGGGAGAGCAGTAGGGCCTCCAGGGTGAGCATCCGGCGCAGCTGGGTGCGGGTCATGCCGATGGCACGCAGCATGCCGATCTCCCGGGCGCGTTCGCTGATGCTGAGGACCAGCGCGGCGGCGACACCGAGGCCGGCGATGACGACCGAGAAGCCGAGCAGGGCCATCGAGATCAGCATCATCCGGTCGAGCAGCGAGCGCAGGGTCTCGGCCTGGGCGGCGGTGTCGGTGACGACGAGCCGGTGGCCGGCGAGGGCGCGGTCCACGGCGCGGCGGGCGGCGGGCCGGTCGGTGCCGGGGGCGGGGGTGATCCAGACGGTGGTGGCGGGCGCGCCGGGGGCGATCCGGTCGAGGGTGGCCGGGGTGACGAGCAGGGTTGCGCCGCTCTGGAGGGCGAACGGCAGGGCGCTGCGGCCGGATTCGACGCGCAGGGTGGTGCCGGGGAGGCCGTCGCGGCCGGTCACGGTGAGGGTGCGGCCGTCGTCGAGCCCGCCGAGGGCGGTGCCGTCGGTCAGGGCGCGGGCGCGGTCGAGGCCGTCGGCGGCGGGGTTGAGCCGGGCGGGGTCGGTGGCGGCGAGCACGGTGTCGCGGCCGTCGACGCGGACGGTGGCCGAACGGACCGGCGTGACGGTCAGTTCGCGCTCCCCGGCGAGCGCCGTGAGCGCCCCGGCGGGCACGGCGCCGCCGCCGGCGCCCGTCGCCGAGAACACACCGGGCTGACGGGCGGAGACCGCGGGCACCAGCGCGTCGGAGGTGATGTCCAGGGCGGTGACCGCGCCGACCATCACGGTCACCCCGAGCAGCAGCGCGGAGCCGGTGGCGCCGGTGCGCAGCGGGTTGCGGCGCAACTGCTGGGCGGCGAGCCGTCCGGCGGTGCCGCCGAGGCGGCGGGCCGGTGCGCCGAGCAGGGCCACGGCGGCGGGCAGCAGCCGGTGGGCGAGCCGCAGGACGCCGAAGAAGCTCGCGATGGCGCCGGTGGTGACGGCGAGCAGGGAGAGCGGCGGGGCGGTGAGCGCGCCCAGCACGACCAGGGCGGCGCCGCCGGTCAGCAGCACCGTCGCCCACGCGGCGGCCCGGACGCGCGCGGCCGGCCCGGCCGGAACGCCGTGCCCGGCGTCGTCCAGCGCGGCGATCGGCGGGACGGCGGAGGCGGCCTTGGCGGGGCCGCGCACCGCGAGCAGGGTGAGCAGGACGCCGAACAGCGCGGCGAGCGCGCAGACCAGCGGCGAGGGGGTGAGCGAGAGGCGCACCGGGCCGAGGTCGGCGGCGGCCAGGACGGCCTGGGCGGCGCCGCAGATGCCGAGGCCGAGCAGGACGCCGGCGGCGGAGGCGCCCACGCCGAGCAGCAGGCCCTGGCGGCGGATCAGCCGGCGCACCTGGGCGCGGTCGGCGCCCAGGCAGCGCAGCAGCGCCAGCCGGCGGGTGCGCTGGGCGAGCACGACGGTGAAGGTGTTGCCGACGACCATCCGGGCCACGGCGAGCGCGATCAGCACGAAGGAGAGCGCGGCGGTCAGCACCACGCCGTAGAGGGTGCCGCTCTCCCGGGTGGCGTCACGTACCGAGACCTCCCGGGTGTGCACCTCGGGGGCGGGGCCGGTGGCGCCGAGCGCCTCGCGCAGGGCGTCGACGGTGCGGGTGGCGGAGGTGCCGGGGGAGAGGCGGACGTCGAGCCGCTCGGTGACGGGGGCGGCGGCGTACCGGGTGACGGCGTTCTCGGGGACGCCGATGACGGGGTGTCCGGACAGGCTCGGCGCGCCGCGGCCGTCGAGGGTGCCGGTGAGCCGGGCGGTGGCGGGGGTGCCGTCGGCCCGGGTGAGCCGGACGTCCGCGCCGGGGCGGACGCCGAGGCGCTGTGCGGTGGCGTCGTCGAGCAGCACCTCGTCCGGCGCGGCGGGCCACCGTCCGGAGCCGAGGAGCTGCCAGCGCAGGCCGGGGTCGGCGGCGACGGCGCTGACCACCGCGTCCTGGTCGAGCGGGCGGCCCTCGGCGTCCAGCAGTCCGCCGCGGCCGCTCAGGCGCGGGGCGAGTGCGGCGACCCCGGGCACCTGGCGGGCCCGGTCGGCGGCGGAGGCGTCCAGCGCGCCGTCGGCGGCCGGGCGGCTGATCTGGATGTCGCCGGGGCCGACCTCGGCGGCGGCGCTCTGGCCGAAGGAGTCGACGAGGGCGCCGCTGCCGCCGACCGAGGCGATGAGGAAGGCCACGCCGAGGGCGACGGCGGCCCCGCTGAGGAGGAGTTGGCGCAGCTCTCCGCGGAGTTCGGCGAGGGTGTGGCGGTAGGTGGTCATCGTTCCCGGTCTGTTGTCGCGCGGCCGCTGTCCGGCACGTCGTCGCTGCTCACCGGCGGTTCGGCCGGTCACGGCTTCGAGCGTAGGAGGCGGGCGGGAGCCTTCCGTCGGCGTGAGGTCGCGTTCATGATCATTCCGAGGTCGCAGGGCTGGACGGCGCTCCTCATCCCCGGGAGGTAGGCCGACCCCGAAGGATCCGGTTGCCCCGGGGCGTCCCCACTCGTCCCATTGGTCACCGTGGTCCCGTCGGCCAAACTGGTCCAGACCATTGACGCTCCGCGCGGAGGCTCCCTAGCATGATCGCGCCGCGGCGGCCATACGGGGGCCCGCCGCCGATCCGCCGAGCGCGCTACTCCCTCCCACCCCGCGGGGCGTGCGGCCGGGCCATGTCCGAGAGTCCGCCCGTCCCGCCGTGAGGCGAGTGCCGAGGAGTGTCATGTCCACGACCACCCAGGAGTCCGCCCACGAGTCCGGCCCGCACGCCGGGACCGAACGTCCGTCCGCCGTCACCGCCGGGTCCGACCGGCCCACCGCCCTCACCGTCGGCCAGGAACGGCTCTGGTTCCTCGACCAGCTGGACCCGGGCGACCCCTCCTACAACATCCCCCTCGTGCTGCGCCTCACCGGCGAGCCGTCCACCGAGTCGCTGCGCGCCGCGCTCGACGGCGTGGTGGCCCGGCACGAGGCGCTGCGCACCCGCTTCCCCGCCGAGGACGGCCGGCCCACCGCCGTCGTCGACGCCCCGGCGCCCGTCCCGCTCGACATCGCCGACCTGCGCGGACGCCCCGCGGAGGAGGTGAACGCCGCCCTCGCCGCACGCGTCAACCGCGGCTTCGACCTCGCCGCCGGACCCCTGCTGCGCGCCGCCCTGCTGCGCACCGGCGCGCAGGAGCACGTGCTCTGCCTGGTGCTGCACCACATCGTCGCCGACGGCTGGAGCCTCGGCCTGCTGCGCACCGAACTCGCCGAGCGCTACGCCGCCCACCGCGCCGGCGGTCCGCAGCCCGACCTGCCCGCCCCGCCCTCCTTCGCCGACCACGCCGCCGCCGAACGCGCCTGGCTGGCCGGGCCCGAGGCCGCCGAGGCGCTCACCTACTGGCGCGACCGGCTCGCCGGCGCACCCGCCCTCGACCTGCCGCTGGACCGGCCCCGGCCCGCCGAACCGAGCAGCGCGGGCGCCTTCCACACCCGGATCCTGCGCGGCCTCGGCCCCGAACTCGACGCCTTCGCCCGGGCCCGCCGGCTCACCCCCTTCATGGTGCTGGCCGCCGCCTACCAGGCGCTGCTGCACCGCTGCACCGGCCAGGACGACTTCTGCGTCGGCGTGCCCACCGCCGCCCGCACCACCGTCGACAGCGAACGGACCGTCGGCTACTTCTCCTCCGCCCTGGTGCTGCGTGCCGACCTCGCCGGCGCCCCCGCCTTCGACACCCTGCTGCGCCGGGTGCGCGGCGACTGGCTCGGCGCGCTCGGCCACGGCCGGGTGCCGTTCGAGCAGCTCGCCGAGGAGCTGCGCCCCGACCGCGACCCCGCGCGCACCCCGCTCTTCCAGACCCTGCTCACCGTGCACACCCAGAGCGGCGGCGCCCTCGGCGAGCACGCCTTCGCCGACCTGCGCTGCGTCGAGACCGACGGCGGCCACACCGCCGCCAAGTTCGAACTCGCCCTGGACGTCCGCCCCGACGGCGAGGACCTGCACGCCGTCTTCGGCTACCGCACCGACCTGCTCGACGAGGCGTGGACCGTCCGGCTCGGCCGGCGCTTCGAGACCCTGCTGCGCGCCGCGCTCGCCGCCCCGGACACCCCGGTGCACCTGCTGCCACTGCTCGACGCCGAGGAGCGTGCCGAGGCGGCGGCCGGTACCGCCGGGCCCGCGCTCCCCGCGCACCCGGCCACCGTGCTTGACGCGATCGACCGGGCGGCCGCCGACCGGCCGGACGCCCCCGCCGTCGAGGGACGGGACGCCCGCTTCACCCGCGCCGAACTCGCCGCCGCCTCGGGTGCGCTGGCCGCGCGGCTGACGGCCGCCGGGGTGCGCCGCGGCGACCTGGTCGCGTTCTGCCTGCCGCGCGGGCCGCACGCCGTGGTCGCCATGCTCGCCGCCTGGCGGGCCGGCGCCGGCTACCTGCCGCTGGACCCGGAGTACCCGGCCGCCCGGCTCGCCTTCATGCTGACCGACAGCGGCGCCACCGCCCTGGTCACCGCGGACGGCGCGCCCGTCGACGGACTGCCCGCCGCGGTGCCGGTGCTCCCGGCGCTCCCGGCGCTCCCGGTCTCCGGCGCCGGCGGCGCCCCGCCCGCGCACGCCGCCGCCGGGCCCGACGACCCCGCCTACGTCATCTACACCTCCGGCTCCACCGGCACCCCCAAGGGCGTGCTCGTCCCGCACCGCGCGCTCGCCGCCCGGGTCGCCTGGATGCGCGAGGGCTACCGCCTCACCGCCGCCGACCGCGTCCTGCAGTACGCCTCGCTCTCCTTCGACACCTGCGCCGAGGAGGTGTTCCCGGCCCTCGCCGCCGGGGCCACCCTGGTCGTCGCCGAGGCCGGCGCCGCGCTGCCCGACCAGCTCGCCGAACCCGCCGCCGCCGGGCTCACCGTCCTCGACCTGCCCACCCCGTACTGGCACCAGCTGGTCGCCGACCTCGACGCCACGCCCTGGCCGGCGAGCCTGCGGCTGCTGATCCTCGGCGCCGACCAGGTCCGCCCGGAGGCCGTCGCCGCCTGGCGCGCCCGGTTCGGCGACACCGTCCGGCTGGTCAACTCCTACGGGCCGACCGAGACCACCGTCATCGCCACCACCGCCGACCTCGGCGCCGCCGACACCGGCCGCCGTCCGCCGATCGGCCGTCCCATCGGCGCCACCACCGTCGCCGTGCTCGACCGCCACGGCCACCCGGTGCCGCCCGGCACGCCCGGCGAACTCGTCGTCGGCGGCGCCGGTGTCACCGACGGCTACCTCGGCCGCCCGGGCGCCACCGCCCGGGCCTTCGTGCCCGATCCGGACGGCCCGCCCGGCGCCCGCCGCTACCGCACCGGCGACCTGGTGCGCCGGCGCGCCGACGGCGCCCTGGAGTTCCTCGGCCGGATCGACACCCAGGTCAAGGTGCGCGGCTACCGGGTCGAGCCCGGCGAGGTCGAGTCCGCGCTGCTCGCCCGGCCCGGGGTGGGCCAGGCCGCCGTGCTGGTCCGCGGGGACCGCCTGCTGGGCTACGTCGTGCCCGCCGGGCCGGCCGCGCCCGCGCCGGAGGAGCTGCGCGCCGCGCTCGCCGCCACCCTGCCCGCCCACCTCGTCCCCAACGCCGTCCTCGTCCTCGACGCGCTGCCGCTCACCCCCAACGGCAAGCTCGACCACCGCGCGCTGCCCGACCCCGGCACCCGCCCCGACCTGCGCGCCGCCTACCTCGCCCCGCGCACCGAGGCCGAGGAACTGGTCGCCGAGGTCTGGCAGGAGGTCCTGGGCCTCGACCGGGTCGGCGTCCACGACGACTTCTTCGACCTCGGCGGCCACTCCCTGCTCGCCACCCGGGTCGTCGCCCGCATCCGCGCCGCGGCCGACCTCACCGTGCCGCTGCGCACCCTCTTCACCCACCGCACGGTGGCCGCCTTCGCCGACGCCGTCGAAGCCGCCCTGGTCGCCGAACTCGACGCGCTGTCCGACGACGCCGCCGAGGAACTGCTCGCCGCGCAGGACGCCCTGGAAGGGACCGCAACGCCGTCATGAGCACCGAAACCGCCCCCACTCCGGCCCCCACTCCGGCGCCCGCGGACGCCCCCGCGGACGCCCCCGCCGCGGCCCCCTCCGCCGGGCTCACCGCCGCCAAGCGCGAGCTCCTCAGCCGCCGCCTCAGGAACCGCACCGCGCCCCGCCAGACGATCGCCCGGCGCGCCGCCGACGCGCCCGTGCCGCTCTCCTACGCCCAGGAACGGCTCTGGTTCATGGAGCAGTTCGCCCCCGGCACCGCCGCCTACAACATCCCGGTGGTGCGCCGGCTGCGCGGCCCGCTCGACGTCCCCGCCCTGCGCCGCGCCCTGGACGCCTCCCTCGCCCGGCACGAGACCCTGCGCTCGCGCTACCCGGCCACCGACGACGGCCGCCCGCTGCTGGTCGTCGACCCGCCCGGCCCCGCCGACCTCACCCTCGCCGAGGCGGACGACGCCGCGCACGCCGAACGGCTGGTCGACGAGGCCGCCGCCGTCCCCTTCGACCTGGAGCACGGCCCGCTGCTGCGCGCCCATCTCGTCCGGCTCGCCGCCGACGACCACGTGCTGCTGCTCGTCGTCCACCACAGCGTCAGCGACGGCTGGTCCAGCGAGGTGCTGCTCGGCGAGGTCCTGCGCGGCTACGCCGCCTACGCCGCCGGGCGCCCCGACCCGCTGCCCGCACTCGCCGTCCAGTACGGCGACTTCGCCATCTGGCAGCGCGAACGGCTGAGCGGCGAGCGGCTGGCCGCCGAGGTCGCCCACTGGGCCCGCGAGCTGGCCGGGGTCGAACCCCTCGAACTCGCCTGCGCCGCACCGCGCCCGCCGCGCCAGACCTTCGACGGCGCCGGCTACGGCTTCGAGGTCGACCGCCCGCTGCTCGACCGCCTCACCGCGCTCGGCAAGCGGCACGACGCCACCGTCTACATGGTGCTGCTCGCGGCCTTCCAGACCCTGCTGGCCCGGTTCAGCGGCCAGCGCGACTTCGCCGTCGGCTCGCCCATCGCCGGCCGCCCCGAGCCCGAACTCGAACCGCTGGTCGGCATGTTCGTCAACGTGCTGGCCCTGCCCGCCCGGCTGGAGGGCGACCCGGCCTTCACCGAGCTGCTGCGCCGCACCCGGGACACCTGCCTGGAGGCCTACGCCCACCAGGAACTGCCCTTCGCCCAGCTGGTCACCGAGCTGAAGGTCCCCCGCGACGTCAGCCGCCCGCCGGTCTTCCAGGCCGTGCTCGCCGTGCAGAACTACGCCGTCCAGCGCGAGAGCGCCGCCCCGGACGAACTTCCCGTCGAGGTCGAACCGTTCGGCGTGCGCGCCAGCGGCACCCGGTTCGACCTGGAGCTGTTCCTCCAGGAGTGGCCGCAGGGCCTGCTCGGCTCGTTCAACTACAACACCGACCTCTTCGCCGAGGCCGACATCGCCCGCCTCGGCGAGCACCTCGGCCGGCTGCTGACCGCGATCGCCGACCGCCCCGACGCGCCGCTGTCCGCCCTGGACGACCTCCCCGAGGACGAACGCACCTTCGAGATCGAGCGGTTCAACGACACCACGACCGACCGTCCGGCCACCACCCTGACCGCCCTGGTCGCCGAGCAGACCGCCCGCACCCCCGACGCCGTCGCCGTCTCCTTCGAGGACGGCCCCTCCCTGACGTACCGTCAGCTCGACGCGGCCGCCGACCGGATCGCCGTCCGGCTGGCCGCCGAGGGCGTCGGACCCGGCAGCCTGGTCGCGATCAGCGCCGAACGCTCGCCCGAACTCGTCGCCGGGCTGCTCGGCGTGCTGCGCACCGGCGCCGGCTACACCCCGCTGGAGCCCGGCTACCCCGCCGAACGGCTGGCCTTCCTGCTCGCCGACAGCGCCGCCCCCGTCCTGCTCACCCAGCGCCGGCTGCCCGTCCCCGACGGCTGCACCGCCCGCGTCCTGCTGCTCGACGACCCCGCCGAATGGCCCAAGGTCCGCGCCAAGGCCCCGCGCCCCGCCGGACCGGCCCCCGACGACACCGCCTACCTGATCTACACCTCCGGCTCCACCGGCCGCCCCAAGGGCGTGCCCAACACCCACCGGGCCATCGCCAACCGCCTCCAGTGGATGCAGGACACCTACCGGCTCGGCCCCGGGGACCGCGTCCTGCAGAAGACCCCGGCCGGATTCGACGTCTCCGTCTGGGAGTTCTTCTGGCCGCTGATCACCGGCGCCCGGATCGTGCTCGCCAAGCCCGGCGGCCAGAAGGACGCCGGCTACCTGCGCGACCTGATCGTGCGCGCCGGTGTCACCGTCGCCCACTTCGTGCCCGCCATGCTCACCGTCTTCCTCGCCGAGGACGGCCTGGAGCGCTGCACCACCCTGCGCCGGGTGGTGTGCAGCGGCGAGGCCCTGCCGCCCGACACCGCACGGGAGTTCACCACCCGGCTGCCGGGCTGCGCGCTCGCCAACCTCTACGGGCCCACCGAGGCCGCCGTCGACGTCTCCTCCTGGGAGTGCGAGGGCCCGCTGCGGACCGTCCCGATCGGCCTGCCCATCGACAACACCCGCCTGTACGTGCTGGATCCCGCCCTGCGACCGGTACCGCCCGGCGCCCCCGGCGAACTCCACATCGGCGGCACCGCGGTCGCCCTCGGCTACCACCGCCGCCCCGGCCTCACCGCCGCCCGGTTCGTCCCCGACCCCTACGGGCCGCCCGGCGCCCGGCTCTACCGCACCGGCGACCTCGCCCGCCGCCGCCCCGACGGCACCCTGGAACACCTCGGCCGGATCGACCAGCAGGTCAAGATCCGCGGCCTGCGGATCGAACCCGGCGAGACCGAGGCCGCGCTGCGCGCCCGGCCGGACATCGCCGACGCCGCCGTCGTCGTGCGCGAGGACCGACCCGGCGACAAGCGGCTGACCGGCTACCTCGTCCCCGCCCCCGGCGCCGAGGAGCCCGACCCGGCCGCCCTGCGCGCCGCCCTCAAGCGCGTCCTTCCCGACCACCAGGTCCCCGCCGCCTTCGCCGTGCTGCCCGCCCTGCCGCTCACCCCCAACGGCAAGCTCGACCGACGCGCCCTGCCCGCCCCGCAGCTGCGCCGCGACGCCGGCGCCGCCAAGCCCGCCACCGAGGCCGAGCGGGTGCTCGCGGAGATCTGGGCCGAGGTGCTCGGCCTGCCCGAGGTCGGCACCGACGAGGACTTCTTCGACCTCGGCGGCCACTCGCTGCTCGCCACCCAGGTCGTCGCCAAGGCCCGCAAGCGGCTCACCGAGGCCGGCGCCCGCCCGGTCAGCGTGATGGACCTCTTCACCTGCCGCACCGTCCACGACCTCGCCGCCCTCGCCACCCTCGACGAGCAGGACCGGGGCCCGCGCCGGCTGCTGCACCGGCTCACCCGGCCCGTCCCGGCCGAGCGCCGCCGGCTCACCCTGGTCTGCGTCCCCTACGGCGGCGGCAGCGCCGTCGTCTACCAGCCGGTCGCCGACCTGCTTCCCGCCGACACCGAACTGTGGGCCGTCGCGATCCCCGGCCATGACATCGGAGTCACCGAACAGCACCTGCCCTTCGACGAGTTGGCCGAACAGCTGGCCGCCGAGGTACGCGAGCGGATCGACGGCCCGGTCGTCGTCTACGGCCACTGCGGGGTCGGCACCGCCCTCGCCGTCGCCACCGCCCGGCTGCTGGAGGCCTCCGGGCGCGAACTCGAAGCCGTCTACGCCGGCGCCCAGTTCCCGTTCGCCAAGCCGCGCAGCAAGGTGCTCACCGCGCTCAGCGGCATCGCCGCCCTGGAACCGCTGCTCGGCGACCGGGTCTACCTCAACTGGCTCACCGGCATGGGCGTCGACACCTCCGAACTCGACCAGGAACAGGTCCGGTTCATCGTCGGCAACATGCGCCGCGACTCCAAGGCCGCCGAGGCGTACTTCACCCGGGCCATCGAGGAGGTCGCCGCCGGAGCACCCCGGCTGCGCGCCCCGCTGGTCTCGCTGGTCGGCGACCACGACCCGGCCGCCGACTTCTACCAGGAGCGGTACCGCGAATGGCTGCTGCTCGCCGAGCGCTCCGCCGTCGCGGTGCTCGACCAGGGCGGCCACTTCTTCGTCAAGTACCGGGCGGCGGAGGTCGTCGAGGCCGTCACCACCGTGCACCGCGCCGTCCTCGCCGGGCGGACCGACACCCTGCCGGCGCGCGGACCGGACAGCTCCTGGTGGTACCACGGCGAGACCGGCGCACCCGCCGCCCCCGAGGAGGAGGCCGTCGCCGAGCCCGCGGCGGAGGAGGGCCCGCAGCCCAGCATGGGCCGCTTCCTGGCCGTCGCCGCAGGCCAGTTGGTCTCCATCACCGGCTCGGCGCTCACCGAGTTCGCGCTGCCGGTCTGGATCCTGCTGGAGACCGGCTCGATGGCCCGCTACGCGCTCTACGCCGTCATCGCCATGCTGCCGGGCATCGTCGTCGGCCCGGTGGCCGGCGCCCTGGTCGACCGGCTCGACCGGCGCAAGGTGATGCTCGCCGGGGACGTCGCCGCCGGGGCCACCCAGGCCGCCATGCTCGCGCTGCTGCTCGCGGGGCAGTTGCACTCCTGGCAGGTCTACGTGCTGCTCGGCGTGCTCTCCGTCGCCCTCACCTTCCAACGCCTCGCCTACGCCTCCGCGGTGCCCCAGATCGTCCCCAAGCAGTACCTCGGCCACGCCAACGGTGTCGTGCAACTGGCCTTCGGCGCCGCCCAGTTCGTCGTCCCGCTGGTCGCGGTCGCGCTGCTCGCGGCGATCGGCCTGCGCGGCATCCTGATCATCGACGTGGCCAGCTACACGATCGCCGTCGCCATCCTGCTGGCGGTGCGCTTCCCGCGCACCCTGCCGTGGACCAGGCGCGAACCGCTGGTCGAGGAGATCAAGCAGGGCTTCGGCTACTCCTGGCGCCAGCGCGGCTTCCGCTCCATGCTGCTCTGGTTCGCCGGGCTGAACGTCTTCCTCTCCCCGCTGTTCCTGCTCACCACTCCGATGGTGCTCGCCTTCTCCGACCTGGACGGCGCCGCCCGGGTCGCGGTCGCCGGTGGCGCCGGGGCCCTGCTCGGCGGCATCGCCATGGGCTTCTGGGGCGGCCCGCGCCGCCACCGGCTGCGCGGCATGCTCGGCCTCGCCGCCGTCCTCGCCCTGGCCGGCGCCGTCACCGGCCTGCACGCCGGGCTCTGGGTGATCGCCGCCGGCGCGTTCGGGATGTCCTTCGCGCTCTCCCTGGTCAACGGTGTCTACTCGACGATCGTCCAGGTCAAGGTGCCGCAGCGGTTCCACGGCCGGGTCTTCGCGCTGAACACCCTGGTCGCCTGGTCCACCCTGCCGCTCGGCCACGGCGTCATCGCCCCGCTCGGCTCGGCCGTGTTCGGCCCGCTGATGGAGCCGGACGGCGCGCTCGCGCCGGTCTTCGGCCCGCTGATCGGCACCGGCCCCGGGCGCGGGATCGCGCTGATGTACGTGCTGTTCGGGCTCGCCATGCTCGTCCTGGTCGCCGTCGGCCTGCGGCTGCCCTCGCTCGCCCGCTTCGACCGCGAGGTGCCGGACGCCGAACCGGACGACCTGGTGGGCCTGCGCGAGCGCGCCCGGGCCGCCGCGGCCCGCCGCTCCCCGGACCCCGCCCGGGAGGCCGTGTGAACCGCGCCGTCCCCACCAGCCTGCCCCAGCTGCTCGCCCACCGGGCCGCCGCCCACCCCGAGCGGACCGCCGTCGTCAACGGCACCGACCGGCTCGGCTTCGGCGCCTGGCAGGCCCGCTCCGGCGCCCTCGCCGCCGCCCTGCTCGCCGCCGGACTGCGGCCCGGCGACCGGGTCGCGCTGCGCCACGGCACCGCCGACTGGGCGGCCTACGCCGTCGCCCACCTCGCCGTGCTGCGGGCCGGCGGCGTCGCCGTCCCGCTCTCCGACCGGCTCGCTCCCGCCGTCACCGCCCACGCCCTCGCCGACTCGGGCGCGGCACTGCTGCTGCACACCGGCGACGCCCCGGGCGTCGCCGGTGTGCGCCCGCTCACCGAGGCCGACGCCGCCGGCCACCCCGCCGAGCCGCAGCTGCCGCCCGTCGACCCGGGCGCGCCCGCCCAGATCCTCTACACCTCCGGCACCACCGGCACCCCCAAGGGCGTCACCGCCACCCACGCCAACCTGGCGTACGGCTGCACCCTCGACGAACGCCGCCGCCCGCTGCGGCACTCGCAGGCCTTCCTGCACGCCTTCCCGGTCGGCACCAACGCCGGGCAGACCATGCTGGTCAACGCGCTCAACGCACACGCCACCTGCGTCGCCGCCCCGCAGTTCACCCCGCTGCGGTTCGTCCGGCTGATCGCCGAACACGGAATCGGCAGCGTCTTCCTGGTCCCCGCCATGGCGATCGAACTGCTCGCCTCGGCGGCCCTGGCCAAGGCGGACCTGGGCGGCGTCCGGCTGGTCGGCTCCACGGCCGCCGCGCTGCCCCAGCCGGTCGCCCTGGCGCTCAGCCGGGCCTTCCCGCGCGCCCAGATCACCAACTACTACACCTCCACCGAGGCCGCGCCCGCCCAGATCACCCTGCTGTTCGACCCCGAGCACCCCGACTCGCCCGGGCAGCCCGCCTCGCTCGCCGACCTGCGGATCACCGACGCCGACGGCCGCCCGCTGCCGCCCGGCGAGGCGGGCGAGCTGTGGCTGCGCTCGCCCACCGCGCCGCGCGGCTACCTTGGCGAGCGCGACCGGGCGGTGTTCCAGGGCGCGTGGGTGCGGATGGGCGACCTCGGCCGGATCGACGCCGACGGCTTCCTGCACCTGCTCGACCGGGAGAAGGACGTCGTCAAGTCCGGTGCCCACAAGGTCTCCACGCTCCAGGTCGAGAACGCCCTGCACGCCCATCCGCTGATCGCCGACGCCGCCGCGTTCGGCGTCCCGCACCCCGTGCTCGGCGCGGTGGTCGCCGCCGTCGTGGTGCCCGCGCCGGGCGCCGAGCCGCCGACCCCAGCCGAGCTGCGGACCTTCCTGCTCGGTCACCTCGCCGCCCACGAACTGCCGGCCACCGTGCTGTTCCGCGAGGCGCTGCCGCGCAACGAGGGCGGCAAGGTGCTCAAGCGCGAGCTCCGCCGACTGGTGACCGGCGACGACCCCGTTGTGCCCCCGACCGCCGGCCAGACCCCCACCATCAGCGAGGCCATCCGATGACCAGCCCCCTCAGCCCCGCCCAGCACGGCATCTGGCTCACCGAGCAGACCCTCGACGCCGGCGCCGCCTACCACCTCGCCGTCACGGTGGAGTTCACCGGACCGCTCGACGCCGGGGCCCTCGCGGAGTCCTGCGCCCGGGTGGTGCGGGAGCACCCCGTGCTGGCCGGGCGGATCGACCCCGACGGCCCCGTGCTGCGGTCCGGGCCCGCGCCCGTGCTGCGGACCGTCGAGTGCCCGGCCGAGGACCTCGACAAGCTGTTCGCCGACGAGGGCGCGGCCCGCTTCGACCTCACGGCCGGGCCGCTCGCCCGGTTCACCCTGTACCGGACCGGCGCCGAGCGGCACGTGCTGCTGGTCACCGCCCACCACCTGGCCTTCGACGGCGAGTCCAAGGACCGGCTGGTCGCCGACCTCGCCGCCGCCCACCGGGGCGAGGCGCCCGTCCCGGCGGCGTCCTCGCCGGTGACGTCCTCGCCGGAGACCTTCTCCTTGGCGTCCGGGGAGCCGTCGGCCGCCTCGGCCACCGCCTACTGGGCCGAGCGGTGGCGCGAACCGGGCCTGCCGGTGCTGCCCGGGCTGCGGACCGTCACCGACCCGGGCGCGGCCCCCGGCACCCTGCCCGGCGCCGGGTCCTGCACCGGGTTCCGGATCGACGGCGCCCGCCACGCGGCGCTCGTCGCGACCGCCGAGCGGCTGGGCGTCACCCGCTTCGAACTGCTCACCGCCGCCTGGCACGCGCTGCTGCTGCGCTACGGCAACCCGGCGCCCGCCACCGCCGTCGAGCTGTCCGTGCGCCGCCCCGGCGAGCCGGTCGCCGTCGGACTGGCCGTCAACGAACTCCCGCTGTTCACCGAGCCGTCGGCGCTCTCGCCGTTCTCCGCGCACGCCCTCGCGGTGCGCGCCGACCTGCGGGCGCTCTACCCGCACCGGGACGTCCCGCTCGGGCGCGCCGTCCGCGGCCTCACCCCGCGCACCGCGCTCACCCCGCTCTCCGTCAGCTACCGCCGCCGCCCCTCCGGCACGCCGGAGCCCGACTTCGGCCCCGGGCTCGCCGCCACCGTCCGCTGGACCGGCTTCGCGGGCACCGCCCGCAACCTCGTCAACCTCCAGTTCGTCGACGGTGACGACGCGTTGGACGTCAGCCTGCACTACCGGACGGACGCGTTCGAGCCCGGCGCCCCCGAGCGGATCGCCGGTCACCTCGGCACCCTGCTGGAGGGCGCCCTCGCCGACCCCGCCACGCCGGTCGGCCGCCTGCCGCTGCCGGTCGAGGACGAGCGGGCCGCCCAACTCGCCGCTCCCGCAGCGGAACCCGGCCTGCTCGGGGCGACCGTGCCCGCGTTGTTCGCCGCCCGCGCGGCCGCCGCCCCGGAGGCCGTCGCGCTGGTCGCGGACGGCACCGCGTACCGCTACCGCGAGCTGGCCCGGCTGGTCGCGCACGCCGCAGCCGCGCTCACCCGCAACGGCGCCGGACCGGGCTCCCTGGTCGGCATCGCCCTGCCGCGCGGGAGGGACCAACTCGTCGCGGTGCTCGGCGTGCTGGCGGCCGGGGCGGCCTACCTTCCGCTCGACCCGGAGTACCCCGCCGAGCGCCTCGCCTTCCTGCGCGCGGACTCCGGCCTCGCGCTGCGGATCACCCGTGTGCCGTCCGCCCCGGGCGACCTCGCGCCGGAGGACCTCGCGCCCACGGCCGCGGAAGCGGACCTGCCCACCGGGCCGTCGCCGGACCACCCCGCGTACGTGCTCTACACCTCCGGCTCCACCGGCACCCCCAAGGGCGTCGAGGTGCCGCACGGCGCGCTCGCCAACCTCCTCGGCAGCCTGCGCGACCACCTCGGCGCCCGCCCCGAGGACCGCTGGCTCGGTCTGACCTCGCTCTCCTTCGACATCTCCACCGTCGAACTGCTGCTGCCGCTGATCACCGGCGGCCGCGTCGTGCTCGCCCCCGAGGGCGCACACCGGGACGGCCCCGCGCTGCTCGACCTCCTCGCCCGCGAGGGCGTCAGCCACGTCCAGGCGACGCCCAGCGGCTGGCGGGTGCTGCTGGAGGCGGGCCTCGCGGAGACCGGCGGCGGCCTGACCGCGCTCACCGGCGGCGAGGCCCTGCCCGCCCCGCTGGCCGCCGACCTCGCCGCCGCCACCGCCCGGCTGGTCAACGTCTACGGCCCCACCGAGACCACCGTCTGGTCCACCCTCGCCGAACCCGCCGCCCCCGACGGCCGGGTGAGCATCGGCGCCCCGCTCGCCAACACCCGCGCCTACGTCCTGGACGAGCACCTGCAGCCCGTCCCGTACGGGCTGCCCGGCGAGCTGTACCTCGGCGGCGCGGGCGTCGCGCACGGCTACCGGGGGCGCCCCGGGCTGACCGCCCGCCGCTTCCTGCCCGACCCCTACGGCCCGCCCGGCGCCCGGATCTACCGCACCGGGGACCTCGTGCGGCGCCACCCCGGCGGCGGCCTGGAGTTCGCGGGCCGCGCCGACAGCCAGGTCAAGCTGCGCGGCCACCGCATCGAACTCGGCGAGATCGAGGCCAGGTTGGCGGAGCACCCCGCCGTCGCCCAGGCCGCCGCCACCCTGCACGGACCGGACGGGGACCGCCGCCTCGCCGCCTACGTCGTCCCCGCCGGGGCGGCGGCGCCCACCCCCGAGGAGCTGCGCGCCCACCTCGCGGCCACCCTGCCGGCCGCCGTCCTGCCGGGGGCGTACACCGTCCTCGACGCCTTCCCGCTCACGCCCAACGGCAAGCTGGACCGTGCCGCGCTGCCCGAACCGGCCGTCGGGCGCGCCGGGCCGGAGCCCGTGCGGGAGGAGGACGAACCCGACGCGACCACCGCCGCCGTGCTCGCCATCTGGCGGGAGGTGCTGCGGCTGGACGACCTCGGCCCGGACGAGGACTTCTTCGACCTCGGCGGCCACTCGCTGCTGATCACCGCGATCGCCGCCCGGATCCGCCAACAGCTCGGCGTGGCCGTCCCGTTGGACGTCTTCTTCGACACCCCCACCGTGCGCGGCGTCGCCGCCGCCGTCACCGACCTGCGTCAGGAGTGAGCCCCGTGAGCCCCACGAACCCCGAAGCCCCGTACCTGGTGGTCGTCAACGACGAGGAGCAGCACGCCCTCTGGCCCGCTGCCGCCCCGATCCCCGCCGGCTGGCGCGCCGAGGGGTTCGCCGGCACCGAGGAGGAGTGCAGCGACCACGTCGACCGCGTCTGGCCGGACATCCGGCCGCTCAGCCTGCGCCGCCGCCTCGCCGAGCAGGCCGGCGGGGCCGCCCGATGACCGCCCCCGCCGATCGCGCCGATCCCGCCGAGCTCGCCGATCCCGCCGAGCTCGCCGCCGTGCGCGGCCGTCTCGCCGAGCTGGTGTCCGCCGCCACCGACGGTCAGCTCACCGTCGCCGAACTCCTCGCCTCCGAGGAGTCGTTGACCGCCCTCGGGGTCTCCTCGCTCGCCCTGCTGCGGCTCGCCGACAGCCTGGAGGAGGAGTTCGAGCTGCTGATCGACCTCGGCGACCCCGCCCTGCACACCGACGGCCTGACCGCCCTCGCCGCCCGACTGCACGAGCACGCCGGATGAACGGAACGACCACCGCCGTACGCACCGGCCTCCCCGTCCCCTTCACCGGTACCCGGTCCGGGCGCGCCCCGCTCACCTGGGGCCAGCGCGCCATCTGGCACGCCATCGGCCGCACCGCGCCCAACGACCACTACTTCAACCTCGGCCGGATCCTCCCGCTCGCCGACCGGGGCGCGCCCGTCGACGAACCGCGGCTCGCGGCGGCCGTCGCCGCGCTGCTCGCCCGGCACGAGGCCCTGCGCACCCGGCTCGCCCTCGGGGAGGACGGCGAGCCCGGCCAACTCCTGTGTGCCGAGGGCGAGATCACCGTCGAGGTGCGCGAGGAGCCCGACCCCGCGCGCACCGGGCGGGCCGCCGAGGAGCTCGTGGCCGAGCTCACCGGGCGGCGCTTCGACTACACGGGGGAGTGGCCCGTGCGGTTCGGGGCGGTGCGCTGCGGCGGGCGGATCACCCACGCCGTGTTCGCCCTGTGCCACCTGGCCTCGGACGGGCACGGCGCCGAGGTGCTGGTGCGCGACCTGCGGCTGCTGGTCCGGCGCGGTTCGGCGGGCCGCCCCGCCGCCGTCACCCCGTACGACCTCGCGCACCAGCAGCACGGCCCGGCCGGGCGTCGCCGGGGCGCCGCGGCGCTGGCCCGCTGGGAGGCCGACCTGCGGCGGATGCCGCCGACGATGTTCGCCGCCCCGGTCGCCGAGCCGTGCGCGCCCCGGTTCTGGACCGGTCGGCTGGTGTCGGCGGCGCTGCCCCGGGCGGTCGACGCGCTGGCGGCCGTCCACCGGGTCAGCGGCTCCACCGTGCTGCTCGCCGCCAGTGCGGCCCTGGTCGCCGCCGACCGGGGCCACCGGGCGGCGGCCGTCATGCCGATCGCCGGGAACCGGGCCGCCGCCGACCACCGCGACCTGGTCAGCACGCTCTCCCAGGACGCGCTGGTCGTCCTGGACCTGCCCGAGGACCTCGACGGCGGCGCCGTGTTCACCGACCTGCTTCCGGCGGCGTGGCGGGCCGCCCTGGCGGGCTACCGGGCGGCCGCCTACGACCCGGTGGAGTGGGACGCCCTGCTCGCCCGGATCGCCCGCGAACGCGGGACCGAGGTGCACCCGTACTGCTGCTTCAACGACATGCGGCTCGTCGAACGGCCGTTGGCGGCCACGGAGTTGCCGACGGCCGAGGAGCTGGCCGCACTCCGCTCCCGCACCGTGACGGACTTCCCGGCCACTCAGGAGCTGGTCGCCTGCCGCTACTGCCTCCACCTCACCGGCGACGACTCCGCGCTCACCGTCACCCTCACCGCCGACACCGCCTACCTCCCCCCGGCGGCGATCCTCGCCCATCTGCGGGCGATCGAGGAGCTGGTGGTCGCCTCCGCCGCCGGGGCCCCGCCCCGGCTGGCGGCGCTCCCCGGTCTGCTGGAACGGTTCACCGACCACGGGGACCAGGTCTCGTGACGGCGGGCGACCCCGTCCCGCGTCCGCTGGCCGCCGCCGCGGCGACGTCCTGCGTCCAGGGCGGCCGGCTGCGCTTCCGCCTCGGCGCGCGGGGCGTCGAGGGCCGTCCGCTGCGCGGCCGGGTGGTCGTCACGGACGAGGTGAGCGGGGAGGTGCGGCTGAAGGCGGCCCTCGGCGGTGTCACCCGGTGGGACCTCGACGTCCCGGCGCACTGGCCGAGTTCGCTCTACCGGGCGAGCTTCCACGACGAGCGTCCCGAGCAGCCCGCGCCCGAGCGCGACGCCGAGCACGAGGTGTGGTTCGCGGTGCGTGCCGCCCGTCCCGGCTCGGCGTCCGGCATCCTGGTCTCGGTCCCGTTCGCCACCTGGCGCGCCTACCACCGGGCGGGCCAGCCGGGCCGCGGCCTCTACTACGCCGAGCAGCCCGGCCGCGCCGCCCGGGTGCGGCTCGACGCCCCCGGCGGGGGGCCGCCGCCCGAGCGCTGGGAGGAGCCGCTGCTGCGCTGGCTGCCCCGGGCCGGGTACCCCGTCGAGTACTGCTCCGGCTTCGACCTGGACGACCCGGGGTTCGCCGGCTCCCTCGCCCGGTACCGGCTGCTGGTGGTCAACGGGCACGACGAGTACTGGTCGGCCGGCATGCGCGACCGCGTCGAGGAGTTCGCCCGCCGGGGCGGCAACCTGGCGTTCTTCGCGGCCAACACGGCCTGGTGGCAGATCCGGGTCGAGGACGAGCCGGACGGCGGGCGCTCGATGGTCTGCCACCGTGACGCGGCCGCCGACCCGGTGACCGCCACCGACCCGCGCCGGGCCACCGTCGAGTGGTCCAGCTCCCCGGTGGAGAGGCCGGAGAACGGCATGACCGGCGTCAGCTTCCGCCGCGGCGCGGGCGCCTGGGGTGACGGCATGGCGGTCATCGGCCGCGAGTCCTACACCGTCCGCTTCGCCGACCACTGGGTCTTCGAGGGCACCGGGCTCGCCGACGGGGACTCCTTCGCGCAGGGCTCGCTCGGCTACGAGACCGATGCCGCCGAACTCGACTGGTCCGCCGGCGTGCCCCGCGCCACCGGGCGGGACGGCACCCCGCGCTCCTTCGCCGTGCTCGCCACCGCCGACCTGCGGCACTGGCGCCGCTACGGGCAGGGCGGCTGGGCGACCATGGGCGTCTTCCGGCTCGGCGCCGGGACCGTCTTCAACGCCGCCACCATCAACTGGGGCCGGGCGCTGGGTGATCCGGTCGTCGACCGGATCACCCGCAATGTGCTGGACCGCCTCGGCGGGGCCGTGCCGGCGCCGCGCTGGTACACCGTCGGCCGGGCGGACGGGGTGCGGGCGCTCGCCGCCTGCGAGGGCCTGCTGTTCGCGGTGGCCGCCGACGGGACCACGCTGCTGCACCGGGAGCCGTCCGACCAGAACCTCCCGTGGACGCCGTGCCCGCCGAGCGCCGGGCCGTCCCCGCGGATCCGCTGCCTCACCGCTCCGCGCGAGGCCACCGGGCCGATCCCGCTCGCCCTGCTCGCCGTCACCGAGGACGACCGCCTCCTCGTCCGCGACCCGGTCCCCGGCCCGGCACCGTGGACGCCCGTCGGCCGCACCCCGCCCGGCACCGGAGCCCTCGCGATGTGCGACGGCACCCTGTTCGCGATCACCCCGCACGACGACACCCTGCACCACCGGCCCGCCACCGACCCGGACGCCCCCTGGCGGCCGCTCTGCCCCGCGGCCGGCGCCACCACCCTCGCCGTCCTCAACGGCCGTCTCCACGCCACCACCCCCACCGGCCTCACCACCCGCCCCCCGACCACCACCCCCGAGCCCCCCTTCACCCCCACCACCCCCTTCCCCTCGACCCTCACCCTCACCTCCCACGCCGGCCACCTCCTCACCACCACCCCCACCGCCCACCTCCTGCGCGCAACACCGCTACCGGAGTAGCAAGTCGGCCGGCCCGACTTCCCACTCCAGGCAGCAAGCGCCCCTGCCGCGGCACCTGCAAAAACGTTCACTCCCCCCTGCACGCAGCGCCGGTGCTGGAGTGGGAAGTCGGCGGGCTCGACTTCCCACTCCAGGCGGCAGGCGTCCCCGTCTGCCGACGGCTTGTGTGCCTCGGCCGGCCCGCCCTTCTGTGCCCCGCCCGCGTGGGGAAACGTTCATGCATCCTCTGGGCTGTTGCGTGAGGTGGGCGTGGAGTGGGAAGTCGGCGGGCTCGACTTCCTACTCCAGGCGGCGGGCGTCCGCGTCTGTCGGCGGCTTGTGTGCCTCGGCCGGCCCGCCCCTGTGTGCCCCGCCCGCGTGGGGAAACGTTCATGCATCCTCTGGGCTGTTGCGTGAGGTGGGCGTGGAGTGGGAAGTCGGCGGGTCCGACTTCCTGCTCCGGTTGGTAAGCGCTCGTGCCCCTCGGCAGCCGCGTGCGGTGCTGGAGTGGGAAGTCGGCGGGCTCGACTTCCCACTCCAGTCGGCAGGCGTCCGCGTCTGTCGGCGGCTTGTGTGCCTCGGCCGGCCCGCCCTTCCGTGCCCCGCCCGCGTGGGGAAACGTTCATGCACCCTCTGGGCTGTTGCGTGAGGTGGGCGTGGAGTGGGAAGTCGGCGGGGTCGACTTCCTGTTCGGAAGGGGAGGGCGAATGTGCGGGTGGAGTGGGAAGTCGGCGGGGCCGACTTTCTGCTCTGGTGGGGAAGCGTTTCTGCACGGTGGGTGCTCACGTTCTGCGGGGCGCCCGGGAGGGGAAACGTTCCTCTCTCTCCGTGCCGGTGGGGGAGGGTGGTGGGGCTCTTGCCGGGGTGGGGGCGGAGCGGGGAGGATCGGGCGCATGTGGGAGCGGGGCCGGGGGCAGGGGCCGGAGGATGTCCGGGACGCGGTGGAGTTCGCGGCGTTGCTGCGGGAGGTGAAGGAGCGTTCGGGGCTGTCCTTCCGGCAGTTGGAGGAGCGGGCGGCCGAGCGCGGCGAGGTGCTGCCGCGCAGTACGGCGGCGGACCTGCTGCGGCGTGATGCGCTGCCGAGGCCGGAGGTGCTGCTGGCCTTCCTGCACGCCTGCGGGGAGGACGCCGACACCGAGGCCTGGCTCGCGGCACGGCGCCGGCTCGCGGCGGAGCCGGAGGCGGAGCGGGCACCGCAGCCGCCGCCCGCCCGCCGCCGCCCCCGCCCGTGGCTGCTCGCCCTCGGCGCGGTCACGGCGGCGGCCCTGCTGGGCGGCGCCGGCTATCTGCTGGCGGACGCCGGAGCGCCCGCCCGGTCCGAGCCGGACCGGGGCGCGCCGCCGGCGGGCACCTACCGGATCCGCTCGGACGCCTCCGGCCTCTGCTTCTCCGAGCGCGACGACGAGGGCGCCGGACACGTCTTCCAGGCGGACTGCGCCGCAGCCGTCCCGGTGTACTCCCTGGAGCCGCTGGACGGCGGGGTGTTCCGCCTGCGCTCGCTGCACCCGGTGTTCGGCCACGGCTGCCTCGGCGTGGAGAACGGCAGCACCCGGTCGGCCGCGCGGGCGGGCGACGACTACTGCGGCCGGCGCGGCACCTCGGAGCGTTTCCGCCTGGACCCGGTCGCGGGCGGCGCCTTCCGGCTCGTGCCGCAGCACAGCGGCGCCTGCCTGACGGTGCCGGGCGGCGCCGACCCGGCCGAGCGCACTGCGGTGGTCCAACTCACGTGCGATCCGGCCGAGTCCGGCCAGGTGTTCCGCTTCGAGGCGGTGCCCGCCCCGGCGAACGTCCCGGACATCACCGCCAACCCGTAGCCGGGCGCGGAGCCGGTCAGGGCCGCTCCGGTACGGTGTGAGCTTCGAGAGAAGGGGTCGGAGCGGATGGCCACAGCACCCGGGGACGGTCTGAGCGCGGACGAGGCGGTCCGTGCGATGCTGCTGTTCATGCCGAGGGTGGCGGCGCGGCTGAAGCGCACGCCGGTGCCCGAGCAGCTCCGCTCGGCGAACCTGGCGCCCCGGCACCTGTCGATGCTGTCCTACCTGCTCTTCGACGGGCCGATGCCGGTGAGCCGGCTGGCGGAGCGCCTGGAGGTGGCGCCGACGACGGTGAGCCTGATGGTCAGCGACCTCAGCCGGCAGGGCGTGGTGGAGCGCAAGGCCGATCCGGCCGACCGCCGCCGCACCATCGTCACCATCACCGAGGAGCCGGAGACGAGGGCGGCGATCGAAGGCTGGCTGGCCAACGGCGCGGCGGCCTGGCGCAGCGCCTTCGAACCGCTGGCCCCTGCCGAGCGGGCGCTGTTCGTCCGCACCATCGAGGCCTACGAGAACGGCGCCTCGGGCTCACCCCGCCGCTCCGCCCCCACAGCACCGCGTCCCGGGTCCGCCGGGGGACGCGGACCCGGGACGCGGTGAAGTCGCGCCGCTGACAGGCGCGTTCACCGGGCCCCTGTCGGGTCGGGGCCCGGCTCTGCGACTACGGTGGACCAGGCCCGCAGGGGTGTCAACGCGCACCGGCCCGCGCTACCCGAACGGGCAGCGACCCTCGCCCGCAGGGGAGTCGGACCCGCCCGGGCAGCGGGGGTCCTGGCGCAGGATGGCGCGGTGGACGCCGGCGAGCTCGGCGCCGGGCTCGATGCCGGGCTCGATGCCGGGCTCCTCGACGAGCCGGCGGCGGCAGTCGCAACGCCGGACCGTGCCCGTCTTCGTCCACCTGAAGGCAGCCGGCGAAGGCCGCTTGCCGGCCAAGGAACAGCAAGCGACCTTCGCGAACCGGAGGATGCCGGGTTCATGCGCGCTGAGGAGACGGCCGGCCCGGCGCCTCGTCCTGGGCGCGCCTGCGCGTCCCGAGGCCCCGGCCCCGGCCTTCCCGCGCGACGCGCATCAGTCCTCCGGGAGGTGCGCGAGCATCCGCTCCATGCCACCGATCCAGTTGGCGCGCAGCGCCGTGATGGCGCCCGGCAGGTCGTCCGCCAGCAGCCGGCGGGCGATCTCGCAGTGTTCCGCCGACTCGCGGGCCACCGGCTCGTCCTCGGCGACGACCAGGTTCTCGTAGCGCCGCATCCCGGCCTTGACCCGGGTGAGCAGGTCCAGCAGGCGCTCGTTGGAGCAGCCGCTGAGCAGCAGCCCGTGCCACTCGTCGTCCCGCCGGTCGACCGTGGAGTGCGCGGCCACCTGGTCGGGGAACCCCTGGGCGAGGTCCAGCAGCCGGGGGGCGATGGTCCGCAGGTGCTCCGGGTCGGAGGACTCCAGCGCCAGTGACTCCAGGGCCGCGACGATGGCGACCAGTTCGCGGAACTCCTTGCGGCTGACCGGCGCGAACCGGAAGCCGCGGCCCTGGCTGCTCTCCAGCACGCCCTCGCCCGCCAGCGCGATCAGCGCCTCGCGCAGCGGGGTGCGGCTGACGCCGAGTTCGGCGGCCAGCACGGCCTCGTTGACATCGGTCCCCGCCGCGAACTCGCCGCGGGTGAGCCGGTCCATCAGCTCGTCGCGGATCTGCTCGCGCAGCGGACGACGCTCGATCGCCATCACGTCCCCCTGACCTCCGGACGGGCCGTCCGGATCGATGCACACCTCTTGACCCGGCCCAGTGTACTGCACTATGCATTTTGAATACAAAATGCGGGACGACGTGGAGACGGGTTTTCCGGGGTGCTCCGACCCCGGGGGAAGCGGGAGGCGCAGCATGGGCCTGACACGGGTGCCGGGTCTGCTGTTCGGCGGTGACTACAACCCCGAGCAGTGGCCCGAGGAGGTGTGGCGGGAGGACGTCCGGCTGATGGCCGAGGCCGGCGTCAGCCTCGTCACGGTCGCGGTCTTCTCCTGGTCCCGGCTCGAACCGGCGCCCGGCAGCTACGACTTCGGCTGGCTCGACCGCGTGCTCGACCTGCTGCACGCCCACGGCATCGCCGTCGACCTCGCCACCGCCACCGCGACCCCGCCGCCCTGGCTGGTCCGCGCCCACCCGGAGGTCCAGCCCGTCGACGCCGCCGGCACCCGGCTGGAGTTCGGTTCGCGCCAGGGCTACTGCCCCTCCTCCCCGGTGTTCCGGGCCGCCACCGTCAGGCTCGCCCGCGCCATGGCCGAGCGCTACCGCGAGCACCCGGCGCTGGCGATGTGGCACGTGAGCAACGAGTACGCCGACCACACCGCCGAGTGCTTCTGCGAGGAGTCCGCCCGCGACTTCCGCCGCTGGCTCCAGGACCGCCACCGCTCCCTGGACGGCCTCAACGCGGCCTGGGGGACGTCCTGCTGGGGCCAGCACTACACCGACTGGACGCAGGTCGAGCCGCCCCGCAAGGCGCCCGGCCCGGTCAACCCGGCGCAGCTGCTGGACTGGCGGCGCTTCTCCAGCGACGCGCTGCTCGCCTGCTTCGAGGCGGAGCGCGCCGTCCTCAAGGAGGTCACCCCGGACGTCCCGGTGACCACCAACTTCATGAGCGTGCTGCGCGACCTCGACTACTGGAGCTGGGCCGCCGCCGAGGACGTCGTCACCGACGACGCCTACCCGGACCCGGCCGACCCGCGCGCCCCGGTGAAGGCCGCGCTCAGCTACGACCTGATGCGCTCGCTGAAGCAGCAGCCCTGGCTGCTCCTGGAGTCCGCGCCGAGCGCGGTCAGCTGGCGCCCGGTCAACGTGCCCAAGGACCCGGGCGTGATGCGCCTGCACAGCCTCCAGGCGCTCGCCCACGGCTCGGACGGCGTGATGTTCTTCCAGTGGCGCCAGGCCCGGTACGGCCCGGAGAAGTTCCACTCGGCGATGCTGCCGCACGGCGGCACCGGCACCCGCCAGTGGCGCGAGACGCTCGCGCTCGGCGCGGACGTCCGGCGGCTGGCCGCGGTGGCCGGCACCGGCACCCGCGCCGAGGTCGCGCTGCTGCTCGACTGGGACAGCTGGTGGGGGCTGGAGGCGCCCGAGTCGATGCCCTCCGACCGGCTGCGGCTGCACGAGCTGCTGCTCTCCTGGTACGCGCCGCTGCACGCGCGGGGCATCGCCGTCGACCTGGCCCCGCCGGGGCGCGACCTCTCCGGGTACCGGCTGGTGATCGCCCCCAACCTCTACCTGTGCACCGAGGAGCACGCCGCCGCGCTGGCCGCCTTCCCCGGGCAGCTGGTGGTCGGCCCGTTCAGCGGCGTGGTCGACGCCGCCGAACAGGTGCACCACGGCGGGGCGCCCGGCCCGCTGCGCGAGCTGCTCGGGGTGCGCGTCGAGGAGTGGCGCCCGCTGCCGGACGGCGCCGTCCAGGAGGTCGTCAGCACGGACGGCACCCGGCTGCTCGCCCGTACCTGGACCGAGTGGCTGGAGACCGCCGGGGACACCGAGGTGCTGGCGCGCTACCGGGGCGGGCCGCTGCACGGCCGCCCGGCCGTCACCCGGCGCGGCGCCGCCACCTACGTCAGCTGCCTGCCCGAGGACCCGGCCCCGCTGCTGGACGCCGTGCTGGCCGCCGCGGGCGTCACCGGCGTCACCGGGGCCGGCCTGCCCGCCGGCGTCGAGGCCTGCCGCCGCGGGCACCACCTCTTCCTGCTCAACCACGGTACGCAGCCCGCCACCGTCGAGCTGCCCGCGGACACCGGCTTCACCGACCTGCTGACCGGCCGCGCGCTGCCCGGCGGCCCCGTGACCGTCGCACCGTGCGACGCCGTCGTCCTCGAAACCCGTCCGGCCGCGCCCCGACCGGCCACCCCCTGACCGACCACGCCCCGACCGCCCACCCCCTGACCGACCAACCCCCGACCGACCACGCCCTGAGGAGTGCGCGTGTCCCACCCCTACATCCCCAACGCGGGGCCCGAGACGCGGGCGGCGATGCTCGCCGAGATCGGCGCCCCCGACGTCGCGGAGTTCTACCGCGACATCCCCGCCGACCTGCGCCTGGACCGCCCGCTCGACCTGCCCGAGCCGTTCGCCGACGAGCAGGGCCTCACCCGGCACCTGCACGGCCTGCTGGCCCGCAACACCGACCCCGCCGCGCTGCTGAGCTTCCTCGGCCACGGCTGCTACCCGCACTACGTCCCGGCGGTCTGCGACGAGGTCAACGGCCGCGGCGAGTTCCTCACCGCCTACGCCGGCGAGCCCTACGAGGACCACG
Source organism: Kitasatospora sp. NPDC015120 (assembly GCF_043080305.1). NCBI lineage: Bacteria > Bacillati > Actinomycetota > Actinomycetes > Kitasatosporales > Streptomycetaceae > Kitasatospora > Kitasatospora sp. NPDC015120. The sequence continues at coordinate 30,414 of NZ_JBIBVJ010000021.1, read as the reverse complement.
GCCGCTTCCAGGCGCTCTTCGAGTACGTCTCGATGATGGCCGAGCTGCTGGAGATGGACGTCGTCAACGTCCCCACCTACGACGGCTACCAGGCGGCCGGCACGGCCCTGCGGATGGCCGCCCGCCGCACCGGGCGGTCCCGGGTGATGGTCAGCGGGGCGCTCGCCGCCGACAAGCTCGCCAAGATCCGCGACTACCTCGCCCCGGACGTCGAGGTGCTGCTCGCCCCGGTCGCGGCCTCCGGCGAGACGGGCGAGGTCCGCCTCGACGAGACCTTCGCCGCCCTGTACCTGGAGACGCCCACCGTCCACGGCGTCATCGAGACCCGCGGCCGGGAACTCGCCGACCTGGCGCACGGCGTGGGCGCGCTGCTGGTGGTCGGCACCGACCCGATCTCGCTCGGCGTGCTCGCCCCGCCCGCCTCCTACGGTGCCGACCTGGTCTGCGGGGACATCCAGTCGCTCGGCATGCACCCCCAGTACGGCGGCGGGCAGGCCGGGTTCATCGCGAGCCACGACGACGAGCGGCTGGTCGCCGAGTTCCCGTCCCGGCTGTTCGGCATCGCCCCGACCGCCGTCCCCGGCGAGTACGGCTTCGGCGACGTCTTCTACGACCGCACCTCCTTCGCCCTGCGCGAGGAGGGCAAGGAGTGGGTCGGCACCGCGGCCGCCCTGTGGGGCATCACGGCCGGCGTCTACCTGGCGCTGATGGGTCCGCAGGGCATGCGGGAGGTCGGCGAGACGATCCTCGCCCGCACCCGGTACGCGATGGGCGCGCTGGCCGCCGCCGGCGCCGTGGTGCGCCACCAGGACGCCCTGCACTTCCGGGAGTTCGCCGTCGAGGTGCCGGACGCCGACGCGCTGCTCGACGCCCTGCGGGAGCGCGGCATCCTCGGCGGGGTGCGGCTCGGGCCCCGGGAGGTCCTGGTCTGCGTCACCGAACAGCACTCCATCGCCGACATCGACACCCTCGCGGCGGCCTTCGGGGACGCCCTTTCCACGCCCGGAGGCACCCGGTGAGCACGCACGAGACCGCTGAACCGTTCGCCACCCTGCCCGTGGCGCCGAAGCCGGCCCTGCGCCGCTTCCACCAGGCCCGCTGGGACGAGGAGATCGTCTTCGAGCTGTCCCGCCCCGGCCGGCGCGGCGTGGGCGTGCCCGCCCCGGACGCGCCCGCGGTCGAACTGCCCGAGGGCGTCGCCCGCCGCACCCCGCCCGCGCTGCCCGAGCTGTCCCAGAACCAGGTGGTCCGGCACTACCTGAGGCTCTCCCAGGAGACCCTGGGCGCCGACTTCAACATCGACGTCGGCCAGGGCACCTGCACCATGAAGTACAGCCCCAAGGTCAACGACTCCTTCGCCCGCGACCCGCGGGTGGCCGCCCTGCACCCGCTGCAGCCCGAGTCCACCGTGCAGGGCGTGCTGGAGATCTACTGGCGGCTGGAGCAGATCCTCAAGGAGGTCTCCGGCATGGCCCGGGTCTCGCTGCAGCCCGGCGCCGGCTCGGCCGCGATCTACGCCAACATCGCGATGATCCGCGCCTACCACGCCGCCCGCGGCGAGGGGGAGCAGCGCGACCAGGTGATCACCACGATGTTCTCCCACCCGTCGAACGCGGCCTGCGCCAAGGTCGCCGGGTACGAGGTGATCACCCTGATGCCGGACGCCGAGGGCAACCCCGACATCGAGGCGCTGCGCGCCGCCGTCGGCCCGCGCACCGCCGCCCTGATGATCACCAACCCGGAGGACACCGGGATCTTCAACCCGCGGATCCGCGAGTTCGTCGACCTGGTGCACGCGGCGGGCGGCCTGGCCTGCTACGACCAGGCCAACGCCAACGGCATCCTCGGCATCACCCGGGCCCGGGACGCCGGCTTCGACCTGTGCCACTTCAACCTGCACAAGACCTTCTCCACCCCGCACGCCTGCGGCGGTCCGGCGGCCGGGGCGTGCGGGGTCTCCGAGGCGCTGGTGCCGTTCCTGCCCGGGCCGGTGGTCGACCGCGCGGGGGACGCCTTCACCCTCACCGCCCCCGAGCGCTCGGTCGGCAAGATCCGGCCCTTCCTCGGCGTCACGCCCAATGTGGTGCGGGCCTACGCCTGGGTGATGGCGCTGGGCGCGCGGGGTCTGCGCGAGGTCGCCGAGACGGCCGTGCTGAACAACAACTACCTGCTGGCCAAGGTCGCCCGGATCCCCGGCGCCTCGGTGCCGTGGGCCGGGCGCCGCCGGGTGGAGCAGGTCCGCTACTCCTGGCAGCGGCTCAGCGAGGAGACTGGCGTGCACTCGGAGGAGATCGGTGTCCGGGCGGCGGACTTCGGGGTCCACTACTGGACCAGCCACCACCCGTACGTGGTGCCCGAGCCGTTCACCCTGGAGCCGACCGAGTCCTACTCCCGCGAGGACCTCGACGAGTACGCGGCGATCCTCGCCCATGTCGCCGACGAGGCCCGCAAGGACCCGGAGTTCGTGCGCGGCGCCCCCTACCGCCAGACCGTGCACCGGATCGACCCGGCCGCCCTGGACGACCCGGCCCAGTGGTCGCCCAGCTGGCGCGCCTACCTGCGCAAGCACGGCGCGAAGCGGCCGGGATGATCGTCGGCCTGATCGTGAACCCGGTCGCCGGCCTCGGCGGTGCCGTCGCCCTCAAGGGCAGCGACGGGCCGGAGGTGCAGGCCAGGGCGCTCGAACTGGGCGCCGTCCCCCGGGCCCGGGCCCGCGCCGCCGCCGCGCTGCGCGCCCTGCACGCCCGCCGCCCGGACGCCCTGGTCCGTACGGTGGCCGGGCCGATGGGGGAGGACAGCGCGCTCGCCGCGGGCGTGCGCCACGAGATCGCCCACCGCCCGGGACCGGCGGCAACGGGCCCGGCCGACACCCGGGCGGCGGTGGCGGCGCTCGGCCTGGTGGACCTGCTGCTGTTCGCGGGCGGCGACGGGACGGCGCGCGACGTCCTGGACGCCGGGCCGCGCCCGCCGGTGCTCGGGGTGCCGGCCGGAGTGAAGGTCTACTCGGGCTGCTTCGCGGTCAGCCCGGCCGCGGCGGGCGCGGCGGCCGCCGCCTTCGACGGGCGGACCGCGCAGGCGGAGGTCGTCGACCTCGACGAGGAGGCCCACCGTGCGGGCGGCGTCGGCGCCCGGCTGTACGGGACGCTGCGGGTGCCGGCCGGGCGGGTCCGGCTGAGCGGGCGCAAGACCGGCTCCTCGGCGGCGCCGCCGGGCTCGGCGGAGTCGATCGCCCGCGCGGTGGTGGCGGCCATGCGGCCGGGCACCGCATACGCGCTCGGGCCCGGCGCGACCACCCTCGCCGTCGGGCGGGCGCTCGGCCTGGAGCTGACGCCGCTGGGCGTGGACGTCGTGCGGGACGGCGCCGTGCTCGCCCGCGACGTCACGGAGCAGCGGCTGCTCACCCTTGCCATGTCACAGGTGACGTACGGCGTGCTGTCGGTGATCGGCGGCCAGGGCTTCGTGATCGGGCGCGGCAACCAGCAGTTCAGCCCCCGGGTGCTGGACGCGCTCGCCGGGATCGTCGTGCTCGCCACCCAGCAGAAGCTCGCCGCGCTCGGCGGGCGGCCGCTGCTGGCCGACAGCGGCGACCCGGTGGCCGACGCCGCGCTCGCCGGCCACGTCCGGGTGATCACCGGACACCGTGAATCCGTGCTGTACCGCATCCAGTCCGCGAGCGAGGAGCTCCCATGAACAACCCCACCCCCTCCCAGCACACCCTGCGCGGCAAGGTCGCCATCGTCACCGGCGGTGCCTCCGGCATCGGCCGGGCCACCGCCAGGCTGTTCGCCGCCGAGGGCGCCGCCGTGGTCGTCGCCGACCTCGCGGACGCCGGGGAGGTCGTCCGCGAGATCGAGGCGGCGGGCGGCCGGGCGGTGGCGGTGCGCGCCGACGTCGCCTCCGAGACCGACTGCGAACGGATCGTCACCGTCGCCGTGGAGACCTACGGCGCCCTGCACGTGCTGTTCAACAACGCCGGCATCATCCGCCGTCGGACGGCACTGGAGATCTCCGCCGACGAGTGGGACCGGGTGATGGCGGTCAACGTCCGCTCGGTCTACCTGATGTGCCGCTTCGCCGTCCCGGCGATGACGCAGGGCGGCTCGATCATCAACACCGGTTCCGGCTGGGGGTTGAAGGGCGGCGCCAACGCGCTCTCCTACTGCGCCTCCAAGGCGGCGGTGGTCAACATGACGCGCGCCCTGGCGATCGACCACGCCGCCGCCGGGATCCGGGTCAACTCGGTCAACCCGGGCGACACCATGACGCCGATGCTCCGCGACGAGGCGCGCCAGCTCCAGGAGGAGTGGGCGGCCTTCGAGAAGGACGCCGCCGACCGGCCGATGGGCCGGGCCGGCTCGCCGGAGGAGATCGCCGCCGCCGTGCTGTTCCTGGCCGGCGACGCCAGCAGCTACATGACCGGCTCCGCCCTCGTCGTCGACGGCGGCGGCCTCGCCTGACCCCCGCACCTCCCCGTCCCCCGCACCTGCCCGTCCCCGCCCCCTCCACCCTCGCGCACACCCTCACCCCCACCCCCACCCTCACGAAAGCCCAGGAGGCATCCGATGTCCGCTCTCACCAGAAGGACAGCCGTCGCCGCCGCGACCGCGCTGGCCGCCACCGTCACCGCGTGCAGCGGCACCAGCGGCGCCGGCGGCGGCACGGCCGACGGCGGCAAGGTCACCCTCCGCTGGTCGACCTGGGGCTCGGCCGAGGACACGGCGGTCTTCAAGGCCTTCACCGACGAGTTCGCCAGGAAACACCCGGACATCACCCTCAAGCTGGAGCAGGTCGCCTCCTACGAGGACTACCACCCCAAGCTGCTGACCCAGCTCACCTCCAGGACCGCCCCCGACGTCCTCTACGTCGGCGACGACTACATCGGCAAGCTCGTCTCCGACGGCGTGCTCGCCCCGCTGGACGAACGGCTCGCCGGACCGGACAGCCACAGCAAGCCGGCCGACTTCTTCGAGGGCATCTACGGCGGCGCCAAGAAGGACGGCGTCACCTACGGCGTCCCCAACGACACCAACCCCGAGGTCCTCTGGTTCGACAAGAAGGCGCTCGCCGCCGCCGGCATCACCGAGGACCCGGCCGCGCTCAACGAGGCCGGCCGGTGGACCATGGCCGCGTTCCAGGAGATGAACGCCAAGCTCAAGGCGGCCGACCGGATCGGGACGATCTTCTGGAACTGGTACGGCGCCAACTACAGCATGGTCAACGGCTTCGGCGGCAAGGTCTGGGACGGCGGGAAGTTCGTCGCGACCACCGACCCGAAGACCCGCCAGGCGCTGAAGACCCTCGCCGACGGCTACCGGGACAAGACCTTCGCCTCCGCCGACCTGCTGCCCGAGGGCAACGGCGCGGCGACCCAGTTCATCAAGCACAAGGCCGGCTTCTACGCCGGCGGCCGCTGGGTGATCGAGGGCATCGACAAGGGCGGCGACCGCGAGGGCTACGACATCGTGCCGTTCCCCTCCGAGTCCGGGCAGCCGATCCCGGGCGCCGTCGCCGCCTCGTACCTGACGATCAACAAGGACAGCAAGCACCAGAAGGAGGCCTTCGCCTTCCTGACCGAGTTCGTCAGCAAGGAGGGCCAGCAGCTGCGGCTCAAGGGCGGCAGCGCCGTCCCCTCCGTCCGCGGCGCCGAGAACCTGGTCACCGACGGCTCCTACCCGCCGCACGCCAGGACCTTCCTCGACGTGCGCGACCGGGGCTTCGCCAACTACCCGGACGAGGTCGCCGTCCCCGGCCTGACCAAGGCCATCAACGACCAGCTGATGAAGATCTGGGAGGGCAAGGTCGGCTTCGACGAGGGCATGACCCAGCTCCAGACCCTGGTCGACGGCATGAAGGGCAAGCAGGGGTGAGCGCCGTGACCCAGGCGGCGGCCCGGCGGCGCAAGCGCTCCGCCGCCGGGCCCGCCCCCGCCGCCCCCGCCGCGCAGGGCGGCCGCGAGCCGCTCTGGCGCCGCCGCGACCGCCGCTGGGCGCTGGTCTTCCTCGCCCCCCAACTGCTCGGGCTGCTGGTCTTCCTGGTCGGCCCGCTCGGCTTCGCCGTCGTGCTGTCCTTCATGCGCTGGGACGGCCTCGGCGACGCCACCTGGGTCGGCCTGGACAACTTCCGCACCCAGCTGACCGACCCCGAGTTCGGCCGCGCGGTGTGGAACACCCTCAAGATCGGCCTGATCACCGTGCCCGGCGGCCTGGCCCTCGCCCTGCTGATCGCGCTCGCCCTGCACGGCGTGCGCGGCCGCACCGCCTACCGGGTCGTCTACTTCCTGCCCGTCGTCACCAGCTCGGTCGCGGTCTCGGTGATCTGGCAGATGATCCTCGGCGGCGGCGCGGACGGCATCCTCAACGGCACCGTCCACGACCTGTTCGGCATCACCCTGCCGGACTGGCTGGCCGACCCGGACTGGGTGGTGGTCGCCGTGGCGGTGGTGACCATCTGGTCCTCGCTGGGGCTGAACGTGGTGATCTTCCTGGCGGGCCTGGCCACCGTCCCGGCCAACCTGCTGGAGGCCGCCCGGATCGACGGCGCCGGACCGTGGCAGACCCTGCGCTCGGTCACCCTGCCGCTGCTGTCGCCCACCGTCTTCTTCACCGTGGTCGTCTCGGTGATCAGCTCGTTCCAGGCCTTCGACCTCGTCTACGTACTGGTCAACCCGGACCACAACGAGGGGGCCCAGACCATCGTCTACAAGGTGTACCAACAGGGCTTCCGGGAGTTCCACTTCGGCCTCTCCAGCGCCGCCGCGCTGCTCCTGCTGCTGCTCACCCTCATCGTGACCGCGGTCCAGTTCCAGGCGCAGAAGCGCCTCGTCCACTACGAGTCCTGAGGCGCCGCCATGACCGTCCGCCACTCCACCGCCCCCCGGCAGCTCCTCCTGCACACCGCGCTCGTCCTCGGCGGCCTGCTGATGCTGTTCCCGTTCGTCTGGATGGTGCTGACCTCCTTCAAGGGCGTCAGCCAGATGATCAACGAGCCGCTGTCCTGGCTGCCCTCGCCCTGGCGCGCGAAGAACTACCCCGACGTGCTGCGCGAGGTGCCGATCGGGCGGGCCTACTGGAACAGCATGTACATCGCGGCGATCACCGTCGCCGCCACCCTGCTCACCGGAGCGATGGCCGCCTACGCCTTCGCCCGCATCCCGTTCCGCGGCTCCGGGCCGCTGTTCGGCCTCTTCCTGGCCACCCAGATGGTCCCGGCGCAGGTCACCATCGTGCCGCTGTACATCATGCTGGCCAAGCTCCAGTTGATCGACTCCCACCTGGCGCTGATCCTGCCCGCCGTCGCCAACCCCTTCGCGGTGTTCCTGCTGCGCCAGTTCATCCGGGCCGTCCCGGTGGAACTGGAGGAGGCGGCCCGGATCGACGGCGCCGGCCGCTGGACGATCTTCTGGCGGATCGTGCTGCCCAACATCCGGCCCGGCCTGTGGACGCTCGGCATCATCGTCTTCCTGGCCAGCTGGAACAGCTACTTCTTCCCGCTGGTGTTCCTCAACACCTCGGAGCTGTTCACCGTCCCCCTGCTGCTCGACTCCTTCAACTCCCAGCGCGGCGGCATCGACTACGGCCTCACCGCGGCGCTGTCCGCGATGACGGTGGTGCCGATGCTGATCGCCTTCCTGATCGGGCAGCGCAAGATCCTCAACAGCATGGCCTCCTCGGGCCTGGGAGGGCGCTGATGTCCCCGTCCCCTTCGTTCGGCTTCGGACTCGACCTCGTGGAGCGGCCGTTCACCGAACGCGGTGCGCACCTGCTGGTCACCGCCGGCCCCGCCCCGGCCGACGGCCTGCGGGTCGCCCGGGCTGCGTACGAGACCCCGCTGTCCGCCACCACCGAACTCACCGGACTCCTGCTGCACGACGCCGACGGGCGCCCGCTGCCGGTCGTGGCGGCCACGCCCGTCGAGGTCGCCTTCGCCGGGGGCGCGTCGCTGCTGTTCGCCGCCCCGGACACCCTGGTGCTCGCCGGGCACGGCGCGCGGGCGTCCTGGCGGCTGCCGGACGGCACCGCGCGCACCCTCGCGCTGGACGGCTGCCACGTGCTGGCCGGCCCGCCGGGGGAGTGGTCGGCCCCGCCCGTGCGCGCCGCCGCCGAGGCCCGCTGGAGCGACTGGTTCGCCCGGATGCCGGCCGTCCGCCCCGACCTCGCCGAACGCGCCCGCACGGCCTGGTGGACGCTGGCCGTCAATCTGCTGCCGATCGCCGGGCGCGAGGGCCTCGTCCCGTCCAAGTACGGCTATGTCGGTGTCTGGAACTGGGACGCCCTGTTCCACGCCGTCGCGCTGCGCCACGGCGACCCGGCGCTCGCCCGCGACCAGATCCTGCTCTTCCTGGACCACCAGCTGCCCGACGGCCGGCTCCCCGACGTGGTGCACGAGCACGGCGTGCTGGCCGACACCACGGACCTGCCGCGCGCCGACCACGCCAGGCTCGCCGAGCACGTCGGCAGCGCCAACGGCGCGCGCCCCGAACGCGCGCCGGTCCCGGTCACCAAACCGCCCCTCGCCGCCTGGGCCGTCTGGAAGGTCCACGAGACCGACCCGGACGTCCCCTTCCTCGCCGCCGTCTACCCCCGGCTGGTGCGCGCCCACGCCTGGTGGTTCGCCGCCTCCGACCCGGACGGCGACGGCCTGCCGGAGTACCTGCACCCCTACTCCTCCGGCCTGGACGACAGCCCGGTCTGGGACTACGGGCCGCGCGCGGAGCCGCCCGACCTCAACTCCTACCTGGTGCTGGAGGCCGACCGGCTGGCCGACATCGCCGGAGCCCTCGGCCGCCCGGCCGAGGCCGCCCGCTGGCGCGAGCGCGCCGCCGCCCACGCCCGCCTGCTGGTGGAGCGGCGCTGGGACGGCACCCGCTTCACCACCCTGTCGGCGGGCGCGCCGGTGCCGGTGCGCACCGCGCTCGACCTGATGCCCCTGTTCACCGGCCGGCTGCCGGCCGGGATCGCCGCCGCCCTGGAGCGGACCCTGCGCTCGCCCGCCTACTGGGGCGAGCGGCCGGTGCCGACCGTGGCCTTCGACGATCCGGCCTTCGACCCCGAGGCGATGTGGCGCGGGCCGGTGTGGCTCAACGTCAACTACCTGCTCGCCGAGGGCCTGGAGCGCTCGGGCTTCCCGGACACCGCCGCCGAGCTGCGCGAACGGACCCTCGCCATGGTCCGGGACGCGGGCGGCCTCTACGAGTACTGGAACCCGCTGACCGGTGCCCGCGCGGCCCGTGCGACCTCCGGCTTCGGCTGGTCGGCGGCGCTCTTCCTGGACCTCGCCAGGGTGGCCGGATGACCTGACCGCCCCGTTCTGCCCGCCGGCGGCCGCCCGCCGCCCGCCGCACGGCCGGCCGGCCCGCCGCAATCCCGTTGCGCGGGCGGCGGCGGGCCGGTGATGATCCGTGGCATGACCGTCGACCGTGCCCTGCAGCCCTACCCCAAGATCCCGGCGCGCGGAGGCGTCGCGGCCTCCGGCGCCCGCGCCTGGGTCGCGGTGGAGAAGGTGCACGGGGCGCACTTCGCCGTGGTCTGCGACCGGTCGGGCGTGCGGCCCGCGAAGCGGCGCGAGCTGCTCGGCGACGACGGGCTCGACGACTTCTTCGGGGTCAGCCGGATCTGGCCGGCCCTGGCGGTGGCGGCGGCCCGCTTCGCCGCGGCGGTGCGCGAGGCCTCGGACCCCGCCGCGGTGGTGACCGTCTACGGCGAACTCGCCGGCGGCGGCTACCCGCACCCCGAGGTGGCCGCCGCCGACGGGGTCCAGCCGGTGCAGACCGGCGTCTGGTACGCCCCGGGCCTGCACTGGCTGCCGTTCGACGCCACCGTCGGGACCGCCGCCGGACGCCGCTGGCTCGCCGACCGCACCCTGCGGGAGGCCGCGGCCGCCGCCGGGCTCGTCTGCGTGCCCGCCCTCGGCCACGGCGCCCTGACCGCGCTCCAGGAGCTGCCGGCCGCCTTCCCCACCCGCGTCCCGGCCCTGCTCGGGCTGCCCGCGCTGCCCGGCAACCTGGCCGAGGGCTACGTCCTCAAACCGGCCGGCCCCTGGCCGCCCGAGGCCGGGCCGCGACCGCTGCGGAAGGTCAAGCAGCCCGCCTTCGCCGAGGACGAGCGCTACGACGGCGCCCGCCCCTACCTGCCGCCGCCGGACGGCGCGGCCGGCGTCCCCGCCTGGCTCCTGGTCCAGGCCGCCGCCCTGCTCACCCCGGCCCGCGCGGCCGCCGCCGTCAGCAAGCTCGGCCCCCGCACCCCGCCCGCCGCCGTCGCCGGGGAGATCGCCCAGGACGTCACCGACGAGCTCGCCGAGGCCCTCGGCGGCCTGTCCGACGGGACCCGCGACGCCCTCCACCGCGCCCTCGCCCCGGCCGCAGGCGCCCTGGCCCGGTTCGACGCGCAGGACCGGGGCGGCGTCCGGTCCCGTGCGGGGGAGGGGAGTTGACGGGCGTCGGCGGCCCCCGTTAGTTTGCCTTTGCTTTCAAAGCAAACGATGGGGGTGTCCGCATGAGCGGGAACGAACGGATCATCAAGGAGTTCCGGGAGAACAACGGCCGGGTGGGAGGGGTGTTCGAGGGCGTCCCGATGGTGCTCCTCACCACCGCGGGCCGCCGCACCGGCAAGCCGCACACCACCCCGGTGGTCCACCTGCCCGACGGCGGCCGGTACGTGGTGTTCGCCTCCAACGGCGGCGGCCCGGAGCACCCCGACTGGTACCACAACCTGGTGGCCTCGCCGCAGGTCACCCTGGAGACCGGCACCGACGACGGGCACGTCAAGCCCCTCGCCACCCGCGCCGTCGTCCTGGAGGGCGCGGAGCGCGACCGGCTCTACGAGCGGCAGTGCCGGGCGAACCCGGCCTTCCGTACCTACCAGGAGAAGACCGCGCGGGTCATCCCCGTGGTCGCCCTGTACCCGCTGGACCTCTCCGCCGACAGCGAGCGCAACCGGATGATCGGCCGTCAGCTGGCCGCCCACCACGACGACCTGCGGGCCCGGATCGCCGAGGTCCGCGCCGCCGTCGAGGCCGCCGCGAACGGCGCGCCCGCCGCCCGCCCGGCCCCCGACCTCGTCCGCCAACTCCACGGCCGCTGCCTCGCGGTCTGCTACGGCCTGCAACTCCACCACACCCGCGAGGACGGCTCCTTCACCGCCTTCGAGCAGCACTTCCCGCACCTGGCCCCGGCCATCGCCCGGCTGCGCGAGGAACACCGGGTGGTCGAGCGGGCGCTCGCCCGCCTGGAGCGGCTCCTCGCGGCGGAGCACGACGACCTCGCCGCACTCGCGGCGGAACTCGACCGCGTGACCGACGGCCTGGAGGAGCACTTCGCCTACGAGGAGGAGCACCTGCTCCCGGCCCTGGACGCCCCCCGCCCGTCCTGACCGGGCACCGGCTGCCCGGTGACCCCGCCGGATCCCGCCCGCTCCGGCGGCGCCGTCCGGCCGGGTGACGGGCGGCCGTCCCCGGAAGGCCGCGCCGTGGGACGAAGACACGGCCGCCGTCCGCCCGGCAGCCTGGTGCCACGCCCGGGGCACCGCGTTCCCCGCTCCGGGCGCCCGCCCGGCCGCCCGGCCGCCCGACGAGCCCGTGGAGCGCGACACCATGACCCTTCCCCAGCCCGCCGCCCGCCGCGAACGCGTCCTGCGCGAGGCCGTGCGCCACCGGCTGCTCGACCCGCAGGACGCGCTGCTCGCCGCCTTCGTCGACCTCGACGGCGTGGCCGCGAGCGTCGCCGAGCTGCACGGCGCCTTCCCGCCCGGGGTCGAGGTGCTGCACACCTTCGCGGCCAAGGCGAACTGCCTGGTCCCGCTGCTGGCCCGGCTGCGCGGGCTCGGCATGGGCTGCGAGGTCGCCGGCCCCGGCGAGTTCGCCCAGGCCCTCGCGGCCGGCTTCGACCCCGGGCGGATCGTCTTCGACTCGCCCGCCAAGACCCGCCGGGAGCTGCTCCGGGCCCTGGAGCTGGGCGCCGCCGTCAACATCGACAACTGGCAGGAGCTCGGCCGGGTCGACGACCTGCTGCGGGCCGGCGCCTCCGCCTCCCGGATCGGCGTGCGGGTCAACCCGCAGGTCGGCGCCGGGACGATCGGCGCGATGAGCACCGCCACCGCGACCTCCAAGTTCGGCATCACCCTGGCCGACGCGGGGAACGCCGAGCGGCTCGTGGAGGCCTTCCGCGCGCGTCCCTGGCTCACCTGGATCCATGTGCACGTCGGCTCGCAGGGCTGCCCGCTGGACCTCCTGGCCGAGGGCGTTGCCCAGGCCGTCGGCTTCGCCGAGCGGGTCAACGCCGAGCTGGGCCGCCGCCGGGTGACGGGCATCGACCTCGGCGGCGGACTGCCCGTCAACTTCGCCGACGACACCACCACGCCCGGCTTCGCCGACTACGTGGACCGGCTGCGCGCGCACGTCCCGGAGCTGTTCGACGGCCGGTACCGGCTGGTCACCGAGTTCGGCCGCTCGCTGCTCGCCAAGAACGGCTTCACCGCCGCGTACGTCGAGTACACCAAGGAGTCCGGGGGACGCCGGATCGCCGTCACCCACGCGGGCGCCCAGGTCGCCACCCGCACGGTGTTCATGCCGGACGCCTGGCCGCTGCGGATCACCGCGCACCACCCCTCGGGCGCCGCCAAGGACGGCGCACCGGTGGTGCAGGACGTCGCCGGGCCCTGCTGCTTCGCCGGTGACCTGCTGGCCAGGGGCCGGGCGCTGCCGCCGCTGGAGCCGGGCGACCTGGTCGCGCTGCTCGACACCGGCGCGTACTACGCGACGACCCACTTCCAGTACAACAGCCTGCCCGAGCCGGCCGTGCACGGGTTCACCGTGGACGCCGCCGGGGAGGTGCGGTTCACGCCGCTGCGCCGGGCCCAGCGCATCGACGAGCTGTTGCGGCCGGTCGACTGACCGGGCGTCGAGGGTGACGATACGGTGACGTTCCGTCAGAACAGCTGGCCGCGGGGGTTCCCCGGCGGTGCGGGACGGGTATCACCCTGCCGCGACCGCGACCGCCGTTCCCGGCCGCGGCGCGACAGCCTCAGCTCGTCGAAGGAGGCCTCGTCATGCCCCGAACCCCCGACGCCGTCCGTCCCCCCGCCGCACCCCAGGCCCAGGACGCGCGCACCGTGCGCCGTCTGCGCCTGGGGGTCGGGCTGCTCGGCTCCCTGCTGCCGATCGCGCTGCCCGTCGGCAACAGCCTCACCTCCGCCCGGATCGCCCTGCTCAGCTCGATGAGCGCGTCCTACTACACCTCGATGCGCAATGTCTTCGTCGGCGGTCTGTGCGCCATCGGCGTCTTCCTGATCTGCTACCGCCACGACCGCCGGGAGGACCGGCTGAGCTCGGTGGCCGGGGTCCTGGCGATCGGGGTGGCCCTCTTCCCGACCGAGCCGCCCGACTCCGTCACGGCGCACCCCAGCGGCGCCCAGACGGCCGTCGGGATGCTCCACCTCGCCTTCGCCGCCGGGCTGTTCGGCGTGCTCGCCCACTTCTGCCTGCGGCTGTTCGCGGACTCCCCGGCCGAGGGCGGGCGGCGCCCGGCGCGTGACCTCGTCTACCTGGTCTGCGGCTGGGTGATCGTGGCGGGCATCGGGGCGGTCGCGGTGGCCGGGGTGCTCCACCTGGCCCGGGACTGGCCGCTGACCGTGCCCTACCTGGGCGAGGCGGTCGCCGTGCTCGCCTTCGGCGTGGCCTGGCTGGTGAAGAGCGAGGCCCTCGCCGGCCTGGCCCCGCGCCCGGCCCGGCCCGCCGCCGCGGGGGCGTAGGCCCGGGCCCGGGCTCCTCCGGGTGCCGGTGGCAGGATGCTTGCGGCCGGTGTCGGACCGGCCGGGGCGTGCCGCGGCGCCCGCCGGCACCGCGGGGAGCGGAGGAGGTCCGATGGGCCGCAGGAAGCACCAGGTGGCCGTGCTGGTCCTGGAGGGGGCGAAGCCGCTGGACGTGGGCATCCCCGCCCAGGTGTTCTCCAGCCGGCCGAGCATGCCCTACACGGTGCGGGTCTGCGGTCCGGCGCCCGGGCTGGTGAGGGGCGGCGACGGCCTCTCCTACCACGTGGCCGAGGGGCTGGAGGCGGTCGAGCACGCCGACACCGTCTTCGTGCCCGGCTACCGCGACCCGGCCACCACCGAGCCCCCGGCGGCCGTCGTGGAGGCGCTGGTGGCCGCCCACCGGCGGGGCGCCCGGCTGGCCGCGATCTCCACCGGGGCGTTCGCGCTGGCGGCCACCGGGCTGCTCGACGGCAGGCGGGCCACCACCCACTGGCACTACGCCAAGGTCCTGGCGGAGCGCCACCCGCGGATCCGGGTCGACGAGAACGTGCTGTTCGTCGACGAGGGCGCCGTGCTCACCTCGGCCGGCGCGGCCTCCGGCATCGACCTCTGCCTGCACCTGGTGCGGCGCGACCACGGGGTGGGCCTGTCCAACCACGTGGCGCGCCGGCTGGTGGCCGCCCCCTACCGCAGCGGCGGCCAGGCCCAGTACGTGCCGCGCAGCGTGCCCGAGCCGCTGGGCGACCTGTTCGCCGACACCCGCGCGTGGGCGCTGGAGCACCTGGCCGGGCAGCTGACGCTGGAGGGGCTCGCCCGGCACGCCCGGGTCTCCGCGCGGACCTTCTCGCGGCGGTTCGTGGAGGACACCGGCTACACGCCGATGCAATGGGTGCTGCGGGCCCGGGTGGACCTCGCGCGCGAGCTGCTGGAGCGCACCGACCTGGGGGTGGAGCAGATCGCCGACCGGGCCGGCCTCGGCACGGGGGCGAACCTGCGGCTGCACTTCCACCGCGTCCTCGGCACCTCGCCCACCGAGTACCGCCACACCTTCGCGGCCCGCGCCGAGGACTGACGGCGGCCCTCCGCCGGGGCGTGGCGGGATCCTTGCGACCGATGGCAGGGATGCTGGCGGGATCCTTGCGCACCATGTCGATCCAGCCCCTGTCCGGCGCGTGCGGACGGTCCGATGATTGAACAGTCATCGAACGAACGGACCGCCCGGACCATCCGGACCGCCCCGCCCGACCCAGGGAGCCCTCATGACCCGCATCGCCATCAACGGCTTCGGCCGCATCGGTCGCAACAGCCTGCGCGCCCTGGTGGAGCGCGGCAGCGAGCTGGAGGTCGTCGCCGTCAACGACCTCGCCCCCGTCGACTCGCTCGCCCACCTGCTCCGCTTCGACAGCTCGCTCGGCCGCTTCCGCCACCCGGTGCGGGTCGAGGGGGACGAGCTCGTCGTGGACGGCCGCCGGATCAAGGTGCTCGCCGAGCGCGACCCCGGGAAGCTGCCCTGGGCGGAGCTCGGCGTCGACCTCGTCCTGGAGGCCACCGGCCGGTTCACCTCCGCCGAGGCCGCCCGCGCCCACCTCACGGCGGGCGCCCGCAAGGTGCTGGTGAGCGCCCCCTCCGACGGCGCGGACGTCACCCTGGCCTACGGCGTCAACACCGACGCCTACGACCCGGCCTCGCACGTGATCGTCTCGAACGCCTCCTGCACCACCAACGCGCTGGCCCCGCTCGCCGCCGTGCTGGACGAACTGGCCGGCATCGAGCACGGCTTCATGACCACCGTGCACGCCTACACCCAGGAGCAGAACCTCCAGGACGGCCCGCACCGCGACCTGCGCCGTGCCCGCGCCGCCGGCGTCAACATCGTGCCGACCACCACCGGCGCCGCCAAGGCGATCGGCCTGGTCCTGCCGAACCTCGACGGCAGGCTCTCCGGCGACTCCATCCGGGTCCCGGTGCCGGTCGGCTCGATCGTCGAGCTGAACACCACCGTCGCCCGTGAGGTCACCCGCGAGCAGGTGCTCGCCGCCTACCGCGCCGCCGCCGACGGCCCGCTGAAGGGCATCCTCGACTACGCCGACGAGCCGCTGGTCTCCGGCGACATCACCGGCGAGCCCGCCTCGTCCATCTTCGACGCGGCCCTCACCCGGGTCGACGGCAAGCACGTCAAGGTGGTCGCCTGGTACGACAACGAGTGGGGCTTCTCCAACCGGGTCATCGACACCCTGGAGCTGCTCTCCCGCGGCTGACGGGAGCCCGGGCCGCCGGGAACCGCTGCGGGGGTGTGACACGGATGTTGCGCCCCGTGGCGATCCTCCGGCGGCCCTTGAGCGGCCCCGGCCGGTGTGTGACGGTGGACGGCACGCCCGGCCGTCCGCCCGCCGGGCGGGAACCGAGGAAAGAGGACGACCGGTGCCGTCGCACACGCAGCCCCTGCGCACGCTGGGATTCCTGACCATCGGGCTGTTCGACCCGGCCGACCCGGGCGCCGGCCACGAGTCGACGCTGCGGCTCGTCGAACTCGGCGAGCGGCTGGGCTTCGACAGCGCCTGGGTGCGCCACCGCCACCTGCAGCACGGCATCTCCTCCCCGGTCGCCGTGCTGGCGGCGGCCACCCAGCGCACCAGCCGGATCCGGCTGGGCACGGCGGTGATCCCGGTCGGCTGGGAGAACCCGCTGCGGCTGGCCGAGGACCTCGCCACCGTCGACCTGCTCTCCGGCGGCCGGCTCGACCCGGGCGTGAGCGTGGGCCGCCCCGGCCACTGGGAGCAGGTGTCCCGCGCGCTCTACCCGGACACCGCCGACGCCGAGGACTTCGGCTACCGGCGGGTGGACCGGCTGCTGGGCTTCCTGCGCGGCGATCCGGCCACCGACTTCAGCGGGGTCGAGGGCATCGAGGTGTACTCGGACCGGGTGCAGCCGGTCTCGCCGGGCCTGGCGGAGCGCCTGCGCTACGGCGGCGGGAGCCTGCGCTCCGCCCGCTGGGCCGGTGAGCGCGGGCTCGGCCTGCTCACCAGCAACGTGGTGCGGGCGGAGGAGTCCGAGGACTTCGCCGAGATCCAGCGCTCGCACATCGCCGCCTTCCGCGAGCGCCACCCGCTGGGCGCACGGGCCCGGGTCTCGCAGGGCCTGGTGGTGATCCCGACCGACAGCGCCACCGCCGAGCAGCGGGCGCGCTACCACGCGTACGTCCGCGGCCGTACGGCGCGCACCGCCGCCCCGCAGGGCCCGGCGCGGGTGATGTACGCCCGCGACCTGATCGGCAGCTCCGCCGAGATCGCCGAACAGCTGTACGCCCACGCCGGGTTCCGGGAGGTCGACGAGGTGGTCTTCGCGCTACCGTTCACCTTCGGGCACGAGGACTACGTGCAGATCCTCACCGACATCGCCACCAACCTCGCCCCCGCCCTCGGCTGGAAGCCGGCCGAGGACGTCTGACCGGGCCCCGGTCCCTCACAGCCGCTCGGGCACCGGGTTGCCGACGGCCTCGATCGCCCGCCGCACCGGGACCTTCAGCAGCACGGCGAAGCCGATGACGAAGAACACCAGCAGCGAGACGATCGCCGAGCGGTAGCTGCCGGTGACCTGGTAGGCCAGGCCGAAGACCAGCGGCCCCATCCAGCTGGTGCCGCGGTCGCTGACCTTGTAGACGCTGAAGTACTCGGCCTCCTTGCCGGGCGGGATCAGGTGGGAGAACAGCGAGCGGGACAGCGCCTGGCTGCCGCCGAGCACCAGGCCGATCATGCAGGCCAGGGCGTAGAACCAGGCCGGCTGGTGGGCCGGCATGAAGTACCCGAGCGCGAGGGTGACCACCCAGCCGAGCAGCGAGCCCAGGATGGTCCGCTTGGCGCCGTACCGGTGGGCGATGCGGCCGAGCAGCAGCGCGCCGCCGATCGCCACCACCTGCACCAGCAGCACGGCGGTGACCAGCGAGGTCTGGTCCATGCCCAGTTCCTCGCTGCCGTAGAGGGAGGCCTGCGAGACGACGGTCTGGATGCCGTCGTTGTAGCAGAGGAAGGCGGCCAGGTAGAGCAGGGTGAGCGGGTGGCGCCGCATGCCGCGCACGGTGCGGCCGAGTTCCCGCAGGCTGCCGGCGGCCGGCTCGTCCCTGACCGGCGCGGCGGCGCGACCGGGGAGCACCCCGGCCCGGGACGGCAGCCGGAGCATCGGCACGACGGTGAACAGCGCCCACCACAGACCCGCCGAGGCCAGGCAGATCCGCACGGCGGTGCCCTCGGTGAGGCCGAAGGCGTCATGGCCCTGGAACAGCGCCAGGTTGGCGATGAGCAGCAGCCCGCCGCCCGCGTAGCCGTACGCCCAGCCCTTGGAGGACACCGCGTCGCGCTCGTCGGGCGCGGCCAGGCCGGGCAGGTAGGCGTAGGAGAGCGCGACCGACACCGCGTACGCGAGGTTGGCGACCACCAGCAGGGCGCCGCCGAGCAGGTAGCGGTCGCCGCCGAGGAAGAACATGCCCATGGTGGCGGTCGCGCCGAGGTAGGCGAAGCCGCACATCAGCTCCTTGTGCCGCCCGGTGCGGTCGGCGACCGTCCCGGCCAGCAGCATCGCGCCGACCGAGAGCAGCACGGAGAAGGAGACCGTGTAGGGGAAGTAGGAGCCGGCCCGGACCGACAGGCCGAGGGGGTGGACGTTCCCGTCGGCGTCGGCGGCCGCCTTGGCGACCGAGGTCAGGTACGGCCCCAGGAACACCGTCAGGACGGTGGCGGAGAAGGCCGCGTTGGCCCAGTCGTTGACGTACCACCCCACCTGTATCCGGCGCAGCGCCCGGCGGTCGTCCTCGGTGGCGGTCGCCGGATGGTCCGGCCGGTCGGTCGTGGTGCTCATGCTGTTCCCATCCCCGTGCTGGAGCCGTCGCCGCCGCCGGTCCAGCAGCCGCGCTCGCGGAGGACGTCCCGCAGGACGTCGACGCGATCGGCCATGATGCCATCCACCCCCAGGTCGAGCAGAGCGCGGATGCGTGCGGCGTCGTCCACGGTCCAGACGTGGACCTGCAGGCCGAGGCGGTGCGCGGCGCGCACGAAGGCCCGGTCCACCACCCGTAGGCCCCGGTGCCGTTCGGGCACCTGGGCGCAGAGGCCGGCCCACGGCGCCGTGCCGCCGCGGGCCAGCGGGCCGGCCAGCGAGCGCAGCCGCAGCCGGGCGACCTCGCGGGGGCCGAGCGAGGTGGCCAGCCGGGGCCCGGCGGCGGCGCGCACGGCGGCGAGCCGGGTGTCGGAGAAGCCGCCGACGCAGACCCGGTCCCAGGCCCCGGTCCGGCGGACGGCCTCGACCAGCGGCCCGACGGCCGGCGCCGCCTTGACGTCGATGTTGAACCGGGCGCCGGGGAACGCGTCGAGCAGGTCCTCCAGCAGCGGGACCGGCTCGGTGCCGCCGATCCGGGCCTGCCGGACGGTCCGCCAGGGCAGCTCGGCCACCGCCCCGGTGCGGTCGGTGACCCGGTCGAGCCGGTGGTCGTGGAACGCCACCAGCACGCCGTCGGCGGTGGTGTGCACGTCCGTTTCCAGGTAGCGGTAGCCGAGCGCGACGGCGGCCTCGAAGGCGGCGAGCGAGTTCTCCGGGCGGCCGAGGTCGCCGCCCCGGTGGGCGAAGGCGAGCGGCCCGGGGTGGTCGAGGAAGGGGTGCATGCGGTGCTCCGTGCTCTGTGCTCCATGGGTGCTCCACGGGGGTCCGGGGAGGTGCTCCACGGGCGCGTGACATTGTTACATCCGATGTCAAGATGTAACGCCCACGGGGTCGCGCGGCCGCCTATCATGCGAAGGCGGAGGGGGCCGCCCGGCGTCCCTCCGCGTCCGTTGCTCACGCACCGCCCCAGAGAGGAGCCCCCCGAGTGGGTAGCACTGTCGAGACGCTGGAATTCCAGGCCGAGACGCGCCAGTTGCTCCGGTTGGTGATTCACTCGATCTACTCGAACAAGGACATCTTCCTGCGCGAGCTGATCTCGAACGCCTCCGACGCCCTGGACAAGCTGCGGCTGGAATCACTGATCGACTCCGGCCTCGACGCCGACACCTCCGACCTCCACATCACCCTGGAGACCGACCCCGAGGCGCGGACGCTGACCGTCCGCGACAACGGGATCGGGATGAGCCGCGAGGACATCGTGGAGCTGATCGGCACCATCGCCAAGTCCGGCACGGCCGGCCTGCTGGAGAAGATCAAGGAGACCGAGGACGCCGCCGCGGCGCAGAGCCTGATCGGGCAGTTCGGCGTCGGCTTCTACTCGGCGTTCATGGTCGCCGACCGGGTCACCCTGCGCACCCGCCGGGCCGGTACCGAAGCCGGCACCCAGTGGGAGTCCGACGGCGAGGGCACCTACGAGATCCAGGCCGTCGACGGCCTGCCCGTGGGCACCTCGGTCACGCTGCACCTCAAGCCCGCCGACGGTGAGGACGGCCTGGCCGACTACCTGGCGGACTGGAAGATCCGCCAGATCGTCAAGCAGTACTCGGACTTCATCCGCTGGCCGATCCGGATGGCGAGCGAGCGCACCGACGCCGACGGCGCCACCACCCGGCAGGTCGACACCCTCAACTCGATGAAGGCGCTGTGGGCCCGGCCGCGCAGCGAGGTCACCGAGGCCGAGTACACCGAGTTCTACCAGCAGATCAGCCACGACTGGCTCGCCCCGGCCGAGACCATCCACATGCGCGCCGAGGGCACCTTCGAGTACGAGGCGCTGCTGTTCATCCCCTCCCAGGCGCCGTTCGACCTGTTCTCCCGCGACGCCAAGCGCGGCGTGCAGCTGTACGTCAAGCGGGTGTTCATCATGGACGACTGCGAAGCGCTGATGCCCGACTACCTGCGCTTCGTCAAGGGCGTCGTGGACGCCCACGACCTGTCGCTGAACATCTCCCGCGAGATCCTCCAGCAGGACCGCCAGATCCGCGGGGTGCGCCGGCGCCTGGTGAAGAAGGTCCTCGGCGCGCTCAAGGACATCCAGGCCAAGGACTCCGAGCGCTACCTGAAGCTGTGGGACCAGTTCGGCCGGGTGCTGAAGGAGGGCCTGCTGGAGGACGCCGACAGCACCGCCTCCCTGCTGGAGCTGGTGTCGGCCGCCTCCACCCACGACGCGGAGCGCCCCACCACCCTGCGCGAGTACGTCGGGCGGATGAAGGAGGGCCAGGAGGCCATCTACTACCTGACCGGCGAGGACCGCGCCACGGTGGAGAACTCCCCGCACATGGAGGCGTTCGCCGCCAAGGGGTACGAGGTGCTGATCCTCACCGACCCGGTCGACGAGGTCTGGGTCGAGCGGGTGCCCGACTTCGACGGCCACCGGCTGCAGTCCATCGCCAAGGGGCAGGTCGACCTCGACGGGCCGGACGGCGGCGACGAGGAGGCCGGGGCCGAGAAGGCCAAGCGGGAGCAGGAGTTCGCCGCGCTGCTGCCGTGGCTGACGCAGGCCCTGTCCGGACAGGTGAAGGAGGTCCGGCTCTCCTCGCGGCTGACCACCTCGGCGGCCTGCGTGGTCGGCGACGCCCAGGACATGACGCCGACCCTGGAGAAGATGTACCGCGCGATGGGGCAGCAGGTGCCCCCGGTCAAGCGGATCCTGGAGCTCAACCCCGCCCACCCGCTGATCACCGGGCTGCGCGCGGCGCACGAGGCCGACCCCGGGAACCCGGCCCTGGCGGAGATCGCCGAGCTGGTCCACGGCGGCGCACTGCTGGCCGAGGGCGGCGACCTGCCCGACCCGGCGCGCTTCACCCGGCTGCTCACGGAGCGCCTGGCCCGCGGCCTCTGACCGCACCGCTCCGCGACCCCGGCCGCTCTTCCGCGGCCGGGGTCGTTGCGTCCCCGCGCCATTCATTTCAGTTTATTCATTGCCGGGGCGCCATCCCGTGGGACGCGGTGCGCATCTCTTGACGCGGGCCGTTCAGGTTCACCACCCTTGGTCCTGGCCGAGCTGAGGTGACTGGATGTCAAACTCCCGTTCACTTCAGTTCATCGGCCGAGCCTGTTGACCGCCCGTCATGGAAGGAGATGTCCGTCATGAAGAAGATCGTCGTCCGCAAGACCGGCCCGGTCCGTCTGACCAGCACGGCTCGCGCGCTGTACCTGCCGTGGGACTGCATCGTGACCCAGCAGCTCTGACCCGCACGCCGGACACGGGGGAACGCGGTGCCGGCCGGCACCGCTCCGTCCCCCTCCGCGCCCCGTCCGCTCCTCCGCCCACCTCCTTCAGGAGGGTCCGTGCACTCCTCCGTGGAAAGCAGCTCCGACGCCCCGGGCCTCGACCTGGACCGCGCGCTGCCCCTGCGCCGGCTCGTTTACCTGGACGAGGGCGACGAGGTCACCATCGGCAGTCCGGAGACCGACACCTACGCCGTCTTCCCGGCCGACGGCGCCGGACTGGTCCGGCTGCTCGCCGACGGCGCCACCCCGCGCGAGGCCGCCGAACGCTACCGGCAGGCGCACGGCGAGAGCGTCGACATCGCCGACCTGGTCGAGGTCCTCGCCGACCTCGGCCTGCTCCGCCCGGCCGGCGAGGCCGCCGGGACGCCGGCCGCCGGGACGGCGCCGGTGCGCTGGCAGCGGCTGGGCCGGGCGGTCTTCAGCCGGCCCGCGCTGATCGGCTACGCGCTGCTCACCGCCCTCGCCGCGGCCGAGATGATCCGGGTGCCCGCCCTGGTCCCGAGCGCGGACAAGCTGTTCTTCAGCCCCTCCTACACGCTGGTCGTCCTGCTGCTGTTCTTCGGCCAGGCGCCGCTGCTCGCCCTCCACGAGGCCTTCCACGCCCTGGCCGGCCGACGGCTCGGGCTGCGCTCGAAGCTCTCGATCGGCCGCCGCCTGGTCTACCTGGTGCTGGAGACCTCGCTCGACGGGCTGGTCAGCGTGCCGCGCCGCAAGCGCTACCTGCCCATCCTGGCCGGCATGCTGGCAGACGTCCTGGCGATCGCCGTGCTCACCCTGACCGCCGACGTCCTGCGCGGGACCGACGCGGGCGCCGCCCGGCTCTGCCTCGCGGTCGCCTACGCCACCGTGCTGCGGCTCGTCTGGCAGGCCTTCTTCTACCTGCGCACCGACCTCTACGTCCTGCTCTGCACCGCGCTGGGCTGCGTCGACCTGCACGCCGCCGCGAGCGACGTGCTGCGCAACGCCGCACGGCGGATCACCGGACGCCCGCCGACGGACCTGTCGGTGCACCACCCGGTCGACCGGCGGGTCGCCCGCTGGTACGCCTGGCTGATGCTGACCGGCTACGCCTTCACGCTCACCGTGTTCGCCGGCGTCGTCGTGCCGACCGCCTACCGGCTGCTGCGCGACATGTGGCTGCGGCTGACCGGCGAGGCGTCCCTGGCCGGCCGCCTCGACTCGCTGCTGCTGATGCTGCTGAGCCTCGCCCAGACCGGCGTCGTCGTGGTCGTCGCGCTGCGCGAGCGGCGTGCCGCCCGCGCGATCTGACACCGCCTTCCCCTGATCCCACGTCACCGCACGAAAGGCAGCTGTGCCATGGCCGAACACCGCCACCACTGGGTCCGCGCCGACCGGCGCTCCGCCCGCGTCGAGGCCCGCGACCGGCTCGACCTGCCGCCCGTGCTCGCCGTGGTGAACGCCGACCGCCGGCTGCGCGGGCCCTACACGGCGGTCGGCTCGGTGCTGCGGGCGATCGTGCCCGACGCGCTCGCCCGATGCCCCGAGGCCGTCTCCCGGCACGACATCGAACTCCTCTCCACCACCCCGGAACTGCGCGCTCTGGTGCCCGCCACCCGTGAGACGCTCACCTCGCTGGCCGTGCCCAGGGAACGCACCCGCTTCTACTCCGCGCTGCGCACCCTGCGGATCGCCCACGGCCTGGTCGAGTTCCTGGAGGCGTACCTGCGCGCGTGCGGCGACGGCCCGCGCACCCTGGTCGTCGACGACGCCCACCGCGCCGACCCCACCGACGGCGAGTTCCTCGCCGTCCTGCTGCGGCGGACCGACCCCGGGCTGCTCACCGTGGTGGTCACCACCGGCACCGAGGCCCTGGAGCGCCCGGACGGCCCGGGCCGCGAGGCCCTGCCGGACGCTCTCGCCGCGCACTGCGCCGTGCTGGACGCCCCCGCCGCCGGGGAGGGCGGCCCGTCGCGGACGGACGTGCCGGACGCCGTGCCCGGCCGCGCCCACGTCGCCGCCGACGGCACCGGCGACGACCCCGCCGACCTGGCCGCCTACCTGGCCCTGCCGGCCGGCGAACGCGCCCGGCTGCACGACCTGCGCCGTGCCGAGCTGGAGACGGTCGGCGAGTCCTCGCTGAGGCTGGGGGCCATCGCCTGGCACGCCGAGCACGGCAGCGACCCGTCCGGCGTCGGCGCCGACCTGCTGCGCCACGCCCTCGACCACTGCATGGACCTCGGCTACTACCACGCGGTCGTCGACCTCGGCGAGCGCGGCCGCCGGCTGGTCACCCACGAGAGCCACCCCACCCACTGGTGGGCCTTCACCACCAAGATGACGACCTCCTTCGCCGCGCTCGGCCTCGCGGAGCGCGCCCTGCCGCTCTACGACGAGGCCCGCACGCTCAGCACCTCGCCCGAGGTCCACATGCAGGCCGCGTACGCGACCGCGATGCTGCACACCCGGCACTTCGAGGCCGGTCGGCGCGACCACGGGCTGGCCCGCGCCTGGGCCAACCAGGCGATCGCCTTCGCCCGCTGGCACCCGGACCCCAAGGAGCGCGAGGCGCGCGTGGTGTTCAACCGCAACGGGCTCGCGCTGATCGAGGTCCACCAGGGCCGCCCGCAGGCCGCGTTGGAGCTGCTGGATGCCTGCATCGCGCAGTTGGACGAGACCCTGGAGCCGCACGAGCACGCGCTGCACCGCTCGGTGCTGCGCTACAACCGCGCGCAGGTGTACGCGGCCCTCGGCCGGCACGCCGAGGCCGTCGCCGACTACACCGCCGTGATCGACTGCGACCCCAACTACGCCGAGTACCACTTCGACCGGGGCATGCTCTGGCGCGACCTCGGCGAACCGGAGCGGGCGCTGGCCGACTACGACCGCGCGATCCGGCTCTCCCCGCCGTTCCCCGAGGCGTACTTCAACCGCGCCGACGTGCTGGCCGAACTCGGCGACACCGAGGCGGCGGTGGCGGACTTCGGCTACGTCCTCCAGCTGGACCCGGAGTTCGACGACGCCCGGCTCAACCGCGCCTCGCTGCTGTTCGAGGCCGGCGCCCACGAGGCCGCCGGGGCGGACGTCCGGGCCGGGCTGGCCCGCACCCCCGGCAACGCCCGACTGCTCTGCCTCCAGGGCCAGTTGCTGGCCGAGGCGGACGACCCGGCAGCGGCCGCCGACGCCTACGCGGCCGCGCTCTCCGCCGACCCCGACGACGCCCATGCCTGGGCCCTGCTCGGCGAACTGCGCTACCGGCAGGGCGACCTGGACGGCGCGGGCCGCAACCTGGCCCGCGCCGTCGAGCTGTCCGCCGAGCCGGGCCTGCGGTTCAACCTGGCGGTGGTCCACCACGACGCGGGGCGCTACGGCGAGGCCGTCCGGCTGCTGGACGAGGTGGTGGAGTCCACCGAGGACGTCGACGCCCGGTTGCAGCGGGCGCGCTGCCTGATCGGCCTGGACCGGGCGGAGACCGCCAGGGCGGACCTGCTGGCCTGCCTGGCGGCCGATCCGGACTCCGCCGACCAGGTGTACGAGCTGATGCCCGAGCTGGCCCGCGCCTGAAGCGGCCCGCCCCCCGGGCCGGTCCGCCCCCGGGCCGGTCCGCCCCCGGCGCCCCCGGGACCGGGGGCGGACCTCAGCGCGGTGCGGCGCCGGCCTGCGCCAGTTCGGCCCGCACCCGGCGGCGGACGTGCGCCATGACCGGTGAACTCCGGTACGCGGCGGCCACCTTGACCAGCCATGCCGCCTCCTCGCGGAGCCCGGCCGCCACCGGGTGCGGCACCCACCCCGGGCCGGCCCCGGCGGGGAAGCGGTGCCCGGCCCGGGCGGCCTCCAGCGCGGCGGCGATCGCGGCGGCCTCCACCAGCGCCGCGAACTCCTCCGGGCCGGAGGGGCGGGCGACCTCGCGCACCCAGTGCGCGACCCGGGGGTGCAGATGGGGGCGCAGGGCCAGCTCGCCGTCGCGGATCTCGATGATCCGCCGGTAGAGCGCGAACCGGATGTCCCGCCGCCCGCCGGCCGGTCCGAACGCGCGCTCCGGCACCATGAGTTCGATCTCCGGCAGCTCCGAGCGCAGCACCGACCAGAGCGGCCCGAGCCGGCGGTGGTCGCACCGGGCCCTGGCCCGCCCGCCCGGGTCGGCCCGCCGGACGGCGCCGCGCACGGCCCGCCGGAGCCGGTGGGCGCGGGTGCGGCGCCGGTCAGCCACGCCGGGCCGCACCGCGCGGCCGTGGGCGGTCGAGGGCGTGGCCCAGCCGCAGGATCCGCTCGGCGAGCCGCGCGGTCACGGTGACCCGGGGCCGGTGCAGCACCCGGTGCAGGGCCAGCGAGGCGACCAGCTCGGCCTCCTGCTCCTGGCGCTCCGAGTACCCGGACCGGCCGAGCACCCGGTGGACCAACTCGCCCGGCAGCCGCGGGAGCAGGGCCTGGGCGACGGCCGCCCCCGGTCCGGTGCCGCCGGTGTGCCCGCAGAGCAGGTGGCCGATCTCGTGCAGCACGATGTGCTGCTGGTGCAGCGCGGTGGTGTCGAGCGGGTAGCCGATGTAGTCCGCCCGGTCGGTGCTGACCAGCGCGCCGCAGGGCGCGTCGACGGGGCCGGAGAGCGGGATCAGCTCGATCGGCCGGCCGCGCCGCCGGGCGAGCGCCTCGGTCAGCGCCGGAAGGCCGAAGGGCTCCGGGAGCGGCACCGATTCCGCGACGGTGCGACATCGCTGCCAGAGCCCGCGCCGCTCCGCCCCACCCGGATGCCCCACGTCCATTCCCCCCGGTGCTCGACCACCCTCAGCCGGGAGGTGATCCTACGGACGGGGACGCGCCGGGAGAACCGCTTCGACGCCGATTGCCGCTACCTGCCGCCGCCGGCCTCCAGCCGGGCGATCGCCTCGATCATGTCGCGGATCGTGCCGAGCCCCTCGGGCGACAGGGTCACCGCGCGCAGTGCCACGTCGCGCACGCCCGCGTCCCTCAGGGCGCCGAGCAGGGCCAGCTCCTCGGCGATCCGGGCGCTCTGCCGGTCGTCGAAGAAGTACACCGGAGGGACCTGGAAGAACTGTGCCAGGGCTTCGAGGTGACGCTTCGTCGGATTGTCCCGGCGGCCGGTGCGCAGCTGCCACAGATAGGTCGCCGAGAAGCTCTCGCCGGTCGCCTCGCGGCAGGCACGGGCGACCTCCTCGTGGGTGTACGGCTCGCGGTCGGGACGGCGGACCACGTCGAAGAGCCGGTCGATCTTCCCTGCGAGCGTGGACGTACCGGAGTCTGCGTCGGGCACGGCACACCTCTCCCCTCACCCCGGGCACACGCGCGGTGCGTGTGCGGATCGAGCACGCGCGACGGTCGCCCATTGTAGTTCCCCCCTCGCCGCTGCGCGGAGCCGCCGGAGGGACCGTCACCTCGTGCACCGTCACCCTGTGACCGCCGACGGCGGACGGCGGGCGGCGGAGCGCAGCCGGTCCGCGGCCCGGCCCGCCGCCCGGGTGACCCGGCGGAGCGGCGCGGCGGGCCCCGGCGTGCCCGGGGGAGATGATCACCGCGTCCACGGGTGCCCACACCGCCGGAGGCGCAGATGCGGATCCTGCTCGTCGCGAGCGCGTTCAACAGCCTCACCCAGCGCGTCCACGCCGAGCTGCGGGACCGCCGTCACACGGTGGAGGTCCACCTCGCCACCGCGGGCGAGGAGCCGCTGCGGGCGGCGGTGCGAGGCTTCGCCCCCGACCTGGTGATCGCGCCGATGCTGACGACGGCGCTGCCGCGCGACGTCTGGACGGCCGTCACCTGCCTGATCGTGCACCCGGGCCCGCCGGGCGACCGCGGCCCGTCCGCCCTCGACTGGGCGATCCACGAGGGCGCACCCGTCTGGGGCGTGACGGTGCTCCAGGCCGACGAGGTGATGGACGCCGGCCCCGTCTGGGCCACGGCGCCCTGCCCGCTGCCGCCCGTCGCCAAGAGCGACCTCTATCGCAACGAGGTCTCCGACGCCGCCGTCGAGGCGGTGCTGCGGGCGGTGCGGCGCTTCGCCTCCGGCACCCACGCCCCCCGCCCGCAGAGCGGCCCCGACTGGCGGGCGTCCGACCACACCCGGCCCTTCCTGCGCCAGGAGGTGCGGCGGATCGACTGGGAGCGCGACACCACCGACACGGTGGTGCTCAAGCTGCGGGCCGCCGACTCCCGGCCCGGCGTGCTGGACGAGCTGCTCGGCGGCGCCTGGTACCTGCACGGCGGCCACCCCGAACGGGCGCTGCGCGGGCGCCCCGGCGAGCTGCTGGCCACCCGGGCCGGGGCCCTGTGCCGGGCGACGCGCGACGGCGCGGTGTGGATCCCCGAGCTGCGCCGGCGGCGCGTCCCCGGCGGGCCCGCCACCTTCAAGCTGCCCGCCGTCACCGCCCTCGGCGACGCGCTGCCCGCGCTGCCGGAGCTGCCGGCCCCGGTGATGCCGGCCGGGGACGACCCGGTCTGGTCGGACATCCGCTACCGCGAGGACGGGCCGGTCGGCTTCCTGCGCTTCTCCTTCCCCGGCGGCGCGATGAGCACCGGCCACTGCCGCCGGCTGCTCGACGCCTACCGCTTCGCGCTGACCCGCCCGACCGCCGTCCTGGTGCTCGGCGGCGGCCGCGACTTCTTCTCCAACGGCATCCACCTCAACGTGATCGAGGCCGCCGCCGACCCGGCGGCCGAGTCCTGGGCCAACATCAACGCCATCGACGACCTGGTCGAGGCGGTCCTCACCACCACCGACCGCCTGGTGGTCGCCGCCCTCGGCGGCAACGCGGCGGCGGGCGGGGTGATGCTGGCGCTGGCCGCCGACGAGGTCTGGTGCCGCCGGGGCTCCGTGCTCAACCCGCACTACCGGCTGATGGGGCTGCACGGCTCGGAGTACTGGACCTACAGCCTGCCGCGCCGGGTGGGCGCGGCGCAGGCCGCGCGGCTCACCGGACGCGCCCTGCCGGTGAGCGCAGCCGCGGCCCTGCGGGCCGGGCTGGTCGACCGGGTCCTGCCCTGCACCCCGCAGGACTTCGGGCCCGCGGCCGCCCGCCTCGCCCGGCTGACCGCCGCCTCGCCGACGGTGTACGGCCGGATCGCCGCGAAGAAGGCCGCCCGGGAGGCCGACGAGCGCGTCCGGCCGCTCGCCGACCACCGGACGGCGGAGCTGGCCGTGATGCGCCGCCAGTTCTTCGACCCGGACGCGCCCTACCACGCGCTGCGCTCCGCCTTCGTCCGCAAGCTGCCCGCCCCCGCCGCCCGGGCGTGACCCGGACGGACCATCCGGATTGCGGCCGTTCGAACGCTCCGTCCGGCTCCGTGGACCGGCGGGACCGGCCGGGGGCTGTTATGACGGTTCTGAGCCATCCCGTCCGGCTCCCAGTTCCGAGGAGGCATCCTCATGGGTGCTGCAGCAACGAGCGCCACCGACACCGACGTGGTGCACATTCTCTGGATCAACGCAGGTCTGAGCTGCGACGGCGACTCGGTCGCGCTGACCGCCGCCATGCAGCCGAGCATCGAGGAGATCGTCACCGGCGCGCTGCCGGGCCTGCCGAAGGTCGCGGTGCACTGGCCGCTGATCGACTTCGAGTGCGGCCCGGTCCAGGGCGCCGACAACTTCGTCGAGTGGTTCTTCAAGGCGGACCGCGGCGAGCTCGACCCCTTCGTCCTGGTCGTCGAGGGGTCCATCCCGAACGAGCGGATCAAGGAGGAGGGCTACTGGTGCGGCTTCGGCGACGATCCGGACACCGGCCAGCCGATCACCACCAGTGAGTGGCTGGACCGCCTCGCCCCCAAGGCCACCGCGGTCGTCGCCATCGGCACCTGCGCCACGTACGGCGGCATCCACGCCATGGAGGGCAACCCGACCGGCGCCATGGGCGTGCCGGACCACCTCGGATGGGAGTGGAAGTCCAAGGCGGGCCTGCCGATCGTCTGCGTGCCCGGCTGTCCCATCCAGCCCGACAACTTCGCCGAGACCCTGACCTACCTGCTCTACCAGCTCGCCGGCTCGGCACCGATGATCCCGCTGGACGACAAGCTGCGGCCGGTCTGGCTGTTCGGCGCCACCGTGCACGAGGGCTGCGACCGCGGCGGCTACTACGAGCAGGGGCAGTTCGCCACCGACTACGGCACCCCCGAGTGCCTGGTGCGGCTCGGCTGCTGGGGCCCGGTCGTCAAGTGCAACGTCACCAAGCGCGGCTGGATCAACGGCATCGGCGGCTGCCCGAACGTCGGCGGCATCTGCATCGCCTGCACCATGCCCGGTTTCCCCGACAAGTTCATGCCGTTCATGGACCCGCCGCCCGGCTCGACGGTCTCCACCAAGGTCAGCCGGTCCTACGGCTCGGTGATCCGGCGGCTGCGCGCGACCACCCTCAGGACGCTTGACGAGGAACCCCGGTGGCGCCACCCCGGGCCCGCCCTGACCACCGGCTACCGCCCGCCGCGGTGACCGGACGGGGCGCCCCCCCCCCCCGGCGCCGGGGGCCCCCCCCCCCCCCCCCCCCCCCCCCCCCCACCGCCCCCCCCCCCCCCCCCCCCCCCCCCCCCCGGCCGGCGGGGGCGGCCC
>NZ_JBIBVJ010000020.1:0-112332 GCF_043080305.1 Kitasatospora sp. NPDC015120 | reverse complement strand
GTCGAGGGCGACGACGCGGGTCTCCCCCTCCCCGTAGACCTTGTTCAGGCCGGTGGCGCGGGCGGCCGCCCGGCCGGTGCGGACGGCGGTTGCGGGCATCGTCACGGGGAGACTCCTGAAGGTGGGGAACGGAAATCGGAAGATCGTCTTCCCTTCCATTCTCCCCACCGGCTCCTGTCCGGTTTGTCGCTCCCGGGTACACGGGCCCCCCGCCGACCCGGCGGTCCGGCGGGGGGCCGTCTCCTCCTCAGGGGGGACGCCCGACCCTGAGATCAGTGCTGCGGCGGCGACGACGGCGGCTACTCGACCGCGACGCCCCAGCGCACCGCGAGCCCGGCGAGACCGTCCTCCACCGGCGTCCCGCCCGGCGTGAACCGCCAGACGCCGCCGCGCCGCCGGAAGGACCCGAGGACCATCGCGCTCTGCGACACCCCGGCGGTGCGCGCCTCCCACTCGGCGGGACCGTCGGCGTCCGGGCCGAACACGCCGGTCAGCGCCAGCCCGTGCACATAGCCGAGCGGCAGCACCGGCGGCTCCTCCTCCTCGGTGGACACGGCCACCACCACCTCGTCCACGCCCGGCGCCAGCCGGCCCGGCTCCAGGGTGAGGTCGGCGCGGCGGACCGGTTCGCCCGGCACCGAGCGGGTGGGGTGCAGCCGGACCGCGCCCTGAGGGTCCTGCGGGTTGTTGAAGAACACGAAGTGCTCGTCGTCCAGCACCCGGCCGCCGGCGCACAGGAAGGCCGAGACGTCCAGCTCGACCGGGTCGCCGCCGGCCGTGCGGCTGCGCCACGACAGCGCCAGGGTGGTCGTCGCGGGCGCGGGCGCGGGCGCGGTCCGGGCGGGCCCCGCCCCCGCCGCCGGCCCACCGGCGCCGTTCGTCCGCTCGCCCAACCGCCCGCGCAGCCCCTGCTCCGCCAGCAGCTCCACCAGCTCGGGCCCGCTCACCAGGGTCAGCGGCTTGTTGCGGATGTACTCGTAGGAGCCCGGCCCGAAGCCCGCGGTGGTCACCAGGATGCCCTTGATCGCGCCGTGGTGGCGCACCGTCGAGTCCAGGTCGCGCACCGCGGTGGGGGAGACCGTCGAACGGTAGCGCTTGGCCTGGATGACGATCCGTCCGCCGGTCACCGGATCGAGGTCCTCGGCGACCACGTCCACCCCGGCGTCGCCGCTGCGCGCCGTCGTCATCACCCGGAAGCCGCGCAGCCGGAACAGCTCGGCGATCAGCTCCTCGAACTCGATCGGGTCCATCGCGAAGAGGTCCGGGTCGTCCTCGCCGCCCTGCCCCGCCACGCTGCCGCCGACCGTCTCCGGCAGCCGGTCCGGGCGCACCTCGTCCAGCCGCTCGGGGCGTGCCGACAGCACCCCGCCCAGGCCCTGGAAGCACTCCACCGCCGCCACCCGGTCCAGCGCCAGCCCGGCGAACTCGCCCCGGTCGACCGTCACCGTGGTGAGGAACCGCTCCGCCTCCCGGCCGGTCGCCGGGTCGATGCCGCGGACGAAGCCGTTCAGCACCACCGAGGCCAGCAGCCCGTCCCCGTCCGCCCGGTAGAGCTCGGTCACCACCCGCAGCGCCGTCTGCGCCAGCACCTCCCGGTACAGCGCCTTGCGTTCGGTCGCCGGGCGGGCCACCTCGGCCTCCCGGTCGTCCGACTTCACGTACCGCACCCGGGCCGTCGCCGGGACCACATCGGCGCCCGGCAGCTCCCAGTTCACCACCAGCTGGCGGCTGGACGCCTCCCAGGCCGCCACCAGCCGGTGCGGGAAGCCCTCCGGCCAGCCCGCCGAGGCGTACAGCACGGCGGTGAAGTACTCCTGCACCGCCTCCGCCTCGCCGGCCCGCAGCCGGCGCAGCAACTCCTCCGTCCGGGTGGCCCGTTGCTCGTCCTCCCGGCGGCAGCGGGCCACCCACTCCAGGTACTGCCCGTGGTACTCGGCCAGCCGCCGCTGCCGGTCGGCCTCCGCCGCCTGCGCCGCGTACCAGTCCTGCTCGAAGCGCGCCCGGGCCTGCGCCACGTACTGCTCGTACTGCCGCCACACCCCGGGGTTGCGGGCCTGCACCGGGTCCGGCGGCGGCACCTGGTAGCGGGACTGGTCCGGCATCGGCACCGGCTCGCCGAGGCGTCCCGGCTCGAAGGGCGGCACCGGGCGCGGGGCCAGCAGGCTCTGCGCCCGGAACGCCGCCCCGCCCAGCCCGGCCGCCAGCAGGCCACGCAACTCCTCCACCCGGGCGTCCAGTTCGGCCGTCCGCCGGGCCGCCTCGGCCTCCCGGGCCTGCTGGTACGCCTTCTGCGCCTCGCGCTCGGTGCGGGCCGCGGCCTTCTGCGCCTCGCGCTGCTCCCGCTCCCGCCGCCGCAGCTCGGCGGCCTCGGCGCGCCACCGGGCCTCCTCCCGGCGCTGCTCCTGTCGCTGCGCCTCCGCCCAGACCGCCAGCACCCCGTCGTTCCGCCGCCCCGCCACGTCCACCCCTTCGTTCCACCGCCGGTCCGCCGCGGCGCCCGCCTCCCGGCCGCGCCGCCGCCGCGCCCGCCACAATAGAACGTGCACCGGGGGAGTGCGCAAAGGCCCTGCGACCTGCGGCGTCGGCGCGGGGTGAGGCGGCGTCAGGCCCCGGCGCCGGGCACGCCGGCGCGTCCGGGAAGAGCCGGGCGAGGGTGCGGCGGCAGCGAGGACGGACCCGAGGTCCGCGCCTTCCACCCCCGGGGGCTCGCGGACCCGGCGGGGTTCGTGGCGATGAGCCTGGTGAAGACGCTGGTCCGCCTGCACGACGTCGCCGAGGGGCTCGGGCTTCCCCGGGGCCGCCCGCCGAGGTCGGCCGCGGGGCGGGTCCCGGGGCCGGGCCGGGCGGCGTGGGCGAGCAGGTCACGGGATCGGTGGTGATCGCGCACGGGACCGTGTCCGGACGGCCGGGCTTCGCCCGGCGATGCCCCTGGGGGTATCTCTGCTACAGTCGACAGCAGCGGGAAGATACCCCCGGGGGTAAGACCAAGGGAAAAGGCCCAGAGAAGGAGAGGCACGTGTTCTTCGTCGACACCCTGGAGATCGAGGGCCTCGGCAACCGCAGCTACCTGGCCGGCGGTCCGCACGGAGCGGTCGTCGTCGACCCGCCGCGCGACATCGACCAGGTCATCGCCGCGGCCGCCCGCCGCGGCGTGCGCATCGCCTACGTCGCGGAGACGCACGTCCACAACGACTACGTCACCGGCGGCCTCGAACTCGCCCGGGTCACCGGCGCGCACTACCTCGTCCCCGCCGACGCCGCGGTCTCCTACCGGCGCGTGCTCGTCCACGACGGCGACGAGTTCGACGTCGACCCCGCCGCCGGTCTCACCCTGCGGGCCGTCGCCACCCCCGGCCACACCCCGCACCACACCTCCTACGTGCTCGCCGAGGCGGGCCGCCCGGTCGCCGCGTTCACCGGCGGCTCGCTGCTGATCGGCACCGTCGGCCGCCCCGACCTGGTCGAACCCCGCCTCACCGAGGACCTCGCCCGCGCCCAGCACGCCTCCGCCCACCGGCTCGCCGACGGCCTCGCCGACGACGTGGCCGTGCTGCCCACCCACGGCTTCGGCAGCTTCTGCGCCGCGGGCCGGAGCGCCGGGACGGCCACCACCATCGGCGCCGAGCGGCACCGCAACGAGGCCCTGGTCAAGGACGTCGACACCTTCGTCGCCGATCTGCTCGCCGGGCTCGACGACATCCCCGCCTACTACGCGCACATGGGACCGCTCAACGCCGCCGGCCCCGCCCCGGTCGACCTCACCCCGCCCGCCCCGGCCGACGCCGCCGAGCTCGCCCGCCGCCTCGCCGCCGGCGAGTGGGTCGTCGACCTGCGCGCCCGCACCGCCTTCGCGGCCGGGCACCTCGCGGGATCGTTCAACATCGAGGCCGACGGGCAGCCGGCCACCTACCTCGCGTGGCTGATCCCGTGGGGCAAGCCGGTCACCCTGCTCGCCGGGAGTCCCGAGCAGCTCGCCGCCGCGCAGCGCGAACTCGCCCGGGTCGGCATCGACCGCCCCGGCGCGGGCGTCACCGGCGGTCCGGAGCACTGGCTGCTGCCCGGCGACCGGCCGCGTGCCTTCCGCCGCGCCACCTTCGCGGACCTCGCCGCCGCGCTCGCGGCCGCCGACGGCGGCCCGGCCCCGGTCGTGCTCGACGTGCGCCGCGCCGCCGAACGCGCCGCCGCCCACCTCGACGGCACCCACCACATCCCGCTGCACCAGCTCCACCGCCGCAGCACCGAACTGCCGGACGGGCCCGTCTGGGTCCACTGCGCCGGCGGCATGCGGGCCGCCATCGCCGCCTCCCTGCTGGACGCGGCCGGACGCGAGGTGATCGCCGTCGACGACGCCTTCACGTCCGCCACCGAGGCCGGCCTCACCGTCGTGACCGCCTGACCTCCCCTCCCGGCACCGTCCCCAGCAGGAGCACCACCATGCACCACCATGCCCCACCGGCCCCGATCCCGGCTCTCTGTATACGCACCGTCCCGGTGGCGCCCGACGCACCCGGGGCCCGCGGGCAGGCCGCCGGGGTCCGGGTGCCCGCGGCCGCGCTCCCCGAGGCGGTCCGATGACCACGCTGCTGCTGGCGCTCGCCGCCGGGGCGGTGGTCGGGCTGGTGCTCGGCGGGCTCGGCGGCGGTGGCGGCATCCTCGCCGTCCCCGCGCTGATCTACCTGCTCGGGCTCTCCCCGGCCGAAGCCAGCACCGCCGCCCTGCTGATCGTCCTCGCCACCTCGATCTCCGCGATCGTCGCCCACACCAGGGCCGGCACCATCCGCTGGCGCACCGCCCTCGCCTTCGCCGCCGCCGGGCTGCTGCCCGCCGCCCTCGCCGGCGCGGCCGCCGCCAGGCTGCCGCAGAGCGTGCTGACCGGCGCCTTCGCGCTGGTCGCCGCGCTCGCCGGCGTGCGGATGCTGCGCCCGGCCCGTCCGGCCCCGGCCGACGGACCGGCGTCCGGCGCCCGCCCCGGGCGGGCGGCCGCCTCCGGGGCCGGACTCGGCGCCCTGACCGGCCTGCTCGGCGTCGGCGGCGGTTTCCTGGCCGTGCCGGCCCTGGTCGGCGCGGTCGGGCTGACCATGGAGGCCGCCGTCGGCACCAGCCTCCCGGTGATCGCCGTCAACGCCTCGGCCTCGCTGGTCACCCGGGGCGGCGGCGCGGCCGGACTCGACTGGGCGGTGATCGCCCCGTTCACCGCCGCGGCCGTGCTCGGCGCCTGGGACGGCAAGCGGCTCGCCGCCCGCCTCTCCGGGGCCGTCCTGCAGCGGACCTTCGCGGCGCTGCTGCTCGGCGTCGCCGCCGTGATGGGCGCCGACGCCCTGCTCTGACCCCTTTCCCCTCCCTTTTCCCCTCTCGCAAGGAGACCCCATGGCCACGCTCACCGAGATCACCCCGGCCCAGGCGCACCCGCGCCTCGCCGCGCTCACCGTCGTCGACGTCCGCAGCGCGGGCGAGTACGCCGCCGGACACGTCCCCGGTGCGCTGAACATCCCGCTCGACCAGCTCGACCGTGCCCTCCCGGCGCTGCGCACCGTCGCCGCGCGCGGCGAACTGCTCATCGTCTGCGCCTCGGGCAACCGCTCGGGCCGAGCCTGCGAGTCGCTGGCCGCGGCCGGCATCCCGGCCGCCACCCTGGTCGGCGGCACCAGTGCCTGGGCGGCCGCCGGACACGCGGTCGAGCGCCCCGACGGCGCCCCGGCGCGGGCTCCGTGGGCGATGGACCGGCAGGTTCGCTTCGCGGCCGGCGGCCTGGTCGTGGCGGGCCTGCTCGTCGACCTCGTCCGGCCCGGCACCCGCTGGGTCTCGGCGGCGGTCGGCGCGGGCCTGGTCTTCTCGGCGGCGACCAACACCTGCGCGATGGGCAACCTGCTGTCCCGCCTCCCGTACAACCGCCCCCGCCCCGGCCAGGCCGCCGACCTCGACGCCACCCTCGCCGCCCTCACCGGCGCCCGCTGACCCTCGCCCCCCCTCGCCCGCCCGGGAGCCGACCACCGGCCCCCGGGCGGGCGCCGGGCTGTTCGGCCGACCCCTGCCGGCGGGGGACACCACCGGGGACACCGCCACCGGGTCCTCAGCGGCACCCCCGCCTGCACGGCGCCGGAGTTCTCGGCGGCCTCCCCGACCGTCGCTCCGCCCGTACGCGCTCCGGCGGCGGCCCCGCGCGCGGCCGGCAGGCGTGATCCGGGCGGCCGTCACGAGCCGGGCGCCGCGCTCTGGCCGGCGGTCATCCGGCCGGCGGCGCGGCCCTGGGCCGGGCGGCGGAGGCAGGTGCCACCGGCTGCGGGCGGGCACCGCCCGGCGCGGACGGTGCCCGCCCGGTCCAGGGCCTGGCCGGGGGCGAGTCATCGCCGCGGGGGCGGCCGGGCCGCCCGCCCGCGCGCGCCGGCCGCGCCGGGGGGGGGGGCCCCCCCCCCGCGGCCCCCCCCGGGCGCGGCGGGGGCCCCCCGGGTCCTGGGCGGGGCGGGGGGGGCGCCAGCGCCGCGCCCCCGCCGGGCCGGCCGGCGGACGGGCGACGCCGGCGCGGGGCGCTCGGCACGACGCCCGCCCCGCGCCGGGGTCAGTGGCCGGGGCCGACGGAGCGAACGGCGCTCAGGACCAGGTCGGTGACGGCGCCCGGGTCGCTCACGGACACGGCGTGCGGGGCGCGGACGGTCACGGTACGGGCGCGGGCCCGCGTGGCCATCCACCGCTCGGCGGCCGGCGGGATGTTCCGGTCCTCGGTCGCGACGAGGTACCAGCTGGGGATCGTCTTCCACGCCGCCGCGGTCGCGGGTTCCTGGAGCGCGGCCAGGGTGATCGGCCGCTGTCCCGCGGCCATCACCTGGGCGGTGCGGACGGGGACACCGGCCGCGAACTGCCGGTGGAACGCGTCCCGCCGGATGACCAGTTCGTCGCCCTGGCCGCCGCCGGGCAGCGGGTAGTGCTGGGTGACGGTGGCCTGTCCCAGGGTGCTGCCCGGGAACGTGCCGGTGAGCTGGAGCGCGCTCTCCCCGACCTCGGGGACGAATGCGGCGATGTAGACCAGGGCCTTGACCCGGTCCGCGCCGGCCGCGGCCTGGCTGATGACCGCGCCGCCGTAGGAGTGGCCCACCAGCACGATCGGGCCGGTGAGGCTGTCGAGGACACTGCGGATGTAGGCGGCGTCGCTCGCGAGGCCGCGCAGCGGCAGGGCCGGCGCCAGCACGCGGTGACCCTGCCGCTGCAGGCGCCCGACCACGCCGTTCCAGCTGGAGGCGTCGGCGAAGGCGCCGTGGATCAGGACGACGGTGGGCGCCTGCGGGCGCTCGTGCGGGCCGCGTGGCCGGCCCGCCGCCGCGGCGGCGGGCACGGCGGACGCGACTGCGGCGGTGCCCAGCACGGCGGCGCCGGCCAGCAGGGACGCCGTCACGGTGCGGCGTGAGACGGGGGTGTTCATGGTTCTCCAGTCCGGGAGGGGGAAGAGGCGTGTCCGTCGGCAGGACGGGGCGCGGGGCGGTTGGCGGAGGGGTGTTCCGGCCTCAGGCGCAGGTGGCCCGGACGGCTTCCTCGATGAGGTCGGCGACGCGCTGCGGGTGGGAGAGCATCACCAGGTGGGAGGAGTCGACCTCGACGGTGGTCATGCCGGCCCGCCGGTAGCCGTAGCGCTCGACGTCCGGATTGATGGTGCGGTCCGAGGAGGCCACCAGGCCCCAGGAGGGCTTGGTCCTCCAGGCGGCGGCCGGTGCCGGCTCGGCGAACGCCTGCGCCGCCAGCGGGCGCTGCGAAACGGCCAGCACCTCGGCGAGGCGGGGGTCGACATCGGCGGCGAAGATCGCCGGGAACCGCTCGGGCCGCACCGTCACGTCGGTGCCGGTGCCGCCGCCTTCGAGGGGGAAGGGGGTCTGGACGAGGGCGGTGGAAAGCCCGGAGTCGGGGAAGCGGCCCTGCAGCTCGCCGAGGCTCTCGCCCTCCTCCAGGGCGTAGCCGGCCAGGTAGACCAGTGCCGTGACGTTGTCCTCGGTGCCGGCGACGGTGATGACGGCGCCGCCGTAGGAGTGGCCCACCAGGACGACGGGACCGGGGATCTGCCGCACGAGCGAGGCGATGTAGGCGGCGTCACCGAGCAGGCTCCGGTTGGGAACGGCCGGCGCCACCACGTCCAGGCCCCGGTCGGCGAGCCGGGGTATCACCTGAGCGAAGCCGGACGCGTCGGCGAACGCGCCGTGGACGAGGACGACGGTCGGGCGGGGGGAACGGGACAAGGGAGACTCCCTCTTCAGGACGGGGCCGCTGGGGCGGCACGGTGTTCGGATCCGGACACCGGACCGGTGCGGCGGAGCAGGTCCGGCTGACTGCCGCCGGTACGTCAGGAACGGTAGGGACGGGAAACCGGCGCGTTGGTCCGTCAGCGCCTCGGCAGCAGCCTGCCCGCGCCCACCGACCGCACCGGCCCGCTGCTCGTGCTCAAGCCGCGGCAGCGCTTCCGCGAGGGCACCGGGCTGATCGTCGACGCCACCCGGGCGGCAGGGGCTGGCGCGGACGACCGGCCGGACCCGGGATTTTCCCGGGCGTCGGTGACCGGCGGTAGCCTCGGGGGCTCGGACGGGTGTGCGGCGGGGTGAGGTGCGGGTGAGCGGGTCGGACGGGTGGGTCTCCACGGGGATGGGGTGGCGCGACGGCCGGGCGGTGCTGAGCGCCGTGCACGGGCGGCGGGTGCACGAGCGCGAGGTGCTGCCCGGGGCCGAGGTCGGCTGGCTGCTCGGCGGGCCGCGCCGCTGCACCGGGGCCTGGCTGGAGGGCCGGGACGAGCGCACGCCCTGCCCGCACCACGCCGTGATCGCGCCGGACGGCGCCGCCGTGCAGTGCGCGTCCTGCCAGAGCGTGGACCGGGGGCTGGCGCTGGCCCGGGACCAGATCCTCGACGACGGCCGCACCTACCGGCTCTACCTCGCCTGGTTCGGGGAGGGGCTGCTCAAGGTCGGCCTCACCGCCGAGCAGCGCGGCACCAGCCGGCTGCTCGAACAGGGCGCGCTGGCCTGGACGTTCGCCGCCCGGGGCGCGCTGCCGGCCGTCCGCCGGGCCGAACTGACCGTCGCCGCCTCCGGGCTGGCCCGGGAGCGGTTCAAGAGCCGGGTGAAGGCGGACCACTGGTGGGAGCACGGCGACGCGGACCACCGCCGCGCGCTGCTCACCGACGCGCGGGCCCGGGCGCACGAGCTGCTGCGCGGGCACGGGGTGGAACTGCTGGCGGACCACCCGGTCACCGACCACGTCGCGGTCTTCGGGCTGACCGGGGGTGCCCCCGCCGTCTACCGGGCGGTCGAGGCCCTGGCGGACGGCGCGGTGCTGGCCGGGCGGCTGCGCCCGCCGATCGGCCGGCACCTGCTGCTCGACCAGCCGGACGGCGGCGCGCCGCTGCTGCTGGACACCCGGCTGCTGACCGGCTGGACGCTCGCCCCGGCGGCGGGGCGGCCGTCGGCGGGGCTGGTGCTGAGCGAGCGGGTCCGCCCGGCCGAGCCGGACACCCAGGAGGCGCTGTTCTGACCCGGCGGGCGGCCGATGGCGGTTGCATATAAAAACCAGCGCCCCTAGGCTCGGGCCTGCCTGGTTTCACTTCGCTACCGCCAGCTTCGCCACCGTCCCGCGCGAGAGGCCCGCCATGATCCCCGCCCACGAGACCTTCGACGGCACCTTCCCCTACCGCCCGCACATCAGCACCGCCCCCGGTTTCCCGATGCACTACGCGGACGAGGGCGCCGGCCCGGTCGTTCTGTGCCTGCACGGCGAGCCCACCTGGGGCTACCTCTTCCGCGATCTCGTGCGCCGTCTCGCGCCCACCCACCGGGTCGTCGTCCCCGACCACATGGGCTTCGGCAAGAGCGCCACGCCCGCCGACCGCGACTACCGGCTGCAGGACCACGTCGACAACCTGGAGGCGCTCGTCCTGGACCTCGGGCTGCGGGCGGTCACCCTCGTCGGCCACGACTTCGGCGGGCCGGTCGGCATGGGCCTCGCGGCCCGCAGGCCCGGACTGATCGCCCGGGTGGTCAGCGTCAACGGGCCCACCCCGTTCGGACAGCCCGGCCTCGCCGACGCGCTGGCCGCCAACGCCGCCGACTCCCCGTGGTTCCGCTGGACCGCCCGGGCGCACGCCGACGGCACGCTGGAGGCGGTGCTCGGCGCCCTGGACGTCACCGTGCTCAGCATGCTCAGGCTGAACGGCTTCGAGAACCCCGCCCTCGCCACCGGCACCTGGCTGCGCGCGTACGGCGCGCCGTTCCCCACCCCGGCCGAGAGCGTGGGCGCGATCGGCTGGGTGAAGGGCTTCGCCACCGGCGCGCACCGCTTCGAGGAGCCGGACGCGGCGGCCCGCGCCGCGCTGGCGGCCGTCCCGGCGCTGGCGCTGTGGGGAGCCGCCGACCGGACGCTGAACGCCCGGCACTTCCTGCCGCTGTTCCGGGAGGCCTTCCCGCACGGCCGGGTGGTCGAGCTGCCGGGCGTCGGCCACTACAGCCCGGAGGACGCCCCGGACGCCGTCGCCGGCCACCTCCTGCGCTTCCTCGCGGAGACGGACGGCGCGCTCGGGCGCTGAACCGTACGCCGGTCAGGCGAGCTTGCCGCGCAGCACGCCCGGCCCGGAGCGGCCCCGCCGTGACACCGGGGGCCGCGAGGGTCGGACGTCGGTGCGCGCGGCGCCCGAGTCCTCGGCGGCCGTCCTGGCGCCCGCCGCCCGGGCGGCCGCCAGCGCCACCCGCGCCAGCAGCGGGTCCTCCCGGACCCCGGCCGCGCGCTTGGCCGTCTGGCAGCCCGTGCACCAGATCGGCGAGGCGGGCCCGTCGGGGTACGCCATCGCCTCCGGCGGCAGGTAGTGGCTACCGCACTCGACACACTCGAAGACCAGCCTCATCCGACGATCACCGTTCCGGATCCGTGGCACCGACGGCACGGTGACCAGTAGACGTGGACCCTGGGCACCATGCTCCCTTCCTCGTCCCGTTCGACCGTGGCCTCGGTCTTCTGGGTCCCCCC
Source organism: Kitasatospora sp. NPDC015120 (assembly GCF_043080305.1). Taxonomy (NCBI): domain Bacteria; kingdom Bacillati; phylum Actinomycetota; class Actinomycetes; order Kitasatosporales; family Streptomycetaceae; genus Kitasatospora; species Kitasatospora sp. NPDC015120. The sequence goes on along the minus strand of NZ_JBIBVJ010000020.1, from coordinate 101,346 downwards.
GGACCCGCCGCATCCGGAGCAGGACTGGACCTCGGGCATATGCACACTCCTTCACGGCGGGGACCACGGTAGCGCGAAACCCGGCCGGTCAGCACCGGACCTGACGAACAGTCGAAGAAGCGGGGCGCGTGTCGCCACCGCGCACGCCGCGTGCGAACGTTCGATGGCGCCCCCCGATGCGCTGCGCGCCCCGTGCGCGCCCCCGGGTCAGCAGGCCACCGTCCGGAAGCCGCAGTTGCCGCTGGTGGAGTCCGGGGTGTTGCCGGTGCGCGCGGCCACCCGGTAGCGGTTGCAGTAGGAGTCGTGGCACAGGTACGAGCCGCCCCGCAGCACCCGCCGGTCCCCGTCGGCGCTCCCGCCCCCGTCGCCCCGGTCCTCGTCGCTCCCGTCCCCGTCGGCCCCGGGCCCGCGCGGGTCGAAGCGCGGCGAGCGGGCGTAGTAGCCGGGGTCGAAGCGGTCGGCGCACCACTCCCAGACGTTCCCGGCCGTGTCCACCAGGCCGAAGCCGTTCGGCGGGTAGGTGCCCACCGGCGCGGTCGCGTACCAGCCGTCCTCACCGGTCGGCAGGTCGGGGAAGCGGCCCTGCCAGATCCGGCAGCGGTGCGCGCCGTCCGGGCGCAGCTCGTTGCCCCAGGGGTAGCGGCGCCCGGCCAGCGCGCCCCGGGCGGCGTACTCCCACTCGGCCTCGGTGGGCAGCCGGCGCCCGGCCCAGCGGCAGTAGGCGAGCGCGTCGCGGTGGCTGACGTGCACCACGGGGTGGTCCTGGAGGTCCCCCGCGTCGCCGAGCGGGCCGTAGGGGTGGCGCCAGTCGGCGCCGCGCACCTCCAGCCACCAGGGCGCGGCGGGGGAGCGGCCGAGCACATCGGCGGGGCCGGCCAGGGCGAACAGGTGGAAGACGGCCGAGGAGCCGGCCCGTTCGGCGTCGGTCAGATGGCCGGTGGCCTCGACGAAGGCGGCGAACCGGGCGGTGGTGACCGGCTCGGTGTCGATGGTGAACGGTGCCAGCTCCACCTCGTGCACGGGTGTCTCGCCGTCCGCCGGATAGCCCTCCCCGAAGGCGTCCCCCATCGCGAACACCCCGCCGGGCAGCGCCGCTTGGGGGTGCGCGGGCCGCCGCGCCGCCGTCCCGGGCGGCGGCAGCGGGACGGGCCCGGCCCCGGCCGGGGCGGACGGCAGGCAGCAGGCGCGGGCGGCGCGGGGTTGACTCATGGGCCCAACCTATAGCACGTTGCACCTAGGTGAGTCTGCACCTGGCAGGCATCCTAGGCACCGGCCGGCGCCGGGGAAGAGGGCATGCGGTGAAGTTCGACCACGTCCTGCTGGGCCTGCTGGCCCTGCGTCCGCGCAGCGGCTGGGACCTCAAGCAGTGGCTCGCGGGGGAGGGGCAGTTCGTGCGCTCCAACGCCCACCCGAGCCAGATCTACCGGCTGCTCAAGCGGATGGCCGAGCAGGGCTGGGTGGTCTTCGAGACCGACCCGCGCGACGGGCGCCCGGACGCCAAGGTCTACCGGCTGACCGACGCCGGCCGGGCCGAGCTGATCCGCGAGGCCCGCTCCCCGTACCGGCCGACCAGCCGCTTTCAGGACCCGGACTTCATGGCCCGCTTCTACTTCTCCGCCCAGCTCGCGCCGGACCAGCTGCTCCCGCTGATCGACACCGAGCTCGCCCACCGCCGCCGCCAGGTGGCGGTCATGCGCCCCCGGGACCGCTCGCTGTCCTTCCCCGAGGGCACGCCGGAGGCGGACGTCCGGCGACTGCGGATGATCCGCGAACTCACCCACGAGTACGGCGCCTCCGCCGTCGACGCCTGGCTCGACTGGCTGGAGCGCGTGCGCGGGCTGCTCGCCGACGGAACCGTTCCCACCACCAGCCCCAGCACCACCAGCAACGAGGAGACGCCCCGGTGAAAGCCGTTCTGGTCATGTTCGACAGCCTCAACCGCCGGTTCCTGCCGCCCTACGGCTGCGACTGGACGGTGGCGCCGAACTTCGCCCGCCTCGCCGCCCGCGCCGCCACCTTCGACAACTGCTACGGCGGCTCCATGCCCTGCATGCCGGCCCGCCGCGAGATGCACACCGGACGCTACAACTTCCTGCACCGCTCCTGGGGCCCGCTGGAGCCCTTCGACGACTCCGTCCCGGACCTGCTGAGCAAGGCGGGCGTCTACACCCACCTGGTCACCGACCACCAGCACTACTGGGAGGACGGCGGCGCCACCTACCACAACCGCTACGACAGCTACGAGTTCTTCCGCGGCCAGGAGGGCGACAGGTGGAAGGGCCACGTCGCCGACCCGGAGATCCCCGGGACGCTCTCCTGGCGCCGGGGCCCGGCCTGGCGCCAGGACTGGGTCAACCGCCAGTACCTGGCCGACGTCGCCGACCACCCGCAGACCCGCACCTTCGACGCCGGCCTGGAGTTCATCGCCACCAACCGCGAGCAGGACCGCTGGTTCCTGCAGATCGAGTGCTTCGACCCGCACGAGCCCTTCTACTCCTACGCCGAGCACAAGAAGCACTACCCGCACGACTGGGACGGCCCGCACTTCGACTGGCCCGACTACAAGCGCGTCACCGAGAGCCCGGAGGCCGTCGAGCACGCCCGCAACGAGTACGCCGCGCTGCTCACCATGTGCGACGACTCGCTCGGCCGCGTCCTGGACGCCTTCGACGAGCACGGCCTGTGGGACGACACCCTGCTGATCGTCTGCACCGACCACGGCCTGCTGCTCGGCGAGCGCGGCTGGTGGGGCAAGAACATCCAGCCCTGGTACGACGAGAACATCCACACCCCGCTGTTCGTCTGGGACCCGCGCAGCCGGGCCACCGGACGGCGCGCCTCCCTCGTCCAGACCGTCGACCTCGGGCCGACCCTGCTGGAGTACTTCGACGTCCCGCGCACCGCCGACATGCAGGGCCGCCCGCTCGCCGACACGGTCGCCCACGACGCCCCGGTCCGCCCGCACGGCCTGTTCGGCGTCTTCGGCGGACACGTCAGCATCACCGACGGCCGCCACGTCTACATGCGCGCCTGCCAGGACCCGTCCAACCGGCCGCTGTACGAGCACACCCTGATGCCCACCCACATGCGCGGCCACTTCACCCCGCAGGAACTGGCCGGCGCCACCCTCGCCGACCCGCTGCCGTTCACCAAGGGCGTGCCCGTGCTGCGGATGCCGGCCGACTCCTGGGGCAACCCGTACGCCTTCGGCACCCTGCTGTTCGACCTGGAGACGGACCCGGGCCAGGAGCACCCGCTGGTCGACGACGCGCTGGAACTGCGGATGGCGACGCTGCTCACCGAGGCGCTGCGGGAGAGCGACGCGCCCGCCGACCAGTTCGAACGGCTCGGCCTGCCCGCCGAGGGACCGGTCACCGACGGGCACCTGCTGGCCCGCGCCCAGCGGCCGCAGGCGCTCTCCGCCGCCGAGCCGCTGCCGGACGCCGAGGAATTCGCCGAGGCCCCGCTCTCGGTGCACACCCCGCTGCGCACCCTGCTGGCCCACGAGGGCGCGCGGGGGGCCGTCCTGGACCGGCTGCCGATGCTGGCCAACCCCGGTCTGCAGGCGATGCTCGGCGGGCTCTCCCCGTTCCGGCTCGCCGCCATGGGACCGTCCGTGCGCCCGGCGGACCTGCACGCCCTCGCCGGCGCCCTGGCCGCCCTGCCGGCCGACGCGTAGGCCCTCCCGTCCGGATCGCGCCGGGCGGGCGTCGTGATCCGGGAGGAAGGACCTGGCCGCACACGACGGCGGCGCCCCTCCCCGCGGCATGGGGGAGGGGCGCCGTCCGCGCGGCGTCAGCCCAGCGAGCTGCGCAGGAACTCGCGGTTCATCGCGGCGATGCTCGGCAGCGGGATGCCCTTGGGGCAGGCCGTCGCGCACTCGCCGGTGTTGGTGCAGCCGCCGAAGCCCTCGGCGTCCATCGTGGCCACCATGTCCCGCACCCGGGACCTGCGCTCCGGCGCGCCCTGCGGCAGCACGTTGAGGTGGACCACCTTGGCGGAGGTGAAGAGCATCGCCGAGCCGTTCGGGCAGGCCGCCACGCACGCCCCGCAGCCGATGCACTCGGCGTGCTCGAACGCGGTGTCGGCGGCCTCCTTGGGGACGGGCGTGGCGTGCGCCTCGGGAGCGCTGCCGGTCGGGGCGGTGATGTAGCCGCCGGCGCCGATGATCCGGTCGAAGGCGGAGCGGTCCACCACGAGGTCCTTGACCACGGGGAAGGCCGCCGCCCGCCACGGCTCGACGTCGATGGTGTCGCCGTCCTTGAAGTGCCGCATGTGCAGCTGGCAGGTGGTGGTCCGCTCGGGGCCGTGCGCCTGGCCGTTGATGACCATGCCGCAGGCGCCGCAGATGCCCTCGCGGCAGTCGTGGTCGAAGGCGACGGGCGTGTCGCCCCGGGTGATCAGCTCCTCGTTGAGGGTGTCCAGCATCTCCAGGAAGGACATGTCCGGGCTGATCCCGCTGACCTGGTAGGTGATCATCGAGCCGGGCGTGCCGGGGCCCGCCTGGCGCCAGATCCGAAGGGTGAGGTTCACGCGTAGCTCCGCTGGGTGGGGTGGACGTACTCGAAGTCGAGGTGCTCGCGGTGCAGGACCGGCGCCTGCCCGGTGGCGGTGAACTCCCAGGCGGCGGCGTAGGAGAACTCCTCGTCGCGCCGGGCGGCCTCGCCGTCGGCCGTCTGGCTCTCGGTGCGGAAGTGGCCGCCGCAGGACTCGGCGCGGTGCAGCGCGTCCAGGCACATCAGCTCGGCCAGCTCGAAGTAGTCGACGAGCCGGTTGGCCTTCTCCAGCGACTGGTTGAGCTCCCGGCCGGTGCCGGGGACCCTGATCCGGCGCCAGAACTCCTCCCGCAGCTTCGGGATCCGCTCCAGCGCGCGGCGCAGCCCGGCCTCGTCGCGGGCCATTCCGCACTCGTCCCAGAGCAGCTCGCCGAGCTCGCGGTGGAAGGAGTCGGGCGTGCGGTCGCCGTTCACGGCGAGGATGAGGTCGAGCCGGTCGGCGACCTCGGCCTCCACCGCGGCGATCTCCTCGTGGCCGGCCGGGACGGCGGGCAGCTTCTCGCGGGCCAGGTAGTCGTTGAGCACCGGCGGCAGCACGAAGTAGCCGTCCGCCAGGCCCTGCATCAGCGCGCTGGCGCCGAGCCGGTTGGCGCCGTGGTCGGAGAAGTTGGCCTCGCCGATCGCGAACAGGCCCGGGATCGTGGTCTGCAGGTCGTAGTCGACCCAGAGCCCGCCCATCGTGTAGTGGATCGCCGGGTAGATCCGCATCGGCACCCGGTACGGGTCCTCGGCGGTGATCCGCTCGTACATCTCGAACAGGTTGCCGTACTTGGCCTCCACGGCGTCCCGCCCCAGCCGGCGGATCGCGTCGGCGAAGTCCAGGTAGACGCCCTGCCCGCCGGGGCCGACGCCGCGGCCCTCGTCGCAGACGTTCTTGGCGGCCCGGGAGGCGATGTCGCGGGGCACCAGGTTGCCGAAGGCCGGGTAGATCCGCTCCAGGTAGTAGTCCCGCTCCTCCTCGGGGATCTCCGCCGCCGGCCGGGTGTCGCCCTTGGCCTTGGGCACCCAGATCCGGCCGTCGTTGCGCAGCGACTCGCTCATCAGGGTGAGCTTGGACTGGTGGTCGCCGGAGCGCGGGATGCACGTCGGGTGGATCTGGGTGAAGCACGGATTGGCGAAGTACGCGCCGCGCCGGTGCGCCCGCCAGATCGCGGTGGCGTTGGAGTTCTTGGCGTTGGTGGAGAGGTAGAAGACGTTGCCGTAGCCGCCGGAGGCCAGTACCACGGCGTCGGCGGTGTGGCTGGTGATCTCGCCGGTGACGAGGTCCCGGGCGACGATGCCGCGCGCCCGGCCGTCGACCACCAGCAGGTCCAGCATCTCGGTGCGGGCGTGCATCTCGACGTTCCCGGCGGCGATCTGCCGCGACAGCGCCTGGTAGGCGCCGAGCAGCAGCTGCTGGCCGGTCTGGCCGCGGGCGTAGAACGTCCGGGAGACCTGCACGCCGCCGAACGAGCGGGTGTCCAGCAGGCCGCCGTACTCGCGGGCGAACGGCACGCCCTGCGCGACGCACTGGTCGATGATCTCCACCGACACCTGGGCCAGGCGGTGGACGTTGGACTCGCGGGCGCGGAAGTCACCGCCCTTGACCGTGTCGTAGAACAGCCGCCGCACCGAGTCGCCGTCGTTGCGGTAGTTCTTGGCGGCGTTGATGCCGCCCTGGGCGGCGATCGAGTGGGCCCGCCGGGGGGAGTCCTGGAAGCAGAACTGGACGACGTGGTACCCCTGCTCGGCCAGCGTGGCGCCGGCCGCGCCGCCCGCCAGGCCGGTGCCGACCACAATGACCGTGTGCTTGCGCCGGTTCGCCGGGTTGACCAGCTTGGCCTCGAAGCGCCGCTGGTCCCAGCGCTGCTCGATCGGGCCCCCGGGGGCGCGGGTGTCGGCGATCGGGTCGCCGACGGTGTAGTCCGGGTACTCGCTCAACTCACCACTCCGGTCATCACGGCCACGGGGACGGACAGGAAGCCCGCGGTCAGCAGCAGCGCCAGGCCGTTGGCGGTGAGCTTGAGCGCGCGGTCACGGCGGGCGTTGTTGGCGCCGAGGGTCTGCGCCGCGCTCCAGAAGCCGTGCCGGATGTGCAGGCCGACGGCGAGCATCGCGACGATGTAGATCACGCAGGAGTACCAGTTCCCGAAGGACGCCACGATGTTCTGGTACACCCGGCCGTGCTCGGCGTTGGGGTTCACGGTGAGCGTGGTGAGGTCCAGGATGTGCCAGACGATGAACAGCGCCAGGATCACCCCGCCCCAGCGCATCGTCCGGGTGGCGTAGCTCGCCCGCCGCCGCTGGTGGGCGTACTTGCTCGGCCGGGCGGCGAGGTCGCGCCGGCTCAGCTGGTACGCGGCGACCCCGTGCAGCACGACGGCGGCCAGCAGGCCTGCCCGGGCGATCCACAGGAACCACTCGTGGCCGAGGAACGGCTGCCCGAGGGTGCGCAGCCAGGCCGCGTAGCCGTTGATGTCGTCCGGCCCGAAGAAGACCTTGAGGTTGCCCAGCATGTGGGCGACCAGGTACAGCAGCATGACCAGTCCGCTGACGGCCATGACCGCCTTCTTGCCGACGGTCGACCGCCACAGGGTCGCCAGGGTGGACGGGTGCCGGGCCGTCCGAGTCGCGGTTGTCATGGCGACAACGGTAGGGAGGCGGCCCAGGGTGCGTCCAAGACATGATGCGGCTGGTCACCATAGGTGTTTCCTATCGGTGCGGCCTATCCTGGCACCGTGCAGCTCCAGCAACTCCGCTACTTCGTGGCCGTCGCCGAGACCCGCCACTTCACCCGCGCGGCGGAGGCGGCGCATGTCGCCCAGCCGTCACTCTCGCAACAGATCCGGTCGCTGGAGCGGGAGTTGGGCGCCGAACTGTTCCACCGCACCCGCGGCAACATCGCGCTGACCGACGCCGGGGACGCCTTGCTGCCGCTCGCCCGGCGCATCCTCGCCGACACCGAGAGCGCCCGCCTGGCCGTCCAGGAGACCGTGCAGCTGCGCCGCGGCCGGGTGCGGCTCGGCGCGCCGCCGAGCCTGTGCACCAGCCTGGTGCCGGACGTGCTGCGGGTGTTCCGGGACCGCTATCCGGGCGTGGCGCTGATGGTGCGCGAGGGCGGCTCGCGGGACCTGGTGCGCTCCCTGGTGGCGGGGGAGCTGGACCTCGCGCTGATCATCACCCCGCCGCGCGGCGAGGAGGAACCGGCGCTGGCCGTCACCGAGCTGCTGCACGAGGACCTGGTGCTGGTCTCGGCGGAGCGCCGGACCCGGCGCACGGTGCGGGTGCCCGAGCTGCGCGGGTGTCCGCTGGTGATGTTCCGGGAGGGCTACGACGTGCGCGAGGCCACGCTCGTGGCCTGCCGGGAGGCCGGCTTCGAGCCGGAGTTCGCCGTCGAGGGCGGGGAGATGGACGCGGTGCTCGGCTTCGTCCGGGCCGGGCTCGGGCCGGCCGTGCTGCCCGGCATGGTCGCGCACCGCTCGGGCCTCGCGGTGACCCCGTTCGCCGGCCGGGGCCTGGGCCGCACCATCGCCGTCGCGCACGGTCACGAGGTGCCGCCCACCCGGGCCGCCGAGGCGCTGCGGGCGACCCTGCTGGCCCATTTGCACGACGCCGCGCGGGACGGCGAACTCCCGCCGGGGACCGAGCTGTTGCTGTAGCCGACGGGGCCCGCGACGCGTGCTGCGCCGCGGGCCCCGCCGGGCGCCCGTTCAGTTGGGCAGCACGGCCTCGATCGCGGCGATCACCTCGTCCGCCTCCGGCTCGGTGCGCGGCCGGATCCGGGCGGTCACGGTGCCGTCGGGACCGAGGACGAACTTCTCGAAGTTCCAGGCCACGTCCCCGGCCAGGCCCTCGGCGTCGGCCGTCTCGGTCAGCCGCGCGTACAGCGGGTGCCGGTCCTCGCCGTTCACGTCGGTCTTCTCGAACAGCGGGAAGGTCACGCCGTAGGTGGTGGAGCAGAAGGTCCGGATCTCCTCCGCGCTGCCCGGCTCCTGCCCGGCGAACTGGTTGGAGGGGAAGCCCAGCACGGTGAAGCCCCGGCTCGCGTAGCGCTCCTGGAGCCGCTCCAGGCCGGCGTACTGCGGGGTCAGGCCGCACCGGGAGGCGACGTTGACGATCAGCAGCGCCTTCCCCTTGTAGTCGGCCAGCGAGGCGGCCTCGCCGGACAGCGTGCGCAGCGGGATGTCGTACAGGCTCACGGTGGGGTGCCCCTTCGGAGGAGGTCGTCGTCGGTGGTGCGGTGGCGGGCGGGCCCGCGCGGGTACGGTATCCCGTCCGGCCCGCCCGCCTGCTCAACCGCGCCCGGACGCCGGGTGTTCCGGGCCGCGGCCGGATCCGGGGGCCGCCCGGCCGGGGGCGGGCCGCCGCGGGTCGGATCCGGGCGGGCCGGGCCGCCGCGGCATCGACCGTTCCAGGGCGGCTATCTGCCCGGTGACGACGGAGAAGTCGGCGCTCAGCCACCGCTCGGGCCGCATCCGGACGGTGACGTCCGCCGTCAGCTGCTCGGCGGTGGCCACCAGGTAGGCGGCGGCGGTGGCGGGCGGCAGGTAGCGGTGGGCCAGCGCGGCGCGCTCGTCCGGGTCGACGTGGTCCTCGATCGCGACCACCGGTCCCCCCACGCTCACGTACCGGCAGGGCGGCTCCTCCTGCTGGGCGCAGAGCGTGAACCGGCCGGCCGCCCGGATCCGGCGCGCCTTGGCGGAGTCGCGCCCGGTCAGGACGGTGATCAGCCCGCCGGGGCGGTAGGAGTACCAGATCGGCACGGTCAGCGGGGCCTGGCCGGCCTCCGCGCCGGCGACGGACAGGACGCCGACGTGCACGGCGGCCAGGAAGCGTTCGCACTGGGAACGGGTCATCGCGAAGGACACGGTGGGCCTCCCGGGTGGGAAAGGCCGGCGCGCGGCCGTCGCGCGCGGGCGGTTCTTGGTACGTACCCGTACCGCCTGCGGCCGGAACGCCCCGGGGTGCCGGGGCGGGAGCGGGGAGGCGGGCGGGCGCGGGTCGCCCGGCTGCTCGACGGGCGAACGTGCGTACCCGTCCGAGGCCGGGATTCCGGCCCGGAAGCGCCCTCCGTGTGCCGCTCGCGTGAAGGGTCGGTGTGCGAGGTTGGCCGGCTCCGGGGTGCTGGGTACCGTCGGTGGCACGCCGGGCCCGGCATGGTTGCCATGTTCAACAGCGGGTCACGGCAAGGGGGTTCGGGACCGTCCGGGGAGCGGGGGAGCTCCGGTCGCAGGGGCCCGGGCAGCACGCCCGCCGCGCCGGCCGGCCCGTCCCGCGCGTCCCAGCCGCCATCGCAGCACCGCAGTCACCAGCAGCAACGCACCCCGCAGCAACGCACCCGCAGCGATGCGCCGCCCGCGGCGCGCCGCCGCGCCGGGTGCGCGGAAGGAACCTCCCGATGCCTCGACGCCGTGCCCTGCCCGCCTGCCCCGCCGCTTCCGCTCCCGCCACCGCGTCCGCCGCCCCCCGCCCCGTGCGCATCGTCCCCCTGCCCGCCGTCCCTCTCCCCGCCGTCCCCCTGCCCGCCGCCCGCGCGTGCGCCGCCCGCGCCGACTCCCCGGCGGTGCGCCGGTGAACAGCCTGCCCCGCCCGCGCAAGCGCCCGCCCGCCGCGCCGCGCCGCAGCGCCCCGCCCGGTCGTGCCCGCCCCCGGCGCACGCTGCGCCACGCCGGCCCGGCCGCCGTCCTGCGCGCGGTGCCCTGGCGCCACGACCTGCCCGCCTCGCTGGTGGTCTTCCTGGTCGCGCTCCCGCTGTGCGTCGGCGTCGCCGTCGCCTCCGGGGTGCCCGCCGAACTCGGCCTGGTCACCGGCATCGTCGGCGGCCTGGTGGTCGGCGCGCTGCCCGGCAGCAGCCTCCAGGTCAGCGGCCCGGCCGCCGGCCTGACCGTCCTCGTCCACGAGGCCGTCCAGCAGTACGGCGCGGGCGCCCTCGGCGTCCTCGTCCTGCTCACCGGACTGCTCCAACTCGCCATGGGAGCCCTGAGGTTGGGCCGCTGGTTCCGCGCCATGTCGGCCTCCGTGGTGCACGGCATGCTGGCCGGCATCGGTCTGACCCTGCTGCTCGGCCAGCTGTACGCGCTCGCCGACCGCCGCGCCCCCGGCACGGGGCCGGAGAAGATCGCCGGCCTGCCCGCGCTGCTGCGCGACGCCGTCACCGGGGCCGCCGCGCCCGCCGCGGTGGCGCTCGGCACGGCCACCCTGCTCGTACTGGTCGCCTGGAAGTACCTGCCGCCGCGCCTCGCCCGCGCGCTGCCCGGCCCGCTCGGCGCCGTCGGGCTGGCCGCCGCCGTCACCGCCGCCGCCGACCTGCCGGTGGCCCGGGTCGAGGTGGCCGGCCTGCTCGACGTCGTCCAGCTGCCCGACCGTGCCGCGCTCGGCGCCCTCGCCACCACGGCCGGCGCCGGCACCGTCCTGGCCTTCACCCTGATCGCCTCCGCCGAGACCCTCTTCAGCGCCGCCGCCGTGGACCGGATGCACCACGGCCCGCGCACCCACTACGACCGCGAACTCACCGCCCAGGGCGTCGGCAACGCCCTCTGCGGCCTGCTCGGCGCGCTCCCGATGACGGCCGTGATCGTCCGCAGCGCGACCAACGTCCAGGCCGGTGCCCGCAGCAAGGCCTCCCGGGTGCTGCACGGCGGCTGGCTGCTGCTGTTCACCGCCCTGCTGCCGGGCGTGCTCGGTCTCGTCCCGCTGACCGCGCTGGCCGCCGTCCTGGTCCACGCGGGGGCCAAGCTGATCCCCGTGCGCAGGGCCGCCGCGCTCTGCCGCGACCACCGCGGCGAGGCGGCGGTGCTCGCCGTCACCACCGTCTCGGTCATCACCACCGACCTGTTCGAGGGGGTGCTGATCGGCATCGGCCTCGCCGTCGTCAAGTCCGCCTGGCAGACCTCCCATCTGCAGATCGTCGTGGAGGAGCCGGCGCCCCTGCCCGGCGCCGGGGAGCGGCCGCTGCGGGTGCGGCTGAGCGGCAACGCCACCTTCCTGCGGCTGCCCCGGCTGCTGGACACCCTCGAACGCCTCCCGGCGGACCGCCCGGTCGAACTCGACTGGTCCGGGCTGCGCCATCTCGACCACGCCTGCACGGTCGCCCTCGCCGCCTGGGCAGCGCAGCACCGCGCCCGCAGCTCCGCCCCGCTGGCGGTCGACCCGCCGCTGCCGACCGTCGTCTGAACCCCTCCGCGGGGAACGCCCTAATCTGGTGGCCCGGAGACCGGTGGCCGGCCGGGCCGCCCGTCGGGTCGTTCTGGGAGGAGACGCAGCCGTGATCGCAGCCTTTTCGGTCACCCCGCTCGGGGTCGGCGAGGACGTCGGGGAGGCGGTCGCCGCCGCCGTCAGGGTGGTCCGCGCGAGCGGGCTGCCCAACCGCACGGACGCCATGTTCACCAGCGTCGAGGGGGAGTGGGACGAGGTGATGCCGGTGATCCGGGAGGCGATCGAGGCGGTGAAGGCCTACAGCGGCCGGGTCAGCACCGTCATCAAGATCGACGACCGGGCCGGGGTCACCGACGGCCTCACCGCCAAGGTCGCCTCGGTGGAACGCCACCTCGCCGGGGGCTGAACCGTCCCGGGCCGCGGGGGGCTTCGGCCCTTTCTTGACCGACCGATCTGGAATCGACTACCTTTCAGACATGGCGCGTACCAAGGAATTCGACCCCGAAGCCGCCCTCCAGTCGGCCCTGGAGCTGTTCTGGCGGCGCGGCTACGAGGCCACCTCGATGGCCGACCTGGTCGACCACCTGGGGATCGCCCGCGCCAGCATCTACGCCACCTTCGGCAGCAAGCGCGAGCTGTACCTGCGCGCGCTGGAGCGCTACGGCCGGCAGCAGCAGCCCGTGCTGCTGGCCGAGCTGTCGCAGCCCGGCCCGGTCCTCCCGGCCGTCCGCGCCCTGGTTCGCCGGTTCGCCGGCGAGTCCGCCGCGGACGGCGAGGGCGGCCCGCGCCGCGGCTGCTTCGTCACCAACACCGCGGTGGAACTCGCCCCGCACGACCGGGACGCCGCCCGCCGGGTGGAGGCCAGCCTGCTCCACCTGGAGACCGTCCTGACCGCGGCGCTGGTGCGGGCGCGGGCCCAGGGCGAACTGCCCGAGGGGCGCGATCCGCAGGCGGTCGCCCGGATGCTGCTGGTGCTGTTCCAGGGCATGCGGGTGATCGGCAAGGCCGGCGACGGCTCGGCCCGGCTGGGGGACGCCGCCGAACAGGCCCTCGCGCTGCTGGACTGACCCGCCGTCGGCGAGGCCCGTCCGGGTGTCTTTTGCTGTCTCTATTCTGAACCGAACGGTCAATATAGACCCTCGATCGAGGAGTACGCGCATGACCCGCAGCACCACCCGCTTCACCGGCAAGTCCGTCCTGGTCACCGGGGGCGGCAGCGGCATCGGCCGAGCCGTCGCCCTCGCCTTCGCCCGTGAGGGCGCCCGCGTCGCCGTCGCCGGCCGCACCGCGGGCGCACTCGCCGAGACCGTCGCCCTGGTCGAACGCGAGGGCGGCACCGCCGTCGCCCTGACCGGCTCGGTGTCCGACGCCGCCGACGCCGCCCGGCTGGTCCGGGAGACCGTCGAGCACTTCGGCGCCCTGGACATCGCGGTGAACAACGCCGGTGTCTTCGGCGGCGTCGGCCCGATCGCGGACGTCGCCGACGAGGAGTGGCAGCGGCTGATCGACATCAACCTCACCGGCACCTGGTACGCGATGAAGCACCAGATCGCCCAGCTGCGTGCGGGCGGCGGTGGTGCGATCGTCAACATCTCCTCGAACCTGGGCACCCACCTGCGGGTCGAGAACACCGGCGCCTACGCCGTCTCCAAGGCCGCCGTGGCCACCCTGACCCGGGCCGCCGCCCGCGACCACATCGGCGAGGGCGTGCGGATCAACCTGGTCAGCCCCGGCCCGATCGACACCACGATGTCGACCCGGCCCGGCGAGAGCGCCGCCGACAAGGCGGACCGGATGAGGGGCAGCGTCCCGGCCGGGCGCGCCGGCGCCGTCGAGGAGGTCGCCGCCGCCGTCCTCCACCTCGCCTCCGAGGAGTCGGCCTTCACCGTCGGCGCCGACCTCGTCCTCGACGGCGGTGTCACCGCCTGAGCCGCCGTGCCGCCGCCCGGGCGGCCGCGCGGGCCGGCCGTCGGCTCAGGCCGACAGCGCCTCGTCCGCGTCCTCGGCCGGGGCCGCGCAGGCGGCGGCCAGCTCGTCCAGCGAGAGTCCGAGCGCGTAGGCCAGCGCCGCGACGGTGAAGAACGCGGGCGTTGGTGCCCGTCCGGTCTCGATCTTGCGCAGCGTCTCGGCCGACACCCCGGCCGCCGCCGCCACCTCCACCATGCTGCGCTCGCCCCGCGCCCCGCGCAGCAGCGCGCCGAAGCGCTCGCCGCGCTCGCGTTCCCCGGGAGTCAGCGGAGTCCTCACCATGCCCCCGATGGTAGGCCACGGCGGCCGGGGTGCACCGGCGCGCCCCGGGCGCACCCCGCGAACCGTGATACTAATACCGGTATAAGAATTGGATCGAGCCGGTCGGAGGACCTCGTGGTGGAGCTCAAGTCGGAGGCGGCGCTGGCCGCGATGCGCGAGGCCGGGCGGGTGGTCGCCACGGCGCTGGCGGCGGTGGAACGCGCCGCCGGCGTCGGGGTGAGCCTGCTGGAGCTGGACGAGGCGGCCCGGGCTGTGCTGCGCGACGCGGGCGCCACCTCGCCGTTCCTCGGCTACCGCCCGGCCTTCGCCCCGGTGCCCTTCCCGGCCGTCATCTGCGCCTCCGTCAACGACGCCGTGGTGCACGGCATCCCCGACGGCTACCGGCTGCGCGACGGCGACCTGGTCAGCATCGACTGCGGCGCCGTGCTGGACGGCTGGGCCGGCGACGCCGCCGTCAGCTTCACCGTCGGCACGCCCCGCCCCGAGGACCTGCGCCTGATCGACACCGCCCGCCGCGCCCTGGAGGCGGGCATCGCGGCGGCGGTGGCCGGCCACCGCACCGGGGACATCGCCCACGCCGTCGGCACCGTCGCCCGCACCGCGCGCTACGGACTGCTGGAGGGCTACGGAGGCCACGGCATCGGCCGCCGGATGCACGAGGACCCGCACCTGCCCAACGAGGGCCGTCCCGGCCGCGGCTACCCCCTGAAGCCCGGCCTGGTCCTGGCCGTCGAACCCATGCTGATCGCCGGCGGCACCGACACCCACACCACCGACCCCGACGGCTGGACCCTCCGCAGCACCGACGGCAGCCGCGCCGCCCATGTGGAGCACACCGTGGCCATCACCGAGGACGGGCCCCGCATCCTCACCCTCCCGTGACCGCGGTGCCCGGGTTGACCCCCTTTCGGGCGAACGGCACCGGGCGGGACCCTCGGTCGGGTGGCGGGGACTTTGGACCCTGGGTGGACTGGGAGGCGACGGGAAGGGTGGGGGTGCGGCCGGCCCCGTCCCGCCGCTCCGTTCGAAACTGCCGGAGGTCGTCATGCCAAGGTCCGTCGTCGTCGGTGTCGATGGTTCGCCCGAGAGCCTTGCCGCGCTGGACTGGGCGGCGGAGGAGGCGGCGCAGCGGCGGCTGCCGTTGAAGGTGGTGCTCGCCTGGCCCACCGTGGTCACACCGCTGTCGGTGCTCGGCACCGTGGACCTGGCGCGCCGCCAGGCGGACGTCACGTTGCGTGATGCCGAGCTGCGGGTGCGGGAGCGGTGGCCGGAACTGGCGGTCATGTCCGTGCAGGTGCCGACCGAGCCGGTGCACGCGCTGGTCGACGAGGTGAACGGGGCGCAGGAGCCCGACGGGGCGCCGGCCGAGCTGCTGGTGCTGGGCTCGCGCGGGTTCGGCGCGGTGGCCGGGTTCCTGGTCGGCTCGGTGAGCCAGCGGGTGCTGACCCGCACCGACTGCCCGGTGGTGCTGGTGCGCCGGGGCGGGACGGAGGGGGAGGAGACGGCGACCGCGCGGGAGGTGGTGGCCGGCGTCGACCCGTTCGAGGGGGCCGACGCGGTGCTCGCCCACGCCTTCGAGACGGCGCAGCGGCGCGGACTGCCGCTGCGCGCGGTCTACTCCTGGACGCTCCCGGCGACGTACCAGTACGCGGGCATCGCGGCCAGCGTCGACGTGACCGGCGAGATGCTCGTCTACGCGAAGGGCGAGCTGGCCCGGGTGGTCCAGCCGTGGCGGCGCAAGTACCCGCAGGTGGAGGTGGTCGAGGAGGCCGTCAACGCCCGCCCGGCCAAGCTGCTCGCCGACCGGGCGTCGCGCGCGGAGCTGGTGGTGATCGGCCGGCGGGTGCGCCGCACGCCGCTGGGCGCGCACCTCGGCGCCGTCGCCCACGCCGTCCTGCACCACGTGCCCTGCCCGATCGCCGTCGTCCCCTACGAGCGGGCCGAGAAGCAGGAGCAGCAGCAGGGCCAGCAGCAGGAGGCCGGCGATGCGTGACCAGGTGCTGGTCGGCGTCGACGGCTCGGAGACGAGCCTGGCCGCCGTGGACGTCGCGGTCCGCGAGGCGCGGCTGCGCGGCAGCCGGCTGCGGATCGTCCACGCGTTCATCTGGCCGCTGATGCGCGTCCCGCTCGGGCCCGCGCAGGACGGCCCGCCGGAGGGCGGGCTGCGGAACCAGGCGGAGTCCGTCCTCGCGGACGCCCGGGCCCGCGCCGAGGCGCTCGACCCGCGGCTGGACATCGCGACCGAGCTGGTCACCGGGGAGCCGCTGACCGTGCTGGCCCGCTGGTCGCGGGAGGCCGCGCTGGTGGTGGTCGGCAGCCGGGGGCTGGGCCGCTTCGGCGCCCTGCTGATCGGCTCGGTGGCGGTGCACCTGGCCGCGCACGCCGACTGCCCGGTGCTGATCGTCCGGGGCCGGCCGGACCCGCAGGGCCCGGTGCTGGCGGCGGTGGACGGGAGCGGGGTGGGCGCCGAGGCGCTGGGCTTCGCCTTCGCCGAGGCCTCCGCGCGCCGCGCCCCGCTGACCGCCCTGCACATCGCGCACCCCAGCACCAGCTGGCCGGACCAGGAGGAGCGGGTGCTCGCCGAGGCCCTGGCCGGCTGGCGCGAGAAGTACCCGGACGTCGAGCTGCGCTCCGAGGTGGTGGAGGCGCACCCCCGCCCCGCGCTGATCGAGGCGAGCCGGCAGGCGCAGCTGCTGGTGGTGGGCGCCCGCGGCCGGGGCGGGTTCGCGGGCCTGCTGCTGGGCTCCACCAGCCAGGCGATGATCCAGCACGCGCACTGCCCGGTCGTCGTGGTCCGCCACCCGCAGGAGCGCACGGCGGAGGCCTGAGCCCGCACCGGCGAGCGGCGCCGGAGCGGGGAGCGGTGCCGGACCGGGCCCGGGGTTCACCCCAGCAGCCGCAGCCGGGCGGCGGCCACGCCGACCCGCACGGTCTGCCCCCGGGCCAGGTCCAGCGCGTCGTCCTCGATCCC
The DNA here is from genome assembly GCF_043080305.1 of Kitasatospora sp. NPDC015120. Classification (NCBI taxonomy): domain Bacteria; kingdom Bacillati; phylum Actinomycetota; class Actinomycetes; order Kitasatosporales; family Streptomycetaceae; genus Kitasatospora; species Kitasatospora sp. NPDC015120. Next base: position 84,435 of record NZ_JBIBVJ010000020.1, on the reverse strand, counting down.
GTCGCCGAAGGCCACCAGCCGGTCCGACTCGACCGTCAGGACCAGCCGCCGCCCGCCGTCGAGCAGACCGTGCACCCGGCCGGTGCCGGTGGCGGGGGAGGGCCAGGCCTCGCGGACGAACCAGGCGAGGGCGGGGGCGGACGGCCCGGGCAGGTCGAGCGGGCCGCCGCGCTCCAGCCAGACGGAGCGGCACCAGCCGGTGCCGCCCGTCCCCGTGCCGACCAGGACGCCGGACGAGGCCTGCGGCTCGCCCTCGTCGGCCGCGCCCGCTCGCTCCTCGACGGCCAGCCGGTAGCGGGCCGTCTGGTGCCCGGACCGGCCGACGTACACCTCGTTGAGCGCCAGCAGCCGCTGGGTGTCGTCGGCGACCGCCTCCACCATGGTCCGCTCCTCGCAGCGCCGCTCGCCGCCCGGGCCGACGGCGGCCGGCAGCAGCCGCGCCAGGGCGTCCGCGCGGTGGCGCACCAGCACCCCCGGGTTGCGGCCGGGCTCGGTGTCGACACCGATCACCGGCTGGCCGTCCAGGTACTTGGCGACATTGGCGACCAGGCCGTCCTGGCCGACCACGACCACCACGTCCTCCGGTTCGAAGAGGAACCTCGGCAGGTCGGCGCGCTCGACCCGGGTGCGCCGCCAGTCGAGCGGCACCGCGCCGGCCGCCTCGGCCAGCGCCAGGTCCTGGCGCCGGTGGCGCAGCTCGATCTCCTCGACCGACCGGCCGCGGCTGCTCAGGAAGTACGCGGCCTGCCCGGGCGTGCCGTGGTGGGCGATCAGCTCCTGGTACTCGGTGCGGCGGTGGACCAGGACCACCCGGGGCGCGAGCGTCATCGTGCGGATCCGTCGACCGTGCCCGCGCCCGCGGCCATGCCCGTCCCGCCGCCCGCGCCCGTCGCGCCGAGCCTGGCGAGCAGGCCGGTGAGCACGTCCGGCGTGAGCGTGACGCTGTCGATCCGCGGCAGGTGCTCGGCGAGGCGCATCAGCGCGAGCGCCCGCAGCACGGCCGGGTCGGCCTGCTGGTGGGCGGCCAGCCAGGCCGCCTCGGCGCCGGCCCTCGCCTCGCCGAGGGCGCGGGCCGCGTCGGCCTCGGCGCCGGCCAGCCGGGTGCGGCGCTGCGCCTCGGCGTCGGTGCGGATCCGGTCGGCGACCGCCTCGTCCTCGGCCTGGAGCCGGCTGTTGGCGCCCTGCCGGGCGATCAGCTGCTCCTGCCGCCGGGCGAGTTCGATCCGGTTGGCGAGCTCGTTCTCGGCGATGCCGCGCTCGTGCTCGACGGCGACGGCGCGCCGTTCGAAGGTGGCCCGGTCGGCCTCCTGCTGGACCAGCTCGCGGGCGGGGGTGCGCAGCGCGCGCTCCACCTCGGGTTCGGGCCGCAGCGCGACCACCCGCACGGCGATGACGGCGAGTCCGGTCTCGGCGAGCCGGGGTTCGGCGGCGAGCCCGGCGGCCATCCGCTCGCGGACGGTGGTGATGCCGTCGGCCAGCGCGGTGGCGAGCGGGGTGCGGGCGAGCAGGCCGAGCGCGTGCTGCTGGGCGGTCTCGGTGAGCAGGCCGGCGAGCTGGTCGAGCGGGGCGGAGCGCCAGGCACCGGTGTCGGGGTCGATGCCGAAGTCGACCCGGGCGGCGGCGGTGGCCGGGTCGGTGATCCGGTAGGTGAGGGTGCCCTGGACGGTGACGTCCTGGAAGTCGGCGGTGCGGGCGTGGAAGAGCATGGCCAGCTCCCGGTCGTCGACCGGGACCTCGGAGAGCACGGCCGTGAGCGGGCGGAACCAGAACGCGAGGCCGGTGCCGTCGTGGACGAGCCGGCCGCGCCGGACGTGGCGGATGTGGGCGGTGGGCAGCGCGCGCAGGTGGCGCAGCCCGAAGCGCTTGGTGATGTCGGCCATGGGACAGCTCCTTATCGTCGTGATGACGATATGAGGTGGGGCTGATTCTCGTCAAGATGACGAAAAAGGGTCATCCGGTGCCCGCCCCGGGCGTCGTGGGAGTATCGACCGGTGCTGAGGACGCGAACGACCAGGCTCCCCGCCGCGCTGCTGGCCGCGGTCTGCACGACCGCCGCGGCCGCCGGCACCGCCGTGCTCACCGCCCCGCCCGCCCGCGCGGCGGACGGCGCCGGACAGGCGTTCACCATCGGCGACCCGCGGATCACCGAGTCCAGCGGTCTGGCCGCCAGCCTGCGCCACCCCGGCGTGTACTGGACGCACAACGACAGCGACGACGGCCCCTACCTCTACGCCGTCGACTCCCAGGGCCGCACCGTCGCCACCGTCACCCTGCGCGGCATCGAGCCGCGCGACGTCGAGGCGGTCTCGCTCGGCCCGGACGGCCGGCTCTACGTCGGCGACATCGGCGACAACCTCGGCGGCAAGTGGCCCGAGGTCTGGATCTACGCCTTCGCCGAGCCCGCCGAACTCCGCGACCAGGCCGTGCAGGTGACCCGCTACAAGGTCCGCTACGAGGACGGCCCGCGCGACGCCGAGGCGCTGATGGTCCACCCGGTGACCGGCCGCGCCTACATCGCGAGCAAGAAGCAGGGCGGCGGCGGCCTCTACCAGGGCCCCGAACAGCTCTCGCCGAACGCCGTCAACACCTTCCGCCGGATCGCCGACGCGCCGTGGACCACCGACGGCGCCTTCTCGCCCGACGGCACCCGGCTGGTGCTGCGCGGGTACTTCTCGGCCACCCTCTACCGCTGGAAGGACGGCGCGCCGAGCGGCGGCGAGGCGCTCTCCACGCCCTTCCAGCGCCAGGGCGAGTCGGTCACCTTCAGCACCGACGGCCGGGCGCTGCTCTACGGCAGCGAGGGCAGGGACAGCCCGGTCTGGCGCTCGCCGCTGGACGACGACCAGCTCCCCGACACCGTCCGGCCGCTGCCCGGCCCCACGACCGGCGCGGCCCCGGACCGGAACGCGCCGGCGGCCTCCGGGGAGGCCGCCGAGCCGTCGGCCGGCGCCCCGGGGGACTCCTCGTCCACCTCGGCCGGCGCCGGGGACCAGGTGCTCGGGGTGGTCTTCCTGCTCGCGGTGGCGGGCGCGGTGCTCGGGCTGCGCCGCAAGAAGCGCGACGGCTGACGCCGGCCCTGCCCGAAGGGGCCGGGCGGAAGTGCCGCACCGGCCCGGCGGCGGCCGTCCGGACGTCCGCGAACGACCCCCGGTGCGCCGGGCCGCGGCGTGCCCCGCCCGCCACGCCACGCCCAACGGGGCCGATCTGTCGCCGATTTGTGACAAAGCTTGGCCAACACCGGCCCCACAGGCGGTTTTCGTGGACGTAGTGTTCCGACTATGTCACGGAGAAGCCGCCGCACGCCCTCCCCGGAGCCCCTCGACACCTGGGTGCCGCGCCCCCGGCGCCGCGAGACCCCGCTCGGCCTGCTCGGCCACGGCGTGAAGTTCCTCGGTTACAGCACCCTCGCGGGTGTGCTGCTGGCGGGCATCGCCCTTCCGGCCGCCGGTGCGCTCGGGCTCGGGATGAAGGGCACCGTGGAGGAGTTCGACACCATCCCTGACGACCTGAAGACCCCGCCGCTGACCCAGTCCAGCTGGATCTACGACGCCAAGGGCCAGCAGATAGCCAAGGTCTACGAGCGCGACCGCCGGGTGATCACCGCCGAGGAGATGGGCCCGCTGATACGCCAGGCCCAGGTGGACATCGAGGACGCGCGCTTCTACGAGCACGGCGCGGTCGACCTCAAGGGCGTCCTGCGGGCCATCACCAAGAACGCGGAGAGCGGCGCCGCGATGCAGGGCGCCTCGACCCTGACGCAGCAGTACGTGAAGAACGTCAACGTCGAGAAGGCCGGCGACGACCACGCGGCCGTCCGGGAGGCCCAGCGCAAGACCCTGGGCCGCAAGGTGCAGGAGCTCAAGTACGCGATCAAGCTGGAGGAGGAGCTGACCAAGGAGCAGATCCTCACCAACTACCTGAACATCACCTACTACGGCCAGCAGGCCTACGGGATCCAGGCGGCCGCCCAGCGCTACTTCAGCAAGAACGCCAAGGACCTCACCGTCGCCGAGGCGGCCACCCTGGCCGGACTGGTGCAGAACCCCTCCCAGTTCGACCCCAAGGCCCACCCCGAGGCCTCGCGCAAGCGCCGCGACGTCGTGATCGACAAGATGGTGGAGAACAAGCACCTCACCGCCGAGCAGGCCAAGGAGGCCAAGTCCGGGCCGGTGGTGCTGCACTACCAGGCGCCGCAGAACGGCTGCATCACCGCCGACGCGGGCATGGGTTTCTTCTGCGACTACGTCCGGCACGTGATCAAGCAGGACCCGGTCTTCGGCAAGTCCGCCGCCGAGCGCAAGAAGCTCTGGGACATGGGCGGCCTGTCCATCCACACCACCCTCGACCCGGTGAAGCAGGCGGCCGCGCTCAAGGCGGTGACCACGAAGGTGAAGGTCACCGACGACGTGTCGGCGGCGATCACCATGGTCGAGCCCGGCACCGGCAAGATCCTCGCGATGGCCCAGACCCGCCCCTACGGGATCGACCCGGGCAAGAACCAGACCGTCGTCAACTACAACGTGGACGCGGCGATGGGCGGCGGCAACGGCTTCCAGCCCGGCTCCAACTTCAAGCCGATCGTGGCCGCCGCCGGCCTGGAGGCGGGGCTCACCTCCACCCAGTCCTACCCGTCGCCGAACAAGATGGACTGGCCGTCGATGAGCACCTGCGACGGCACCTGGAAGAACCTGGAGAAGGGCAAGAAGGGCGGCACCATCCCCAACGAGTCGGCGGGCGAGGTCGGCCCGTACGAGCTCAAGGAGGCGATGGCGCTCTCGGTCAACACCTACTTCGTGCAGATGGAGCAGGAGATCGGCCTCTGCGCGGTCAAGCAGATGGCCAACAAGCTCGGTGTGCTCACCAAGGCGAGCGGCAAGCCGCTGGAGGAGCTGCCCGCCCTGGGCCTGGGCACCCAGGAGGTGAGCCCGCTGGTGATGGCCAACGTCTACGCGACCTTCGCCAACCGCGGCACCTACTGCACCCCGGTCGCGATCAGCGCCATCACCACGATGGACGGCAAGGAGGTCCCGGTCAGCCCCGCCAAGTGCGAGCGGGTCTTCTCCGAGAGCACCGCCGACGTCATCAACACCGTGCTGCTGGGCGTGACCGAGAAGGGCGGCACCGCGCGCGACCTCGGCCTGAACGACGACCGCCAGATCGCCGGCAAGACCGGCACCTCGGACGAGAAGAAGTCCGCCTGGTTCAGCGGCTACACCGGCAACCTCGCCGCCTCGGTCTGGCTGGGCGGCCCGGCCGGCGGCGTGAAGATGCGCAACATCCGGATCGGCGGCAAGTGGTTCGACGAGGTCTTCGGCGCCACCGGCCCCGGCCCGATCTGGCAGATGGCGATGAACGACGCCGTGCGGGGCATGCCGGAGAAGGAGTTCGAGACCGTCTACATCCCCAACCCGGCGCCGAAGCACGACCCCTCGGCGAGCCCGGGCCCGGGCAGCGGCTCGCCGGGCGACGCGTCCACGACCTGGCCCGGACGCCCCACGGCGCCCGCCCGGCCGACCCGCAACCCCGGCCCGACCCAGCGGCCCGCGCAGCCGTCCCAGCCGGAGCCGCAGCCCCGGCAGGACGAACAGCAGCAGGAACAGCAGCAGCCGCAGGGCGAGCAGGCGCAGCCCGGGGAGCAGCAGCACCAGGACGGCTGAACCGCCCGGCCCGCACGGCACCGCGCCCCGGGACGTCCGTCGACGTCCCGGGGCGCGGTCGTGGTCGCGGTCGGACCGGGGGCGTCAGTGCACGCCCTTGGCCGCCCAGAAGTCCTGGCGGGCCAGCACGCTGGTGTCCGTCTGGTCGGTGAAGAAGCCGTCCACGCCGAGCTCGTACAGGTACTTCGCCCAGCCGATCGCGTCACCGTACGCGTTCGGGTCGGTGCCCCGGCGGTAGTCCAGCGGCAGGAAGGCGTTCTCGTTGCGCACCGTGTACGGGTGCAGCAGCAGGCCGGCCGCGTGCGCGTCCTGCACCAGGGTGGTCGGCGCCAGCAGCTTGCCGGTCGCGTCGACGGGCGCGATCAGCGTGGTCGTCGGGCCGATGCCGTGGGCGAAGGAGGAGATCCAGCGCAGGCCCTCGGGCTTCACCAGGTCGGCCACCGTGCGCTTGTCGCCGGCGAGCACGAAGTCGTACGGCTGGCTGGTCGGGCCGCCGAGCAGGAAGACCTTCGGATTGTCGACCAGCTTGGCCAGCCGCTGCAGGCTGCTCGGCTCGAAGGACTGCAGGATCGCCCGGCCGTTGCGTCCGGCCAGGCCGGTGCGGCGCAGCTCGTCGGCGAGGCGCTCCTCCAGCGGCAGGCCGATCGAGCGGAAGTAGCTCGGGTGCTTGGTCTCGGGGTAGACCCAGACGTCCCGGCCCAGCTCGCGGCTGCGCTTGCGGGCGAAGTCGGCGACCTCGCGGAAGGTCGGGACCGCCCAGCGGCCGTCGTAGAGGGTGTTGCGCTGGCGCTGCTGCGGCAGGCGCTCCTTGGCGCGCAGGGTGCGCAGCTCGGCCAGGGTGAAGTCCTCGGTGAACCAGCCGGTCTGGGCCGCGCCGTCGATGGTCCTGGTCGTGCGGCGGTCCGCGAACTCCTTGTGGTCGGCGACGTCCGTGGTCTCCGCGATGTTGTTCTCGTGCCGGACCACCAGGTGGCCGTCCTTGGTGGGGACGAGGTCCGGCTCGATGACGTCCGCACCCAGCTGCAGCGCCAGGTCGTAGGAGCCCAGGGTGTGCTCGGGGCGGTAGCCGGGGGCGCCGCGGTGGCCGACGACCAGCGGGTGCGGCAGCCGGTCCAGGCCGGTGCCGGTGCGCACCGGCGGGCGGGTGCCGCCCGGGCGGCCGGCGGCGACGCCGCGCTCGTCGGCGGCACCGGACTGCTCGTCGCCCGGCTGGTCCGCGCCGGGGGCGGCGAAGGCCTCGCCGGCGCCGGCCGCGAAGGCCGCCGCGCCGATCCCGGCCGCACCGGTGACCCGCAGGAAGGACCGACGGGAGGAGGCGGCGGCGTCGGCGGACCCGGCGGGGGTGCCGCCGTCGGACGGACGGTACGTCATGGATGCTCCTAGCTGAGGGCGTCGCGGTGTGAGTGCCGCCCGCAGACTAGGAGCAGCGGCGCCCGGCCGGGTGGCCGGCGGACGAACTGCGGGAGAAGTTCCCGCACCCGCCGCCCCGGAACGCGGGGAGGCCGGCCGCGGTCACGCACCGCGGCCGGCCCCGGCCCCGGGACTCCCGGCCGGCCCGGCCAGGGACGGGCAGGGCCGGCGCGTCGGGGAGGTGGTCCCCCGGGGTGGTGGAGCGCCACCGATTCTGCTCCGCAGCCCGGTCGCCGGACCATCCCCGGAACCTGGGACGCCACGGGGCGGCCACCGCCCGGCCGGTCCGCTCAGAGCGCGGCGAGCAGCTCCCGCCCCAGCGGCCAGTCGCCCAGCCCGGAGTCGGAGTTGAGGTGCCCGAAGGCGCCGGGCTCGACGTAGCGGGCGCCCCAGGAGGCGGCGAACAGCCGGGCGCGTTCCGGGGTGACCCACGGGTCGTCGGTGCTGGAGACCACGGTGGCCGGGAACGGCAGCGGGGACAGCGCCACCGGGCGGAAGCCCAGCAGCTCGGGGACGTCCGCGTGGTCGACGTCGGCGGGCGCCACCAGCAGCGCGCCGCGCACCGCCGCCGTCCGGGAGGCCGGCGCCCCGGCCGCCCAGCGGGCCACCGTCACGCAGCCGAGGCTGTGCGCCACCAGGACCACCGGCCCCTCGGCCGCCGCCGCGGCGACCGCCTCGTCCACCCGGGCCACCCAGGCGTGCGGATCCGGGTGGTCCCAGTCGTCCTGCCGCACCCGGACGAACGCCGCCGGGTCCGCGGCCTCCCAGCGGCTCTGCCAGTGGGCCGGCCCGGAATTCTGGTAGCCGGGCAGGACGACGAAGGTCGTGCGGTCGGACATCGGCGCGGGGTCCCTCCGGGGAGACGTCACGGACACGACGACGCCGGGGCGCGGAAACCGCGCCCCGGCGTTGGGTCGAGGGCGAGGAGAGCGAAGGGACTGGATTCAACGGGAATGAGAAGGAAGCCCCTTCATGGCCTCGCCGCGGCTCACGCTACCAGTCAGACGGGAATCAGGTCGCGCAGATTTCCGGGGGTGACGACCCGGGAGTCCGGGTGCAGTCCCTCCGGCCGCTCCAGGCCGATGTAGGTCACCGGCCCGGCGGGGAGCTCCACGCCGTCCCACAGGGTGACGGTCGCGGCCCGGTGCCGCATCAGGTCGGTGAGGTGGCGGACGGTGAGGTAGTCGCGCTCGACGACCCCGCGCAGCAGTGCCGCGACCGACACCCGGTTCTCCTCCACCCGGTTGGCGGCGGGCCTGCCGGCCAGGTGCAGGTGCAGCCACTTGGCGCGCCAGCGGCCGTCCTCCCCCCGCAGGAACGCCAGCGGCAGGGCCACCCGCCCCGGACCGCGCAGCTCCGACTTCATCCGTACGGTGCGCGGCTCGAAGGGCCGCCCCGCCTGCTCGCCGTCGCGCAGCATGAAGCCGAAGAACGACTCCTCGACCTCCTCGAAGCCCTCGCCCCAGTAGACGTCGACCTGCGGGACGACGAACGCGGCCCGCACCGCGTCCAGCCGCAGGTTGATGAACTCCGAAGCGCCGTCGGGCGCGTCGGTGACGTCCCCCGAGTGCTCGCCGCCGATCTCCGTGAGCGAGGTGTACGAGAGCCAGGAGACGGTCTCGTAGGACGCGTCCAGCAGCAGGGCCGACAGGTCGAGGTCGGTGCGCCGCTCGCGCTGCTTCCAGTACACGAAGAAGCGCAGCAGCTCGCCGTCGACCGGGCTGAGCGAGCCGCGGGGCAGCACGCCCAGGCCCGCGGACGTGGCGTTGCCGCTGAGCGGCAGGGCGACGTCGAGGACGGCCGGGTCGACCAGCAGGTGCCCCGGGTCCGGGAGGCGCCGGCGCACCTCGGCGTCCAGCGCGGCGATCAGCCGCCCGTGCCCGGCGGGCGGCAGCGGCGGGCGGACGTCGGCGACGACCCGGCCGCGCCCGGTCCGGTTGACGAAGACCCGGCGCCCGCCGCTGCCGTCGGTGCGGCGGTTCTGCAGGTGCTCGCGGACCGACAGCAGCAGGCGGCCGGACACCTGACCGGCCGCCGCCTCGGCGGCGGCCACCACGGTCCCGCGCTGCTCCTCGGTGGCGCAGGCGCGCAGCAGGCGGTCGAGCGCGCGGAACAGCCTGCCCGGGGCGGCGGACAGCAGCCGCACCGCCGCCGCGACGTCCCCCGCGCCGAGCGCCTCCTCGACGCGGCTGTCGAAGGACCGGGCCTGCCGCTCGCCCCGGGCGACCGCGAACACCGCGGCGGCGTGCGGCCGGCCCGGGTACTCGTGCGGGTGGAGCCGCTCGCCGAGGCGCTTGAACATCTCGCGGTGCGCGCCGACGTCGCCGAGCTTGGCGGGGGCGGCGGCGACCACCGCGTCCAGGCCGGCGATCAGTGCCCGGCGCACCGGCCGGGAGAACGGGCGGAACCGGGTCGGCTGCGCGAGCGTGACGTCGCCGTCCGACAGGGCACAGGCCAGGCGCAGCACGTCGGTGACGGTGTCCAGCAGGAGGTCCGCCCCGGCGTCGAGGCGGGCCCGGTTGACGACGGCGCGGTTCTCCCGGACCGGGATCGCCGGGGGCTGCGGCCCGTGGACGCAGTGCCCGGCGAGCTCGCCGAGGTCGCGCAGGGCCTCCTCGCCCAGCGGGGTGGTGCTGCCCGCCAGCGCCAGGTACAGGGCGGTGAGCTCGTCCTCCAGCGCGCCGCCGGAGTGCAGGACGGTCAGCCGGTCGCCGGCGGCGGCGACCAGCTCGTCGTGGGCGGCGAGCAGTTCGGCGTAGGTGTGCTGGTAGCGGCCGTAGCGGGGCAGCGCCAGCAGGTCGACCGGACCGGCGTCGAGCCGGGCGAGGGTGTGCTCGCGGGTGTCGTCGTCGGCCAGTGCCTCGCCGAGGCAGCGCACCCAGAAGTCGACGGTGTCCGGCACACCGGCCGGGAAGTCGATGAAGTAGGCGTTGTGCCGGACGTGGTCGCCGGCCAGCTCGCGCACGGTGGCCAGGGTGCGCACGGCCGTGTCGTGGACGGTCCGCGCGCTCAGCCCCGACAGCCGCTCCAGCGACCCGGCCGAGAGCTTGAAGCCCGCGGACATCAGCGCGGTGTCGAACTGCCGCGCCGCGGCCGCGCCGTTCCCGGCCGGACCGTCGGGGGCGGGCAGGCGGAAGGTGTGCCGGACGACCAGGGATTCGAGACGCTGGGACATTCCGGCATGGTCCCAGAGCCGCCCGGACCGCCGCACCCGGGTTTCCCGTTCCCGGCCGGCCTGCGGGGGCGCGCGCCCTGGGGCGTGCACCCTGGGCGGACGGTGCGCCCCGTTGCGTGGGGGCACCGGGTGCGGGAGGTTGGTCCGGGCCCCGGAGCGGAGCTCTCCGGCCCGGGCCCGCACCGTGTTCGACGACCGATCACTTCGGAGGGATGTCGGCGATGGCATCGAAGATCCTGCTCGTCACCGGGGACGCCGCGGAGTCCCTGGAGGTGTTCTACCCGTACCAGCGGCTGCGCGAGGAGGGCTACCGGGTCGACATCGCGGCGCCGGAGAGGAAGCGGCTCCAGTTCGTGGTGCACGACTTCGTCGAGGGGTTCGACACCTACACCGAGAAGCCGGGCTACACCTGGCCCGCCGACCTGGCGTTCGCCGAGGTCGATCCGGCCGGCTACGTGGCCCTGGTGATCCCGGGCGGGCGGGCCCCCGAGTACCTGCGCAACGACCCCGAGGTGCAGCGGATCGTCCGGCACTTCTACGAGGCCGGCAAGCCGGTCGCCCAGATCTGCCACGGCCCGCTGGTGCCCGCCGCCGCCGGGGTGCTCGCCGGGCGGACGAGCGCCGCCTACCCGGCCCTGGAGCCGGACGTGCGGGCGGCGGGCGCGACCTACGTGGACGGCGAGGCGGTGGTGGACGGGGTGGTGGTCTCGGCCCGCGCCTGGCCCGACCACCCGGCGTGGCTGCGGGCGTTCATCGAGGTCCTGCGGGTGAAGGCCCCGGTCGGCTGACCGCCGCGCGCCGGGGCCACCCCGGGACCCGCACCGGACCCTAGGGGACGGCCCCTGAGGAGAGCTCGGGGGCGGCCCCTCCCTGCGGGGGAGCGACCCGCCGGACGAGGCTCGGGCCAGAGGCGGACGACCTCCCGTCCGCTGCCTGTCAGAGTGTCAAGTGCCGAGAACAGCACTGGTGTTGTCGGCACCTGCCGGCACGGACACAGGAGGACGCATGGGCATGGGAGAACACGGGGACGGGGCGGCGGACCGGACCGGCCGCGGCGGAACGGGGCGCCGGCGGCGCCGCCCGGGCGCGCGCCTGGTGGCGCTCGCGCTCGCGGGAGCGGGCCTGGTGGGCGTGACGGCCCCGGCGGCCGGCGCCCTCGGCACCGCGCGACCGGCCGGGGCGGTGACGGTGACCGGCGCCCAGGACGAGGCGGCCCCGGACGCCGCCGGGCGGGGCCCCCGGAAGGGCGTCGACACCAGGGCCCTGAACGCCGCACTGAGCGGCATGGTCGACTCCGGCGGAACCTCCGCCTCGCTGGCCCGGGTCGGCGACCACGGCCGCACGCTGTGGAAGGGCGCCTCCGGCGTCGCCGACCGCACCACCGGTGCCCCGGCCTCCCCGGACGGCCGCTTCCGGATCGGCAGCGTGACCAAGACCTTCGTCGCCACCGTCGCCCTCCAGCTGGTCGCCGAGGGGCGGATCGGCCTGGAGGACCCGGTGGAGCGCCTGCTGCCGGGCGCGGTGCCGAACGGCGCGGGCATCACCCTGCGCCAGCTGCTCGGCCACACCAGCGGGGTGTTCAACTACACCGAGGACACCGCCTTCGACGTCGAGCAGCCCGGCTACATCGAGCGGTGGCTGGAATCCGGCCGCTACACCCGCTGGACGCCGCAGCAGCTCGTCGCGCTGGCCACCGCCCACCCGCCGTACTTCGCGCCCGGCCAGGGCTTCCACTACTCCAACACCAACTACGTCCTGGTCGGACAGATCATCGAGCGGGCCACCGGCCGCAGCTGGCAGCAGGAGGTGGAGCGCCGCGTCATCCGCCCGCTGCACCTGACCGGCACCTTCATGCCCGACCACGAGACGGCCGTCCCCGGCCCGCACGCGCACGGCTACTTCGACCTGCCCACCGGCCCGGCCGACGTCACCGAGCTGGACCCGAGCATGGCGGGCTCCTCCGGCGCCGGGATCTCCACCACCGCCGACCTCAACACCTTCGTCGCGGCCCTGATCGGCGGCCGGCTGCTGCCCCGCCCCCAGCTCGCGGAGATGATGACGGCCAGCCCGCAGAGCGAGGGCCGCTACGGCCTCGGCCTGGAGCGGGCGACCACCGACTGCGGCGTGCTCTGGGGCCACACCGGCGGCATCCCCGGCTACAACACGGTCCTCTACACCACCGCCGACCTGCGCCGGCAGCTCGCGGTCTCGATGAACGCCCAGGGCCTCTCGACCCCGCCGGCCACCAGGGAGGCCTACGAGAAGCTCCAGAGCGCTGCGACCTGCACCGGCTGACCCCGGGGCCACCCGGCCCCGGACCGGCGTCGCGGGGATGCCATCATGGCCCGCATCGACGGGCCGTCGTCACGAGGAGGACCAGGGATGGCAGAGCCGCTGATCGCCGAAGTCGGGGGCCGGGTGCCCGCCGTCGACCCGGGCGCCTTCGTCGCGCCCAACGCGGTGGTGGTGGGCAGCGTGACGGTCGGCGCCGGGGCGAGCGTCTGGTACGGCGCGGTGCTGCGCGGCGACGCCGAGACGATCACGGTCGGCGCGGACAGCAACGTCCAGGACAACTGCACCCTGCACGCCGACCTCGGCTTCCCGCTGGTGGTGGGGGAACGGGTCTCGGTCGGCCACAACGCGGTGCTGCACGGCTGCCTGGTCGAGGACGACGTGCTGGTCGGGATGAACGCCACGGTGCTCAACGGCGCCCGGATCGGCGCGGGCTCCCTGGTCGCGGCGGGGGCGGTGGTGCCGCAGGGCATGGTGGTCCCGCCCGGTTCGCTGGTCGCCGGGGTGCCGGCCAAGGTCCGCCGCGAGCTGACCGAGGAGGAACGGGCCGGCATCACGTTCAACGCGGAGGGCTACCTGCTGCTCGCCGACGGCCACCGGGAGCTGCGCCCGCGGTGACCCGCCCGCCCGCCTCCGGGGCCGGCGCGGTCCCGGGCACCCGGGACCGCGCCGGATGACGCGCCCGTGCGGTGCGCACGGCGGTCCGGTGACGGACGGGAGTCGCCACCCGGGCGTCCGCGCGGGAGACTGGGGTCATGTGCCGCAGTATCAAGACGCTGAGACCGCCCGTGACGCCCGACGCCACGGAGGAGGACTACCGCGCGGCCGCCCTCCAGTACGTGCGCAAGGTCTCCGGCTTCCGGGCCCCGGCCGCGCACAACCGCGAGGCCTTCGACCGGGCCGTGGACGCCGTCACGGAGGCCACCGCGAGCCTGCTCGCCGAGCTGGAGGTCCGCGGGGCCCCCGCCCGTACGGCCCGGGCCGCCGTCTAGGGTCCAGGGGGGCCGCACTGTCCAAGGGGCGCACCGCCCCGGGGGCACACAGGGAGCAGGAGGTCGGTGATGAGCTCCGTCACCCGCTACGCACTCACCTTCCCGGGCACCCCCGGAACCCAGGCCCCGCAGGACGTGGTCGTGGTCGCGCGCACCAGCGCCACCGGGCCCGGCGGGCACCCGGTGTACGAGGACGCCAGCGGTATCGTCCGGGCCGAGATCAGCGACGCGGGGGAGGTCAGGATGCTCGCCAGCGGCGGCCACCAGACCCCGCACTGCCCGGTCCACGCCCAGCCGCTGCCCTGACGCCCTGCTGACAGCACCGCGCCCGTGGGGCACACTCGCGCCATGACCACAGCACGCTGGCAGGGCATCGTCGTCGCCGAGAGCGAGGACACCGTCGTCGTCGAGGGCAACCACTACTTTCCGGCCGACTCCGTGCGCACCGAGTACCTGCGCCCGTCCGACACCACCACCTTCTGCGGGTGGAAGGGCACCGCGGAGTACTACTCGCTGCACGTCGACGGCGCGACCAATCCGGACGCCGCCTGGTACTACGCGGACCCCGACCCCGCGGCGGAGCACGTCCGCGGGCGGGTGGCGTTCTGGCGGGGCGTGGAGATCACCGACTGACCCGCCGGGCCGCCGGGACACGGCCGTCGTCGTCCTGTCGCAGGACCGCGACACCCGCCGGGGCGTGTCACACCGCCGCGCCGGGTACGGCCACACCATGGCAATCTTCAGGAAACCGGGACGCCCCGGGCAGCCCGAGCCCACCGCGGACCGCGTCGCCGACGAGCTGGCCGGCCTGGTCGAGGAACTCGAACCCGGCGAACCCGCCGAGGGCGGCCCCGGCGAGCTCGCCGAGTACCGGGCGGAGACCGAGCGCGGCCGGCGGCGCGGTGCCCGGCTGGTCACCGCGATCGCCCGGCGGCTCGGCACCGGGGGCCGGGCCGCCGCCAAGGGCGCCGTGGTCGGCGGCCGGGCCCTCACCGAGCAGCTGCTGCAGACCGCCCCGCGCATCCCGGTGCGCACCCTCGCCACCCTGCGCGCCCAGCACCCCGGCGCCGCCGATCCGGAGAAGCTCGCCGACCTGCTGGTCACCGGCGCGAGCCGGGCCTCCAGCGCGCTCGGCGCCGGCGTGGGCGCCGCCGCGATGCTCCCGGTGCCGCCCGCGATGCCGGTCGAGATCGCCGCCGAGACGATCGCCGTCGCCGCCGTCGAGATCAAGCTGATCGCCGAGCTGCACGAGGTCTACGGCCTGCCCGTCCGGGGCACCGCGACCCAGAAGGCCGGCGCGTACGTCGGCGCCTGGGCCAACCGGCGCGGCATCGACCCCACCCTGCTCGCCAAGCCGGCCGGCCTGGCCGCGATGGCGCTCGGCAGCGAGGTGCGCCAGCAGGTGCGCCGCCGGCTCACCCGCAGCTCGCTGCGCCGCCTGCCGTCGCTGACCCCGCTGCTGGTCGGCGCGGGCATCGGCGCCACGATCAATCTGCGCGACACCCGCAAGGTGGCCCGCGAGGTCCGCGATTCGCTGCGCCGGCTGCCTCCCGCGGACCCCGGGTACTGGGCGGCCGCCGCGCCCGCCGAGGGCCCCCGGGGCGGCGACTGACCGCCGCCCGCGGGCGCGACGCGGACCGGCCGGCCCCCGTCCGGGGACCGGCCGGTCGGCCTGCGGCGGCGACGCGGCGCCGGGTCAGCCCGCCGGTGTCTGCGGGGCCCCGGCGCCCCGACCCGTCTTCACGGCGTTCACCATCGCCTGGTGGACGGCCCGGGCGGTGGTCTCGTCGGCCGCCGGGACGGGGCTGCCCGCCACCGAGTACCAGTCCAGTGCCCCGGTGTACTGCACGGTGAGCCGCGCCTCGCCGTCGGCCCAGGTGGTGTGCACGGTGAGGTCGCCCGAGATCGGGCCGACCTCGACGGTGGTCACCCCGCCCGGCCCGCTGATGATCGACTGGGTGGTCCAGGTGGCCCACGAGGCCCTGGGGTCGAGCGGGGGCTCCGCCCGTCCCGCCGTCCCGCCCGCCGGGCCCGGTACCTGCCCTGCCGTGCCCTGCTGCTGTTCGGTCATGCGCCCATCCTCCCCCGCCGGTCCGTCGCCGCCCGGGCAGCGACACCGGCGGTCGCGAAGGCCGCCCTCGGGATCGGGCGGCCTTGTGGCAACTCGTTCGTCGGCGTGGTCGAAGCGGTGCCCAAGCGGGTCAGCCGCCCGCCCCCGGTTCCTCCCGAGGCTCGCCCTCCGCCTGCGAGGTGTCCTGTGCGTGCTGGTTCTGCAGCGAGGTGATGCCCTCCTCGGGGTCGGCCGCGCGGACGTCCTCGTCCCGGTCGGTGCTCACCTCGGAGCGTGCGCTCATGTCGGTCATCGCGGGCTCTCTCTCCTCGGCCGGTCTGTCTCGCCCCTCAAGCCTGCCTCCGCACCCCGGAGACGGCCAACCGGGCGTATCCGGCGCCCCCGGACCACCCGGTCGGCCGGGCCGTTCACCAGGCGACCGGCAGCGCCTTCAGCCCGTAGACCAGCGCATCGGCACGGAACTCCAGGGCCTCCTGCGGGACCGCGAGCCGCAGCCCCGGTAGCCGCCGGAACAGGGTGGCCAGCGCGATCTGCAGCTCGGCCCGGGCCAGCGGCTGGCCCAGGCACTGGTGCACCCCGAAGCCGAAGGCGACGTGCCGGCGCGCATCCCGGGCGAGGTCGACCTCGTCGGCGCCCGGGTGGCCCTCGGCGCCGAACAGCCGGTCGTCCCGGTTGGCCGTCGACAGCATCGCCATCACGCCGTCCCCGGCGCGGATCAGGGTGCCGCCGAGTTCGACGTCCTCCACCGCCTGCCGCGGCACCCCGGTGTGGACGATGGTGAGCAGCCGCAGCAACTCCTCCACCGCCCCGGGCACCGCCGCCGGGTCGCTGAGCCGGGCGGCCTGCCCGGGGTGGCGCAGCAGCAGCGCGGTGGAGAGCGCGATCATGTTGGCGGTGGTCTCGTGCCCGGCGACCAGCAGCAGCACCCCGGTCGCGGCGATCTCCCGCACGGTGAGGTCGTCGCGCGCCGCCAGCCGGCTCAGGATGTCCTCCCCGGGCTCGGACCGCTTGCGTTCGGCGAGCCCGGCGAGGTAGCCGAGCATTTCCTTCTGGGCCCGCGCGAAGTCCTCGCCGGCGGCCTCGGTGGCGAGCAGCAGCCGGCTGTTCGCCTGGAACGCCTCGCGGTCCTCGTAGGGGACGCCGAGCAGCAGGCAGATCACCAGCGAGGGCACCGGCAGCGCGAAGCCGGCGACCAGGTCGGCCGGGCCGCCCCCGGCCGTCATCCGGTCGAGCGCCTCGTCCACGATCCGCTGGATGCCGGGGCGCATCCCCTCCACCCGCTTGACCAGGAACTCCCCGGTGACCATGCGGCGCAGCCGGGCGTGCTCGGGGTCGTCCAGGCGCAGGAACGAGGGGTTGGCGGCGATGAGCTCGCGCCGTCCCTCGGTGAGGAACGGGAAGGCGGGCCGCCGGGCGTCGGCGCTGAACCGGCGGTCCGAGAGCACCGTGCGGACCTCCTGGTAGCCGGTCACCAGCCAGCAGGGGCTGCCGTCGGGCAGTTCCGCGCGGCTGACCGGGCCGGTGCCGGCGGCTTCGGTGTACGCGGGCGGCGGCGCGAACGGACAGGCCGTGTCGCGCCGGGCCGGGATCGGGGTGACGGGGACGGTGGACATGCTCAAGGTGGTCTCCTCGCGTGACGGGTGAGGTCCGTGGCAGGCGGTGGGAGACGGCGGGAGGGCAGGTGGCGAGCCCCCGGGCGGTCGGGTCAGACGGTGGTGCCGGGAGCGTCGTCCTCGGTGACGGCGATCGCGCCGCCCGGGCAGAGGTCGGCGGCGAGCCGCACGTCCTCGGACAGCGCGGCGGGGACGGCCGGCCGGCGCACGGTCACCAGGCCGTCCCGCTCGTCCTGCTCGAAGACCCCGGGCGCCGTCATGACGCACTGGCCGGAGCTGCAGCAGCGGTCCCGCTCGACCTTCACCTGCATGTCGGACACCTCTCCGTGGTGGGGCACCGGTCGGTCCCGCCGGGGCCGGGCCGCCCTCCGCTGTCCCGGCCAAGCTATCCCCGCTTCCCGTCGCACACGAAGAGTGGACGGCCAACCAGCAGAGAATGGCCGATTTGGGTATGCTCGTGAACGACTTTGCGAAAAACGGAGTTTGATTGTCCGTCAGCTGAATTGTCCGGAGCATTCCGGCGCGGCCCGTGCGGCCCGTGCGGCCCGGAGCTCAGCCGAGCCCCTCCGCGGCGGCGATCCCCCGGACGGCGGCGACGGTGTCCGCCTCCGACGCGCTCTTGTCGGGCCGGTAGCGCACCACCCGGGCGAACCGCAGCGCCAGCCCCGCCGGATAGCGCGGGCTGCGCTGGACCCCGTCGAAGGCCACCTCCACGACCAGCTCGGGCCGCACCCGCACGGTCCAGGCGTCCCGCTCCACCTCGCGCTCCAGCAGCGCCGCGGTCTGCCAGGCGAGCGTCGCGTCGGTGAGCCCCTTGAAGGTCTTGCCGAGCATCACCCACGGGCCGAGCCCCGCCTCGCCGCCCGCCCGCGCCCCCAGGTGCAGATTGCTGAGGAAGCCGCGCCGCCGCCCGCTGCCCCACTCGGCGGCCAGCACCACCAGGTCCAGGGTGTGCCGGGGCTTGACCTTGACCCAGCCGGCGCCGCGCCGCCCGGCCTGGTAGCCGGCCCCCGGGTCCTTCACCAGCACCCCCTCGTGGCCGTGCGCGAGGGCGTCCTCGAAGAACGCCAGAGCCTCGTCGTGGTCCCCGGTCTCGGTGTGCGCCACCCGCAGCCCGGCCGGGACGGCCCCGTCCAGCGCGGCCCAGCGCTCCCGCCCGGGACGGTCGACCAGGTCCTCGCCGTCCCGGTGCAGCAGGTCGAAGACGTACACGCTCAGCGGGACCTCGGCCCGCAGCCGCTGCGGGTCGCGGCGCGCCGCGGTGCGGGCGGCGGTCTCCTGGAACGGCCGCGGCCGGCCGTCCGGCCCGAACGCGATCGCCTCGCCGTCCAGCACCGCCGACCGCACCGGCAGCGCCAGCGCGGCCTCCACCACCTCGGGCACCCGGGCGGTGATGTCGTCCAGCGACCGGGTGAAGACACCGACGTCCCGGCCGTCGCGGTGCACCTGCACCCGGATGCCGTCCAGCTTCCACTCCAGGGCCGCCGGCCCGGCGAACCGCTCCAGCGCGGTGCCGACCTCCGGGGCGGAGGCCGCCAGCATCGGGCGCACCGGGCGGCCCACCTCCAGCCGGAACGCGGCGAGTGCCGGCTCCCCGCCGGCCAGCACGGCCGCGGCGACCGCCCGGGCGGAGCCGCGGAACATCAGCGCCCGGCGCACCGCCGGGGCCGGCACCCCGGCCGCCTGCGCCACCGCGTCGGCGACCACCGCGTCCAGCGCGCCCTGGCGCAGGTCGCCGGCCAGGACCGCGCGCAGGAACGCCTGCTCCGCGTCGGTGGCCCGCTCGAACAGGCCGTGCAGCAGCCGGCGCCGCTCCGCCCGGGCGCCGGGCCCGTGCACCACGGCGATCGCCTCCAGCGCCCGTTCCGTCTCCCGCACCCCCAGCCGGGGTTCGGCGGCGGGCGGCGGCAGGTCGCGCAGGGCGGCCGGGCCGAGGCCGGTGCGCAGCCGCTGCGACTCGCCGGACAGCAGCGCGACCGCCGCCGGTGCCTCGTCCGGGCCGAGCTCGCGCAGGCAGTCGGCGAGCAGCCCGGTCTTCGCCCGGCGGCCGGGCTCGGCCGCCACGGCGCGCGAGGTCAGGGCCAGCCGGCGGAGCAGCATCGCGGGCCTCCTCGGGAGCGGCCCGTCGGCGGGCCGGGCGTCCAGGATCGGCGATCCGGGCCGCCGGCGCGCGCCGGGCCACCCCTCCGGGCTTCCCGGGAACGCTCCGGACGACGGATCGGCGTGGAAGGGTGGGGTACTTGGCCGCGCTGTCGATCGGCGCGGCGGATGACGGGCCGTCATGCTGGCACGCATCGCATCCGGCCCCACCGGCCACCCGAGCAGAGGGAGTTCCGCATGACCCCGGAAACCGCCGTCAGCACCGTCGCCGCCCCGGCCGGCTGGACCGTCGGTGCGCCCACCGAGGCCGACTTCACCGCCTGGCGCGAGCTGTTCCGCGGCTACGGCGCGTTCTACCGGGTGCCGATGCCGGACGAGAAGGCCGCGCTGGTCTGGTCCTGGCTCACCGACCCGGCCCATGAGCTGGACGGCCTGCTGGTCCGCGACGCCGACGGCACCCCGGTCGGGCTGGCCCACTACCGGCCCTTCGTCCGCCCGCTGCACGGCGCGGTCGCCGGCTTCCTCGACGACCTGTTCGTGGCCCCCGCCGCCCGGGGCACCGGCGCGGTGGACCTGCTGCTCGCCCGGCTGCGCGAGATCGCCGCCGAGCGCGGCTGGAACGCCGTCCGCTGGATCACCGCGGAGGACAACTACCGGGCCCGCGGCAAGTACGACCAGGTCGCCACCCGTACCCGGTTCCTCACCTACGACATGCCCCCGGCCGGGGCCTGAGCCGGACGGGGGCGGCCGCCCGCCGCCCCCGTCCGGAAATCAGTTCGCACCTTTCTGTTATCCGGTCACCGCCCGCGGGTCTCCCACGTGTCGGCACCCGTCCGCCGGACCCTCCGGCGGACCCGACGGACCGAACACAGGAAGCGTGCGCAGGTGAACAGCGAAGACCGGACCACCATCCTCCCCGCGACCGGGCATCCCGGCCCCGGCGGGCGCTCCGCGCGCCGTGCCGCGCAACGGCGGCGCGGCCACGGCCGGCGGCGCCGGCGCGGCGGGGCCGGGCCGGTGGCGGCCGTGGTCGTGGCCGTCGCCGGGACGGGCGTGATCGCGGCCCTGACCGGCGCCGGGTACGCGGTGTACCGCGGCGAGGAGGGCGGCGACACCGGCGTGCAGGCCGTCGCCCACGAGCCGCTGATCGACGCGGAGGCCGGCGACCTGAACGGCATCCAGGTGCCCGGCGCGGGCCTCAGCGGGCCGGACCCGGCCCCGGCCGTCACCGACCAGGCGCGCGCGGCCGGCGCCGGCTCCCCGCCCGGTACCGCCCCCGCCGCCCCCGCGACGCCCTCGGCCCCGGCCACCACCCCGGGCCGCAGCGCCTCCGCGGTGCCCGGCGCCGCCTCCACCGCCTCCACCGCGCCGCGTGACCCGGCCGCGAGCCCGGCGCCCGGCGACGCCGCAGGCCCGCAGTCCCCGACCGCCTCCGCGCCGGCCGGGCCCACGGCCACCGCCACCGCCACGGCGGCGCCCGGCGCCAAGCCCTCGGCGACCGCCCCGCGGCCGACCGTCACCGCCAAACCGGGCGGCTCCGCCAACGGCTCCTTCGCCCAGCAGGTGGTGGACCTGGTCAACGCCGAGCGCGCGCGGGCGGGCTGCGGACCGCTCACCGCCGACTCGCGGCTGGCCACCGCCGCCCAGGTCCACAGCGACGACATGGCCGAGCGCAACT
Organism: Kitasatospora sp. NPDC015120; assembly: GCF_043080305.1. NCBI lineage: Bacteria > Bacillati > Actinomycetota > Actinomycetes > Kitasatosporales > Streptomycetaceae > Kitasatospora > Kitasatospora sp. NPDC015120. The sequence goes on along the minus strand of NZ_JBIBVJ010000020.1, from coordinate 63,447 downwards.
TCTTCGACCACGCCAGCCCCGAGGGCACCCACGCCGACCAGCGCATCGAGGCGGCCGGCTACCGCTGGAGCACCTGGGGCGAGAACATAGCGCGCGGTCAGAAGGACCCGGCGGCGGTGATGGAGTCCTGGATGAACAGCCCGGGCCACCGCGCCAACATCCTCAACTGTTCCTTCCGGCAGATCGGCGTCGGCGTGCGGACGGGTTCGGGCGGGCCCTGGTGGACCCAGGTCTTCGCCTCCCCGTCCTGAGCCCCGTCCTGAGGCCGTCCTGAGGCCGTCCTGAGTCCCGCCCCGCCCGCCGCCCGCCCGCCGGGCGGCGGGCGGGGCGGGACTCCGATTTTCCGAATCAGCGGGAATTGTTGTTATCTGATCACTCCCCAGAGGTCTCCGAGGAGGCAGCGGCGGACGGACGACAGCAAGACGGAGTGCGGACCCATGAACGTAGACGTGCAGAGCGGCGCCGGGGCGCCCCTGGTGCTCGCGGCCCAGGCGGGCGACCCGCGGGCGCGCGAGGCGCTGGTCGCCGCCTGGTTCCCGCTGGTCTACAACGTCGCCGGCCGGGCCCTGAACGGCCACGCCGACGTGGACGACGTCGCCCAGGAGACCATGATCCGGGCGCTGGACGGCCTGGGGGGCCTGCGCGACCCGGAGGCGTTCCGGTCCTGGCTGGTCGCGATCACCATGAACCAGGTCCGCCGCCGCTCCACCGGCCAGCAGCAGGCGGCCGTCGGCGGCCTGGACGAGAGCTGGGAGCTGGCCGACCCGGGCGCGGACTTCACGGACCTGACCATCCTGCGGCTCGGCCTCTCCGGCCAGCGCCGGGAGGTCGCCGAGGCCACCCGCTGGCTGGACCCGGACGACCGGGAACTGCTCGCCCTGTGGTGGCTGGAGGCCGCCGGTGAGCTCACCCGCGCCGAACTCGCCGAGGTGCTCGACCTGACGCCGCAGCACGCCGCCGTCCGCGTCCAGCGGATGAAGAAGCAGCTGGAGGCGGGCCGGGTGGTGGTCCGCGCGCTCACCGCCTACCCGCGCTGCCCGGAACTCGCGGAGCTGACGACCGGCTGGGACGGCACGCCGGACTCGGTCTGGCGCAAGCGCACGGCCCGGCACATCCGGGGCTGCGCCGCCTGCGACGGGCTGGCGCGCGACCTCGTCCCGGCCGAGGGGCTGCTGGCCGGTCTGGCGCTGGTCCCGGTGCCGATGGACGCCCCCGGCGGGTTCGCCCTCCAGGCCGCGGGCGCGGCGGCCGGCGGGCCCCCCGGCGCCGCCGGTGCGTCCGGCGGCGCCTCGGGCAGCGCGTCCGGCCCGGCGGCGGGCCCACCGCCCGTGCCCGGGGACCCGGTCGGCGGACCGGGCGGCCGGGCCGGGCTCGCCCGGCGCACGACGGTACTGGCGGGCGGCACGGCGGCGGTGCTCGCCGCGGCGACCCTCGCGATGGTCTGGCCCCAGCACCCCGGGCCGGGGACCCCCGGGCCCGGACCGGCCAGTCCGGCCACCGCCCCCGATGTCCCCGCCTCCGGCGTCCTGGCACCGCCGCCCGCCGCACCCGCCGCATCGTCCGCGCCGGCCTCGGAGGCCCGGCCGCCCACGACCGGCCCGAGCGCGACGCCGTCCTCAGCCGCGGCGCCCGCCCCGGCCACCAGCCCGACCCCGGGTCCGAGCAGTGCCCGGCCGAGCACGGCCCCGGCCGTACCGGCCACCCAGGAACGCCAGCTGGTCGACCTGGTCAACGCCGAGCGGGCCAGGCGGGGCTGCGGCCCGCTGCGCATCGACCCGAAGCTGCACGCCGCCGCCCAGAAGCACGCCGAGGACATGGCCGCCCGCGGCTACTTCGACCACGTGGCCCCCGACGGCGGCGGGCCGGAGACCCGGCTGACCGCGGCCGGCTACCGCTGGTCGCAGTGGGGCGAGAACCTCGACCGGGGACCGGGCGCCCCGGCCGTGGTCTTCTCCCGCTGGATGGACGGCGGCATCCACCAGTCGAACATGCTGGACTGCGCGTTCAAGGACGTCGGCATCGGCATCGCCGGCGGGCCCGGGGGCCCCTACTGGACCCAGGACCTCGGGACCCCGCTCGGCTGACCGGGCGTCGGACCGCCGTCCGTCAGACCGCCGTCCGTCAGACCGGCAGGCCGACCAGGCCCGGCGCCTCGCCCGTGACCTGGCCGACCGCGGTGCCGGCCTGGCCGAGCTGCCCCGGCAGGGCGTCCGGCACCGAGGCGAGCGGCCCGCTCCGCAGCGGGCCGGTCAGGTCGCCCGCGCCCTCCGCGACGGCGGCGTGGGCGCTGGGGGCGGTCAGGGAGGCCACGACGCCGACGGCGAGCGAGGCGACGGCGAGCATGCTGCGCTTCTTCATGCCCCGTCCAACGACGCTCCGCCACCCGGGTTACGGCCGGGCCGCCACCGGGGGCGCGCCGGGCCGGGGGCGCGCCCCCGCGATCACTTCGTCCGGGTGACCGGGACGGGCGAGGCGGACGGCGCCTTCTCGCCCGCGCGGATCGAGGTGACCGTCCGGTTCAGCGCCAGGAGGGTCCCGGACGACGGAGCCCGCAGACAGGCCGTCAGCTGGATCATCTCCGCCCGCCCGGACACCAGGACCGCCCGGAACCCGCGCAGCTGCTGGGTGCCGCCCCGCAGGACGCAGTCCTTGTCGGTCGGCGCGGCCTCCAGCACCGGCGGCCGGCCCAGGAGCTTCTCGGCGCCGCTCTGCTCGGGGATCACCCGGAGCGCGATGACCACGCCGTCGTCGGGGAGCAAGCCCGAGACGATGCACACCGGACTCTGCAGGTTGTCCGGGCGCGGGCAGTCGGCCGCCCCGGCCAGCTGCTGGGAGGAGAGGTAGCCGAGGGGCTCCGACTGCTCGCTGCCGGCCAGCGCCGTCAGGCCGTACCAGCCGAACGGGACGTCCACCGCGATGTCGTCGAGCAGGGTGAAGCGGACCGTCGGGCCGTCTCCCGCCCCGGCGCCCGGCGGGGTGCTCGGTGACGCGCCGCCGGACGGGACCGCGTCGCCGGCCGGGCCGGAGGCGGCCGGGCGGAGCGCGGGGCCCCCCGGGCCGGGCGCCAGCGCCGGGGCCGCCGCCAGGACGGCCGCGGTCAGGCCGACGGCCAGCCCGCCCGCGAGGGCGGCCCGGCGGCGGCGGCGCCGGGTGCGGGCCGCCCGGGCCAGCACGCGTTCCATCCGGTCCTCGGGCGCCGACAGGTGCGGGGCCGCCAGCTGGAGCAGCACCCGCAGCTCGTCCGCCACCTCGCGGTCCCCGGGCGCCTCCCGGTCCGGGGCGCCCCCTGCGGGGAACTCAGGCTCCGTCACGACGCCCCCCGTCCAGGAGCAGTTCCCGGGCGGGCAGCCGGCCGCGCAGCGCCTGCAGGGCGCGGTGCGTCTGGCTCTTGACGGTGCCCGTGCTGCAGCCCAGCGCCTCGGCGGTGTCCTCCACACTGAGGTCCTCGAAGAAGCGCAGCACCACCACCGCCCGTTGCCGGGCCGGCAGCGCCCGGACGGCGGCCGCCACCACCTGGCCCGTCACCACGTCGTCGAACGGGTCCTCGGCCGTCGGCGGCTCCGGCAGCCGCTCGTGCGGCAGCTCCCCGTGCCAGCGGCGGCGCCACCACGAGACGTGCGCGTTCACCAGCACCCTGCGGACGTACGCCTCGGGCCGGTCGATGGAGATCTGCTCCCAGCGCGGCCACACCTTGGCGAGGGCCGTCTGCAGCAGGTCCTCGGCCTGGTGCGGGTCGCCGGTCAGCAGCCAGGCCATCCGGAGCAGCCGGGGGCTGCGGGCGGCGACGAACTCCGCGAAGTCCGGTGTCGCGTCCGTCATCCCGCCGCCCCCGCCATGCCGTTCCCGCCGCCGTCTCCGTCGCCCGTGCCGCCACGTCCGTGGCGGCGGTCCTGCCGGTCGGCCGTGGCCGCCGGGTCCTCGCTGTCGTTCTCACGGCTGCTCAACGCGCTGGGCTCCGCCGCGGGTTGCCAGGCCGGCGGGACCAGTTTCCCGAAGCACTTCCCGAAGCGCTTCCCGGACCCGTTCTCCCGGGCCGGTCGGGGCCGGGTCCCGGCGGGCCGGGAAGGCGGGACCGGGGCGCGCGGCTGCGCCGGGGCGGTGGCGGTGGCGGTGGCGGTGGCGGTGGCGGGAGCGGGAGCGGCCCGGCGCGGACGCTGGACGGCCCGCGAGCCGGCCGGGACTCGGCCGGGCGGCGGGCGGGCCGTGGCCACCACGATCCGCCCCCCGCGGCGGCCCGCCAAGGGCGCGCGGAGGGCGCCCGGGGGCACCGGCAGGGCGCGCCGGGCGGGCCGTCCCGCCCGGCGTCCGCCGTCCGCACCCCGCCTCGCCCCGCCCCGCCCGGGCGGCCCGCAGCACCTCCGCGGGCGGCCGCCGTCAGAGCGTCCCCGATCCGCGCGGCGCACCTCCCGTCCGCTCGGCGGCGCCGGGATCCACCGGGTCCACCGTCCAGTCGGGGTGACCGGGCATCGGCGGGGTCCGCTCGCCGTAGAGCCAGTCGCGCAGGAAGCCGCCGAGCGGCTGCCCGGAGACCTCGTCGGCGGTGCGCAGGAAGTCGGCGGTGGTCGCGGTGCCGTGGCGGTGACGGTCCAGGAAGGCCCGCTCGATCCGGTCGAACACCTCCGCCCCGACCCGCTCCCGCAGGGCGAACAGCACCAGCGCGCCGCCGGTGTACCGCTGGCTGTCGAACAGCGTCGCCGCGGTCGGCGCGGCCACCGGGCCGGAGTCGTGGCGCCCCTGGTCGCCCTGGGCGTAGACCCTGCGCATCCGGTCGGTGAGCGTGGTGGAGCCGCCGGAGTCCGGCCAGCCGCGCTCGTAGCGGTACATCAAGCCGTAGAGGTCGGCATGGCCCTCGTTCAGCCAGAGATCGGCCCAGGTCCCCGGGGTGACGCTGTCCCCGAACCAGGAGTGCACCAGCTCGTGCATCATGTGCGAGCCGATCGTCCGCTCCGGCCCGCGCAGGAAGTCCGGCTTGTAGAGCGTCAGCGTCTGCGTCTCCAGGCCGGTGAAGCCGAACGCCGCCGGGTCGTCGGTGTCGGCGGGCAGCAGCCCGTACGTCTCCAGCGGGAACCGTCCGAGGTGCTGCTCCGCCCAGGCCAGCTGGCCGGGCGTCAGGGCCAGGGCCGGCTCCAGGTCCGCGGCGCGCGCCGTGGGCACGACGTCGCGCAGCGGCAGCCCGTCCGGGCCGCCGCGCTCGCGGACCGTGTAGCGGCCCACCGAGGCCTGGAGCAGTTCGGTCGCCATCGCCTCGCGCGAGACGTAGCGCCGGGTGGTGGTGCCGTCCGGGTGCGGCTCGGTGACGGTGAGCCGGCCGTTGGCCACGCCGAGGAGGCCGTCCGGCGCGGTGACGGCGATCCGGAAGCGGGCCTTGTCACCCGGCCGGTCGTTGCAGGGGAAGACGGTGTGCGCGCCGTCCGGCTGCCCGGCCACCGCGAAGCCGTCGGGCGTCACCACCCAGCCGGTGTGCGGCAGGGCGGCGCGGGGGTCGGCGCTGTACTCCACCTCGACCCGCAGCACGGCGCCCGCCCGCACCGGCCGGGCCGGCAGCACGGTCAGCTTCTCGTCGTGCGCCCGGAACCCGGCCGGGCGCCCGTCGACCCGGACGGCGTGCACGTCCAGGCCCAGCGCGTCCAGCTCCAGGTCCGTCAGCCGGGTCAGCGCACGGGCGGTCAGCACGGTGGTGCCGTCCACCGTGCGGGTGGCGGGGCGGTAGTCGAACGCGAGGTCGTAGGCGAGCGCGTCGTAGGCGGTGGTGCCGAGCGCGGGGAACACGGGGTCCCCGGTGCCCGTGGCACCCGCGGGGCCGGCGGCCGGGGCGCCGGCGGCCGGGGTCAGCGTGAGCGGGAGCGCCGCCAGCGCGAGCGCGGTGGCGAGGACGGGACGGTGCCTGGGCGGCACGACGGTCACCTCGTCTCGTTGTCGTACGGATCCGCTTCCGGTGAGCGATCCTCCGGGCACGGACCGTAGCAGAGGGCTCCGACAACCCGGGCGACACGCGGCGTCCCCCGGACGGCCCAGTGTGGTAGCCGGACGGCTGCGCAGTGTCATACCGTCGAAGAGCTCCGCCCCCTGACGGACGGGGCCACGGCCGCCGGAGCGCCTGGCCAGGACCGGCGGCCGTACTCATGCCCGCGCACCGTGCCCGCCGCCCCCGCCGCCTCGTAGGCTGGGCAGCCGCGCCGGCCGCCCCCAGCCCCCGCCGGCGCCCCGGACCGGCAGGAGCGAACCCGTGACCAGCCCGCACTTCGTGGTGATCGGCGAGTGTGTCGCCGACGTCGTCCGCACCGACGGCGCGCCCGACACCGTCCACCCCGGCGGCAGCCCGGCCAACGTCGCGTACGGTCTGGCCCGGCTGGGGGAGCCGGTCGCGCTGCTCACCGAGCTCGCCGACGACCCGTACGGCCGGCTGATCCGCGCCCACCTGGAGTCGGCCGGCGTCACGCTGCTGGGCGGGCCGGCGGGCGGGGGCGGCGGCCCGCGCACCCCCTCGGCGGTGGTGCGGCTGGACGCCGAGGGGCGGGCGCACTACACCTTCGACATCGGCTGGACCCTCCCGCCGTCCACGCTCCCCTTCGCGCCGGGGCACCTGCACCTCGGCTCGATCGCCGCCGTCACCGCGCCCGGCGCGGCGGCCGTGCTCGCCCTGGCCGAGCGCTGGCGCGGCCGGGCGTCCGTCAGCTACGACCCGAACGTGCGGCCCGCCCTGATGGGCGACCACGACGCGGCCGTCCGCCGGGTGGAGCGCTGCGTGGCGCTCAGCGACCTGGTCAAGGCCAGCGACGAGGACCTCGCCTGGCTCTACCCCCACCGCACCCCGGAGGAGTCGGCCCGCCACTGGCTCGGCCTCGGCCCCGCCACCGTCGCGGTCACCCGCGGCCCCGCCGGGGCCTTCGCGCTCACCGCCGACGGCCGCCACGTCGAGGCCGTCGCCCGCCACGTCGAGGTCGCCGACACGGTCGGCGCCGGTGACGCCTTCACGGCCGCCCTCCTGCACGCCCGCCACGCCGGCGCCGACCTCGACACCGCCCTCCGCCGCGCCACCGCCGCCGCCACCCTCACCGTCACCCGCCCCGGCGCCAACCCGCCCGACCTCACCGAACTGGCCGCCGCGCTGCGCCGGTAGCCGCTCGGCCGGCTGCACGGCCACCACCGGGATCGCGGCGCCACCACGGGCCGGGGCGCCGCGGCCTCCGGGCGTTCCGGTGGGGCGGTTCCGGCCGCGCGAGGGCGTGCGGTCGCGGTGCGGGGGAGTGGAGGGCGGAGCGAGGGGTAGCAGAGCGGTCTCCGTGCGGCCCCTCGGCAGGGGGAGGGGTGGGCGGTGGGCGCGGGAACGGACGGGAAGGCGGGGGCGTGTCATGCTCGGGCAGTCACATGCGATCAGTGGAGCGCTCGTCCACGCGGCGACGGCGCCGTTCCTGCCGCAGGCGCTGTTCGGGGTGGGGCCGCAGCCGGGCGAGATCCTGGTCGGCACGCTGCTCTGCGCCGGGGCCGCGCTGCTGCCGGACCTCGACCACCACGACGCGACGCCCGCGCATCTGCTGGGCCCGCTGTCGAGGGGCCTGTGCCGCCTGGTGGGCCGGCTGTCCGGCGGCCACCGCCACGCGACGCACTCGCTGCTGTTCGTGGCGCTGGCGGGCTGGGGCACCTGGGAGGGCGTCACCCGGCTCGGCGACGGCTTCGCACTCGGACTGGTCCTCGTGCTCTTCGCGCTCGCCGCGCGGGCCCTGCACCTGCACCCGCCGGGCCACGGCTTCACGGCATGGGTGACCACCGTCGGTCTGGCCGGGACCGGGACGGCGACGGTGGCGGTGTGGTTCCCCGGCATCGCCGGCTGGCTGCCCTACACGGTCTGCCTGGGGGCGCTCACCCATCTGGCCGGCGACTTCCTGACGCGCCGTGGCGTGCCGCTGCTCTGGCCCTGGGGCAGGCGCTTCGAGGTGGCACTGATCCGGCGGACCGGAGGGCGCGCGGAGATCCGGTTCTTCGTTCCGGTGATGACCGTCGCCACCTTCGCGGCCCTGTGGTTCACCGCTTTCGCGCCGTTGCTGTCCGCGGGCTGACCGGCACGGTCCGGCCGGCGGGGCGGGCGGGAGCCACGGACGGGGATTCCGGTGGGTTTGGAATTCCCCGTACGGTGAAAACGAGCGCCGGCAGCGGATTGACCCATTGAGACGGGAGAATCGCATGGGCGTCATCGCATGGATCCTGATCGGACTGATCGCGGGCTCGATCGCCAAGGCACTGATGCCGGGGAAGGACCCGGGCGGCGTCATCGTCACGATCATCATCGGCATCGCGGGAGGTCTGCTGGGCGGCTGGCTCGGCAAGGTGGTCTTCGGCGTCGATTCCATCGACGGCTTCTTCGACCTCTCCACCTGGGTCGCCGCCATCGTCGGTTCGGTGATCCTGCTCGTGATCTACCGGCTGGTCAGCGGTGGCAAGCACCATCACCGCCACGCCTGATCCCCCCCCGTAGTCGGAAAGGCTCCCCCCGCCGGGGGGAGCCTTTCCGGCTGCCCGCGTCGCGGTCCGGGAAACGCCGTGGGGCCCGGCGCGCCGTGCACCGGCGGTGTGAAATCCGGCGCGAGCACGCGGGCGTGTCCCCTCCCGGGCGGACCGTGACACCCTTTCCGGCGGAATTCCCGTCAGGGGTGGCATGCTCCCCGCCGATCGGGGAAGCCGACAGCCGACATCGTGAAAGCGACCTTCGAACGAGGAGGCTTTGATGACCAGCGGAATGTGGGACCACGGCAAGGCCGAGGGCTACGCCACCGGAACGGACCTGACCGGCTACCGCGTCGAGGCCGAGGACGGCCACATCGGGAAGGTCGACCGGCACACCATGGACGTCGACGCCGCGCACATCGTCGTCGACACCGGCCCGTGGATCTTCGGCCGGGAGGTGCTGCTCCCCGCGGGCACCATCCGGCGCGTGGACGTCAACGAGCGGACGGTGTGGGTGAACCGGACGAAGGACGAGATCAAGAACTCGCCGGAGTACCACAAGGACCGGCACGCCGAGGACCACGACTACCACCGCACGATCGGCAGCTACTACGGCGGCGTCGTCTGACCCGGCACCCCGCTCGCTGCCCGAGGGCCCCCGACCACCCGGTCGGGGGCCCTCGGGCGTTTCGGCGCTCGCGATGGCGCGGACCGCCGCACCGGCCCGGTCGGCGGCCGGCCCGCCGCGTTCGCGGGTTTCAGCGGGCGGGGGCGCCGAGGGGGCGGGCGTGCTGGGTGTCGGAGTCGAAGGTGCGGGCGGTGTCGAAGGTGCCGGTGAGGTCGGGGTGGCGGCCGAGGAGGGTGTGGGCGAGGGCGACGGCGTCCGGGGGGAGGCGGCGGGTGAGGCCGAGGTGGGGGGACCAGCGGCCGGGGACGTAGTGCGGATCGGGGTCCTCGGCGTGCTCCAGGACCTCCCAGACCCGGTGGTGCAACTGCATCAGCTCGACCGTCGGGACGACCGACCAGCTGAGCACCCGGCGCCGGCTGCGGGCCGAGAAGGAGAGCAGGCCGGTCAGCCGGACGGTCAGCGGCAGCGCGCCGGCGAGGAGTTCGTCGAGCCGGCCGGCCGCCCCGGCGGGCATCCGGGCGCAGGCGGCCAGGGTGAGGTGGGGGCGGTGGCCGGGGTGCGGGTTGTGGGCGAGGCTGTCCACCCCGCCGTCGGCGAGCTGTCGCCAGACCGCGCGCACGGCGCGGTCGAGCGGAGGGTCGCAGAGCAGCTCAACGGTCTGCACGGGCGAGATCCTTGGCGTACCAGACCTCGGCGTAGCGGCGGTCGCTGTAGGCGGGGATCTCCCGGTAGCCGTGCCGGGTGTACAGCGCGCGGGCCTCGACCAGGTCGAGCCGGGTGTCCAGGACGATCCGCTCGGCGCCGAGCGCCCGCGCCGCCCCGTCGACGGCGGCCATCAGCCGCGCTCCGCCGCCGGTGCCGCGCCGGGCCGGGCGGATGTAGACCCGGGTCAGCTCGACGGTGGAGGCGTCGACGACCCGCAGTCCGGCGCAGCCGGCGGCCTCGCCGTCGTAGCGGCCGAGCAGGAAGACGCCGGTGGGCGGCGCGAGGTCGTCGCTGGGGGAGCCGGCGAGCCCGGTCTCGATCTCCTCGGGCGTGCCCTCCCGGCCGAGGTGCAGCCGGTAGTAGCTGTTGGCGACGTCGAGGTAGTAGTCGCGCAGCAGCGCGAGGGACTCCGCGGACCCGACGTCGGCGGGCGCGATCACCCAGGGTTCGGTCGTACCTCGCTGCGTGCTGATCGTCATGCGCGCATTATCGGGCGCCCGCCGCTCCCGCCGCGAGCCGTTTTCGATCATCCCCCGCCGGTCGGCCGGGCGGGTGACGGGGGGATTGGACGACCGGCGTGGCGGGGGAGCAGTGGGGCTATGGAAAGCTCATCAGATAGTCGTACTAACGGGGGGTCGGCGGGGCGGAGACGCGGGTGGGGACGGAACGGGCTGGCCGCCGCGGTGTGCCTGGCCGCCGCGGTGGCGGGCTGCGCGGGCCCGGGCGGGAGCGGGGAGGTGCGCCCGGCCGGGCGCACCGGGGCGAGCGCGGCGGCGGACCGCGGCGGGCCGCGCCCTCCCGCGGCGCCGGTGGTGCTGCCGGGACCGGCCCGGGCGGAGGAGGAGACCAGCGGCGAGGCGGTGGCCCGCCGGGCGGAGGCCGCCCGGGCGGTGCTGGAGACCGCGGCGCGCTGGGGCCTGGCACGCCCGCCGCTGTCGGCCCCGCCGCGCCCGGCGAGCCGGCCCGAGCTGGTCGCCGCCCAGGGGGTGAAGCTCGCGGACGGGGTGCCGCCGGTGGTCCACCGGGTGCCCACCGACGAGCGGATCGTCTTCCTGACCGTGGACGACGGCGCCGAGAAGGACCCGGAGTTCAACCGGATGGCGGCCGAGCTGGGCATCCCGCTGTCCGCCTTCGTCGCGGACTACCTGGCCCGCCCCGACTACGGCTACTTCCGGGCGCTCGCCGCGCAGGGTGACGCGGTGAACAACCACACCATCAACCACCGCAACCTCAAGGTGCTCGGCTACGGCACCCAGCGCGAGGAGATCTGCCGCCAGCAGGACCAGCTGGAGGAGCAGATCGGCACCCGCCCGCGGCTGTTCCGCCCGCCGTACGGCGAGTACAACGAGGACACCCTGCGGGCCGCCGCCTCCTGCGGGATCGAGGCGGTGCCGCTGTGGAACGAGGAGGCGTTCCCGGACCGCATCGAGTACCGCTACGAGGACCGGCGGCTGCACCCGGGCGACATCATCCTCACCCACTTCCGTGGCACCGACCTGTGGAGCGGCACCATGCCGGACCTGCTGCGCAGGGTGGTCGACGAGGTGACCGCCCAGGGTTTCGCGCTGGCCCGGCTCGACGACTACCTGTAGGCCCGCCCTCGCGGATCACGCCGGGCGGATCCGGAGGAGAGGGCCTGGGCGGCCGCCCGCAGGGCCGCAGGGGGCGTCAGTCCAGCGCGAGGGCGTCCAGGTACACCCAGGCGCCCTCGTGCCGCACGAACCGGCTGTGCTCGGTGAGGACGCCCTCCTCCCGTCCGTCCGCGTAGTGGGCCCGGAAGGCCACCGTGCCCTCGGCGTGGAACGGCCCGCCCTCGGTGGTGGAGAGCACCTCCAGCCGCAGCCAGCGCAGCCCCGGGTCGAGGTCCACCGAGTCCGGCCTGGTGTCCGGGTGCCAGGTGCGCAGCAGGTAGGCCTCGTCGCGGGCGGCGAAGGCGCTGTAGCGCGAGCGCATCAGCGCCTCCGCGGTGGTCGCCGCGGCCTGGCCGCGGTGCAGCCGGCCGCAGCACTCGGCGTAGCTGGCGGGCAGGCCGCAGGGGCAGGGCGAGGACGGCAGCAGGCGCGGGGCGGGCGCGGCGGCGCGGGCGGTGGAACGGCGTCGGGACATGGGTCCATTCTGGCGCCCCGCGGGGGTGCTGTGCGCCGGGCGTCCGTCCCGGGCCGTCCCGGACCGCCGTGGGCGGGTGCCCGGGCCGCGGGCGGGCGCCGGGCCGGGGCCGGGACGCGGCCGGTGCCCCAGGCGTCCGGGACAGCGGGTGGCGGACCTTGGGAGGCACACCCGGTACCCGCCGGGTGCCGGTCCCGTCCGCACCCTGCCCGGATCCTCATGACCCCCCCAGCTGTTTGACTGTCCTCGGACAATGTAAAGTCCGGAAATCTGCTTGCGGCGTCGGCTGGGCGCACGGGTGGCGTAGCTGACGGTCCGTTGGCGAGAACCGTAGCGGTCCGAACTGACCCTGCCAAGGGGGCGTCGAGGTGGCTGACAATCCGTGAGAAATCGCCAACGAACCGTCACGCACCGGCACCGCTGAGGGGGGAGAAGGGGGTGATCTTTCCGGCATATCGAACGAGTGACGGAAATGTGCTGGTGATTCGTAGATCTTTACCCCACCATCTCCCAGGGCACACCGCCCATTTCTCGCCGACCACAAGTCGATGCAGCAGCACCCCTCGGGAGAGAGTGATGAGTTCGACGGGACTTCCCCCGCTGGATCCGGCCGCCCCTCTGGCCGCCCTGGTTTCCGCGCAGGTCAGACGAACACCGGACACCATCGCCGTGATCGACGGCACGCACCGGCTGACCTACCGTGAACTGGACGCCGCGGCGGACGCGATGGCGGGCCGGCTGGCCGCCGCCGGGGTCCGGGCCGAGACCCTGGTCGGGGTCTGCCTACCGCGTACGGCGGACCTCGTGGTCAGCCTTCTGGCGGTGCTGCGGGCCGGCGGCGCGTACGTGCCGCTCGACCCGGCGTACCCGCGCGACCGCCTCGAACTGGTCGTCGGCGACGCGCAGGCCCCCGTCGTGGTCACCGACCGCGCCCATGAGCACCTGCTGAACGGCGCCGGCGCCACCCTCCTGTACGTCGACGGAGAGAGCCCCTCCGCCCCGCTCGACCCGGCCGCCGGGCGCCCCACCACCGGTGACGCCACCACCGACGCGCTCGCCTACGTGCTCTACACCTCCGGCTCCACCGGCCGCCCCAAGGGCGTCTCGGTCACCCAGCGCGGCGTCAACGCCATGCTCTGCTGGGCCGCCGGCACCTACACCGCCGCCGACCTCGCCGGCGTGCTCTTCGGCACCTCCGTGTGCTTCGACATCTCGGTGTACGAGCTGTTCCTCCCGCTCTCCGTCGGCGGCACGATCATCGTCGCGGAGAACGTGCTGGCCCTGCCCGAGCTGCCCGCCCGGGACGAGGTCACCCTGGTCAACACCGTGCCCAGCGCCATGGCGGCGCTGCTGCGCGGCGACGGCCTTCCCGGCGGCGGGGGTCTGCCGGGCACCGTGCGCGTGGTCAACCTCGCCGGCGAGGCGCTGCCCCGCCACCTGGCCGACAAGGTCTACGCCCAGCCCCGGGTCGAGCGCCTCTACAACCTGTACGGGCCCACCGAGGACACCGTCTACTCCACCTGGTCGCTGGTCACCCGCGACGGGACCGGCGAGCCGGTCATCGGCCGCCCGCTCGACGGCACCCTCGGCCACGTCCTGGACGAGCAGCGGATACCCGTGCCCGACGGCGGCATCGGCGAGCTCTACCTCTCCGGCGAGGGCCTGGCCCGCGGCTACCACGGCCGCCCCGACCTCACCGAGGAGCGCTTCGTCCACGTCGACGGCCTGCGCTGCTACCGCACCGGCGACCTGGTGCGCCGGCTCCCCGACGGCGACCTGGAGTACCACGGGCGCGTCGACCACCAGGTGAAGGTCCGCGGCTTCCGCGTCGAGCTCGGCGAGATCGAGGCCGTGCTCGCCACCCACCCCGCCGTCGAGTCCGCCGCCGCCGTCGTCCAGCGCGACGAGGCCGGCGACTACCTGGCCGCCTTCGTCCAGCCCGTCCCCGGCGCCGCCGAGCCGACGCCCGCCGAACTGCGCGCCCACTGCGCCGCCGCCCTGCCCGGCTACATGGTGCCGCTGGCCGTCGCCGTCCTGGAGACGATGCCGCTCACCCCGAACGGCAAGACCGACCGCAAGGCGCTGCCCCCGGTCGCCCGCAGCCGCGCCGGGCACGAGCTGTTCGTCGCCCCCCGCACCCCTGTCGAGACCCGGATCGCCGAACTCTGGCAGGGCCTGCTCGGCGTCCCCGAGGTCGGCGTCCACGACGTCTTCCTCGACCTCGGCGGCCACTCGCTGCTCGCCGCCGGCCTGCTCGCCCGGATCGAGCGCGAGTTCGGCACCCGGGTGCCGCTCGCCGAGTTCTTCGCCGCCCCCACCGTCGCCTCCCTCGCCGTGCGGGTCGCCAACGGCGGCGGCGGACGGGCCGCCGTCGAGCCGCCCCGTCGCCGGGCCGACCTGCCCGCCCGCGCCACCGACTTCCAGCACGAGCTGTGGCTGCACGAGTCCATGCAGCCGCACAGCCCGCTCTACAACGTGCCGCTGCGGATCCGCGCCGAGGGCGTCCTCGACCGCGAGGCGCTCGGCCGCGCGCTCACCGAGGTCGTCCGCCGCCACGAGGCGCTGCGCACCGCCCTGAACGGCGCCGCGATCCCCACCGAGCACGACCCGGTCGTCGCCGAGGTCCGCCCGCCGTACACCGTCGAGGTCCCGCTGCTCGACCTCACCGGACCGCACGGCGCGGTGCCCGACGAGGAGACGATCGACGACGTGCTGCGCGCCGAGGCAGCCCGTCCGCTCGACCTGCCGGGCGGCCGGCTGCTGCGCGCCCTCGCCGTGCGCACCGGCGAGGACCGGCACGAACTGCTGTTCACCGTGCACCACGCCGCGATGGACGGCTGGGCCGCCGGGCTGTTCCTCGCCGAGGTCGCCCGCGCCCACCAGGACGGCGAACTGCCCGAGCCCGCGCTCCAGCTGTCCGACGTCGCGCGCTGGGAGGAGCTCAACGTCGCGGCCGGCCGCGAGGCCGCCGAGCGCTGGGGCCGAAGGCTGCGCGGCATCGAGGGCGACCAGCACCTGCCCGGCGACCGCCCGCACCCCAACCCGCAGGACATCGCCGGGCGCCGGATCGCCCGCCGGCTCGACGCCGGCCTCGTCCGCGGCGTCGAGAAGTGGGCCGCCCAGGAGGGCGCCAGCCTCTACATGGCGGTGCTCGCCGCACTCGGCGGCGTCCTGCACCGCTACACCGGGCGCACCGACGTCGCCGTGCTCAGCCCCTTCGCCGTCCGCCCGGTGCCCGAGCTGGAGACGGTGCTCGGCTCGCTGATCAACACCGTCGCGCTGCGCTTCGACGTGACCGGCACCGACACCTTCCGCGAACTGCTCGCCCGGGTCCGCCCGACCGTCCTGGAGGCCGCCGAGCACAGCGCCCACCCGTTCGTCGACCACGCCCGCCGCTCCGGCGGCTCGGCCGGCCTCACCGCCTCGCCGATCTCCCAGGTGCTGCTGGCCGTCCAGAACCACCCGGTGGCCGGCGTCCGACTGCCCGGCCTGGACCTCACGTTCGTCGCCGAGGTGTGCAACAGCACCGCGAAGACCGACCTCTCGCTGTTCCTGGAGTTCCCGGCCGACGGCCCGCTGCTGTCCGCCGAGTTCCGGACCTCCCGCTACGAGGAGCGCTCCGTGCGCGCCGCGCTCGACCACCTGGTCACGCTGCTCGCCGCCGCCGTCGCCGAACCCGACCGCCCGCTCGGCGAGCTCGCCATGCTCTCCGCCGCCGAACTCGCCGCGGAGGAGCCGGTCAACCGCACCGAGGCACCGGTCCCCGACGCCCGGCTGCACGAGCTGGTCGCTGCCAGCGCCGCCCGCACCCCGGACGCGCCCGCCGTGTCCGCCGCCGACGGCACCCTCACCTACGCCGAGCTCGATGCCGCCGCCAACCGGCTGGCCCACCTGCTGGCCGGCCGCGGCGCGGGCCCCGGCAGCCTGGTGGCCGTCGCCGTGCGGCGTGGCAGGCTGCTGCCCGCCGCCCTGCTCGGCGTGCTGCGCAGCGGCGCCGCCTACCTGCCGCTCGACGTCGACCAGCCGCTCGCCCGCAACCGGGGCGTGCTCGACGACGCCGGGGTCACCCTGCTGGTCGCCGAGACCGCCACGGCCGGCGACGAGCTGCTGCACGGCCGCGCGAGCGTCCTGGTGGACGGCCCCGAGCACGCCGCGGCCCCCGCGTCGGCGCCGGCCGTCGCCGTCGGCCCGGAGGACCCGGCCTACCTGCTGTACACCTCCGGCTCCACCGGCCGCCCCAAGGGCGTCGCCGTCCCGCACCGCGCAATTGTCAACTTCCTCACCTCGATGGGCCGCGCACCCGGCCTCACCGAGCGGGACGTGATGGCCGCCGTCACCACCGTCACCTTCGACATCGCCGGCCTGGAACTGTGGCTGCCGCTGGTCACCGGTGCCCGGGTGGAGATCGCCGACCGCGCCACCGCCACCGACGGCGCCGCGCTCGGCGCCTGGATCGAGAAGCAGGGCGTCACCCACGTCCAGGCCACCCCCGCCACCTGGCGGATGCTGCTGGAGGCCGGCTGGGGCGGCCACCCCGGCCTGACCGCCCTGTGCGGCGGCGAGGCGCTCACCGCCGACCTCGCCCGGGCCCTGCTCGACCGGGCCGCCGCGCTGTGGAACCTGTACGGCCCGACCGAGACCACCGTCTGGTCGACCGTCCAGCGGGTCACCCCCGAACTGGTCGCCCACGGCGGCGTGGTGGCCCTCGGCGCGCCGATCGCCAACACCCGGCTGCACCTGCTCGGCCCCTCCGGGCAGCCCGTGCCGGTCAACGGCATCGGCGAACTGTGCATCGCCGGCGCCGGCGTCGCGCTCGGCTACCACGGCCGGCCCGACCTGACCGCCGAGCGGTTCACCCCCGAACCGGGCCGCACCGACGGCGCCCTGATGTACCGCACCGGCGACCTCGCCTGCCGCCGCGCCGACGGCCGCCTGGAGTACCACGGCCGCGCCGACGCCCAGGTCAAGCTCCGCGGCTTCCGCATCGAGCTGGGCGAGATCGAGGCCGCGCTCACCGCCGTCCCCGGTGTCACCGCGGGCGCCGCCCGGCTCGTCGAGACCCCGGCCGGCCCGGCCCTGGCCGGCTACGCCGTCGCCCCGGGCCTCACCGAGGACGCGCTGCGCACCGCCCTGGGCGAGCGGCTGCCCGACTACATGGTGCCCGCCGGCCTCGTCCTGCTCGACGCCCTGCCGCTCACCCCGGCCGGCAAGGTCGACCGGGCCGCCCTGCCCGTGCCGCAGCTCGGCGGCGCCGGCGCCCCGCCCGAGGGCGACTGCGAGGAACTCCTCGCCGACCTGTGGACCGAGGTCCTCAAGGTCGAACGGGTCTCCCGGCACGACGACTTCTTCGCGCTCGGCGGCCACTCGCTGCTCGCCACCCGGCTGCTCGCCAGGATCCGGGACACCTTCGAAACCGAACTGCCGCTGCGCGTCGTCTTCGAGGACCGGACCCTGGCCGCCCTGGCCCGCCGCGTCGAGGAGCGCCTGCTGGAGGAGATCGACGACCTCGACGACCTCGGCGACGACCTCGGCGCCGACGAGACCGCCGGGAGCGCCCAGTGATCCACCGCACCGCATCCGGAACCACCGGCAACTCCGGGGAGTCCGGAACCAACGACGCACGCACGGCCGCCGGCGACACCGGCGCCCGAACGGGGGAGACCACCGCATGACCGACCAGCCCACCGCCGGGACCGTCCCGGAACCGGATCCCGCCGCCAGACGGCAGGAACTGCTGCGCCGCCGCCTCGCCAAGGCCAAGGCCGCCAAGGCGGCGGCCGCGGCCGGCGGCACCGACCGCCACGGCATCGCCCCGCGCCCCGAGGGCACCCCGGCACCGCTCTCCTCGGCCCAGCGCCGGATGTGGTTCCTCGCCCAGTACGAGCCGGACAGCGCCGCCTACCACATCCCGCTCGCCCTCCACCTGGACGGCGAGCCCGACGAGGCCGCCCTCGGCGCCGCCCTCACCGACGTCCTCGCCCGGCACGAGGTGCTCCGCACCGTCTACCCGGAGGCCGACGGCGAGGTCCGCCCCGAGGTCCTGCCCGCCGACCGGTTCACCCTCACCACCGCCGACGTCCCCGCCGACCGGGTGGACGCCTGGCTGGAGACCGAGGCCCGCCGGCCCTTCGACCTCGCCGCCGACCTGCCGCTGCGCGCCGCCCTGCTGCGCACCGGCGACGGCGCCGTGCTCAGCCTGGTGCTGCACCACATCGCGGCCGACGGCTGGTCGATCGGCGTGCTCTTCGGCGACCTCGCCGCCGCCTACGGCGCCCGCCGCGCCGGCACCGCCCCGGCGTTCGAGCCGCTGGCCGTCCAGTACGCGGACGTCGCGCACTGGCAGCAGACCGAGCTCGCCGCCGAACTCGACCGCCAGCAGGCCTGGTGGCAGGAGCGCCTGCGCGGCGCCACCGCCACCGTCACGGTGCCCGCCGACCGGCCGCGGCCCGCCGTCGCCGGCACCGCGGGCGCCCGGTTCACCGAGGAGCTCGGCGCCGAGCGCAGCCGCCGGGTGCGCACCCTCGCCGAACAGACCGGCACCACCGTCTACATGGTGCTGCTGGCCGCCCTGCAGACCGTCCTCGGCCGCTACACCGGCAGCGAGGACGTCACCGTCGGCACCCCGATCGCCGGGCGCACCCGCAGCGAGACCGAGCCGCTGGTCGGCTGCTTCGTCAACACCCTGGCGATGCGCACCGACCTCTCCGGCGACCCGACGGTGCGCGAGCTCCTGGAGCGCGTCAAGGACGCCACCCTCGGCGCCTACGGCCACCAGGACCTGCCCTTCGAGCGGCTGATCGACGCCCTCGGCCTGGAGCGGGAACTCGCCCACACCCCGCTGTTCCAGGTCCTGCTGAACGTCCACAACCAGGCCGAGGCCCGCCCCGAGCTGCCCGGACACGAGGTCCGCTGGTGGCCGGTCGGCACCGACACCGCCAAGTTCGACCTCTCGGTCGCCGTCGTCGACACCGGCGGAGAGCTCGCCGCCGACCTGGTCTGGCGCACCGAGCTGTACGACGAGGCCACCGTCCGCCGGGTCTTCGGCCACCTCACCACGGTGCTCGACGCGATGGCCGCCGGCCCCGACCGCCCGCTCGCCGACCTGCCCCTGCTCACCCCGTCCGAGCAGCGGCAGCTCGCCGCCTGGGACGACGAGACCGAGCGCGGCTGGGACCTCGACGGCACCCTGCACGCCCTGGTCGAGGAGCAGGCCCGCCGTACCCCCGACGCGCCCGCCGTGCGCGGTGCCGACGGCGTGCTCAGCTACGCCGAACTCGACCGGCGCGCCAACGCGCTCGCCCACCGGCTGCGCGCGCACGGCGTCGGCCCGGACCGCCCGGTCGGCCTGCTGGTCGAGCGCTCCGCCGCCCTCGTCGTCGGCATGCTCGGCATCCTCAAGGCCGGCGGCGCCTACCTGCCGCTCGACCCGGTCTACCCGGACGGGCGCATCCACGCCCTGCTCGACGCGTCCGGTGCCGCCGCCGTCGTCATTACCGAGGACCTGCGCGAGCGGCTCACCGGGGACCTCCCGGTGGTCGTCCCGGACGGCGAGGAGCGCGCCGACGCGCCGGAGGCGGACGTCCGCCCCGAGCACCTCTGCTACCTGATCTTCACCTCCGGCTCCACCGGCGCCCCCAAGGGCGTCGCCGTCGAGCACCGCAACTACCGCAACTACCTGCACGGCCTGCGCGAGCGGATCGGCGGCGACCAGCAGGGCTGGAACTGGGCGCTGGTCTCCACCTTCGCCGCCGACCTCGGCACCACCAACGTGTTCGGCGCGCTCACCGGCGGCGGCTGCCTGCACCTGCTGACCCGTGACCAGGCCACCGACCCGGACGCCTTCGCCGCCTACGCGGCCGAGCACCGGATCGACGCCATGAAGCTGGTCCCCAGCCACCTGGAGGGCCTGGCCGCGCACGGCACCGGCCTCGGTGCGATCCTCCCCGCCCGGCTGCTGATCTGCGCCGGCGAGGCGCTGCGGCCCGACCTGGTGGACCGGATCCGGGCCGCCCGGCCCGACCTGCCGCTGCACAACCACTACGGGCCCACCGAGACCACCGTCTCGATGCTCGGCGCGCCGGTGCCCGCCGATCTCGGCGACGCGGCCACCGCGCCGCTCGGCCGGCCCTTCGGCAATGTCCGCGCCCACCTCCTGGACGCCCGCCGCCGCCCCGTCCCGATCGGCGTCCCCGGCGAGCTGTACGTCTCCGGCGGCGGCGTCGCCCGCGGCTACCTCGGCCGCGACGACCTCACGGCCGAGCGCTTCGTGGAGGTGGACGGCCGCCGCGCCTACCGCACCGGCGACCTGGTCCGCCGCCGCCCCGACGGCGCCGTCGAGTTCCTCGGCCGGATCGACCACCAGGTCAAGATCCGCGGCTTCCGGGTCGAGATCGGCGAGGTCGAGGCCGAGCTGACCGCCCGTCCCGAGGTGCGCGAGGCCGTCGTGACCGCCCGCGGCGAGGGCGCCGCCCGCTCCCTGGTCGGCTACCTGGTGCCCGCCGACCCGTCTGCCGCGCCCGAGCCGGGCGAGCTGCGCGCCGCGCTGCGTACCCGGCTGCCCGACTACATGGTCCCGGCCGCCCTGGTCGTCCTGGACGCCCTGCCGCTGAACGCCAACGGCAAGGTCGACCGGGCCGCCCTGCCCGAGCCGGTCGCCGCCCAGCCGGTCTCCGGCGGCGGCGAGCTGACCACGGACACCGAGCACGCGGTCGCCGACGTCTACCGCCAGGTGCTGGAGGCCGGGGAGATCGGCGCCGCCGACGATTTCTTCGCACTCGGCGGCGACTCCTTCTCCGCCGTGCGCGCGGTGCGCCTCATCGGTGACGGCCTGTCGGTCATCGACCTCTTCCAGCACCCCACCGTCCGCGAGCTCGCCGCACTGATCGACGCCCGGGCCGGCGGCACCGCCGACGAGGGCCCGCGCACCCTGCTGCACAAGCTCACCCGCGGCAACGCCCCCGCCCGGATCAACGTGGTCTGCGTCCCCTACGGCGGCGGCAGCCCGATCACCTTCCAGCCGCTCGCCGACGCGCTGCCCGACGGTCACCGGCTGTACGCCGTCGAGCTGCCCGGCCACGACCCGAGCCGGCCCGACGACGAGCTCGCCGAACTCGACACCCTCGCCGACACGCTGACCGCCCAGGTGCTGGAGAAGGTCGACGGCCCGGTGCTGCTCTACGGCCACTGCCTGGGCGGCGCGCTCGCCACCGCCCTCGGCTCCCGGCTGGAGGCGGCCGGCGTCGACCTGCGCGGCCTCGCGCTCGGCGGCACCTTCCCCGCCGCCCGGCTGCCCGGCCGCTTCGCCGAGTGGATGGCGCGCCGGATGCCGGGCGACCGGGTGCTGTCCAACCGCGGCTACCTCGAATACCTGCGCGCCATGGGCGGCTTCACCGACGTCTACGACCAGGCCGAGCAGGACTTCCTGGTCCGGGCACTGCGCCACGACGTCCGGCAGGCCGAGGACTTCTACACCCGCGCCTACGGGGACGAGCGGCCGGAGAAGATCGGGGCCCCGATCCTGTGCGTGGTGGGCGAGAAGGACCGCGCCACCCAGCTCTACGAGGAGCGGTACGCCGAGTGGGAGCACTTCGGCGACAGGGTCGACCTCGCGGTCGTGCCACGCGCCGGGCACTACTTCCTCAAGCACCAGGCCGACGAGCTCGCCCGGGTGCTGGCGGAGTTCGCCGCCACCGGGTCGATATCCGACCCGGCCGCGGTCAAGCGCCCGGCCGCCCGGGCCGAGCTGGGCATCTTCGCCAAGGTGGCGATCGGCCAGTTCGTCTCGATGATCGGCACCAGCCTGTCGACCTTCGCGCTCGGCGTCTGGGTCTACCAGCAGACCAACTCGGCCTTCGACTTCGCGATGATCTCGTTCATCGCGGTGCTGCCGGCCGTCCTGCTGCTGCCGGTCGCCGGTGCCCTCGCCGACCGGGTCGACCGGCGCAAGATCATGATCGCCACGGACACCGTGGCCGCCGCCGGCATGCTCAGCCTCGGCCTGCTGCTCTGGGCCGACCTGCTGGAGATCTGGCACATCTATGTCGTGGCCTGCATCGGCTCCACCTGCGGGGCCTTCCAACGGCCCGCGTACCTCGCCGCGATCACCCAGCTGGTGCCCAAGCGCTACCTCGGACAGGCCAACGGCCTCGCCCAGCTCGGCACCGGCGCCGGCGACATGATGGCCATCCTGGCCGGCGGCGTCCTGGTCTCCCTGGTCGGCCTGCACGGCGTCGTGCTGTTCGACATGGCCACCTTCCTGACCGGCGTCACCTGCCTGCTGATCGTCCGCTTCCCGGACGCCCTGTTCGACAAGCAGGAGGAGCCGCTCTGGCGGGAGGTCGTCACCGGCTGGCGGTACATCGCGCGCCGCCACAGCCTGGTCGCCATGGTGGTCTTCTTCGTGGTGTTCAACTACCTGTTCGCCGTCGCGACCGTGCTCGTCACCCCGATGGTGCTGGCCACCGGCACGCCCTTCCAGCTCAGCGTCATCACCGCCCTCGGCGGCCTCGGCGCGATGACCGGCGCCCTGGTCATGGGCCTGTGGGGCGGCACCCGCCGCCGCACCGTCGGCATGATCGGCTTCACCTCGGTGGTCGGCCTCGCCGCCGTCCTCACCGGCAGCCGCCCCGAGACCGCCCTCACCGCCTGCGGACTCTTCGTCCTCTGGGCGTCCATGATGATCCTGAACTCGCACTGGATGTCGCTGATCCAGACCAAGGTCGGCATGGAGCTCCAGGGCCGGGTGCTGGCCACCAACCAGATGCTGGCCATGTCGATGATGCCGCTCGGCTTCCTCACCGCGGGCCCGCTGTCCGACCACGTCTTCGAGCCGCTGATGCGCCCCGGCGGCGCGCTCGCCGACTCGGTCGGCCTGGTGCTCGGCACCGGACCGGGCCGCGGCGCCGGACTGCTGCTCGTCGTGGTCGGCCTGGTGCTCTTCGTCTGGGGCCTGCTGGGCCTGGCCTACCGGCCGCTGCGCCTGCTGGAGGACATCCTCCCGGACGCGCTGCCGGACGCCGAGATCGGCGACAAGGACGCCATCCAGGCCGAGGCCGACCGGCAGCTCGCCCTCGCCGAGGCCGCCCGGAAGGGCCGCGCCCCGGGTGCCGCCCGGGTGCCGCGCCCGTCCGGCACGCCCGAGCCGGTCGAGGACGACGACTCGGACGACCGGGTGCACGCCTCCACCGGCCGCCGGTAGGCCGTCCCCGGACACGCGGGCGCCCCCGCCCCCTCCTACGAGGAGGGGGCGGGGGCGCCCGCGTCCGCTACCGGGCGCGCTTGAACGCGTAGTTGAAGTCCGTCGTGCCGAAGGCCCCCATCAGGCGGACCCAGAACGGCATCATCATCTCCATCGCCCGGGCACCCGTGATGTCGCCCAGGTCGATCACCCACGCGGCCGGCCAGCCGAAGGCGCCCAGCAGCGCCACCGTGCGGGCCTTGGCCTCCGCGTCGTTCCCGGCCACGAACAGGTTGTGCTCGCCCTCCAGCCGGGCCGGGTCCACCATCAGCGGCGCGGTCAGCGTGTTGAGCGTCTTCACCACCAGGGCCTGCGGGAACTCCCGCTGGATCCGCTCGCCGACGCTGTCGGTGTTCACCGGGTCCAGCGTCAGCTCGCCCTCCGGCGAGAAGACCAGCGGGTTGGAGAGGTCGATCAGCAGCTTGCCCGCCAGGTGCTCCGCCCCGGCCGCCCGCAGCGCGTCGACCGCGACCGTCCCCGGGGTGGCGTTCAGCAGCACCTCGCCGAACGCCGCGGCGTCGGCGAAGGTCCCGTGGTGGCCGCGGGCCCCGGCCTGCCCGGCCCATGCCGCGGCCGCCTCGTTGTCCTTGCTGCGCGAACCGAGCGTCACCTCGTGACCGAGCGCCACCAGCTTGTCCGCGACCGTCCGCGCGACCCCGCCCGCCCCGATGATTCCGTACCGCACCCGCCGTACCCCCTGTCACTCGGACCACTACCGCCCCGACCCTAGGCCCTCTCTTTCGGATCACGCCAGGCGGTCGCCGCCGGAGCACGCACCTCGCCGGCTTGTCGTCGGTCGCCGATGCTCCGCATGGACTCCCTCCTCCGCACCGCCGATGCACGCACTCCAACGACGCCCGCTCGTCCGACGTGATCCGAAAGAGAGGACCTAGGCCACCCGGTCCCGCCCGTCCGGCGAACGGCGCGAAGGGTGACCCGAATGCCCGCGCAGCCGCGGTCAGGTCCCGGGCTGGAGGGTGAACAGCACGACCACCACGGCCAGCAGGGTCAGGCCCGGGGCGAGTCCCGCCGGGACCCGGGCCCGGCGCGACAGGTAGGCGACCGGCCACTGCAGGAGCGTCAGGACGACGGTGGCGAGCAGCAGCCGGTCGGAGAGGGCGAGGCCGGCGTGGGTGCGCGGGCAGGAGCCGGGTCCGTAGCACGGGTCGGTCGCCATCTCGGCGAACCCGCGCAGGGGAAGGACGAACGGCAGGCAGGCCGTGGTGATCAGGGTCGACCGCGACGGCACCCGCCACCAGTCGCCCCGGTGTGAAGCCCTTGTCCTCGTCATGACCCCGATCCTGCCCGGGGCGCGGGCCGCCGGGCAGGGACCGGGTACTCAACCGGGGTGGGTGAGGTACTCAGAGCCGGGCGGTCACCGTCTTCGGGCGCTGGTACTCGTGCAGGGCCAGGACCGACAGGTCGGTGCCCTGGCCGGATGCGCCGCGCCCGCCGTGGGGGAGCTCGGCGCTCTGGACGAGGTGGCAGTTGATCCAGGTCTCGCCGGCGTCCAGGCGGGCGGTGAGGTCGAGGGCGGCGGACAGGTCGCTCGTCCAGACACTGGCGCCGAGTGCCTGCGGGACGGCGTTGGCGAGGGCGAGGGCGGCCTCAACGGTCGGGGCGTGCTGGACGGTGAGCAGCGGGCCGAAGACCTCCTCGACCACCGCCGGGTCGTCGTCCGGGAGGTCGGCGAGCAGCCGGGCGGGGCGCCACAGCCCGTCGGCGCGGCCGGGGGCGGGCAGCGAGCGCTTCGCGCCCGAGGCGGCGAGGATCCGGTCGTAGCGGGCGGCCTGGGCGGCGTTGTTGAGCGGGCCGAAGTCCCGGCCGGCCTCGCGTTCGCCGAGCGCGGCGGCCAGGGCCTCGACGGTCCGCTCGTGGTTCTCGGTGAGGGTGATCACCCGGGCGGGCGCGGCGCAGCTCTGCCCGGCGTTGTAGGTGCAGGCGGCGGCGAGCGCGGACCAGGTGTGCCCGGGGGCGTCCGGCAGGACGAGCACGGGGCTGTTGCCGCCGAGTTCCAGGCTGACCCGGCGGTGGCCGGCCCGGGCGGCGATGTCGGCCCCGGCGGCGGCGCTGCCGGTGAAGGCGATGAGGTCGACGTCGGCGGCGACCAGCAGCCGGCCGGTCTCGCGGTCGCCGGGCAGGGCGGTGAGCACGTCCGCGCCGAGCGCCTCGGCGGCGTGGGCGGCGAGCAGGGTGGCCGAGTCCGGGGTGGTCTCGGCGGGCTTGACGACGACGGTGTTCCCGGCGGCGAGCGCCGGGGCGCCGCGCCAGGCGGCCATCAGCAGCGGATAGTTCCACGGCACGACGGCCGCGACCACGCCGACCGGCTCCCAGCGCACCCAGCTCTCGTGGCCCGGCAGGTAGCGGCCGGCGGCCGGAGCGGTGCCGGTGCGGGCGGCGCCCGCGTAGAACCGGAACAGGTCGGCGACCTCGCGCATCTCGGCGGCGGCCTCCGCCTCGGGCTTCCCGGTGCCGGCCTGTTCCAGCACGGTGTACTCGGTGAGGTGGCGCTCGATCAGGTCGGCGAGCGCGTCCAGGCGGCGTTCGCGCTCGCGCGGGGTGAGCGCGCGCCAGCGCGGGGCGGCGGCCCGGGCGCGGGCGACGGTCTCGGCGACCTGGCCGGCGCGCGCCGGGACGAGCGTGCCCCGGGTGTGGCCGGTGCGCGGGTCGGCCAGGTGGAGCTCGGGCGCTTCGGGGGAATCGGTGGTCGGTGCCATGACGGGGCCTCCCGGGCCGGGGCAGCAGCGGACGGAACGTTCGACGGGGTCACAGGTCGTAGGCGCGCAGCCAGAGTTCGAGGGTGAGGACCAGCCAGAGCTTCCCGCCCTGGCGCGGCAGCAGGGTGCCCTCGCGGCGCATCCAGGTGCGGACGGTGTCCGGGCGGACCAGTCCGCGGTCCCGGGCGGTGCGCCCGAGCAGGAGGTCCCCGGAGAGCTCGCGCAGCGGCCCGTGCAGCCACTGCTGCACCGGCACCCGCATGCCGCTCTTCGGCCGGTCGACGACCGCCGCCGGCAGCAGGTCCCGCACCGCCTCCTTCAGCACCCACTTCTCCACCGTGCCGCGCAGCTTGAGGGCCGGCGGGGTGGCGAAGGCGTGGTCGACGACCCGCCGGTCGAACAGCGGCGAGCGGCCCTGCACCCCGCGCGAGGCGGTGAGCCGTTCGACCTTGGTGAGGATGTGGTGGGCGCCCTTGGTCCGCAGGTTGCAGTGCAGCAGCTGGTTGAGCAGCGTGTGCATCGGCCCGGGCGTCAGGTACGGGGCGACGAAGCGGCGCGGCTGCGGCTCCCCGTCCAGGGCGCGCAGGGCCTCGGCGGTCAGCAGCCGGGGCAGGTCCTCGTAGCACTTGCGGTAGGACCGCAGATAGGCCTCCGCCCGCGCCTCGGGGGCCGGGTCGTCCCGGTGCATCTCGTGGACCAGCATCGGCAGGTTCTTCGGCCCGCCGTACACCGGGTCGCCGCCCTCGCCGTTGAGCGAGACGGTGATCCCGTCGGCGGCGACGGCCTCGGCGAGCATCAGGTTGGGGACGGTGAGCGGGTCGCCGACCGGGCTGTCGAGCAGGGCGACGGTGTCGGCGAGCCGGGCGGCGACCTCCTCGCCGGAGACGGTGAGGATCCGGTGCCGGGTGCCGCAGTGGCCGGCGACCAGCCCGGAGTACCCCAGCTCGTTGGGCAGCCGGTCGCCGAAGCTGATCGAGTAGGTGTGCACCGGGTGGTCGTGCAGCTTGGCGGCCAGCGCGGTGACCAGCGAGCTGTCGACGCCGCCGGACAGCAGCACCCCGACCGGTCCGCCGGCCGGCAGCCGCCGGGCGGTGGCCTGTTCGAGCAGCTCGCGGAGCTCCCGCACATACGTCCCCTCGGGCGGCGCCGCGCCCTCGGGCAGCCGCTCGGCGGGCTCCCAGAACGGCTCCTCGCGGGCGGTGCCGTCGGCGGCGAGGCGCAGCACCCGGCCGGGCAGTGCCTCGTGGACGCCGCGCAGCAGGGTCTCCTCGCCGGGCAGGTAGGCGAAGGTCAGGAAGGAGCGGACGGCGGCCAGGTCCAGGCCGGTGCCGAGCGCGGGCCAGTGGCGCAGGGCGCGCAGCGAGGTCGAGGCGGCCCAGCAGCCGTCGGCCCGGGCGTAGAACAGGGTGCGGGTGCCGGTGTGGTCGCGGACCAGCACGAGGTCGGCGCCGTCGACGACGGCGAGCGCGAACATCCCGTCGGCCCGGCGCAGGCCGTCCGCGCCGAGCCGCAGCCACAGCCGCAGCAGCAGCTCGCCGTCGGGGCAGCCGGCGGGTGCGGGGGAGCCGGCCGCGGCGAGGGCGGCGAGCAGCTCGGGCCGGTTGTGCAGGGTGACCTCGCCGACGGCGGTGGTGCCGTCGACGGTGAACGGGCCGGTGGCGAAGCCGGGTTCGGCGGGGATCAGGGCGGCCTGCGCGCCGTCGGGCGCGCGGGCGCCGGTGAGCGCGGCGAGGTGGGTACGGGCCCGGTCGGCGTCGGGTCCGGCGCAGGCGCAGCAGCGGGGCATGGTGGTGCGGTGCCTTTCGTCGAGTGGCGGCCCGGCGGGGCGGGGCCGGGGCGGGGAGCCGGCGGCGGCTCAGCCGAAGTCGTCGCCGTCCCAGCCGTCGTCGGAGTCGTTCCAGTCGCCGAAGTCGTCGTCGGCGGCCGGGTCGGCGTGGCTCCCGTCGTGGTCGTCGTCGTCCGCCGACACCTCGCCGCCGCCTCCGTCGCCGCCACCGCCGCCGGAGGGGTCGGAGGACTGCTGCCGGCGGGCCTCCTCGCGCAGCCGCTCCTCCTCGGCCTCCGACAGCTCGGTCGGGGGCAGCTGGGCGGCGGTGATCGCGGCGACGCCGGCCACCCCGAGGGCGCCGACCACCACGCCGAGCCGTCCGCCGAAGGAGCTGCGGTTGAGGGTGACCAGCCCGGCGCCCCACACGGTGCGCCCGTAGCCGATGTCCCGGCCGTACTCGGTGGTGCCGTCCGCGTACCGTCGCTTGACCAGGTCGCGGCCGAGGGGTTCGTCGGTGCCGGAGCGGCCGAGGCTGTCGTGCCAGTGGATCTGCCGGTCGGTGCCGCGCCGGCGCCACTCGCTGCGGCCGTCCTCGTACCGGCGGTGCACTTGGCCGTCCGCCAGCAGTTCGTCGCGGTAGCCGAGGTGGCGTGCGTTGCTCATGGGTGCGGGGTCCTCACGGATCGGGATGGCCTCACGGATCGGGGCGGGGTGCGGGCTCAGCCGGCCGGCCAGCTGAGGAAGCCGCTGCCGCGTGCGGTGCGCACGCGCCGGGCCAACGGGGTGCGGCGCGGTCCGGCCGTCCCGCCGCCGCGCACCTGGCGGATGACCGTATGCAGCAGCCGGGCGGGGGCGACGGCGGCCAGCTCGATGGTCCGTCCGCTGCCGAGCCAGGCCCGTTCCTCGGGGCGCAGCCCGGCGGGCAGCGGTCCGCGGTAGCCGTGCGGGCCGCGTCCGGCGGTCAGGTGCAGGGTGGTGGCGTGCCGGGGCACCAGGCCCATCGAACGGACCCGGACGCCCTGCGGCCCGCCGTTCGCGGCGCCCGGGCCGTACGCCGCCCGGACCTCCTCGTAGCAGGCGAGTCCCGAGGGGCTGGCGTCGTGCAGCACGTGCACCACGGCGCCCGCGGCCCGCTCAAGACCGGCCACCAGCCGGTCGTCGAGCGGCAGGTCGCCGGCCGCGACGACCGGGCAGGCGGCCTCCAGGTGGAGGTCGTTGGCGAGCAGCATGGCGGTGATCTCCCGGCTCTGGCAGACCAGCAGCCGGGGCAGCCCGTAGTCGTAGAGGTCGCTCTCCGCGGCGGCGCTCGTCCGCGGGCCGGCCGGGCGCGGCGCGGGCGGCGGCAGCAGGCCGGGCAGCTCGGCGCGGCGGGCGGCGAGCGCGGCGGCGAACCGGGCGTAGCGCACGGGCGGCGCCAGCGTGTACGGGATCCGGCGCGGTCCGGCGTGCAGCGGCTGGAGCATCCGGCACAGCTCGTAGTAGAGCTGGCGCTCGGTGTACCGCAGCCCGCCGGGTGCCCCGGCGCGGGCGGCGGCCACGGTCAGCGCGCCGTCCAGCAGCGGACGCAGCGTCATGGGGTTCCTGCCTCTCGTCGTTCCCGCCGTCATGCGGGGCCCTTCCCGGTGTCCGGTCCGCCGGGGCGGCCCGCGTCCCCGGTGGTGCCGTCCGGCCCGGCTTCGGGCCAGGTCATGAAGCCCACGGCGAGCGCCCGGCGGCGGGTCTCGGCCGGGCTCTCCGGCCGCCCCTCCGCCGGGGAGGGCACCGGTCCGGTGCGGCGGGCCGCCGGGTCCCGGGGCGCCGGCGGGGCGGTGATCCGCTCGGCGGCCCGCTCGGCGAGCGCCAGCAGGCGTTTGGGCGGCAGCGCGGCCAGCGGGGTCCACCAGCCGTCGGCGAACCAGTCCAGCTGGCTACCGGTCAGCTCCGGCACCGCGCGCTCCAGTTGCAGCAGCGACTCCTCGGAGCGGTGGACGTCGCGCAGCAGGAGGTACTTGTGCTCCTCGACCAGCACGGTGCGCACCGACAGCCCGGCGTCCAGCACCCGCAGCCCGGGGCGGGCGCTGCGCGCCTCGGCGACCAGCCGGTGCCCCTTCGGCGAGGCGTCGTGCAGCACCACCAGCGGCAGGTCCGCCGGTACCGCGCGCAGTTCGTTGACGAGGTGCGCGCGGTGGAGCTCGGGGTAGCGGTTGGCGTGCAGGAACGAGGTGACCGTGCGGTCCGGGCAGAGCAGCACGAACGCCGGGTCGGCGGGCACCGGTCCGGCCCGCACCAGACCGTCCTCCACCAGGCCGGGCGGCAGCGAGCCGTAGACGTGCCGCCAGCGGTCCAGCACGGTGCGGCGGAAGACCTCCTCGCTCCACCGCGAGCGCACCGGGGTGGGCGGGGCGGGGACGTCCAACAGCATCACCTGGCGGATGCCGAGGCCGATCAGCAGCAGCGCGACCAGCAGGATCAGCGGACCGAGACCGGTGTCGATCGCCGCGACGGCGATGACCAGCCCGATCACCCCGAAGCCGATCCGCCCGGCCGCGCGGGCCTTGTCGCCCCGGAACCGCTGCGGCGGGCGCCCCCGGTGCTGGAGGGCGTAGTTCAACTGCCCGCTGGTGACGGTCAGCCGGCCCTCGTCGGAGAGCTTCGCCGTGACCTTGCGGATCCGCAGGTCGTGCAGGCCGGGGCCGTCCACCTTCGGTTCGAGGGCGAACTCCTGGCGGCAGTAGGAGCACCGGCGCCGGGGACGCTGGCGCTGCAGCAGGGACTTCTCGCAGTGCGGGCAGATCATCGCGGCGCCTCCGACTTCGGCCAGCTGAGGAATCCCGAATCCCGCCGCGGCACCCGCTCGGCGAGCGCCCGTGCGGCCGCCCGCTCGGCCATCGCCATCAGCCGTCTGGGCGGCACGGCGGCCAGCGGGCTCCACAGGCCCGCCTCGAACCAGGTGTATTCCTCGGCGGTGAGCTCCGGCAGCCGCCGCAGCAGCTCCGCCAGGGGCTCGCGCTTCTGGTGGGCGTACATCTGGACGGCGTTCTGCCCCGCGCCGAGGACGGTGCGCGCCGACAGCCCGGCGTCCACCACCAGGAGCTCCGGGCGTGCGGCACGGGCCTCGACGACCAGCAGGTGACCCCGCGGCGAGGCGTCGTGCAGCACGATCACCGGCAGGTCCTGCGGCAGGTCGTCGACGCGGTCGACGACCACGGCCCGGTGGCGTTCGGGGAAGCCGTTGGCGTGCAGGAAGACCCGTACCGTCCATTCCGGGCAGAGCACCGCGAGCGCCGCCGGGCCGTCCTGGACGGCGGGCTCGACGTCGAGCCCGTCGGTCAGACCGGCCGGGAGGTCGCCGTAGACCTCGCGCCAGGGGAGCACGACCGCGTCGCGGAAGGTCACGGCGGTCCAGCGTTCGTGCTCCTCCAACGGCTCGGTCCACTCCCGCTGTTCGCGTTCCAGGGCGCCCTGCCGCTCCTGCCACGCCCACTCGGCCCGCTGCCACCGGGCTTCGAGCCGCCGGCGGAACACCAGCCGCCGCACGAGCCTCACCGCCGAGCAGAGCAGGGCGAGGGCGAAGAAGCCGGCCGGGACGGCGAGGGCGAGCAGGCGCACCCACACCACGAAGACGTAGACGCCACCCAGCGCGAGGACGCCGAGGACCAGGGTGAGGACCAGCTCGCCGACGTCGACCTCGTCGGGCGCGACGGGCCGGCCCGCCGCCCGCCGGACGGGCAGGGCCGCCGGGCGGCCCCGCCGCTGGAACGCCCAGCGCAGCTGACCGACCGTCACCACCAGCCGCCCGTCGTCGCCGAGGCGCTCGACGGCCCGCCGCAGGCGCAGGTCGCTCAGGCCCTGGGTGTTCCTCGGCTCCAGGGCGAACCGCTGCCGGCAGCGCGGACAGGTCAGGCCGGGACGCTCACGGTGCCGCAGCTCGGCCGCGCAGTGCGGGCAGGTCATCGCGCACCGTCCTCCAGTGCCGCCGCCAGCTTGCGCAGCCCGGCCGCCAGCCGCTCCCGCCTCCCGACCGGCCCGATCCGCTGCCCGCGCTCCACCGCCCGCAGCGCCTCGGCGAGTTCGTCCTCCGAGCGGCGCTCGGCCTCGGCCGCGGTGATCGCGTAGTCCTCGTGGTCGATGCCGTAACCGGTGTTGGCGGCCAGGATGTTGAGCGGCTCGCGGCCCCGGTTGGCGAAGGAGTGCGGCATCAGCTCGGGTATCCGGATCAGCAGCCCCGGGGTCAGCGGCACCTCGACCACCCGGCGCCGCTCGGCGTCGTACAGGCCGCAGGCGGCGTGGCCGAGGCTGAGCACCAGGTGCTCGCCGCCGTGCGCGTGCGGGGTGAAGGCGCTGCGCGGTGCCACGATGCCGAGCTTGTAGGTGGCGTTCGACGGCCGCTCCGGCGAGGTCTTGGCGTCGCCGACCAGGTAGTGGGCGTACTGGCCCTGGTCGATGAAGCGGAGCAACTCCTCACCGGCCGGGCCGTGCGGCGACTGCGGCCCCAGCTCCCGGGCGCCGTCGCGGTCCGCGAGCAGGACGCGGCCGTCCGGGCGCAGCCGGTACAGTTCGGCGCCGGCCGGCAGCCGCCCGGCGAGTCGTTCGAGTTCCCGCAGACCGGACCGTGCGGACATCGGCCACCCCACCCCCACCTCGACTGTGCGACGTCATCCCCGGTGACGCCGGCCGCCGCGCGGCCGGTTCCCGCCGTCCGGGAGCGCCGTCGCGGATCCTACGCAATCGCGGTGACATCGCCCGGAGCGGAGGGGATCAACGGCCGCGGGCCACCACGAAGTCCGGCAGCGCGGCGAGGAACGCCAGGGCCTGCGCCGCCTCCTCGTCGGCCGGCTCCGGCGCCCCCGCCAGCACGGCCTCCACCTCCCGCCCGGCGGCCGCCACCAGCCCGGCCGCCGCCTCCCGGGCGCTCGCCACGCAGTCGTACGCCGCCATCCGGTCGAGCAGCCAGGCCACCTCCTCCGCCGCCCCGGGGCCGCGCTGCGCCCGGGTGAGGCTCAGGTGGCGCACCACGCGGGCCCGTTCGGCCGGGGCGGCGCGCTCCAGCAGGTGGATCAGCATGAGGGTGCGCTTGCCCTCCCACAGGTCCCCGGCGATCTCCTTGCCGTACTCCGCCGCCTCCCCGGTCAGGTTGAGCACGTCGTCCTGGATCTGGAAGGCGGCGCCCAGGTACCAGCCGAAGCGGTCCAGCCGGTTCGCGTCGGCGCCCGGGCCGCCGGCGACCAGCAGACCGGAGCGGCACGGGTAGAGGAAGGTGTACCAGGAGGTCTTCTTCAGACACATCCGGTAGTAGTCGGTGCTGGTCAGCGCGCAGACGTTGTCCCGGATCCAGGCGATCTCCAGCGCCTGGCCCTCCAGGGACTGGCGGCACATCAGCTCGGTCTCCTCGAACAGCCGCCAGGCCAGTTCCCCGCCGAGCTCCCGCCGGTTGGCCATCACCCGGCGCAGGCCGAGCAGGTTGGTGGCGTTGCCGACGTTCAGGGCCACCTCGACGCCGTACCGGGCGGGCAGGGTGGGCGCGCCGCGGCGCAGTTCGCTGCCGTCCTGGATGTCGTCGTGGACCAGGAAGGCGTTGTGGAACAGCTCCACCGTGACGGCCGGGTTGAGCGCCCGCTCGGACCGCCCGCCGAAGGCCGCGCAGGTGACCAGGCAGAGTGCCGCCCGCAGGCCCTTGCAGGGGCGGGTCGGGTAGTCGGCGGCCAGGTCGTAGAGGTAGGGCGGGCTCTGCCCGGGGATGTGGCGCAGCAGTTCGGCGACGGTCCGCTCGCGGTAGCGGGCCAGGACGCGTTCGACCAGCGGTGCGCCGAGGGCGGGGGCCGGGGCCGTCACCCCTGCGGCCGGGGGCCGGGCTCGTCGCCGTCGTCCGGCCGGGCGTCGCGTTGCGGTCCGAACGCGTCCTTCAGGCCGCGGTTGGCGAGGCCGGGGGCGAGCGAGCCGAGGCGCAGCAGCAGGTCGAGGACGTCGTGGGCGTTGGCGGCGAGCCGCCGGGCGTGCTCGGAGACCTCGCCGGTGGTGCCCGCGAGCACCCGTTCGCCGACCGCGTCGATGAGCTGGTGGGTGGTGTCGGAGACCCGGCGCACCAGCTGGTCGAACTCCTCCTGGTCGACCCGGTGCTCGGTGGTCAGCCGCTGCGCCGCGGCCCCGGCGTCGGCGAGTCCGGCGGCCAGTTCGCGCTCCAGGACGGCTGCCGCCTCCATCACCGCGCGCGAGCCCTGCTCGCCCGCCTCGCTGAACCGACCGGCGTCGGGCATGGCTGACCTCCTGGTGGGCGTCCCGGACGGGGCCGGGCACGGCGGGCCGCTCCGGCGCCGGGAGGGCGCCGCCTCGATCGCCGATGGTACACGTCCGTGTGCGGAGCGTGTCCACGTGGCGCGGGGGTGGTGACCGGCGGGTGCGCGTGCCGTGGTGCGCCGTGGCGGCCCCGGCGCGCGGCGCGGACCGCGCGCCGCCTGCCGCCCGGGCGGCTCCCGGGGCCGGGGTGCGGCGGCCCGGCGCGTCGGGCGCCGGGTGCCACCCGGTCACTGGTAGTGATGGCCTGGTCGCGGAGCGATCCGCCGGGAGCGGAGAACGGGACCCTCACGGGACGGCGCGGGACAGGGAGCGGTCATGGGTGGCAGGCAGCGTCCGCCGAAGGCGCGGAACGTCCGGTCGGTGGTCGACACCGGGGCGGAGATCGCGAGGTTGGAGGGCTACCTCGCCTGGGAGGCGGAGGTCGAGGCGGCCGCGCGGGACGCCCGGGCCTTCGCCGACCGCTTCCCCTGGCTCCCGGCGGACGACCGCGGGGAGCTGGAGCGCGCCTACGCCGACGACCGGCTGCGCTACGCCGAGGAGGTCGTCGACCGGGCCGTGGGCCGCTGCCGCGAGCTGGCCGCCCGCTACCGCGCCGAGTGCCGCCGCATCTGCGCCCGCTGGGCGGCGGTCTGCCTGTCGGTGACCCTCGCCGCGGCGCTGCTCGCCGTCCTGCCGGTGGCGCTGCGCGGCTGACGGCCCGCCACCGGACGCGCGGGGGCCCGCCGCCCACCCCTCGGGTGCGCGGCGGGCCCCTGCGCGCGGGTGCGCGGGTGCGCGGTCTCAGTGGTGGCCGTGGCCGCTGCTGATCTCCTCGTGTTCCTCGGCGGTCGGCTTGGCGATCTGGGCGCCCTCGCCGTAGAAGCCGCGGGAGAGCTTGGCCCGGGCGCGGGTCCAGACCGACACCTTGCGGGCCACCCCGTTCTCGTCCACCTCGGGCGGCAGCACCATCGGCTGCGGCTGGTCGTGCGAGGTGAGGGTGTAGAGCCGGTCCTGCGGCAGCGGGGCGTGCACCTCGACGAACTCGCCGTGCTGCAGCCGCTTGATGACGCCGGTCTCGCGCCCGTGCAGGACCTTCTCCTTGTCCCGCCGCTGCAGGCCCAGGCACCAGCGCTTGGTGATCACGAAGACGATCACCGGGCCGACGAAGAAGCCGATCCGGGCCGCGATGGTGATCGCGTTGATCGACAGGTGGAAGTGGGTGGCGAGCAGGTCGTTGCCGCCGGCGGCGAGCAGGATCAGGTAGAGGGCGATCCAGGCGGCGCCGAACGCGGTGCGCACCGGAGCGTTGCGCGGCCGGCCGGCGATGTGGTGCTCACGCCGGTCGCCGGTGATCCAGGCCTCCAGGAACGGGTAGGCCCAGATCGCCACCAGCACCAGCGGGAAGATCATCAGCGGCACGAAGACGCCCATCACCAGGCTGTGGCCCCAGAGGCCGATCTCCCAGCCCGGCATGATCCGGATCAGGCCCTCGGAGAAGCCCATGTACCAGTCCGGCTGGGCGTCGGTGGACACCTGGTCGGGCCGGTAGGGGCCGTACGCCCAGATCGGGTTGACGGTGGCGATCGCGGCCATCGCCGAGACCACGCCGAAGACCAGGAAGAAGAAGCCGCCGGCCTTGGCCATGTAGACCGGCATCAGCGGCATGCCGACCACGTTCTCGTTGGTGCGCCCGGGCCCGGCGAACTGGGTGTGCTTGTGGTAGAAGACCAGGATCAGGTGGGCCACCAGCAGGCCCAGCATGATCCCCGGGATCAGCAGGATGTGCACCGTGAAGAGCCGCGGCACGATGATGGCGCCCGGGAACTGGCCCCCGAACATGAACATCTCGATGTACGTTCCGACGATCGGCACGGCGAGCACGGCGCCCTCCATGAACCGCACGCCGGTGCCGGAGAGCAGGTCGTCCGGCAGCGAGTAGCCCATGAATCCGTCGAACATGCCGAGGATCAGCAGGCCCGCGCCGAACAGCCAGTTGATCTCGCGGGGCTTGCGGAAGGCGCCGGTGAAGAAGACCCGGAACATGTGCGCGAACATGGCGGCCACGAAGACGATCGCGGACCAGTGGTGGATCTGGCGGATCAGCAGGCCGCCGCGGATCTCGAAGCTGATGTTCAGCGTCGAGGCGTAGGCCTCCGACATCCGGATGCCCTTGAGCGGGATGTAGCTCCCCTCGTAGGTCACCTCGCCCATGGACGGGACGAAGAAGAGGGTCAGCCAGACGCCGGTCAGGATGATGATGAGAAAGGTGTAGAGGCAGATCTCGCCCAGCATGAAGGACCAGTGGTCCGGGAAGATCTTGCGCAGGTTGGACTTGGACAGGGCGTAGATGCCGAGGCGTCCGTCGGTCCAGTCGGCGAGGGCCTCCGCCTTGTTGGCGGGCGCCGCGCGGGTGCTGGTGACCGGTCCCGGGCCCGGCTGCTGCTCGGCTCTCACGACGGGCTCCCCGGCGTCCGCCGCGGCACGTCCTGGGCGCCCGGCCGTGAGACGGCCGGCCGATGGAGTGATGTGATCATCGGACCTCTCGATACGGGGGTGCCGGGCAGCCCGGCGCGCGGATCCGGCGACCCGCCGCCCCGTTGCTCAAAGTGATGGAGCGCTTACTCTGTCATGCTGTCGGGAGCGCGCCGACTGTGCACGTCCATCGGCCCGTCCGGCCGCTCGTGTCGGCCCGTCCGGGGGTCTCGCGCCCCGGTCCGGGGCCCGGCCGCGGCCCCGATGCTGCGCTCGGGTGCTGTTGACGGCGCGGAGAAGCGTTTCGGCGCGCGCCGCGCCCCGGGAGGGTGCGGGGCCGGGCCTACGCTGCGCCAATGGTGGAACACCGGGAACTCTTCGAGGACGTGACGGCCGACCTGACCAGGGCCAGCTTCGACACCGGGCGCGGGCCCTCCGGCCTGCGGATCGACCCGGGCCCGCAGGGGGTGGTGATCGGCTGGCCGCCCGCCGGCGAGACGGCCGGCGACCCGCCGCCCGCCGAGGGCATCCGGGCGGCGGTCACCGGCGCGGTCCTCGCCGTGCTGCGCGAGTCCGGCTACCTGGTGACGCGGACGGGCCCCGACGGACTGCTCGTCACCGGCGGCCCCGCCCGGGCCGCCGCCGAGCCGGAGGAGCCCGAGCCGGTCGCCGTCCCCGAGCAGTGGTGGGGCTGACCGCCTCCGGGCGCCGGATTGCCCCTGGTCCCGGCAAGGTGCAACCATGGGGTTGCCACTGCTGTGACGGCCGAGGAGCAGCCCCATGAACGACGCCGCGACGGTGCGGCGCGGCCCCGGCGGCGAGGCGGTCGACGGCGTGCTCGGCGCCCTCGCCGACCCGACCCGCCGCCGGCTGCTCGACCTGATCGCCGACCGGGGCGAGGCCACCGCGACCACTCTCGCCGGGCGCCTGCCGGTCTCCCGGCAGGCCGTGGTCAAACACCTCGCGGTGCTGGACGCCGCCGGACTGGTCGCCGGCCACCGGGCCGGCCGCGAGGTGCGCTACGCCGTCCGCCCGGCCGCCCTGGACGACACGGCGCGCTGGCTGGCCGGCCTCGCCGCCGACTGGGGCCGGCGCCGGGCCGACCCGCCCGCCGACCCGCCCGCGCCGCCGTCCGGGGCCCGGTAGGACCCGGGACGGCGCCGCGGTGACGGCGCGTCAGCCGTGCGTCGCGGCCGCGATCGCGGCGGCCAGCTCGGCCACCCCGGGCTCCCGCAGCACGCCGTAGTGGTCGCCGGCCAGCCGCACCGTCCCCGGCGCGGCCGCCGACCAGCCGGAGCTGCCCTCGATGAACGAGTAGTCGTCCCCGGTGGCCTTGAAGACGGTCACCGGGGCGGACAGCCGGCGCTCGGCCAGCTCGCGGAAGCTGTACTCGAACTCGTACGTCTGCCCGACGATCCGGGCGATCCGGCGGATCAGCTCCTCGTCGAGGTCCGGCAGCAGCCGGTGGACGAAGGCCGCGAAGCCGTCCTCGTCGTCCACCTCGGCCAGGCACCGCGCCAGCTCCGGCCCGCCGGTCGAGCCGGTGAACACCGAGTACAGGATCGTCAGGTACGCCGGGTTACGGTAGGAGGACTCGCGCCCGTACCGCTCCCCGTCGGCCCGCCGCAGCTCCGGATTGCCCGGGCAGATCAGCAGCACGTCCGCCACCCGCTCCCCGGCCTGCTCCAGCTGCCAGGCCGCCTCGAAGGCCACCCGGGCGCCGAAGGAGTAGCCCCACAGGGTGTACGGGCCGTGCGGGCGGACCTCGCGGATCTCCGCCACGTCGGCGGCGGCCATCTCCCGGATCGTCGGGTACGGCGTCTCCCCGGGGTTGATCCCGTGCGACTGCACCCCGAAGAACGGCCGGCCCGACCGCCCGGCGAGCGGGCGCAGGTTCATCGGGTAGCCGCCGAGGCCCGGCCAGCAGAACACCGGGTCGCCCGCGCCGTCGCGGTGCAGCGGCACCAGCCGGGACACCGGCGTGGGCGCCGCCCCGCCGCCGGTCCGGGCGGCGTCGATCCGCGCCGCCAGGTCCGCCAGCCGCGGGCACTCGAACAGCACCTGCAGCGGCAGCCGGGTGCCGAACTCCCGGTTCACCCGGTTGACCAGCGCCACCGCGATCAGCGAGTTCCCGCCGGCCGCGAAGAACTCGTCCGCCGCCGAGACGGCCTCGTACGTCAGCGCGCCCGCCCACACCCCGGCCAGCCGTCGCTCCGTCGGCGTCGCGGGCGCCACGAACGGCGCGCCCGTGCCGGCGTCGCGGACCTGCTCGGAAGCGGCCAGCGCCTTGGCGTCCACCTTGCCGTTGGCGGTCAGCGGCAGCGCGTCCAGCACCAGCACCCGGTTGGGGACCATGTAGTCCGGCAGCACCGCCGCCAGCTCGTCCCTGATCAGTTCCGCCGGGCCCTTCATGTGCACGGCGTCCTCCCGCATGCCCTCGCTGCGGACCTGCTCCTCGCTCACCCGGCCGCCGAGGAAGAAGTACGACGGACCGGCCGCGATCCCGCACCCGGCCAGCACCGCCTCCATCCGCCGGGCGGACGGCAGCGGGTGCCCGCTGCGTGAGCTGTAGCCCGAGGACATGAAGCCGAAGCCCAGCGCGTTGCGCTGCAGCCGGTGCAGCCGGACGCCGAGGCCGATGTACTCCAGCCACGGCTCGGCCGCCCGGCTCACCGCCGTGACGCCGAACCCCGCCCGCCGGTACACCTGCTGGTTGATCGCGATGACGTGCCGGGACTCCACCACCTCGTCCGAGATCCGGGTCAGCTCCCCGCCCCCGTAGCGGTACAGCCCCGCCGGCAGGCCCCGTACCCCGCCCGGATGGGCCTGGACGAACAGCTCGACCTCGTCCCGGCGCGGCCGCCCGTCGTCCGGCACGATCGTGAAGCTGCCCAGGTAGAAGTCCTCCTCGGCGACGTCCAGCCGCCGCTGCACGTCCGGCTCGTGGCCCAGCGGCCGCACCGCGAGACCGTACGGCGGCAGCACCTCCTCCAGCACGCCCAGCATGTGGCCGGCCTCGAACTCCAGCACCTCCTGGATGTTGGTGCGGTACACCGGCTCGATCGCACCGCGCCGGCCGAGGAAGTGCAGGGACAGCGGGACGCCCCCGGGCGCGGCCCCGCCGACCCGCACCAGCGTGTGCTCCAGCGGGTGGTAGTAGTACACGCCGGCGGCCGGGCCGTGCGAGCCGTCCGTCTCCAGGTACAGCTGGGTGGCGTACAGCGCGCCGGGGGAGGCGTAGGCGTACTTCGGCAGCAGCCGCTCCTCGCTGTGGAACTGCCCGAACCACCGCAGCACCGGGCCGAGTTCGGCGAGCGTGACGGGCTCCTCCCGGGGCGCCGGCGCCGGGCCGGGCTGCGGGGCGGCGAGCAGTGCCAGCAGGTCGTCCCTGGTCGCCGGGCCGCCCTCGAAGAAGCGGTAGGTCTTGCGGGCGAAGGTCTCCCGCCGCTGCCGTTCGGTCTCCCGGCGCCCCGGCAGCTCCACCACCGGGCGCCCGGCCAGCTCGGCCGCGCCGCGCAGGCCAGGGTTGGACAGCTGCGCCCTCACCTGGAGCTTGCTCGCCTTGGACTGGTGGTGGCCGCCGTGGCTGCCCTGGTCCATCAGGGCGGCCTCCTTGGGGTTCAGCTCCACACAGGCCACCAGGTTCCGGTGCCCCGTGCGCGCGTCGTCGGTGACCACCGCCGCCGCCCGCCGCACCCAGGTGTGCTCCTCGATCGCGAGCGCGATCTCGTCCAGCTCCACCCGGTAGCCGCGCAGCTTGACCTGGTTGTCCACGCGGCCCGCGCACTGCAGCGTGCCGTCCGGGTTCCACTGCGCCAGGTCGCCGGTGCGGTACAGCCGCTCGCCCGGCAGGTGCGGCGAGGCGACGAACCGCTCCGCCGTCAGATCCGGCCGCTTGAGGTAGCCCCGGGCCAGCTGGACGCCGCCGATGTACAGCTCGCCGGTGCCGCCGGGCTCCACCGGGGCCAGCTCCTCGTCCAGCACGAAGCAGCGGGTGCGGTCCACCGGCACGCCGATCGGCACCGAGCCGCCCCCGTCGCCCAGTTCCTGCGGGTCCACCCGGTGGGCGGTCGCGTTGATGGTGCACTCGGTCGGGCCGTAGAGGTTGACCAGCCCGGCGCCCGGCAGCGCGGCCGTCAGCGCCCGCGCCAGGCGCACCGACAGCGGCTCGCCGCCGGAGTACAGCCCGCGCACGCTGGTGCACCGCGGCAGCCGCTCGGTGTCCAGCAGCGCCTGGAGCAGGGTGGGCACGCACTGCAGGACGGTCACCCCGTGCGCGAGCACGGTGTCGATCAGCGCCTCCGGGTCGCGGTAGACGCCCGGCGCGCCCATCACCACGTGCGCCCCGGCGGCGGGCGCGAGGATCTCCCACTGGGCCGCGTCGAAGCTCATCGGCGTCTTCTGCAGGACGACGGCGTCCGGGCCGAGGTGCCCGGCGTCGGCCAGCCAGCGCAGCTGGGACACGATGCTGCGGTGTTCGATCATCACGCCCTTGGGGCGGCCGGTGGAGCCGGAGGTGTGGATGACGTACGCCAGCGACTCCGGGCGCGGGTCGGCGGGCCCCTGGCTCTGGTGCGGGATCGGATGGGCGTCGGGGTGCTCCACGGCGTCCGGCGAATCGGCCGGGACGAGGATCCGCACGCCCGGCGGGACCAGCCCGGTCAGCCGGGAGCGCAGGTGCTCCTGGGTGACGATCA
Organism: Kitasatospora sp. NPDC015120; assembly: GCF_043080305.1. NCBI lineage: Bacteria > Bacillati > Actinomycetota > Actinomycetes > Kitasatosporales > Streptomycetaceae > Kitasatospora > Kitasatospora sp. NPDC015120. Next base: position 22,424 of record NZ_JBIBVJ010000020.1, on the reverse strand, counting down.
CCCGCGTCCCGCTGGACCCGATCATCCAGCGCACCCGCTCCTGCGGGTACTCCGGGGACAGCGGGAGGTATCCGGCGCCCGCGTGCAGGATGCCCCAGGCGCCGGTCATCAGGTCCAGCGACGGTTCGGTGTACAGGCCGACGCAGTCGTCGGCGGCCACCCCGAGGCGGTGCAGCTGCGCGCCGAGGGCGTCGGCGGCCGCGCCGAGTTCACGGAAGGAGAGCCGGCCGCCCCCGCCGGTCACGGCGGTGGCGTCGGGGCGGGCGGCGGCCTGGGCGCGCAGCAGGTCGGGCAGGCAAGGGGATCGGCGGGCGTCGAGGAGAACGGCGGACAGGGCGGACTCTGCGGTCATGAGGGGGTTCCCTGGGTCGGGCCGGTACGGCCGCCCGGTGCGCCGACCGGGCGTGACCTCCACGGTCGGCCGCCCGGTGTCCCGGTCGCCTGGGGCGACGGCCGCTACCCGGTCCGGCTTTCCGCCCGGGCCGGAGAGCGCTGCGGTCCCGGGTGTCCCGGGCACGTCCCGGCCGGAAGCGCCGCCCCGGAGGGACCGGCCCCGCCGCGCGTGCTGCCGGGCGTGAGCGGACGGCGCACCTCCGCCCCGGCGTCGTCCGCGCCCGGCGGCCCCCGATCAGGGCCGCGGCAGCCGCCCCGCCCCGGCCCGGGCGGCGGCGGACTTCGTCGACGGATGATCAAACTCTTGTTCACGAAGGCAATGAATCTGCCGGGATCCTCCCGGGTTCGGGTTTACTTATTGACGGTACATGACATGTCCGGGTTAACTCCTGGCACCTCGCCGCACTGGTGCGGCCCTGTCACGGAGGCTTCCCCATGCACGCAATGACGCGTCGTGCCCTCGTCGGCACCGCAGCGGTCTCGATGGCCCTGACCCTCGCCGCCTGCGGCAAGGCGGGCGGGGACAAGAAGGACGCCGCGGCCTCCGGCGACACCAGGTCCATCGGCCTGCTGCTGCCGGAGAACGCCTCCTCCACCCGCTACGAGTCCTTCGACCGCCCGTTCATCGAGGCCAAGGTCGCCTCGCTCTGCCCCGACTGCAAGGTCCGCTACAGCAACGCCGAGGGCAGCGCGGCCAAGCAGAAGCAGCAGTTCGACACCCTGATCGCCGAGGGCGTCAAGGTGATCGTGCTCGACGCCTTCGACGCCAAGTCCACCCGGACGTGGGTCCAGGAGGCGGCGGACAAGGGCGTCAAGGTCGTCGCGTACGACCGGCTGGCCACCGGCCCGGTCTCCGCCTACGTCTCCTTCGACAACGAGAAGGTCGGCGAACTCCAGGGCCAGGCCCTGCTGGACGCCCTCGGCCCCAGGGCCGCCGAGGCCGACATCGTGATGATCAACGGCGACGAGGCCGACCCGAACGCCGCGCTCTTCAAGTCCGGCGCCCACAAGGTCCTCGACGGCAGGATCAGGAAGGTGGTCTACGAGCAGTCCGGCGAGTGGAAGCCCACCGTCGCCGGCCAGAAGGCCGGCGCCGCCATCACCCAGCTCGGCAAGGGCGGCTTCCAGGCCGTCTACTCCGCCAACGACGGCATGGCCGGCGCGATCATCACCCAGCTCAAGGCCGCCGGCATCAGCGTCCCGGTCGGCGGCCAGGACGCCGGGCTCGACGCGATCCAGCGGATCGTGGCCGGCGACCAGGCGTACACCATCTACAAGGCCTACAAGCCGCTCGCCGAGAGCGCCGCCGAACTGGCCGTCAACCTGCTGCGGGGCCAGGACGTCAAGGCCGTCGCCACGGGCACCGTGGACAGCGCCACCGACCGGGGCATCCCCGCGAAGCTGCTGGAGCCCAAGGTCGTCACCAAGGCCGACATCACCGCCACCGTCATCGCCGACGGGCTCTACCGGGCCGCTGAGATCTGCACCGCCGACTACGCCGCCGCCTGCGCCGCCGCCGGGCTCGCGTGACCGCGTGGCCGGCCCGGCCCGGCCCGGCCTTGCTCGCACCCGCTCCCGCACCCGCTCCCGCACCGACATCCGCTTCCGCTTCCGCTTCCGCAGGAGATGGTTCACGTGACAGGCGCACCCGTCCTCGCGCTGCGCGCGGTCTCCAAACGCTTCGGCGCCGTCCAGGCCCTCACCGCCGTCGACCTCGACGTCCACCCCGGCGAGGTCCTCGCGCTGGTCGGCGACAACGGCGCCGGCAAGTCCACCCTGGTCAAGACGATCGCCGGGGTCCACCCCGTCGACGAGGGCACCATCAGCCGGGAGGGCCGCCCGGTGCGGATCGCCCGCCCCCAGGACGCCCGGGCGCTCGGCATCGCCACCGTCTACCAGGACCTCGCGCTCTGCGACAACCTCGACGTCGTCGCCAACCTCTTCCTCGGCCGCGAGCTGCGCCGCCGCGCCACCCTGGACGAGGTCGCCATGGAGCGGCGCGCCCAGGAACTCCTGGACACCCTGTCGATCCGTATCCCCAGCGTGCGGATCCCGGTCGCCGCGCTCTCCGGCGGCCAGCGCCAGGTCGTCGCCATCGCCCGCGCCCTGGTCGGCGACCCGCGGATCGTCGTCCTCGACGAGCCGACCGCCGCGCTCGGCGTCGAGCAGACCGCGCAGGTCCTGGACCTCGTCGAGCGGCTGCGCGAGCGCGGCCTCGGCGTCATCCTGATCAGCCACAACCTGGCCGACGTCCGCGCGGTCGCCGACACCGTCGCGGTCCTGCGGCTCGGCCGCAACAACGGGGTGTTCCCGGTCGCCGGCACCTCCAACGAGGAGATCATCTCCGCCATCACCGGCGCCACCGACAACGCCGTGACCCGGCGTCAGACACGCCTCGCCGAGGAGACGCAGTGAGCACCGGTCAGAGCACCCCCGCCCCGGCCGCCGACCCGCGGCTGCTGATCCGCCGCGGCGGCGCGGCCGGCTACGCCGAGGAGTTCCGGCGCCGGATCCGCAGCGGAGACCTCGGCCCGCTGCCCGTCGTCCTCGGCCTGATCCTGATCGCGATCGTCTTCCAGAGCGTCACCGGCCACTTCCTCCAGGCCGACAACCTGACCAACATCACCAAATGGATCGCCGGCTACGGCCTGATCTCGGTCGGCGTCGTCTTCGTGCTGCTGCTCGGCGAGATCGACCTCTCGCTCGGCTCGGTGGCCGGGGCCTGCGCCGCCGTCACCTCCGTCCTCGCCGTGCGCCACGGCGTGAACGAGTGGCTCGCCGTCCTGCTCGGCCTGCTCGCCGCCGCCGCGATGGGCGCCGTGCACGGCTTCTTCTTCGCCCGGATCGGCGTGCCCGCGTTCGTCGTCACCCTGGCCGGAATGCTCGCCTGGAGCGGCCTGCAAGACTACGTGCTCGGCCGGCTCGGCACCGTCAACAACCTCAAGGACGGCGTCGTCGCCCACCTCGACAACCACTTCCTCGGCGACGGCGACATCGCCTTCGCCTGGCTGCTCGCCGTCCTCTGCATCGTCGGCCACCTCGCCGCCCAGCTGCTCACCGCCCGCCGCCGCGCCGCCGCGGGCCTGCCCGGCCGGCCGCCCGGCGAGATCGCGCTGCGTACCGGCGCGCTGGCGGTGGTCGCGCTGGCCGGCGCCTGGACGCTCAACCAGGACAGCGGTCTGCCGCTGCCGCTGGTGGTGCTGCTCGGGGTGGTCGTGCTCACCGACGTCGTGCTGCGCCGCACCCCCTGGGGCCGGCAGGTCTTCGCGGTCGGCGGTGGCATCGAGGCCGCCCGCCGGGCCGGCATCGACGTGGCCCGGGTACGGATCGCGGTGTTCGTGCTGTCCGCCACGCTGGCCGGCCTCGGCGGGCTGTTCATCGCCTCGCAGCAGGGCTCGGCGGACAAGCTGCTCGGCGGCGGCAATGTGCTGATGAGCGCCATCGCCGCCGCCGTCATCGGCGGGACCAGCCTGTTCGGCGGCCGCGGCAGCACCTGGTCGGCGCTGCTCGGCATGCTGGTGATCCAGTCGATCACCACCGGGCTGGACATGGTGCACGCCGCCCAGGCCATCCAGTACATGATCACCGGCGCGGTGCTGCTGGGCGCCGTGGTGCTGGACTCGGTCTCCCGGCGCACCCAGAGGTCCGCCGGCCGGGGCTGACCCGGCCGCCGCCCCACCGCCGCCGACCCGGCCGGCGCCCCACCGACCGCCCGGTCCCCACCCCCACGGGGACCGGGCTCCGGCCCGCTCCGGCCGGGATTCCGGGGAGGTGACATTGGTCCCTGTCGTTCGCCCTGCCGGGTTCCGCACCCTGGAGATACAAATCCGCCGCACCACGAGCCACGGGCAGCGGCGGGCGCCAGTCAACCCGGTTGCCCAACCAGTGAGGACCCACGCCGCCCATGCCCGCCGACACGATCGTGCACCGACTGGTCGACGCCTTCTTCACCCACTGCCAGGAGTGCGGCGAACCCCGCGAGGCCGACTGCCACCCCCAGGCCCACTGGCGCCTCTACCTCGATCTCGACGCGGAGACCCTGCGCCGGATCCGCCACTGGGCACTCGACCCGGCGAGCCCGGCCGGCACCGACACCGAGCGCACCGTCCTGCTGCACTGGCTGGAGGCCCAGGAGGTCTGACCGCCGGCTCGTCCTCCGCCGCGGCGTCCTCGCCCGGCGGTACGGGCGGGCCCTCCGGGGTCGGCGGCCCTCTGGAATCCTGTCCGGCAGGGTGGTCGTCGCCGGTCGCGGGCGCGCTGCGGCGGGCTTCGGCTCCACGGGGGTGGGTCGGCAGGGCGGTGATCGGCTGGCTCGCCTTCGATGGCTGTCCCTTCCTCCGGCGCCGGACCGCCTTCGGTGAGGCCGGGCCGGAGCCTCGCCCGCGCCGGGCGAGCTCGGCCACGCAGCTGCGACCCGAAGGCCACCGTCCGGGAGTCCGGCGGCGCTGGCTGCTCGCGATCGGGACCGCGACCACCCCCTCGCTCGGCCTCGCCCGGGACTTCCGCCACGGCGCCACCGGGGGCGGTCGCCGGCGCCGCGGCGCCCTCGCCCGGCGGTACGGGCGGGCCTTCCGGGGTCGGCGGCCCCTGGAATCCTGTTTGGCAGGGTGGTCGTCGCCGGTCGCGGGCGCGCTGCGGCCCGGCTTCGGTTCCACGGGGGTGGGTCGGTAGGGCGGTGATCGGCTGGCTCGCCTTCGATGGCTGTCCCTTCCTCCGGTGCCGGACCGCCTTCGGCGAGGCCGGGCCGGAACCCCGTCCGCGCCGGGCGAGCTCGGCCACCCCACCTGCGACCCCGAGGCCGCCCTCCGGGAGCCCGGCGGCGTGCCCTGCGGCGCGGGCTGCTCGCGATCGGGACCGCGATCACCCGCTCGCTCGGCCTCGCCCCGGGACTTCTGCCACGGCGGCCCCGGGGGCGGTCGCCGACGGCGCGGTGGTGCTGTCCGGCCGGTGGAACGAGGCCACCGTCAAGGACCGGCCGTCGCCTTCCCGCCGATCGCCCGGAACGTTCCTCAGGCCGCCGCTCCGACGACCGCCGTGCGCTGTGCGCGCCAGTCGGCCCCGAACGGCGGCCGCTCCTCGACGGCGGCGCCGAGCAGATCCGCGCCGTGGAGACCGGCGCCCCTCACCGGTCCGTCCGACCACGGCGGCGGCGTCCTCGCCGTTCCGGGCGCCAGGCCGGGGGACACCGAGACGCATGTCGAGGGTGGAGGGTCCTCCCCACGGCGCCTGTTAGGGCAGGCCGACGTCCGCTCCGCGTCGGGGCGGGCGGCCGTCGGCCGGACCACGGCCGACGGGGAGTGGCGCGGCACGGCCGTCCCCGCGTGGAGCGGGTGCCGGGCGTGTGCTTCGGCATCGTCGAGCGTTTCGGCCTTCGGGGGCGGCGGGGGGTGTTCCTTCGTCATGCTGCCTCCGGTCGCTGGGGGAGGGTGCGTCGGCCCGGGCCGGGTTGGCGTCCCCGGCCCGGGCCGCTCCGTCCGCTTGTGGAGCGGGTGCCGGGTGGGGGAAGGGCATCGTCGAGCGTTTCGGCCTCCGGGGGCGGCGGGGGTTGCTTCTTCGTCACGCTGCCTCCGGTCGCCGGGGGAGGGCGCGGCGGTCAGGCCGGGTTGGCGTCCCCGGACCGGGCCGCCCGGACCTTCGCGACGTGCGGGTCGGTGCGGTCGTCGTACCGCCAGAGCGCCGGCAGCGCGGCGGCCAGCACCCCGCCGCTCACCAGGCAGGCGAGGCCGCCGGTGCGCAACGCGGCCCGGATGCCCTGGCGGGCCGCCAGACCGCCGGCCCGCAGGTCGCCGAGGGCCGGGCCGCAGGTGCCGATCAGCAGCTCCAGCCCGGCGGCGCGGCCGCGCAGCGCGTCCGGGACGGACCGGTTCCAGATCGCGCCCCGGAAGGTGTCGCCGACCCAGTGCGCGGCGCCGGCGACGGCCAGGCAGAGCAGCACCGCCCCGATGCCGGGGACCGCCGCGGCCGCCGCCGTGGCCGCGCCGACCGCCGCGCAGGAGAGCAGGACGAACCGCCCGTGCCGGTGCACCCGTGCGGTCCACCCGCTGGTCGCGGCGGCCAGCAGCCCGCCCGCCGCCGAGGCCGAGTAGAGCAGGCCGAGCGCCCAGCGGGCGTCCAGTTCGTCCGCGAGGAAGGGGAAGAGCGCGGTCGGCAGGGCGAACACGGTCGCGGCGAGGTCGGCCAGGCAGGTGCCGACCAGGTCCGGCCTGCGCGCCACGTACCGGGCGCCCTCGGCGACCTCGCGCCGCGTGGGCGCCGTCTCCGCCCGGGCGGGGCGCTGCGGGCGGAGCCGGGCGAGCAGCGCGATCGAGATCAGGAAGGTGGCCAGGTCGAGGAGGTAGGCGGCGCGTACCCCGGCGGTGGCGATCACCAGCCCCGCGGCGGCGGGCGCGGCCGGCCCGACCACGGTCCAGCGCAGCGAGAGCAGCGCGCCGGCCGCGAGCAGCTGGTCGTGCGGCACCAGCCGGGGGACCATCGCCTCCAGCGAGGGCTGCTGGATCCCCTGGAGCGCGGCGGCGCAGCCGGCCGCCGCGTAGAGCGGCCAGAGCGCGGGGGCGCCGCTCAGCGCGTTGAGCAGCAGCAGCGCGCTGAGCACGGCGAGCGCGCTCTCCGTGGCCAGGGCCACCGTGCGGCGGTCGAGCCGGTCGGCGAGCACTCCGCCGTACAGGCCGAACAGCACCGTCGGCACCAGCTCCACCGCGCCGACCGCGCCCACCGCGAGCGGCGAGCCGGTGGCGTCGGCGATCTGGAGCGGGATCGCGGTGAGGGTGAACACCGAGCCCAGCAGGGTGACCGCGCCGGAGGTCCAGACGAGGCGGAAGTCCGCGGAGGACCGCCAGGGCGCGGTGTCCGGCAGCAGCCGGGACCACGGGCGGCGCGGGCCCGTTCCGGTGGTCGTCATGGGTGTGTCGGTCCCTTCCGGGGGAGGGCGGCGGTACGCTCCGCCGTCCTTATCAGTGATAAAGACGGTCCGGAACTTAGCAGCGATAAGGTGGGGTGCCAAGCGAATAACCGGGCGGCCGGCACGGGCGTCGGAAGGGCGGAACACCATGGCGCTGACACGGGACGAGGTCGTGCGTACCGCCCTGCGGCTGCTCGACGAGGTCGGCATCGACGGGCTCACCACCCGCCGGCTCGCCCGGGAGCTCGGCGTGCAGTCCCCGGCCCTCTACTGGCACGTCAGGAGCAAGCGCGAACTGCTCGACCTGATGGCGGAGGCGATGCTGGCCGAGGCCCTGCCGCCCGACCGCGAACCCGGCCCCGAGCACTGGCCCGAGTGGCTCGCCGCCGACGCCCGGGCCAAGCGCGCCGCCCTGCTCGCCCACCGGGACGGTGCCCGGGTGCACGCCGGCACCCTGCCCACGGCCGGCGAACTGCCCGCCGTCGAGGGGCAGCTGCGCGCCCTGTGCGGGGCGGGCCTGCGCCCGCGCACCGCCCTGCGGCTGCTGCTCACCATCGACCGCTACCTCATGGGCTGGGTCACCGAGGAACAGGCCTGGCGTCAGGACGCCGAACAGCGCGACGGCGCGCCCTTCCCCGACGAGGCGCTGCAGGGCCTGCCGCTGCTCCAGGAGGCGGCCGAGGTGCTGCGGATGACCGACCACGACGCCGACTTCGAGTACGGCCTGCGGGTGCTGATCGAGGGCTTCCGGGCCGAGATCGCCCGCGAGGCCGGGAATACCGGGGACGCGACGGCGGCCGGTCCACTACGGTGACCGACCATGCGCACCCTCGACCCCGCCCGCACCGCCCTCGTCCTCGTCGACCTCATGGAGCGGATCGCCGTCCTGCCGCTCGCCCCGCGCCCCGGTGACGAGGCGGTCGCCGCCGCGCTCGACCTCGCCGCGGCATTCCGGGCGGCCGGCGCGCCGGTGATCGCGATCCGGGTCGAACGCCCCGGCGTGGCCGAGCAGCCGCCGGGCAGCGCGCTGGTCCCCGAGGTCGCCGAGCTGGCCGACGAGACCGTCGTCAAGCGCACCATCGGCGGCTTCCACGGCACCGGGCTGCACGAACGGCTCCAGGAGCGCGGCGTCGACACCCTGGTGTTCGGCGGCATCGCCACCAACCTCGGCGTCGAGTCCACCGCCCGCGCGGCCGCCGACCACGGTTACCGGCTGGTGTTCGTCGAGGAGGCGATGACGGCCCTGACCGAGGAGGAGCACCGGGCCTCCGTCGGCCTCTCGCTGCCCCGCTTCGGCGAGGTGGTCGACCGGGGCGGCCTCAGTCTCGGCTGACGCCGCCGCGCGCCAGCTCCAGCGCCTCGCGCAGCCGGCCGCCCGCCGCGGCGAGCAGCCGGGCGGCGGCCGGGGCGTCCACCCCGGCGAGGACGACCAGGACGGCGTCCTTCACCTCGCCGCCGGTGGCCGCCAGCGCCCGCCGGGCGGTCCGCTCGTCCGCGCCGGTGATCTCGGTGACGATCCGTCGCGCCCGGTCGCGCAGCTTGGCGTTGCCCGCCCGGACGTCCACCATCAGATTCCCGTACGTCTTGCCGAGCCGGACCATCACGGCCGTGGACAGCAGGTTCAGCACCAGCTTCTGCGCCGTCCCCGCCTTGAGCCGGGTCGACCCGGCCACCACCTCCGGTCCGGTCACCACCTCGATGCCCAGGTCGGCGGCCGCGACCAACGGCGACCCGGCGCTCCCCGCCAGCCCCACGGCCAGCGCCCCGGCCGCGCGGGCGTGGCGCACGGCGGCCACGGTGTACGGCGTGCGGCCGGAGGCGGAGACGCCGACCACCGTGTCCTCGGCGGTCAGGGCCAGCGCGGCCAGATCGGCGGCCGCCAGCTCCGGGCGGTCCTCGGCTCCCTCCACGGCGGCCACCAGCGCCCGCGCGCCGCCCGCGATCACGCCCACCACCTGGCCCGGGGCGGTGTTGAACGTCGGCGGGCACTCGCTCGCGTCCAGCACCCCGAGCCGCCCCGCCGTCCCCGCGCCCGCGTAGACCAGCCGCCCGCCCCGGGCCATCCGCCCGGCGACCGCGTCCACCACCACGGCGATCCGCGGCAGCTGCCCGGCCACCGCTCCGGCGACCGTGCGGTCCTCGGCGTTCAGCAGCCGCAGCAGCTCCAGTGTCCCCAGCCGGTCGAGGCCGGCCCACTGCGGCCGGACCTCCTCGGTGACCGGGCGGTCGGCGTTCTCCATGACGGACCCCTCCCCGCGCATGACCGCCGCCAACCCGGGCAGGTGCCGGTCAGGCGAGGAAGGGAGACCGGCCATGGGCCACCAGGAGACCGTCGCCGCCCTGCTGGAACGCTTCGGCCGCACCTACGCCGACGAGGCGGGCATCATCCTCCGTGACACCCCGTCCCCGCTCTACCGGCTGCTGGTGCTCACCACGCTCAGCTCGGTGCGGATCAGCGCCGACCTCGCCGTCGCCGCCGCCCGGGAACTCTCCGCGGCGGGCCTGCGCACCCCGAAGGCGATGGCCGCCGCCCGCTGGCAGACCAGGGTGGACGCCCTCGGCCGCGCCCACTACGTGCGCTACGACGAGAGCACCGCGACCGCCCTCGGCCGCGGCGCCGAACTGCTCCTCGACCGCTGGCACGGCGACCTTCGGGAGCTCCGTGACGAGGCCGGGGGCGATCCCGCCCGCATCGCCGGGCTGCTCCGCGAGTTCCCCCGGATCGGCCCGGTCGGCTCGGGCATCTTCTGCCGCGAGGCCCAGGCGGTCTGGCCGGTCCTGCGCCCGTCCTTCGACGACCGGACCCTGCGGGCGGCCGCCGACCTCGGTCTGCCCCGCACCCCGGCAGCCCTGGCCGCCCTCGTCCCGCCGCGCGACCTCGCCCGCCTCGCCGCCGCCCTCACCCGCCTCAGCCTGAGCCGCGTCCGGCCCGGGGAACTCCGGGCGGCGTAGTCGCGTCCGGAGTTCCCCCGGGCGGGCGTCGGGGGCCGCTCAGGACGCCGGGCCGTCCGGGGCCGGGCCGTCCGGTCACGGGCGATCGGGGCACAGGCGATCCGGGCACAGGCCGTCCGGGGTCAGGCCATCCAGAAGAAGACCGCCGTCATCCGGCGCTCCTCCAGGGCCAGGCCGTGGTACGAGGTCGCGCTGTGGATCAGGTTGGCGTGGTAGACCAGCAGGCGGTTGTAGCGGTTGGGGACGCGGACGTCCTCGGTGAAGGCATCGGCGGGGACGCGGCGGGTGCCGAGGGCCTCGACCAGATTGGTGTGCGGGGCGGTGACCAGGTTGCCGCCGAGGCGGCCGCCGGGGAACTGCTGGCGGTAGAAGCCGGTGCCGGCGTCCTTGGCGGCGCCGGGGCTCAGGTAGAGGACGGCCGCGTAGCGGCACAGGGCGCGGGAGTCGGTGTGCGGGCGCGGCTCCGACTCGCCGGCGCCGACCAGTTGGACGCAGTTGTGGTTCAGGGTGCCGCCGCCCGGGGCGCTCTGCACCCAGAGCCGCGGCGCCCCGGTGGCCCTGCGGACTAGTGCCTCGACCCGGGCCAGCTCGGCGGGCTCCAGGCCGGGCATGGTCCGCAGGCCCGGCCAGGCCTCCGGACGGTAGGGGTAGCCCTCGGCCCAGTCGTTCCGGTCGAGGCAGCGGCGCCGTACGGCGTCCGGGTCGGACAGGACGTCGTCGAAGACCCAGTAGTCGCGGCCCGGGGTGGGTTTGCGATAGGGCAGGACGGGGAGTCGGGCGGTCCGTCCGGCGGGCAGTGGAGGCATGGGCCGACCATAGGTTTCGTCGCCCCCAACGTTCTGCCGTGAGCAGGTCAACCTTTCGTCAAGGTCCACCGGCGGCGCCGAGGGTGAACGAGGTCACCCTTGAACGCGCGCCGGGCTGCGGGAAAGGGTGGTGGCATGACCACCTTCGAGATCGATCCCGCCGGACCGTCGGCCGACGGGGAGCCGCGCACCCGCACCCACGAGTGGCGGGCCGGTCCGCCCATTTCGGCGTTCCCGCACCTCACCGGGGAGGAGATCCTCCAGGAGATCATCGCCGGCCGGATCCCGCAGCCGGCGATCGGGAGCACCATGGGCTTCCGGCTGGTGGAGGCCGGGCCCGGGACGGCCGCCTTCGAGGGCGCGCTCGGCGACCACCTCTTCAACCCGATGAACACCGTCCACGGCGGCTACCTGGCCACCCTCCTGGACTCGGCGCTCGGCTGCGCCGTGATGAGCCGGCTGCCGGCCGGCGTCGGCTACACCACCACGCAGCTGAACGTGCACATGGTGCGGCCGCTGTTCGCCGACTCCGGGCAGGTGCGCTGCGAGGGGGTCGCGCTGCACGTGGGGCGGACGATCGCCACCGCCGAGGCGCGGATCCTCGGCGGCCGGGACGGCCGGCTGTACGCGCACGCGACCACCACCTGCGCGATCCTGGCCCCGCGCCGGGCCGACTGACCCGGGTGCACGGGCCCCGGTGGTCGCCCCCGGCGCTGATGCGCGGGGTGACCACCGGGGCCCGTCGGCCGGAGCGCCGCACCCGGTCGGGACTCCGGGGAGTGACTGTGCGTCACTCCGCCCCGAAGACCGCGGCGAGCAGGCCGCAGACGGCCAGGAAGCCGCAGATCCCGAGGTTGATCAGCTTGTGGGAGAGGAAGACGGCCGCGAACTCGCGGATCGTCGCGCTCGGCCAGTAGTAGCGGGCGGTGGGCGAGCCGCAGACCTGGCCGGCGACGCCGGTCTTCCGGGCCGTCAGGGCCGCCCGGAAGGCGTGGAAGTTGTTGGTGACGACGACGCAGCGGTAGTCGGGCTTGGCCTGCTCCATGATGGCCTTGCTGAAGAGCAGGTTCTCCTCGGTGGTGCGCGAGCGGTCCTCGCGCTCCAGGTGATCGGCGGGGAAGCCGCGCTCGACCAGGTAGTCCGCCATCGCGTGGGACTCCGGCAGCTTCTCGTCCGGGCCCTGGCCGCCGGAGGTGATCAGCACCGGCGGGTTGCCGCGCGCGGCCTGCTTCTCGTAGAGGTCACGGCCGCGTTCGAGCCGGCTCGCCAGCAGCGGCGGCACCCGCTCGCCGCCGATCAGCCCGGAGCCCAGCACCACCACGAAGTCGACGTCGCCGCGCGGCCCGTGGCGCTGGTAGAGGTAGGCGTAGCCGACGAAGCAGACGAAGAGGAAGGAGATGTAGCCGACCACCAGCAGCGCGGTCGCGGTGAGGATCCCGAGGCGCTCGGAGTCGGTGATCACCGCCGCGGCGAACAGGCCGATCAGGCCGAGGATGCCGAGGCCGGCGAGCAGCGAGAGCAGGTTGGCCGGCCGCCGCCCCTCCTTGCGGATCATCGTCAGCCCGTTGGAGAGCAGGAACCAGACGAGGGCGACCGTGCCGACGGTCGGCAGCAGGGCGATCAGGGCCACCGCCAGCTCGGCCACCAGGGTGGGCGCCCGGCGCAGTTCGGCGATCAGGGCGAGGGCGAGGAGCGAGACCGCGATGCCGAGCAGGACGGCGTTGCTGAACCGGCGCCGGTCGCGCAGGACACCGATTCCGCAGAGCAGGAAGAAGAAGGCCGCTGGGGCATAGGCGATCATGACCGTATCGTAGGGTTTCGCCGGACGGCCCCGGCGGCGGCCTCCCCGTCGGCGGGATACCCGCCGGTCGTCTCCGTTTCGGCCGCCGCCCCGGCCGTCGCCCGGGCCGCCTTCCTCGCGGCTTGCGGCTCTGACGGCGGCCCGGCCTCGACCGCGTCCGCCACGTCCACCGCCGTCCGTCCGATCCGGCGGACGCCCGGGACGGCCGCGGTGCCGGCGCAGGCGAGCGCGACCAGCGCGGCGGTGACCAGCAGCGGGCCGGTGCTGCCCCAGGCGTCGGCGGCCAGTGGCGCGAGGGTGTACCCGAGCGGGGCGGCGGCGAGCGACAGCAGCCAGTCGTAGGACGTCACCCGGGCCAGCACCTGTGGCGGGAACTCCTGTTGCACCGTCGTCTGCCACACCGGGTTGAGGAAGCCGAGCCCGGTCATCGCCAGCGCGTACGCGGTCACCGTGACCGGCGCCGGCGCCGCCACCGCGAGGGCGGCCAGCGGCAGGGCGTACAGGGCCAGGCCCAGGTTGGCGACCAGCACCGGCCGCCGCGGCCGGTACCGCCCGGCGAGCAGCGAGCCGGCCAGCACACCGCACGCGCCGGCCTGGGTCATGGCGATCCACACGCCGTCGCCCCCGAGGCGCCGGGTGGCGATCAGCGGGCCGAGGGTGAGCAGTACGGCGGCGGCGCCGTTCCAGACGCCGTGGCCGATCAGGCTCGTCCAGTACCAGTCGCGCGAGCGCACCTCGCTCCACCCGCGCAGCAGGTCGGTGCGCAGCGAGCGGCGCTCGCCCGGGGCGTGCCGGATCCGGAGCCGCGTCAGCAGCGCCGCGCTGACCAGGAAGGAGGCGCCGTCCAGCAGGAACGCCCAGCCGGGCCCGGCTGTCCAGACCAGCACCCCGGCGAGGGCCGGGCCGCCCAGCCGGGCGGCGTTGGCGGTCGAGGCGAGCAGCGCGTTGGCCCGCATCCGCTGCGGCCCCGTGACGGTGGCGGCGACCAGCGGCGTGGCCGTCGGCATGGCGAACGCGGAGGCGATGCCGCCGACCGCCTCGGCGGCCGCGATCGGCAGCAGCCGGGGCCGGTCGCCGAGGAGTTCGAGGCCGACGGCGGCCTGGGCGACGGCCCGGACGAGGTCGGTGACGAGCGCGACCAGCCGGGGATCGAGGCGGTCCCCGACGACGCCGCCCAGCGGGAGCAGCAGCAGCCGGGGGACCATCGCGCAGCCCAGGACGAGGGCGAGCGCACCGGAGGAGCCGGTCGCCCGGGTGACGGCGATGGCGAGGGCGGCGGGGACGACGGCGTCGCCGAGGGTGGAGATCGTCCGGCCGAGGAAGAGCAGACGGAAGCCGCGCGAGCGCAGCGGGTGCTGGAGCAGGGTCACGAGGAGCACTGTATTTCGGTGCCGAAGTTTCGGCAACGAAATATCGGCGGTGGAAATCCGCAGTTCACGGACGCCTAGACTCGGAGGCATGACACGCGCGACGCCCCGGGCGGCGGCCGACCGGCCCCGCGACTGGACCGACGGCCACGTCGACCGCTGGCGGCCGGTGCTTCCGCACCTCGACCCGGACGTCGAGGGCGCCGTCACCCGGATGAGCAAGCTCACCCGCCACCTGGGCCGGGTCCGCGAGCAGGGCGTGGCCGACTACGGCCTGCAGAAGCACGAGTTCGACACCCTCCACGGCCTGGCCGGCCGCGGCGGCCGGGCCACCCCCTCCGACCTGCGCGCCGACCTCAACCTGGCGCCGGCTTCGGTGACCGGCCGTCTGGAGGCGCTGGAGCGGCGCGGATTCATCGTCCGCACGCCCTCCGGCGACGACCGCCGCCGGGTCGACGTGGAACTCACCGAGGCGGGCCGGCGGGCCTGGCAGCAGGCGCTGGACGTGGTCGGCCGCGAGGAGCAGCGCCTGCTCGGCGTCCTCTCCCCGGCCGAACGGCGCCAGCTCTCCGACCTGCTGCGCCGCGTGCTGCTGGCCGCCGAGGAGCCCGCGCCGGGGACCCGCACCGAGCGCCCGGAGACCGGCTGGCACGCCTGACCGCGGGCCCGTCCGCCCCCGGCTGCCGGGTCCGCTCCCCCGGACCACGTCGGACGCCCGGCATGGTCCGGGAGGGAGGGGCTAGCACCAGGGGTCGATCCTGAGCCGGACCCTGGCGCCGTCGCCGAGGATCGGCGCGGTGGTGGCGGGCAGGGGGATGCGGGACATCCAGGAGCCGTCCGACGGGTCCTGGTCCGGCAGCGGCTCGCCCACCGGGCTGAGGTCCCGGATCGCTCCGGGCACGTCGGAGTTCCACCGCGCCCAGACGTTCGGGGGCGACCCGGTCGCCGTCGGCTGCACGTCGATGATCAGGGTGTCCGTGAAGTCGGGCGTCTCCACGTGGTCGCGGAAGTGGAACAGCCCGTGCTGCTCGTGCAGGGAGAGCAGGTCCAGGTCGAGGATGAACCGCAGCGGGCCGGCCTCCTGCGGGCGCGGCAGCCGGGTCGACAGGAAGGTGGTCGCCAGCGGGACGGCGTCGTCCCCGGTCAGGACGGGCCGGGTGCGCCGGCTCTCCGTCGTCGGGTCGGAGAGCTGGATCGGGCAGGAGTGCGCGGCGACGCGTTCGTTCATCAGCACCGGCAGCCCGCGGACCGAGAGCCTGGCCTCCGCCTGCCAGACGGCGTCGTCCTTGGGCAGCGACATGCCGGCGAGGTCGACGCGCACCCGCAGGTCGCCGAACAGGAAGCGGCGCAGGTTCTGGTAGCCCTCCTCGGAGTTGACCAGCCCGTAGCGGCCGCTGTGGCTGCGGTAGGCGAAGGCCCGGTTGGCGCCGGTGACCTGCGCGTTCTCGATCTGCACCAGGCCGTCGCTGCGCGGGCCGACCGCCGCGGCCGAGATCCCGTGGGCGACGTCGTAGTCATCGGCGTCGGTGCCGACCATGCAGAACACCCGGTCGAGCGGGAAGCCTCCGGCGTGCACCGGCGCGCTGCCGTCGTCGTCCGGCATGTCCACGGCGTGCCAGTCGTCGGGAGGCCCGCCCGGGTCGGCGTGCGGCGTCAGGTACTGGTACATCCGCTCGGGCCCGAAGACGTCGGAGCCGTTGAAGTTGAAGAGGTCGCGCAGCGCCTCCGGGATCCCGAACCCGATGGCGAAGGTGATGCCGCCGTGTGGCGTTCCGTAGGTGAACAGCTTCGCCACGTAGGCGGTGGCGCGCTCGCCGCGCTCCTCCGGGATGATCTTCTGCATCAGGCAACGGCAGATCAGTCCGCCCATCGAGTGGGCGACCAGGTTGACCCGGGGTGCGCCGGTCCTGGTCCGCACCCGCTCGATCAGGGCCAGGAGGTCCCTGGCGGCCGTCTCCAGGTTGAACGGTTCCGGCCGGCCGCCGTAGGTGGGGGAGCAGACGTCGTAGAAGCGGTGGATCCAGATGCTCCTGGGGCGGGGCGCCTCCCCCGTCGGACCGGGGCGCCCCTCCACGACGATGTCGTAGTCCTCGTCGAGGTGCAGGCGCAGTAAGGGGCTTTCGAACTGGTAGAGGACGGGGTTGTCCTCGCGGCCGACGCGGATGTGCGTCGAGCCCTGGTTGAATCCGTAGAACGGATCCGTCACGGCCTTCTCGATCCCGGGGCTGCCTCCGGCGTATCCCCGGACGTAGACGATCGGGAGCCCGGCGGACGGCGTGCTCATGGCCGGCCTGCCCTCTCCGCGGCCGGCACCGGCGGGCGCCGGCCGACCCGTTGACATGGGAGCTTCTCCCCCCAGTGTCGGCGGCCGGCGCCGGCCTGTCACCCCCCGGCTGCGGACCGTTGAGGGACCGTCACTGCCCGTGTGGGGCTACCCGTTCGCGAAGCGCTCGACGGCCGCCAGGACGGCCTCGGCGGTGGCGCGGGAGCCGGTGTGCCCGGCGTTCTGGATCACCGTCAGCTCGGCGTCCGGCCAGGCCCTGGCGAGCTGCCAGGCGGTGTCCAGCGGGCTGCCGAGGTCGAGGGCGCCGTGGATCAGCACGCCCGGGATGCCGGCCAGCCGGTGCGCGTCGCGCAGCAGCCGGCCGGGCTCCAGGAAGGCCTGGCGGGAGAAGTAGTGCGCGGTGATCCGCACGAAGGCCGTCAGCGCCTCGGAGGGCCTGGCCGTGTAGGCGTTCGGCGATCCCGTGGTCTCGTGGGCGATCACCGCGTCCTCCCAGGTCGCCCACGCGGTGGTGGCCGCGCGGCGGACGGACTCGTCCGGGTCGTTCAGCAGCCGGTCGTAGGCGACGAGCAGGTCGCCGTCGCGGTCCTCGGGCGGCAGCGCGTCACGGAAGGCCTCCCAGGGGCCCGGCAGCAGCCGGCCGACGCCCCGGTAGAGCCAGTCGATCTCCTCCGGCCTGGTCGTGGTGACGGCGCTGATCACGATCTCCGACACCCGCGCGGGGTGCGTCTGGGCGTATGCGAGGATCAGCGTGGAGCCCCAGGAGCCGCCGAACATCAGCCAGCGCTCGATGCCCAGATGCTCGCGCAGGCGCTCCAGGTCGGCGACGAGGTGCGCGGTGGTGTTGTGCTCCAGACTGGTCGCCGGGTCGGCGGCGTGCGGCTCGCTGCGGCCGCAGTTGCGCTGGGAGAACAGCACCAGCCGGTAGCGCTCGGGGTCGAAGTACCGCCGGGCGCCGGCGTTCAGCCCGGAGCCCGGTCCGCCGTGCACGACCACGGCGGGCTTGCCGGCCGGGTTGCCGGACACCTCCCAGTGGATCCGCTGGCCGTCTCCGACATCCAGCAGGCCCTCCGCGCAGGGTTCGCCGACGGGGTGGAACGCGGTCATGCGGGTGCCTCCTCGGCGCGACGGGTGTTCGTGCGGGCCTCCGGACCGTAGCGCCCCCGTGGGGCGGCGGTCGAATGGTTTCGGGGGAGCGGGCGGGAGAGCGACCGGGCGGGCGGGAGGGCGTGACGGTCAGCGGCGGTCCGGCGGCAGCAGGGCGGCCAGCCCGTCGAGGATGCGCTCCAGGCCGAAGGCGAACCGGGCGTCGAGGTCCGGCCCGGTGAGGTCGCCGGCCATCGCGACCAGGTGCGGGAACTCGGCGGGCGGCAGGGCGCGGAACCGCTCGGCGGCGGCGTCGGCGAGCGCGCGCCGGCCGGTGCCGGTGGTCTCCGCGGCCGCCATCGGTGACTGCTCCTGGAGCACGAAGCCCTGGACGTACGCGCCGAGCAGGTAGGACACCATCGCCGCGTCCGGGGCGGAGAAGCCGGCCCCGCGCAGCCGGCCGAGCTGGTCCTCCATCAGGTGCAGCAGGTGCGGCCCGGGGGCGAGGCGGCCCGCGACCACCTTGGCGGCGTCCCGCCGGCCGAGCAGGTGGGCGCGGTAGCGCTCGCAGTAGCCGCGCAGCTGGACGCGCCAGTCCCCGGTGCGGGGCGGGGCCTCGACGTCGGCCATCAGTGCGTCGTTGAGGAGGTCCAGCAACTCCTCCTTGTTGCGGACGTGCCAGTAGAGCGAGGCGGCCTTGACCCCGACCTCGGCGGCGACCTTGCGCATCGACAGGCCGGCCAGGCCGTCGCGCTCCAGCACCCGCAGCGCGGCCTGCGCGAGCCCCTCGCGGGTGAGGGCGGGCGGGGCGGCGTCGTCCTGGTCGGCCGGCATGCGGTCCTCGCTGTTCTCGTCGGGCGGGCTGCGGTCGCGCTTGCAATCTAACACCGTTAGGTGCACGCTGTCCTCCGTCGAACCGGTCCCTAACGCCGTTAGGGGCTTTCCCCGACCGAACCGGGAGGACGATCCGATGGGTGAGACCGAGGGGAGTGCGGCGCCGGGCGCCCGCCACCGACGGCTCGCGCTCGCGACGCTCTGCATCACCATGTTCATGTCCATGCTGGACAACGTCATCGTCGGCAACGCCCTGCCCCGGATCGGCCGGGATCTCGACGCGGGCATCACCGGTCTCCAGTGGGTGGCCGAGGGCTACAGCCTGGTCTTCGCCGCCCTGCTGCTCACCGGCGGGGCGCTGGGCGACCGCTACGGCCGCACCGCCGTCTTCCGGCTCGGCCTCGCCCTGTTCACGGCCGGCTCGGCGGCCGCCGCGCTCTCCGGGAGCGTCGGCGCGCTGGTCGCCGCGCGGATGCTCCAGGGCGTCGGCGCCGCCCTGCTCACCCCCGGCAGCCTGGCGATCCTGCGGCACGTGTTCACCGACGAACGCGAACGCACCCGGGCGATCGGCACCTGGTCCGGTGTCTCCGCGCTCGGCCTGTCGGTCGGCCCGGTGGTCGGCGGCCCCGTGGTGGAGGCCTTCGGGTGGGCCGGCGTCTTCTGGATCAACGTGCCGATCGGCATCGGTGCGCTGGTCCTCTCCGGCCGGGTGCTGCCCGTCGTCCCGGGCCGGGCCCGCCGCGTCGACCTCGGCGGCCTCCTCCTGTCCGCGGCCGGCCTCGGCGCCGCCGTCCACACCCTGGTCGAGGGCCCCGAGCGCGGCTGGACCGACGCCCGGGTGGTCACCACGGCGGTGCTCGCGGTGCTGTCGCTGGCGGCCTTCCTGCTGCTCGAACGGCGGATCGCCGAGCCGATGCTGGACCTGCGGCTGTTCCGCGACGGCGTGCTCGGCGGCGCGCTGCTCGGCGGGTTCATGGTGAGCTTCGGGATGCTCGGCGCGCTGTTCTTCCTGCCGCTGCTGATGCAGGGCGTGCTGGACTGGTCACCGACGGCGGCCGGACTCGCCGGTCTGCCGATGACCGCGATGATCGTCGTCGCGGGCCCGGTCTCGGCCCGGCTGACCGGCCGCCACGGGCCCCGGCCGCCCCTGGTGCTGGGCATCGCCCTGTGCGCGCTGGGCCTCGCGGGGCTGTCCCTGTACGGCGAGCACGCCCGCTACGCCGAGTACCTGTGGACCCTGTTCGTGCTCGGGCTGGGCCTGGGGATGACCTTCACGCCGGTCTCCATCGCCGTCCTCCAGCGGGTCGCCCCGGAACGGACGGGCACCGCCTCGGCCACCGTCAACACCCTGCGCGAACTCGGCGGCGTCCTCGGCATCGCCGTGCTCGGCGCCGTCCTGACCCACCGCCTGACGGCGACGCTGACCGGCTCGCTGACCCGCCTCGGCCTCCCGCCCGACGCCCTGGGCCGCCCCGCCGACACCCTGTCCGCCGCCGGCGCCGCAGACGCGGCAGGCCCCCTCCCCGCCCCGCTGCGGGCCGCTTTCGAGCACGCCTTCACCGACGGCATCCACCTCGCCCTGCGCTGCGGTTCGGCGGCCCTGGCGGTGGCCGCGGTCTTGGTGGCCCTCCTGCTGCGCGGCACGGGCCACCGCCCGCCGCCGGCCGCCCCGGCACCGGGCCCCGCCGGGCGGGACGTCCGTGCCGGGGCCGGGGTGTAGGGGCTCTCCACCGTGGTTCGGGGGGCGGGGGCTGGTGGGCCTTCGCCTGGCCGTGCGCGGAGCGGGCCCCGGCCCGTCGGCCCCCGCCGGGCCCGGGCGTGCACGGGGCCTTCAGCGTGCTCCGGGTGGCCTGGCCGTGAGGTGCGGTTCCGGTGGTCCTGCTGGTGCGCGGAGCGGGCCGCCGCCCGTGGGCCGGGGTGGTGGGGGTGGTTCAGCGGATGCCCTCGACCGCGCTCTGGGCGGTGCGGGCCAGGGACTTGCGGGCCTCCCAGGGGCGGGCCGGGTCGGTGGGCGGGGCCTCGACGGCCGGGCGGAAGGCCAGCTCGGCGACCAGGCCCCGGACGGCGACGACCCGGGCCAGGGAGGTGAGCAGGCCGTCCTCGCCGATGAAGGCGGGGGCGCTGGTGGGGCGGCCGTCGTCCAGCCGGTAGCGGATCGCGACCGGCTGGACGGGGGTGCCGGAGCGGACGGCGGCCTCGAAGAAAGCCGGGCGGAAGCGGCCGCTCTCCCGGCCGCACCAGGTGGAGCCCTCCGGGAAGACGATCACCGGGTGGCCGGCCCGCAGGGTGGCGGCCACCTCGGCGACGGTGGCCGGCAGGGTGCGCAGCCGGTCGCGGTCGAGGAAGACGGTGCCGCCCCAGGCGATCAGCGGGCCGAGCACCGGCCAGTGGCGCACCTCGGTCTTGGCCAGCGAGCGGCCCGGGCGGGCGGCCGCGATCAGCGGGATGTCCAGCCAGGACACGTGGTTGGCCACCAGCAGCACCCCGCCCTCGGCTCCCGACCCGGGCTCGATCCGCACTGTGACCCCCAGCGAGCCGAGCAGGCCGCGGGCCCAGAACCGGGCGAGCCGGTCGCGCGGCCCGCGCGGCAGCGCCCGTGCGGGCAGGCTGAGCACGAGGCCGACGGTGAGCACCGCCAGGCAGGCGGCCAGCCGCAGGGCCCGCCGGGGGAGGGCGACGGTGGGCGCCGGGTCGGTCAGGCAGGCCTCCGGCGTGCAGGAGGCCGTCGGCAGCCACACGCTCATGAGACCGCACCCGGGGCCGCCGTGCCGACACCGCCCACGCCGGAGAGGAAGTGCCGCAGGTAGCGCGGGTCGGTGCGCTCCAGCGACAGCAGCACGTACAGGTCGGCGCAGTCGAAGTCCGGGTCGTGCGCGGGCTCGCCGCACACCCAGGCGCCGAGCCGCAGGTAGCCGCGGAGCAGGGCCGGCAGCGGCGCCTTCTGGGCCCGCGTCACACCGGTGGCGTCCCACGGCCGGTGCGGGGTGACCCGGTACTCCCGGGGCGCGAGGTGCTTGGCGGCGACGGTGTCCCAGACCCGGGCGGCGGTCGCGCCGCCGTCCTCCAGGGAGATCGAGCAGCAGCCGCCGACCCAGGTGTTGCCGGTGTCGGCGAGGTAGCGGGCGATGCCGCCCCACATGAGGTTGATGACGGCGCCGTTGCCGCGGTGCTCGGCGGCGATGCAGGAGCGGCCGAGCTCGACCAGGCCGTCCCGCAGCGGGGCGAGGCCGGAGAGGTCGAACTCGCCGTCGGAGTAGAGCCGGCCGGCCCGGCGGGCGGCCTCGGGGCGCAGCAGGCGGTAGGTGCCGACGACCGCGCCGTCCTCGCCCTCGCGCACGAGCAGGTGGTCGCAGAACTCGTCGAACGGGTCGACGTCCAGGCCCGGGGCGGTGCTGTGCAGGGTGGCGCCGAGCTCCTCGGCGAAGACCTGGTGGCGCAGCCGCTGGGCGGCGCGGACGTCGTCCTCGTCGCGGGCCAGCGCGACGGTGTAGACGGCCGAGGCGGAGCCGGACGCGACGTCCCGGCGCGCGGCGGGCACCGCGGCGGCCCGGGCGGGGGTGACTGCGGGCGGAGTGTACGAGGGGACGGTGGTCATGGCGGACCCTCCAGGGCAGCACGGACGACGACCACGGGATTCCGTGGCGCCGGCCCCGTCAGGCCCGTACGGTCGACGGGTCTGCGGACCGGTACCCGTATGTCTCTCCAAGCCGGCTGGCGTCCACGTTGCGGTTCGGCGGAGCGCAGATGTGCACCTGCTGAATGCGGCCACCCGGCGTGTGCGGGACATCTGCCGGGCACCGGCGCGTCGCCCTCTCCTCCGCTGCACGGGGTGGATTCCGGGGCGGGAGTGCGGCAGGGCCTCGCCGGTGCCATGGCAACGGGCCGCCGCGCCCGGCCGCCCCCGCCGCCCGGCCGGAGTGCGGACGGGCGGCGGACGGGTGGCCGGGCGCGGCGGGCCCGAGGGACGGCGGTCAGTGGGCCTGCCAGCCCCGCGGGTCGAGGC
>NZ_JBIBVJ010000019.1:0-123614 GCF_043080305.1 Kitasatospora sp. NPDC015120 | reverse complement strand
CCCTGGCCGAGGAGGGTTTCACGACGTTCGTGGAGTCCAGTGCCCATCCGGTGCTGACCGTCGGCATTCAGGAGACCCTGGCCGGCCGTCCGGACACGCTCGTCACCGGTACCCTGCGCCGCAATCGGGAGGACGAGCGGCCGCTGGTGCAGGCCCTGGCCGCTGTCGAGTTGCACGGTCATCGCCTCGACTGGCCCGTCACCGCGCCCGCCACCCCGCCCGGCCTGCCCACCTATCCCTTCCAGCACCGCCACTACTGGCTCGACCCGGCCCCGGACATCAGCGACCCGGGTCACCTCGGCCTGCACAGCGCCGACCACCCGCTGCTGGGCGCCACCACCGACCTCCCGGACGGTACCGCGCTCTACACCAGCAGCCTCTCCACCGGCACCCATCCCTGGCTGCTCGACCACGCCGTCACCGGCACGCCGCTGCTGCCCGCCACCGCGCTCGTCGAACTCGCCCTGCACGCCGGCCACCGCGCCGCCGTCCCGGCCCTGGCCGAACTGACCCTGGAGGCCCCGCTGGTGCTCGGCGCCGGAGCCGTCCACCTGCAGACCACCGTGCAGCCCCCGGACGACGACGGCGCCCGCGCGCTGGCCGTCCACTCCCGCCCGGCCGCCGCCGGACCCCAGGAGCCCTGGACCAGGCACGCGACCGCCCTGCTGCTCCCGGCGCAGCCCGCGGCGCACCCGGAGGAGTGGCCGTCCGCCGCCTGGCCGCCGCCCGGCGCCACGCCCGTCGATCCGGCCGCCCTCTACCCGGGCCTCGCCGACCGGGGCTACGACTACGGCCCCGCCTTCCAGGGCGTCCGCGCCCTGTGGCGCAGCGGGGACACCGTCTACGCGGAGGTCGAACTCCCCGAGGCGGCGCATCCGGACGCTGCCCGCTACGGCATCCATCCCGCGCTGCTCGACGCCACCCTCCACCCGCTGGCAGCCGACGGCACCGACGGCACCGGCACCGACGGCGACCGGGGGACGGCGCTCCCCTTCGCCTGGACCGGCGTCACGCTCGCCGCCACGGCCGCCACCAGCCTGCGCGTCCGGCTGACCCGGCACGGCGCGGACTCGCTGGCGCTGAGCGCCGTCGACCCGGCCGGCGGACCGGTGGTCTCCGCCGAGCGGATCGCCCTGCGCCCCCTCGCCCCCGGCGCCCTCGCCGCCGCCGGCCCGGCCGGACGCCCGGACGGGCTGTACCACCTGGACTGGACGCCCGTCGCCCCGCGGCCCGCGGAGCGCGCCGAGTGGGCCGAACTGCCCGAGTACCGCCTCGACTCCGACCCGGCCGACCCGGCCGCCCTGTTCACCGCCGACCCGCCCGCCACCGCGGTCCTGCCGCTCGTCCTGCCCGAGCACCCGGACCTCGGGGCCGCCACCGCCGCGCTGCTCGGCTTCGTGCAGCGCTGGCTCGCCCAGGACCACCTGGCCGGCACCCGGCTGGCCGTGCTGACCCGCGACGCCCAGAGCACCGACCCCGCCGACCGCCCGGTCGAGCCGGTCGCGGCCGCCCTGTGGGGCCTGCTGCGCAGCGCCCAGACCGAGCACCCCGGCCGGCTGCGTCTGCTGGACACCGACGGGCACCCCGGATCCCGGGACGCCCTGGGCGCGGCCCTCACCCTGGACGAACCCCAACTCGCCCTGCGGCGGGGCGTGGTGCTCACCCCGGCCGTCGTGCCGCTGCCCGCCCGGCCCGAGCTCCTCGCCCCGGCCGACGGCCCCTGGCGGCTCGCCCCGACCGGCGACACCCTGGACGGGCTGGCCCTCGTCCCCGCCCCGGACGCCGACCGCCCGCTCGGCCCCGGCGAGGTGCGGATCGCCGTGCGCGCCGCCGGGCTGAACTTCCGGGACGTGCTGATCACCCTCGGCGTCTACCCGGACCGCGCCCTGCTCGGCACCGAGGCGGCCGGCGTGGTCACCGCCGTCGGCCCGGAGGTCACCGGCCTGGCGCCGGGCGACCGGGTCACCGGCCTGGTCTCCGGCGGGATCGGCCCGGTCGCCGTCACCGACCACCGGCTGCTGGCCCGCATCCCGGCCGGCTGGACCTTCGCCCAGGCCGCCGCCGTCCCCGCCGCCTATCTGACCGCCCACTACGCCCTGGTCGACCTGGCCGGGCTCCGTGCGGGGGAGCGCCTGCTGGTGCACTCGGCGGCCGGCGGGGTCGGCATCGCCGCCGTCCAACTCGCCACCCACCTCGGCGCCGAGGTGTACGGGACGGCCGGGCCCGGCAAGTGGGACACCCTCGCCGCACTCGGCATCGACCCGGCCCGCACCGGCTCCTCCCGCACCCTCGACTTCGAGGGGCGGTTCCTGGCCGCCACCGACGGCGCCGGGGTGGACGTCGTGCTGAACTCCTTCACCGGGGACTTCGTCGACGCCTCCCTGCGGCTGCTGCCGCGCGGCGGACGCTTCATCGAGATGGGCAAGGCCGACCTGCGCGACCCGCAGCGGATCGCCGAACTGCACCCCGGCGTGCGCTACCGCTCCTTCGACCTGCTGGAGGCCGGCCCGCAGCGGATCGGCGAACTGCTGGCCGACCTGCTGTCGCTGTTCGAGCGCGGGGCGCTGACCCTGCCGCCGGTCACCGTCTGGCCGGTCGCCCGCGCCGGGGAGGCGCTGCGCCACCTCGCCCAGGCCCGGCACACCGGGAAGGTGGTGGTGACCGTCCCCGCGCCCTTCGACCCGGCGGGCACCGTGCTGGTCACCGGCGGCACCGGCACCCTGGGCGCGCTGACCGCCCGGCACCTGGTGGCCGAGCACGGCGCCCGGCACCTGCTGCTGGCCGGCCGCCGGGGCCCGGAGGCCGCGGGCGCGGCCGAGCTGGCCGCCGAACTCGCCGCCCTGGGCGCCGAGGTGACCCTCGCCGCGGTGGACGTCGCCGACCGGGCCGCGCTGGCCGCGCTGCTCGACGCCGTGCCCGCCGAGCATCCGCTGACCCTGGTGGTGCACACCGCGGGCGTGCTGGCCGACGGCGTCCTGGAGGCCCTCGACCCGGCCGCCCTGGAGGCCGTGCTCGCCCCCAAGGCCCGTGCCGCCGGGCACCTGGACGAGCTGACCCGGGACGCCGACCTCTCCGGCCTGCTGCTGTTCTCCTCCGTCTCCGGCGTGCTCGGCGGCGGCGGACAGGCCAACTACGCCGCCGCCAACGCCTACCTGGACGCCCTCGCCCAGCGCCGCGCCGCCGAGGGCCTGCCCGCGACCTCGCTGGCCTGGGGCCTGTGGCAGCGGGCCAGCGGCCTCACCGGGCAGCTCACCGAGGGCGACCGGGCCCGGCTGGCCCGCGGCGGCCTGGTCCCGCTGGCCGACCGGGAGGGCCTGGCCCTGCTGGACGCGGCCCGCGCCACCGGCCGGGCGGCCGTGGTCACCAGCCGCTTCGACCTGCGGGCGGGCCGGGCCGCCGGGAGCGTGCCCCCGCTGCTGCGCTCGCTGGCGGGTGCCCCCGTCCGGCCCAGCGCCGCCGGGTCCGCCGCCGCGTCCGCCGCCGGCTCCGCGGCCCCGCTGCAGGCCCGGCTGGCCGGCCTCGACCCGGCCGGGCGTGCCGAGGCCCTGCTCCAGCTGGTGCTCGCCCAGGCCGCCGCCGTCCTCGGCCACGGCACGGCCGCCACCGTCGCCCCCGACCAGGCGTTCAAGGAGATCGGCTTCGACTCGCTGACCGCCGTCGAACTGCGCAACCGCCTCGGTGCGGCCACCGGCCTGCGGCTGGCGCCGACCACGGTGTTCGACCATCCGACCCCGGCGGCGCTGGCCGGCCACCTGCACCGCGCCCTGGCCCCGGACGACGAGGCCCCGCAGGACCCGCTGCTGCGCGAACTCGACCGGCTGGAGGCCCTGCTGCCCGCGCTGGCCGCCGCGGAGAGCGTCCGCGGAAAGGTCGGACGGCGGCTGCGCGAGCTGCTCTGGCGGCTGGACGACGGCCCGGCCGAGGCCGACGGCGAGCACACCGAGGACCTCGCCGGGGACCTCGCCGGGGCCAGCGACGACGAACTGTTCGCCGCGCTCGACGACGAACTCAACCACCCCGGAACGGAGCTCTGAGATGCCCGGGACGACCGGAGCGACCGCCGCCCCCGGCGGCACCGAGGAGCGGCTGCGCGACTACCTGCGCCGCGCGACCGCCGACCTGCGCCAGGCCAGGCGCCGGATCGAGGCCCTGGAGGAGCGGGCCCACGAGCCGATCGCGATCGTCGGCATGGCCTGCCGGCTGCCCGGTGGCGTGCGCACCCCCGAGGACCTGTGGCGGCTGCTCGCCGAGGGCCGGGACGCGGTCGGCGACTTCCCCGCCGACCGCGGCTGGGACCTCGACACGCTGTTCGACGAGGACCCGGCCACCCCCGGCACCTCCTACGCCCGCCAGGGCGGGTTCCTGGACGGCGCGGGCGAGTTCGACGCCGCCTTCTTCGGCCTGGGCCCGCGCGAGGCGCTGGCCATGGACCCGCAGCAGCGGCTGCTGCTGGAGACCGCGTGGCGCACCTTCGAGTCCGCCGCCCTCGACCCGGCCGCCCTGCGCGGCAGCCGCACCGGCGTGTACGTCGGCATGATCGGCCAGGACTACGCCCCGCGCCCGCACGAGGTGGCCGGCGAACTCGACGGCCACTTCATGACCGGCAACGCCGGCTCCGTGGCCTCCGGCCGGCTCGCCTACCACTTCGGCCTGCACGGACCGGCCCTGACCGTCGACACCGCCTGCTCGTCCTCGCTGGTCGCGATGCACCTGGCCGCCCGGTCGCTGCGCTCGCGCGAGAGCGACCTGGCCCTGGCCGGCGGCGCCTGCGTGCTCGCCCACCCGAGGGTGTTCCTGGAGTTCAGCCGCCAGCGCGGGCTGGCCCCGGACGGCCGGTGCAAGGCCTTCGCGGCGGGCGCCGACGGCACCGGGCTCGCCGAGGGCGTCGGCCTGCTGCTGCTGGAGCGCCTCTCCGACGCCCGCGCCAACGGCCACCGGGTGCTCGCCGTGCTGCGCGGTTCGGCCGTCAACCAGGACGGGCCCAGCAACGGGCTCACCGCCCCCAGCGGACCGGCGCAGGAAGCGGTCATCCGGGAGGCCCTGGCCGACGCCCGGCTCACCCCCGGCCAGGTCGACGCGGTCGAGGCGCACGGCACCGGCACCACCCTCGGCGACCCGATCGAGGCGAGCGCCCTGCTCGCCGTGTACGGCCGGGCGGAGCGCGAACACCCGCTGCGGCTCGGCTCGCTGAAGTCCAACATCGGCCACACCCAGGCCGCCGCCGGGGTGGCCGGGGTGATCAAGCTGATCCTCGCGCTGCGGCACGACACCCTGCCGGCCAGCCTCCACCTGGACGCACCCACCCCGCACGTCGACTGGTCGCAGGGCGCGGTCGAACTGCTCACCGCGGCGGCGCCCTGGCCGCGCGGGGAGCACCCGCGCCGGGCCGCCGTCTCCTCCTTCGGGATCAGCGGCACCAACGCCCACCTGGTGCTGGAGGAGGCCCCGCAGGGCCCGCAGGCGCCGCCCGCCGACCCCGGCGCCGCTCCCGCCGGGCGGCCCTGGCTGCTCACCGCCCGCACCCCCGGGGCGCTGGGCGAACACGCGCTGGCGCTCGCCGCGCACGCCGAGGCCGGCGCCGCCGGGAACGCGCAGGAGACCGCCCACTGGCTCCGGCACGGCCGGGCGCGCTTCCCGCACCGGGCGGCCGTGCTCACCGACCGCCCCGAGGAGATCGCCCCCGCCCTGCGCGCCCTGGCCGCCGGGCGCGCCCACCCCGCGCTGGTGCGCGGAACGGCCGTCACCAACGCCAGGGCCGCCTGGACCTTCTCCGGCCAGGGCGCCCAGTCCGCCGGGATGGGCCGCGAACTCCACGCCGAGCACCAGGAGTTCGCCAAGGCGCTGGACGAGGTCTGCGACGCCCTCGACCCCCATCTCGACCGCCCGCTGCGGGACGTGATGTTCGCCGAGCCGGGCACCGCCGAGGCCGCCCTGCTGGACCGCACCCGCTACACCCAGCCGGCCCTGTTCGCCCACCAGACCGCCCTGGCCCGGCTGCTCGGCACCCGGCTGCCGCCGCCGGTCGCGGTGCTGGGCCACTCGCTCGGCGAACTGTCCGCGGCCCATCTGGCCGGGGTGTTCGACCTGGAATCGGCGGCCGCGCTGGTCGCCGCCCGCGCCCGGCTGATGGACGAACTCCCCGCCGGTGCGGGCGCCATGCTCTCCGTCCAGGCCTCCGAGGAACGGCTGACCGAACTGCTCGCGCCGTACGGCGGGGCGCTGGACCTGGCCGCCGTCAACGGCCCCGCCTCCACCGTGGTCTCCGGCGACACCGCCGCGGTCGACCGGCTCGACCGGGAGCTGACCGCGCTCGGGCTGCGCACCCGCCGGCTGCGGGTCTCGCACGCCTTCCACTCCGCCCAGCTGGACCCGGTGCTGGAACGCTTCCACGCGGAGGCGCGGCGGATCGGCTACCACGCCCCGGACCTGCCGGTGATCAGCAACGTCACCGGCGAGGCCGCCGACCCGCAACGGATCGCCGGGCCCGACTACTGGACCGAGCAGATCCGCGCCACCGTCCGCTTCGAGCAGGGCGTGCGCACCCTGCGCGACCGCTACGGCGTCACCGCCTACCTGGAGCTCGGCCCGCACGGCACGCTCAGCGCGCTGACGGCCGCGATCCACCCCGAGGCCGTCCACCTGGCCGCGCAGCTGCGCGAACGGCCCCAGCCGCGGGCGCTCGCGGCCGCGCTGGCCGGGGCCGAGGTGCACGGGCTCCCGGTCTCCGGCCCGGCCGGCCCGGTGCCCGCCGCCGACCCCGACACCGTGCCCGGCCACCCCTTCGCCCGCACCGTCCACTGGCTGGCCACCCCCGGCCCGTCCGGCGCCGCCCCGGCCGGGGCGTCCGTCGGGGGCGCGGACGGCCCGCCCGCCGACGGACCCGCCGCCGACGACCCGGACGCCCTGCTGCGCCGCTGGTCGGCGGCCGGCCCCCCGGACCGCACCGCCCTGCTGCTCGCCGTCGTCCGGGAGCACGCCGCGGCCGCCCTCGGCCACCCCGACCCGGCGCAGATCGGCGAACGGGAACGCTTCCAGGACCTCGGCTTCTCCTCCTTCAGCGTCCTGGACCTGCGCAACCGGCTCGGCGCTGCCACCGGGCTCACGCTGCCCCCGGTGGTCGCCTTCGACCACCCCACGCCGGCCGAACTGGCCGGCCACCTCGACCGGCTGCTGGCCGAGTCCGTCCTGCCCGCCTCCTGATCACACAACCCGCCGAACCCCCAGAGGAGCGAAACCCGGTCATGCGCGTCGGAATCACCTACCTCAGCATCTCCCCGTCGGTGGACCGGGAGTCCGCCCGCCAGAAGTACCTGGACTTCGCCCGGCAGGTCGAATGGGCCAATGACCAGGGCTTCTCCGGCATCTGGGTCACCGAACACCACTTCTCCGGCTACAGCCTCAGCTCCTCGCCGCTGCTGCTGCTCGGCCGGGCCGCCGGGCTCGCCCCCGACCTGCGGATCGGCACCGGGATCCTGGTGCTGCCGCTGTGGGACCCGGTCCGGCTGGTCGCCGACGTCAACACCCTGGACCAGCTGTCCGGCGGACGGCTGGACCTGGGCATCGGCCGCGGCTACCAGCCGCACGAGTTCCTCGGCTTCGGCCGTGACCTCGCCCACAGCCGGGCCGCCTTCGAGGAGTCCACCGACCTGCTGCTGCGGCTGCTCACCGAGAACGAGGTCACCCACAAGGGGGAGTTCCACCGGATCGACGCCCCGGTGACCGTCCTGCCGCCCTCCCACCAGGCCCCGCATCCGCCGATCTGGGTCGCCGCGGTGTCACCGGAGTCCACCCGCTTCGCCGTCCGGCGCGGCTTCCACCTGCTCGGCCTGGCGCTGTCGACCCCGGACGAACTGGCCGCCCAGTGGCGGACGGTGAACACCCTGGCGGCCGAGGAGGGGGTCGCGGCCGAGGGCCTGGAGTACGCGGTCAACCGGTTCGTGCACATCGGCACCGACCCGGCCGGGCGCCGGGCCGCCGCCCGCGAGGTCGCCCGGCAGATCCGGACCTCCCAGGCGCTGGCCGAGGGCGGCTACCCGACCGGCGGCGTGCCGCCGCTGCCCGCCGCCATCGACCCGGCCGACGAGGAGTTCGCCTCCGAGCGGCTGCTGGCCGGCTCGCCCGAGCAGATCGTCGAGCAGCTGCGCGAGCTCGCCGCCGTCGGCGTCACCCAGGTCAACGCCGCCTTCGAGTACGGCACCCTGCCCGCCGAGACGGCCTTCGCGGCGATGCGCACCTTCGCCGCCGAGGTGCTCCCGGCCCTGCGGGAGCTGCCCGTGCGCCGCTGAGTCCGGGTACGCCGGAGGGGGTGGGACACCGTCACGGTGTCCCACCCCCTCCGGCGTACCCGGACGGTCAGCCGCGGTCCAGACCGGCGAGCTCGGCCAGCCGGCTGTAGGACTCCCGGCGGTCCTGCGGGTCGTAGGTGTTCGCCACCACCATCACCTCGTCGGCGCCGGACTCGGCCACGAAGGCCTTCAGCTTCGCCGCCACCGTGGCCGGGCCGCCGACCACCTCGGACCGCAGGTCGTTCAGCGGCGGGGTGCGCTGGGCCACCTGCTCCGCCGGGGTCGGCCGGTAGGCCAGGGCCTGGTCGACGGGCAGCAGCGGCGAGGGGTTGCCCGTCGCGTGCTGCGCCAGCGCGAGGCGCCACGGCGTGGCCAGCTCGTCGGCGTGCCGGTCGTCCCGGCCCACCACCACGGTCAGCGCCAGGATCGCCCACGGCCGCGCGCCCTCGTGGGCCGGGACGAACTGCTCCCGGTAGCGGCGCAGCGCGGTGAAGGCGTTGACCGGGTTCTGGTAGGCCGCCAGGTACCCGTAACCCAGGCCCAGCCGGGCCGCCGTGCCCGCCGAGGCGGGGCTGCCGCCGAGCAGGAACACCTGCGGCAGCGGCACGTCCCGGGGCACCGCCCTGACCCCGGCCAGCTCGTGGCCCTCCGGGAGCGGGGTGCGCCCCCCGAACGCCAGCAGCTGCGCCAGCTGGCCGTTGAAGACCTCGGGGGCGAGCGAGGACCGCTGGAGCACGGCGGCGGTCGGCCCGTGCTCGGTGCCGGTGGACCGTCCGATGCCGAGGTCGATCCGGCCGGGGTGCAGCGCCTCCAGCGTCTGGAACTGCTCCGCGACGTGCAGCGGCGAGTGGTTGGGCAGCAGCATGCCGCCGGCGCCGATCCGCAGCCGGGTGGTGCGGGCCGCCAGGTGGGCGATGACGATCTCGGGCGCCGAGATGCCCACCGCCGCCTGGGCGTGGTGCTCGGCCACCCAGTACCGGCTGAAGCCCAGCTCCTCGACGTGCACGGCGAGCCGGGTGGCCTCCTGGAGCAGCTCGGCGCTGCCGGTGCCGGCCCGCCGGGGGCCCTGGTCGAGGACGGAGAACGCGGTCATGCCTGTTTCCTCAGGAGTCGGCCCCCGACGCGCCGGGGGCGGATGGATCGGGTGCGGGGAGTGCCGGCGGTCACACGACGGCCGGCGCCGGGTAGGGGTGCGGCACGCCGAAGTGCTCGCGCAGCGTGCTGCCCCGGTAGGCGGAGCGGTAGACCCCGCGCTTCTGCAGGATCGGCACCACCAGCTCGACGAAGGCCGGCAGGCCGTCGGCGAACACGTCCGGCATCAGGGTGAAGCCGTCCGCCGCGCCCGAGACGAACCACTCCTCGGCGACGTCGGCGACCTGCTCGGGAGTGCCGACCGCCTCGATGTGCGCCCCCCGCCAGGGCGCGTGGCCCGCCAGCTCGTCCAGCCGCCGCAGCCGTTCCAGCGCCTCGCGCCGGCTGTCGGCCACGGTGGTCATCAGGCCGGGCAGGATCTTGACCGACCGGGGGTCCCGGCCGTGGCGTTCGGCCCGGGCCCGGACGTCGGCGGCGTAGGCGTGCGCGACGTCCGGCGTCTTGGCCCCGGAGAACACCACATCGGCGGTCCGCCCGGCCAGTTCGCGCCCCGGCTCCGAGGCACCGGCCTGCACCACCAGCGGGTGGCCCTGGGCGGAGGGCGGCAGCGGCAGCGGACCGCGCACGCTGAAGTGCGCCCCCTGGTGGGATATCGGCCGCAGCCGCCGCGGGTCGGTGAAGCGGCCGGTGCGCACGTCCGCCACCAGCGCCTCCGGCTCCCAGCTGCGCCACAGCGCCTTGACGATGTCGACGAACTCCTCGGCGCGCGCGTACCGGTCGGTGCGCGGCGCCAGCCCGGTGCCGCCGAAGTTGGCCGCCACCTGCGGGATGTAGGTGGTGACGGCGTTCCAGCCGGCCCGGCCGCCGCTGAGCACGTCGAGCGACTTGAAGCGGCGGGCGATGTTGTACGGCTCGTTGGAGGTGGTGGAGGCGGTGGCGATCAGGCCGATCCGGGAGGTGGCGCCGGCGATCGCGGTGAGGAGCAGGGTCGGCTCGTGGTAGTACGCGCCGTGCGGGCTGAAGTCGACGTCACCGAAGACCCCGGGGGTGTCGGAGAGGAACACCGCGTCCATCAGGCCGCGTTCGGCGAGCTGCGCGGCGGCCACCCAGGTCTCCACCCGGGCGAAGCCGTACGGATCGGAGCCGGACACCCGCCAGGCGGCGGGGTGCACGCCCATGGCGCTGCCGACCATGTGGAGGTTGAGGTGGAGCTCGCGTTCGGTGCTCATGGGGCCTTCCCGGGTTTCGGGCCGTCCAGTCGGGGGACGGCGTCCAGCAGCTGGCGGGTGTAGGGGTGACGCGGTGCGGTGAGGACCTCGGTGACGTCCCCGGACTCGACGACCTCGCCGTCCTTCATCACCAGCACCTCGTCGGCGAGGTGGCGCACCACGCCGAGGTCGTGGGAGATGAACACGTAGGCGACGCCGAGCTCGGCCCGCAGCTCGGCCAGCAGGTCGAGGACCTGGGCCTGGACCGAGACGTCCAGGGCCGCCACCGGCTCGTCGAGCACGATGATCCGCGGGCGGGGGGCCAGCGCCCGGGCGATCGCCACCCGCTGGCGCTGTCCGCCGGACAGCGCGCGCGGACGGCGGTGCAGCAGGTCCGGGTCCAGCCCCACCTGGGCCATCAGCTCGGCGACCCGGCCGGCCCGCGCGGCCCGGGGCACACCGGTGGCGGCCAGCGGTTCGGCGATGATCCGGGCGACCGGGTAGCGCGGGTCGAAGCTGCTGAGCGGGTCCTGGTGGACGACCTGGATCCGCCGGTGGAGGGCGCGCCGCGCGGCGCCGCGCAGGCCCTCCCAGGACTGCCCGTCCACCTCCACCCGTCCGGCGTCCGGCGCGGCCAGGCCCAGCAGCAGGCGCCCGGTGGTGCTCTTGCCGGAGCCCGACTCGCCCACGATGCCGAGGGTGCGGCCCTCGCGGAGGGTCAGCGAGACGTCCCGGACGGCGGCCACCGGGGCGTGGCCGGGCACGGCGAAGGACTTGCCGAGGCCCTCGGCGCGCAGCACCACCCGTTCGCCGGTGCGCGGGCGGGGCAGCTCGCTGCCCGCGCGCGGCCCGGAGAGCCGGGTGCCGCGCGCGTGCGGCCGGGGCACCGCGGCGAGCAGCCGCCGGGTGTACGGGTGCCCGGGCTCGGCCAGCACCTGGGCGGTGGGGCCCTGTTCGACCACCTCGCCGTCCTTCATCACCAGCACCCGGTCGGCCACCTGCGCCACCACCGCGAGGTCGTGGCTGATCAGCAGCAGGGCCCGGCCGGCCCGGCGCCGCTCGGCGAGCAGCTCCAGGATCTGCGCCTGGACGGTGACGTCCAGGGCGGTGGTCGGCTCGTCGGCGATCAGCAGGGCGGGGTCGGCGGCGAGCGCGGAGGCGATCAGCGCCCGCTGGCGCAGGCCGCCGGACAGCTGGTGCGGGAACTGCCGGGCGCGCAGCTCCGGTTGGGGCACCCCCGCCTCGGCGAGCAGGTGCAGGACCCGCGCGGGCACCTCGGCGCGCGGCACGGTGCGGTGGGCGCGCAGCGCCTCGGCGATCTCGTCGCCGACCCGGCGCAGCGGGTCGAGCGAGACCAGCGCGTCCTGCAGCACGAAGCCGATCCGGCGCCCGCGCAGCGGCCGCCACTGCCGGCCGGTCAGCGCGCCGGCGTCGCGTCCGTCGATCCGGAAGGTCTCGGCGGCGGTGCGCGCGCCGCTCCCCGCCAGCCCGACGAGGCTGCGCGCGGTCACGCTCTTGCCGGAGCCGGACTCGCCGACCAGGGCGACGCTCTCCCCGGCGCCGACGGTGAGCGACAGGCCGCGCACGGCGCTGACCGGGCCGCGCGGGCCGGGGAAGGTGACGGTGAGGCCGCGCACCTCGACGACGGGCGGCGGCGGTGCCTGGGTGCGTCCGGCCGTGGGCTCCGGCCGCAGTTCGGTGCTCATCGGTGCCTCCGGGGGTCTTGTGCACTGCGCCCGTTCATCGCGCCACCCGGCCCTCGGCCCGGTCCTGGAGCCACTGCCCGGCGGCCGAGACGGCGAGCACCGTGACGGTGATCGCCGCGCCCGGGAAGACCGCCGTCCACCAGGCGACCTCGACGTAGTCGCCGCTGCCGGCGAGCATCGCGCCCCACTCGGCGGTGGGGGGCTGCGGGCCGAGTCCCAGGTAGCTCAGCGCGGAGCCGGTGACGATCATGCCGCCGACGCCGATGGTGGCCAGCGCCAGCAGCGGTCCGACGGCGTTCGGCACGATGTGCCGCAGGACCACCTGGAGCCGGGACCAGCCGAGCACGGTGGCCGCCTCGACGTAGTCGGTGCCGCGCACCCGCAGCACCTCGGCGCGCACCAGCCGGGCGTAGCCGGGCAGGGTGACCAGGGCGAGGCCGGCCACCAGGTTGCCGGTGCCGGTGCCCAGCACCGCGACCACCAGCAGCACCAGCAGCACGCCGGGGATGGACATCAGCACGTCCAGCGCCCGGGCGACGACCCCGTCGACGGCCCGCCCGCCCTGGGCGGCCAGGACGCCGACCAGGGTGCCGGCGGCCAGCGCCAGGGCGGAGGCGGACAGGCCGATCAGCAGCGAGGGCCGGGCGCCGTGCACCACCCGGGAGTAGACGTCGCGTCCGTTCTCGTCGGTGCCCATCCAGTGCGCGGCCCCGGGGGGCAGCAGGCTGTCGGCGGGGTCGGCGGCGTCCGGACCGGTGCCGGTGAACAGCCCGGGGGCGAGCGCGGCCAGCAGGAGGAGGGCGCACAGCACGAGCCCCAGGGCGGCGCCGGGCCTGATGCGGGGGATGACCACGGTTCCTCCTCAGCTCTCTCGGGTGCGCAGGCGCGGGTCGATCAGCCGGTAGGACAGGTCGACGGCGGTGTTGACGACGGCGCAGACCAGCCCGGCCACCAGCACGATGCCGATGACCAGCGGCAGGTCCTTGTTGCGGACGGCGGTGACCGCGAGCGTGCCCAGCCCCTGCCGGGAGAAGACCGACTCGACCACCACCGCGCCGCCGATCAGCGAGCCGGTCAGCCAGCCGACCAGGGTGGTGACCGGCAGCAGGCCGTGCCGCAGCGCGTGCCGCAGCCGGACCGCCGCCTCGCCGACGCCCCGGGCGCGGGCCGTGGTGACGAAGGGTTCGTCCAGGGTCTGTTCCAGCCCGCGCCGCAGCACCCGGGCGATCACGGCGGCGGGTGCGGCGGCCAGCGCCAGGGCGGGCAGGACGAGCCCGTCCACCCCCGGCGCCCCGAGCGCGGGGAACCAGCGCAGCCGGAAGGAGAACAGCGCGAGCAGCAGGGTGCCCAGCCAGAAGGCGGGCACCGCGACGCCCAGACCCTCCAGCAGGGCGGCCGGGGTGCGCACCGCGCGCGGGCGCCCGGCGGTCAGCAGGGCCGCCGCCAGGGCCAGGACGACGGTCACCAGCACGGTGGCGGCCAGCAGTTGGAGGGTCGGGCCGAGCTGCTGGCCGATCGCGGTGCGCACCGGCAGGTGCAGCACGTAGGAGTCGCCGAGGTCGCCGCGCAGCACATGGCCGAGGAAGGTCGTGTACTGGAGCGGCAGCGGCCGGTCCAGGCCGTACTCGCGGGTGATCTCGGCGCGCAGCTGGTCGCTGGTGCCGCGCAGGCCGGTGAGCAGGTCGACCGGGTCGCCGGAGGTGAGGTGCAGGGCGAGGAAGGCGACCGTCACCGCGCCCCACAGCACCAGGACGGCGCTGCCGAGGCGGCGGAGGGCGGCGCCCATCACGGCGCGAGCCAGGTGTCGGCGAAGTTGGGGAAGCTCTGCTGCTCGAAGACGACGCCCCGCACCCGGGCCGAGGTGCCGAGCACGTAGGTGTTGTTGAAGACGGGCAGGATCGCCGCGTCGTCGCCGATCTTCTGCTGGACGGCGGTGTACAGGGCCTTCTGCCGCTGCACGTCGGTGGTCGCGAGCGCCTCGGCGAGCTGGGCGTCGACCTGGTCGTCGCGGTAGCGGGCGGCGTTGTTGTCGATCTTGGCGGTGGGGACGTGGGCGCTGCCGAAGACCAGGCGCAGCGCGTCCGGGGAGGAGTTGTTGGCGCTGCTGTTGAGGAGGTCGTAGTCCCCGGCGAGGACGCGCTTGACGTAGGTGCCGGTGTCCAGGTTCTGGTTGCGGATCTCGATGCCGAGGTCCTTGGCGGCGGCCTGGATCTGGGTGGCCAGGGCGGTGTACTGGCCGAAGTACTCGCCGATGTACAGGAAGTCCAGGCTCAGCCGCTTGCCGTCCTTGGTGCGGTAGCCCTCGGCGTCGCGCGCCGTCCAGCCGGCGTCGGCCAGCAGCTTCCCGGCGGCCGCGGCGTCGTAGCCGTACTGGCCGGCGACGCTCGCCGCGTACTGCGGGGTGGAGGGCGAGAGCGCGCCGGTGGCGGCGGGGGAGACGCCGAAGTAGAGCTTCTGGACGATCAGGTGCCAGTCGATGCCGTTGCGCAGCGCCTTGCGCAGCCGGACGTCGGTGAGCGGGCCCTTCTCGGTGTTGGGGTTGAGGCTCCAGGGGACGCCGGGGGAGACGGCGCTGTGCACGCTGAACTTGGGGTCGGCCTTGAGCTTGGCCACGTTGACCGGGGCGATCGCGGCGGCGGCGTCGGCCTGGCCGCTGGTCAGCGCGCCCTGGCGGGAGGCGTTGTCCGGGACGATCCGCACGGTCAGCCGGTCCAGGTGGGCGGCGCCCCGGTTGACGGCGCCGTCGGGGGCCCAGGCGTAGTCGGCGCGGCGCTGGTAGGTGATGCCCTGCTGCGGGGTGAAGCCCTCGGCGCTGGTGAAGGGGCCGGTGCCGACGATCTTCGAGCAGAGCGCCTTGGGGTCGCCGGCCAGCGTGGCGGGCGACTCGATGCCGAGGCTGGGCGAGGCCAGGCCGGTGAGGAAGGAGGAGGCGGGCGCGGCGAGGGTGACCTCGACGGTCTTCGGGTCGACCACCCTCGCCGAGCGGTAGTTCTCGATCAGCTGGGCGGCGCCGGCGGACTTGGTGGCGGGGGCGACCACGTGGTCCAGGTTGGCCTTCACCGCGGCCGCGTCGAAGGCGGTGCCGTCGCTGAAGGTGACGCCCTCGCGCAGGACGAAGGTGTAGGTCTTCTGGTCGTCGGAGATCGTCCAGGACTTCGCCAGCCAGGGCTGGATGGTGCCGCTGTCGTCCTGCCAGACCAGGGAGTCCAGCGCGGCCCGGGAGAACAGGGCGTCGGCCTGGCCCTGGTGGGGGTCGAGGCAGGTCGGGCCGTAGGGGACGGCGAGGGTGAGGGTGCCGCCGTCCACCGGCTTGCCGCCGTCGGCGGCGCCGCTCGGCGTGGTCGCGGAACCGGCGCAGGCGGCGGTCGCCGGGAGCACGGCCAGGGCGGCGGCGAGGCCGAGTCTGGAGCGGAACCTCCGGCTGCGGACGGTGGTTCGGGACCGGCCGCCGGGGGCGGCCGGGGGGCGCGGTGCGGTGCGGGGGAGTGCGGTGGCGGATGTGGCGGTTTCGGGGTGCGACGGCATGACGGGGCTTCTCTCCGAGGCGCGCGGACGGCGGCGGGGCCGCCGGGGACGGGTCGGGGGCGCCGCGAGGGCCGCCGCGCGGCCCGGCCGGTCAGAACGGGCCGGTGGACCGCGCGGGGGCGCAACGCGGCTGGGGACACAGCGCGCTGTCGGTACGGGAGAGGTCGATGGCCCGGCGGGTGGCGGCAAGCAGCAGGCGCATGCCTGGCAGGCCACGCGTGGCGGACACCCCGTACTCCTCGAAGAGCGGCTCCGGAACCGGAGCACCGATGAACGATCGGTTCTCGCCCCTGGAATGACGCGAACGATCAATACTGACCCTGATAGTTAATCAGACTGAACTGGCTTGTTCAATGATTGTCCGGTCCGCGGGATGCAGCGCTCGCCGCAGCGCGTCCGCCTGAGTTGCCAGCGAGTGCCGGCTGATCCCCGCCTGCGGGTCCTTGATGTCGAAGCCGTGGTACGCGCCGGGGAAGACGTGGAGCTCCAGCGGGACCCCGGCCTGGGACAGCCGCAGGCCGAATTCGATCACCTCGTCCCGGGCCACCTCCAGGTCCCCGACCGAGAGGTAGACCGGCGGCAGGCCGTCCAGCCGCTGGGCCCGGGCCGGCGCGGCGTACGGCGGCACGTCCGGGTGGCCGGGCGGCAGCGGGTGCAGATAGGCGGCCCAACCGGCCAGCGAGGAGCGCCGGTTCCACGTCCGCCGGTCCTGGACCAGCCGGCTGGAGGGGGTCAGGTGCCGGTCGTCCAGGACCGGGGCGTGCAGCAGCAGGAGCGTCGGCAGCGCCTCGCCGGTGTCGCGCAGCGCCAGGGTCAGCCCGGTCACCACGGCGGCGCCGGAGCTGCTGCCGGCCAGGGCCACCCGCTCGCCGTCCGCGCCCAGGCCGGCGCCCTCGCGGCGCAGCCAGCGCAGCACGGTGCGGCAGTCCTGCTGGGCGGCGGGGTAGGGGTGGCGCGGCGCCAGCCGGTAGCCGACCGAGACCACGACCGCCCCCGCGCCCTCGGCGTACAGCTCGCACAGCGGGTCGAACCACTCCAGCTGCTCGCCCGCGGTGAAGCCGCCGCCGTGCACGAACACCACGGTCGGCAACGGGAGTCCGGCGGGGGCGGCGTCCGGCCGGGCGGGCAGGTAGACGCGCACCGGCACCGGCGGGGCGTCCGGGTCCTGCGGGTCGTGCGCCACCAGGTTCCGGCGCTCGGGCCCCGCCGCGTCGGGGCGCAGCGGGGCCATGCCCGGCACGGGGGCCACGAAGCCCGCCAGCAGCTCCCGGTCGAGCCGGGGGGAGATGTCTTCCATGAGCGCGCGGTCCTCTTCCTGTCCGGCGGCCGGCGGCCGGCATCAAACTGAACTAAGCAGTTCAGATCAGTTCTACCAGGAGGAGTGCGCTACTGTGAGGAATGTGAACGAACGTGAACTCCCGATGACGGGCCGTGGCCGGATCGACAAGCGCAGCGCCATCCTTGACGCCGCCGTCAAGGTGTTCACGCGCGAGGGCTACGCGCAGGCGGGCATCGACGCCATCGCCGGGGCCGCCGGAGTGGCCAAGCCCACGCTCTACAACCACTTCGGGGACAAGGAGAACCTCTTCAGGGTGGTCATGCGTGACGGCGCCGAGCGCACCGCCAACCGCATCGTCGCCGCGCTGGCCACCCTGCCCGACGACGGGCAGGACCTCGAAGGCGAACTGGAGCGGGTGGCGCACCGCGTGGTGGAGTGTCAGCTCAGTGACGAGGGCTGGGCGCTGCAGCGGCTGCTCTACGCGGAGGCCTCCCGGCTGCCCGACCTCTACGACCAGGTCGTGGCGCGCGGCTCGCAGCCGGTGGTGGACGTTCTGGCCGGGCGGCTGTCCAGCCTGGCGAACCGGGGCCATCTGGAGCTGGACGACCCGGCCGTCGCGGCGGCCCAGTTCATCGCCCTGGTCTCCGGGAACCTGCCCGGGCTCTCGGCCCTCGGTACCCGCCCGGTCGCGCCGTCGGACCTGGACACCGCCGTCCGGACCGGTGTGCAGACCTTCCTGCGGGCCTTCGGTACCGCCCGCCGCCGGTCCGGCCGGCGGGGCTGAGGCGCCCGGGGGTACGGGAGCGCGGCCGGGCACCTGTGCGGTGCGCGCCGGCCGCGAGGTGGCTCCGGTGTGTCAGCCGCCGAGGCGGGCGAGCAGGATGCGTGCCCGGCGGGACTTGGCCTCGGCGCGGTTCTTCAGGTGCAGCGCGTGGGCGAGGCGGTGCTGCTCGGCCTCCCGCATCCGCTCGTTGATGATGGCGCGCGCGGTGTCGAGGTGGTGGTTCATGGCGTTGTTCCCCCTGCCTGCGGGTGACCCGCCGATGGCTTCGGCATCGGCCTCAAGGCCCCCTTGCGCCTATGATTCTACACCAATTTCTGAACGATGGCCGACATTTCACAGCCGTGACGGGTTGTTGTCCTGCTGTTTAAAGGCATGTCGGTTGGTGAGGATTGGGTGTGCCGGGCGTGACCGGCCGTCGTCCTGCGCCGGTAGCATGGGTCCGGCTCCGGGGGGCCGCGAAGTGGGGTGCCGCGCAGGGTTCATGACGGTCGGTCAGGCCGGCGCGGCCGGACTCGATGGGGGGCTCGGATGGGATCGCCTGGAGTGAGCGGCCGGTCCGGGGTGCTGGCCCCGTCGCTGCGGCTCTGGCTCGCGCTGATGGCCGCCTTCGGGGCGCCGGGGGTCGCCCTGCTCGGGGTGGTGTACGGCGGCGAGGGCGGACCCGGCGCGGTGGACGCCCGGATCGGCGCCGCCGTGGACGGCGTGGGGGCGCCCTGGCGGGACGTCGCGCTGGCCGTCGACGCCCTGGGGGAGCCGGTGGGGGCGGTGGTGCTGGTCGCGGCCGCGGTCGCGGGCTGCCTGCTGCTGCGGCAGCCGCGCGCCGCGGTCTTCCTGCTCACCGGCGTCGGCCTGAGCGTGGTGGCGGCGACGCTGCTCAAGCACCTGGTGGGGCGCACCATCCACGGTGCGAACCTCTCCTACCCGAGCGGGCACACCGCCTTCCTCACGGCGTTCACCCTCGTGCTGGCGGTGCTCGCGGCCCGCGACAGGACGGCCGGCCCGCTGCTCGTGGTGGCGGCGGCGCTGCTGGCCGGCGCCGTCATGGGCTGGGCGGAGGTCGCGCTGGGCGCGCACTACCCGACCGACACCCTCGGTGGCTGGTGCACCGCGCTGGCGGTGACACCGGCCACCGGGTGGCTGGTCGACCGGACGACCGGTCGGTGGTACGCGCCGCACTGATCCCCTGCCGAACCGGGCGGCGCGCCCCGGGTGCCGTACCGAGCAGGCCTCACCACAACCGCTTCACGGCGGGTGGTTCACCCCGGACGGCTCAGGCCCG
The DNA here is from genome assembly GCF_043080305.1 of Kitasatospora sp. NPDC015120. Lineage (NCBI taxonomy): Bacteria > Bacillati > Actinomycetota > Actinomycetes > Kitasatosporales > Streptomycetaceae > Kitasatospora > Kitasatospora sp. NPDC015120. The sequence goes on along the minus strand of NZ_JBIBVJ010000019.1, from coordinate 104,456 downwards.
GCGCCGGAAGACGGGCTTCACCGGCCGGCCGGCCAGCCAGGGGGTGGGGTCACCGGCGTCCAGCGCCTTCCGGTAGACGGCGCAGGCCCCGGCCACCACCTCGACGGTGTGGTCGATGTCGGCGTCGTCGAGCGCGCTGCTCACCACGAACGACGGCGCCAGCACGCCGCCCAGCAGGAGCTGGCGCAGGAACAGCGTGCGGTAGGGCTGAGACGGCTGCCGTTCCTCGTCGAGGGTGGCGAAGACCAGGTTGCTCGCCCGGCCCCGGACGACGACGTGGTCCGCGACACCGGCGGCCGCGGCGACTGCCCGGACGCCCGCGGCCAGCCGCTCGCCGAGGGCGTGCAGCCGGGCGGTGACGCCCTCCTCGGTGTAGGTGGCCTGCACGGCCATCGCCGCGGCGAGCGAGTGCGTCTCCGCGCCGTGCGTGGTGGACAGCAGGAACACCCGGTCGCCGGGGTGGCGCAGCCCGCCGCGCTCCATCAGCTCGCGGCGCCCGGCCAGCGCGGAGACGGCGAACCCGTTGCCCAGCGCCTTGCCGAAGGTGGACAGGTCGGGGACGACGCCGTACAGGCCCTGGGCGCCCGCCTCGGACCAGCGCAGGCCGGTGATCATCTCGTCGAAGACCAGCAGGCAGCCGTGCCGGTCCGCCAGCTCGCGCAGCCCGGCGAGGTACCCGGGCGGCGGCTCGCTGTGGCCGGCGGGTTCGAGGATCAGACAGGCGATCTCGTCCCGGTGGCGGGTGAGCAGCTCCTCCGTGGCGGCCAGGTCGCCGTAGGGGAACGTCACGGTGAGCTCGGTGGTCGCGGCGGGGATGCCGGCGGACATCGGCGTGGTGCCGATGAACCAGTCGTCGACGGAGAAGAACGGCTGGTCGCCGCAGACGGCCACCCGCGGGCGCCCGGTGACGGCGCGGGCGAGCCGGACCGCGGCGGTGGTGACGTCGGAGCCGTTCTTCGCGAACTTCACCATCTCGGCGGTCGGCACCGTGGCGAGGAAGCGTTCCGCGGCATCGATCTCCACGACGGACGGCCGGACGAAGTTGCTGCCGCGCTCGATCTCCCGCCGCACCGCCTCGATCACCCGCGGGTGGGCGTGGCCGAGGCTGACCGAGCGCAGGCCGGAGCCGTACTCGACGTAACGGTTGCCGTCGACGTCCCACACATGGGCGCCGCGGCCGTGGCTGATGACCGGGGCCAGGTCCTCGGGGTACTGGTCGTCGCCCTTGGCGTAGGTGTGGGCGCCGCCGGGGATCAGGGCATGCAGCCGCTCGTTCGCCCGCCGCGACGCGGGCCGGCCGGACTCCCCGGAGTGCCGGGCGTGGGTGTCTCGGATGTTCATGCCGGCCTCATCCCTTCCCGTGCCGCAGCACCTCGGCGAGGCTCGGCGCCTCCCGGTCCCGCTTGGACACCGAGGTGGGCGGCAACGGCCAGGGGATGGCGAGTTCGGGGTCGTCGAAGGCGATCGTCACGTCCTCGGCCGGGTCGTGCGGGCGGTCGATCCGGTACGAGACGTCGGCGGTCGCGGTCAGCGCCTGGAATCCGTGGGCGCACCCGGCCGGGACGTACACGCTCGCCTGCGTCTCGCCGGACAGCTCGAAGAAGGCCCGGCCGAGGAAGGTCGGCGAGCCGGGCCGCAGGTCCACCACCACGTCGAAGACCTCCCCGGAGGAACAGCGCACCAGCTTGGCCTCGCCGGCGCCGGAGCGCAGGTGCAGGCCGCGCAGCACGCCCCGCACCGAACGGGACAGGCTGTGCTGGACGAAGGCGCCCGGGTCGAGGCCCACCGAGCGGATCACCTCCGCGTCGAAGGTGCGGCAGAAGAAGCCGCGTTCGTCGGCGTACGGCGTCGGCCGGAACAGGTACGCACCGGCGATCGCCGGGACTTCGGTCGCCCTCATGGAGCCTCCCCTGGAGAGTGGTTGTGGGTCAGGTCGTGGTCGAGGCCGTGGCCGGCCGCCGGGAAGAGGGCCGCGGTCAGGGCGCCGAACTGCCGTTCGAGCTCCCGGGTGGCGGCCAGGTTGCGTTCGGCGAGGGTCCGCCGCAGCTCCGCCGACTGCTTCTCCAGCGTGCGGAACTGCTCGATCAGCCGGTCGGCGTCGACCTCCCGGGCCGGGTGGCAGTACGCGCCCAGCCCCATCCGGGCCATCAGCGCCTCGCTCTTGGCCGCGTAGCTGAGCGCGAGCGTCGGCGTACCGGCCTTCAGCGCGCAGATCAGGTTGTGATACCGGGTCGCCACCACGGTGTCGGCGGCCGCCGTCTCCTCGATCAGGTCGGCCAGCGAGGCCGGCGAGGCCGCGGTGAGCAGCGGCGAGTCCACGGCGGCGAGGATCGAGGCGACCACCGGTTCGTCGACGTCGTCGCCCCACAGCAGCCGCACGGGTCTGCCCTCCTCGACCAGCGCGCGGACGAAGCGGGTCGTGCCGTCGAGGTAGCGCCGGTGGATCTCCTCCGCCCGGGCGCGGTCGTCGTTCCCGCCGTGGAACGCCATGACGCCGACGCAGACCGGTCCCGGCGGGCCCTGCGGCGCGCCCGCCGCCGGCGCCGGCAGGGAGAAGGCGAGGTCCGGGTAGACCTCGTCGCGCCGGGTGTCCACCCCCATCGCCCGCATCGCGTCGCGGGACGGGGCGTCCCGGTACGAGCGGTAGGCGGCCAGCCGCGCCGACCAGCGCACCAGGACCCGGGTGGGCCGGCTGCGGATCCCGGCGGCGCCGACGCTGACCAGCGCGACCCGGGTGCCGAACAGCCGCCCGGAGGCGCAGAGCAGGAACAGCGCGTACGGGAAGCCCCAGGGCCGCAGCGGCAGGGTGGCCTCCAGGACGCCCATGCCCGGCACGATCACCACGTCGTGCCGGCGCACCCAGGCGGCGGTGCGCACGGCGTCGACGATCTTGCCCAGCCCCTTCGCCGCCATCGAGCCCGCCCGCGACGCGGTCCGGTACTCCCCGCGGTACCAGTGCAGCCGGGTCGCGGGGATCCGGAACCGGTCGGTGACCGCCTCCGGTCCGCCGCACAGCGCGTCCACGACGGCCTGCGGATGCTCGGCGCGCAGGTAGCGCAGCACGGCCTCCAGCGAGCCGTCGTTGCCGAGGTTGCCGGAGCCGAGCAGGCCGAACACCCCCACCCGCACCGGGGTTCTGTCCGCCGAGGTCATGCCTGCCTCCCCTCGCGTCCGGCGACCAGTGCGTCCACCGGGACGGCGAGCCGGTCCGGGTCGACGGGCGCCCGGTCCTCGACCCGCTCGCCGGCGCCCGGCCGGACGCGGCTGGCCGCCCAGGCGGCCAGGTGGCGGTAGCAGGCGCGCCGGTCGGCGGGGGACAGCGGCACCCGCCGGATCGTCGCGACGAACCCCCAGACGTACTCGGCGAGCAGCCGCGGCGTCGGGTGCAGCGGGCCCGCCCGGCGCGGGTCCAGGTTGACGCACCGGGAGCGCTTGGAGGGGTTGGCCCGCTCGGCGCGGGTGGGGTGGTCGCGGCGGAAGTACAGCAGCTCCGGCACCTGGTGGAAGGGGCCGCGCAGGCCGATCTCGGCGACGAAGGTGCGGTCCGCGTGGTGGTAGCTGTCGAGCGGCTTCACCCGGCGCAGCACCTCGGCCCGGATCACCCCGTAGAAGTCGTCGCCGCCGGGCTCGAACAGCATGCTGCGGAAGCGCTCCGGCGCGTGCGGCGAGGCGGTGGCGAGCCCGTACTCGTAGGGGACCTTCACCCGGCCGTCGCCGTCGATGACCGCCTGGTCGGCGTGCGCGAGGATCACCTCCGGCCGCTCGTCCAGCGCCTCCACGCAGCGCCGCAGCAGGTCCCGGGCGTAGAGGTCGTCGTGCGAGGCCCACTTGAACAGTTCGCCCCGGCACTCGGCGAACACGCGGTTGTGGTTCGGCGAGGCGCCGATGTTCCGCGGCAGCCGCAGGTAGCGGATGCGGGAGTCCTGCGCGGCGTAGCGGCGGCAGATCTCCTGGGTCGCGTCGGTCGAGGCGTTGTCGGAGATGACCAGCTCGAAGTCCTCGTAGGTCTGGCCGAGCAGGGCGTCGAGCGACTCGGCGAGGTACTCCTCGCCGTTGTAGACGGGCAGCCCGATGCTCAACCGGGGAACCGCGGTCATGGCGTCCTCACTTCGGGGATGTCGTTCTCTGGTTCGGTCATGGGGGCGCGGTGGTGTTCGCGCAGGGCGGCCCGCAACTGCTGCCACCACACGGCCGAGCCGCAGGCGGTGGCGGTGGCCACGCCCCAGGCGGAGCCGGCCGTACCGGCCAGGGCGGCGCCGCCGAGCCCGCCGCCGAGGTAGCAGGCGGAGGCGAACAGCTGGCAGCGCAGGCTGCGCCGGGCCGCGGCGAGCGCCCGCAGCCCGGCCGCCGCGCCGGTGCCCAGGCCCGCGCCGGCGACGCCGAGGGTGGCCGGCACGATCAGTTGGGAGGAGGAGTGCCAGACGTCGCCGAGCACCAGCTCGCCGAGCCGGTCCGGCATCAGCAGCAGCGCGCCGCCCCACAGCAGCGCGGCGGCGGCCTGCCCGCCGCCCAGCCGCAGGCAGAACCCGCCGAGCCGGTGCGAGGCCTGCCGCAGCACCCGGGCCGCCTCCGCCACGGTGACCAGGGACAGGCCCATCAGCAGGGCGAGGAAGGGGCCGAGCAGCAGCTCGGCGCCCCGCACCGTCCCCACCGCGCCGACCCCGGCGATCGCGCCCAGCCCGTACGCCCGCAGCTGGCCGGCGGCGCTGAGGCTGACGTTCTCGACCAGGTACCGGCTGCCGAGGTCGCGCTGCTCGCGCAGCCACCCGCGGGCCCCGGTCACCCGGGGCCGGATGCCGGACTGCAGGAAGCCGTACCCGGCGGCCACCGCGGCGGCGGCGCCCCAGGCCAGCAGGAAGGCGGCCACGGTGCCCACCCGGGCCGCCACGACCATCGCCGGGACGAGCGCGACGCCCTGCACCAGGTCATTGGTGAAGGCCTTCCGCCCGGCGCCGGCGGCGAAGAACGCGAACCGCCGGGAGTCCTGCAGCAGCAGCGCCGGCAGGGCGAGGCCGAGCGAGACGAACGCGGGCCCGATCCGTCCGCCGAGGCCCAGCCCGACCAGCAGGCACCCGGCGCCGAGGGAGGAGCCGATGACCAGCGCCGTCCCCGAGGACCGGGCCGCCGCCGCGCGCCAGAGCGCCTCCGGCACGCCGCTGAACCGCACCATCAGCGGGTCGGTGGCCAGCCCGCGGGCGACGTTGAGCACCAGGCCGTAGGTCAGCCAGGCCAGGCTGAACACGCCGAACGCGGTCACCCCCAGCGAGCGGGCCACGAAGACGCCCACGGCGAAGTTGGTCATGCTGGAGACCGCCTGGTCGGCCAGGCCCCAGGACAGCCGCCCGGCGACGCCCCGTCCGCCCCGTCCGCCCCGTCCGCCGCGCGCGGTCCCCGCGGGCGGCGCCGCCGGCGTCGTGCTGCTCTCCTCCTCGGTGGTCATCGGCGTCAGGCCTTGATCAGCCCGGCGCCGTGCAGGGCGCCGGCCGCGACGGCGACGGCCTCGAACGGCAGCCCGGACCGCTCGGCGACGTCCAGCAGCCCGTGCTCGCCGTCGGAGAGGCTGAGCACCCAGAGCATGGCCAGCTGGGCCTGCTTGGCGTCGCTGCGCCCGCCGAGCGAGTCGTACAGCCCGCGTCGGCCCAACTGCGGTTCGCCGTAGGGGCTGAGGTTGACGTAGCGCCGGTTGCGGTCGAGCACGGCGAACGCCTCCCGGCAGACCGCCAGCGTGTCCGCCATCGCCTCCGGGGAGACAAAGTCCGGGTTGTCCGCCGAGGTGTGGTACTCGGGGTACCCGGCGTACGGGGTCCGGGTGAGCGAGCCGACGCCGAGGTCGAACCCGGGCGAGCAGTACTGCCGCTCGTCGTAGCCGTACGGCGTGAACGCGTTGACGCGGTGCGGGCGTCCGGAGGTGCGCAGGACGTACTGCAGCACCCGGTCGATCTCCGCGTCACCGCGCCGGCTCTGCTTGTACGTCAGCTCGCCCCGGTCCCCCGCGCAGGCCAGCACCAGCCCGTGCCTGACCCGTTCGATCCGCTCCGCGTTGCGGGCCAGCCAGGTGATCGCCCCGATGGTCCCCGGCGCGAAGACGAACCGGTAGGTGTAGTACGGCGTGCGCTCCGCCAGCTCCCGGGCCAGGAAGACCGCCACCGCGACGCCGGCCAGGTTGTCGTTGGCCAGCGAGGGGTGGCAGACGTGGCAGGAGACGATCACCTCGTCGGCGACCTGCCCGGGTACGACGTGCTCGGCGTAGGTCAGGTGGCCGTCGGCGAGCGTGGAGTCGATGCGCACCTCGTACGCGCCGTCCGGCATCGCGTCCAGGGTCTCCTGGGCCAGGCAGAACCCCCACTGCGGCTGGTAGTAGCTGGTGCGGTACGGCACCCAGGACGGGTGGTCGGGCAGGGTGTGCAGGTGGTCGCGCAGCTCGGCCAGCGGCATGACCGCCGACACCGGCACGCTGTAGCCGAGCACGTGCAGGCTGGAGGCGGCGAAGTCGACGACCCGGTGTCCCGTGCCGTCGGCGATGTACGCGTCCCGGATGTTCCACTCCTGCGGCACCGTCCAGTCGAGCACCTGGGTCCCGGTCGGCACCTCGTGCACCTGCAGCGGGAGGTACTCGCCGACGATGTCCAGGGTGGCGCGCACCCCGTCGCCGGTGATGCTCCGGCAGATCGGGTACAGCCGCTCCACCAGCGCGTGCATCGCCTCGCCGTCCGCGGTCACCGGCGCCACCGCAGGGTGTCGTCGACGGTGCCGGCCTCGGACGCCGCACGCAGCACCGCCAGCCGGGTGAAGCGCTGTTCGAAGCCCTCCCGGGTGAGTCCGAACGCGCGGTAGGCGTCCGCGAGTTCGATCGCCCCGCGCTTCACCGTCCACTCGCAGTCGAAGCCGGGCAGCGCGGCCCGGAACCGGGAGAAGTCCACCCGGTAGGACCGCGGGTCGCTGCCGTTCTCCCCGGTGATCCGCACCGTGGCGCCGGCCACCGCCTCGGCGACCTGCGCGGCGATCTCGGCGACGGTGACGTTGTTGGCCTCGCTGCCGATGTTGAACGCCCGGTCGTGCACCGCCTCCCGGGGCGCGGCCAGCGCGGCCGTGAAGGCCCGGGCGATGTCGGCGGCGTGCACCAGCGGGCGCCAGGGCGTGCCGTCGGAGAGCACCAGCACCTCACCGGACAGCAGCGCGTGGCCCACCAGGTTGTTCAGCACGATGTCGGCCCGCAGCCGGGGCGAGTGGCCGAAGGCGGTGGCGTTGCGCATGTACACCGGGCTGAAGTCGCCGTCGGCCAGCTCGTGCAGGTCGTCCTCCACCCGCACCTTGGACTCCGCGTACGGCGTCACCGGGCGCAGCGGGGCGTCCTCGGCCACCAGGTCGTCGCCGCCGGCGGCCCCGTAGACGGAACAGGTCGAGGCGTACAGGAAGCGCCGCACCCCGGCGTCGCGGGCCAGCCGGGCCAGCCGCACGGAGGCGTGGTGGTTGATGTCGTAGGTGAGGTCCGGCGCCAGCGAGCCGAGCGGGTCGTTGGACAGCGCGGCCAGGTGGATCACCGCGTCCACCCCGGCCACGTGCTCGGCCGTGACGTCGCGCAGGTCCACCCGGTGCCCCGGCGGGTCGGCCGGCGCCGGGCCGAGCAGACAGTCCGCGAACAGGCCGGCGTCCAGCCCGACGACCTCGTGCCCCGCGGCCGCCAGGACCGGGGCCATCACGGTGCCCAGATAGCCCTGGTGTCCGGTCAGCAGTACGCGCAAGGTTCAACCCTCCAGATCGAGAACGAGTTTGGCGACGGCGAACGCCTCGGCGTAGCGCGCGTGGCATTCGATGCCGCGGATCCGGGCCAGCCCGAGGAAGGCCTCCCGGTCGTACCAGGGCCGGTGCCGCTGCGAGGGGTAGTGCTCCTGCAGCAGCCGCACCTTCTGCTCGGCGACCTCCGGGGACAGCGGCTGGTACGCCGTCGGGCGGCCGAGGTCGCCGTCCCACTTGACGATCTCGTAGCCGAGCACCAGGTGGTCGCGGAACGCCGTGGTCACCAGCCGGGCCAGGCCGCGGTGGTCCTGGTGGGCGTCCTCGGTGCGCGGGGCGAGGACCAGCTGCGGCTCGGTGCGCCCGCGCAGCTCCTCGACCGCGGCCTTGGCCTCGTCCCAGTGCGCGGGCAGCCGGCCGTCCGGCAGCTTCAGCACGGTCAGGTGCAGCTCGGCGCCCGGGCAGAAGGCGGCGAGCGCGGCCCGCTCCTCCTGCTCCCGCTCGCCCCCGCCGCCGGAGAGCACCAGCGCGTCGACCCGCAGACCCGGGCGCGCCAGGCACATCGCCAGCAGGGTGCCGCCGGCGCCGATGGCGATGTCGTCGCAGTGCGCCCCCAGCGCGACGATCCGCTCCGGGCGCCCGGGCCCGAGCCGGATCACCCGGTCACCGCCCCGGCGCCGCTGCCGCCGCCGGCCGGACCCGCTCCCGCGCCGTCCCGCTCCCACACCGCCCAGGGGCGGTCGCCCCGGGAGTAGGCGAGGTCGAGCGCGGCCCGTTCCTTCACGGTGTCGGTCGGCTTCCAGAAGCCGCGGTGCTGGTGCGCCACCAGCCGGCCGCGCTTGGCCAGCTGGGTGCAGCCGTCGGCCACCAGGTCCCCGTTCTCCGGGATGTGGTCGAAGATCTCCTGACGGAGCACGAAGTAGCCGCCGTTCTCCCACAGCGGCAGTTCGCTCACCGCGGTGATGCCCCCCACCAGGCCGTCCTCGCCCAGCTCCACGCAGTGGAACGAGGACTGCGGCGGCACCACCATCATCGAGGCGCCGGCGTCGCGCCGGGCGAACGCGTCGATCATCTCCGGCAGCGGGGCGTCGGTGAGCACGTCGGCGTAGTTGGCGAGGAACATCTCGTCGCCGTCCAGGTGGTGGCGCACCCGGCGCAGCCGCTCGCCGATCGGCGACTCGATGCCGGTCTGGGCGAAGGTGATCGTCCAGGAGGCGATGTCGGTGGACAGCAGCTCGGTCCGCCCGCCCCGCAGCACGAAGTCGTTGGACGTCGTCTCCTCGTAGTTGAGGAAGAAGTCCTTGATGTGGTGGGCCCCGTAGCCGAGGCACAGGATGAACTCGGTGTGCCCGAAGTACGCGTAGTAGCGCATCACGTGCCAGATCAGCGGCCGCGGGCCGACCATCGCCATCGGCTTGGGCACGTCGTCGGAGGCCCCGCTGCGCATCCGCAGTCCGTAGCCGCCGCAGAACAGGACGACCTTCACGGCTTCACCTCCACGACGGTCAGCTCCGGGACGGGGAAGACCAGCCGGCCGCCCCAGGCGTGCACGTAGGACAGCTGCTCGGTCAGCTCCTCCCGCAGGTTCCACGGGAGGACGAGGACGTAGTCCGGCCGGTCGGTGGCGATCTGCTCGGGCGGCAGGATCGGGATGCGGGTGCCGGGGGTGAACCGGCCGTGCTTGTAGGGGTTGCGGTCGACCGTGTACGGCAGCAGGTCGGGCCGGATGCCGCAGTGGTTGAGCAGGGTGTTGCCCTTGCCCGGCGCGCCGTAGCCGACGACCGTCTCGCCGCGCTCGGCGGCCTCGACGAGGAAGCGCAGCAGGTCCCGGCGGACCTTGGCGACGCGGGCCGAGAACTCGGTGTACCCGGACAGCTCCCGCAGCCCGGCGGCCTTCTCCCGCTCCAGGACGTCGGTCACCCGCGCGGACGGCTCGCCCGCCGCCTCGGCCGGGCGGGCCCACAGCCGGATCGAACCGCCGTGCGTGGGCAGCAGGTCGACGTCCACCAGCGTGAGGCCGCCGCTCTCCAGCGCCCGGGCCGCGGACGCCACCGTGTAGTACTGGAAGTGCTCGTGGTAGATCGTGTCGTACTGGTTCTCCTCGATCAGCGTCAGCAGGTGCTGCACCTCGATCGAGACCCAGCCGTCGTCGGCCACCAGGGCGCGCAGCCCCCGGGTGAACCCGATCACGTCGGGGATGTGCGCGTACACGTTGTTGGCCACCACCAGGTCCGCCGGGCCGTGCTCGGCCCGCACGGCCGCGCCGGTGACCGGGTCCAGGAACTCGGTGAGCGTGGGCACGCCCGCCTCCCGCGCGGCGCCGCCGACGTTCACCGACGGCTCGATGCCGAGGCAGCGGATGCCCCGGTCCACCACGTGCCGCAGCAGGTAGCCGTCGTTGCTGGCCACCTCGACCACGAAGGAGCCGGGGCCGAGGCCCAGCCGCTCCACGGCCCCCGCGACGAAGCCGCGGGCGTGCTCCACCCAGGACGTCGAGTACGAGGAGAAGTAGGCGTACTGGGTGAACGTCTCCTCCGGCGTGATCAGCGGCGGGATCTGGGCGAGCCAGCAGTCGGTGCAGACCCGCAGGTGCAGCGGGTAGGTCTGCTCCGGCCGGTCCAGCTCGTCCGCGGCGAGGAAGCTCTCGCACGGCGGGGTCGCCCCCAGGTCGACGACGCTCCCCAGCGCCGTCGAGCCGCAGAGTCGGCATCGTGTCATCTACTGCCCCCATTTCCTGCCCGCGCGGGTGCCCCGGCGCGGGTCAGCGTTGGTGTTCCCCACCGGCGGCGCGCCGTCGGCGCCGCCGGACCGACCCGCGATCGCGGTGCGGTACCCCTCCACCAGGCGCTCCAGCCCCACGGCCGGGCTGAAGTCCTGGTCGTATCGGTGCCGGGCCGTGCGGCCCATCTCCCGGTTGGCGGCCGGCCCGGCCGTGATCCGGCGCAGGCAGGACGCGAGCGAGTCCGCGTCGCCCGGCCGGTGCAGCAGGCCGCTCACCCCGTCCTCGACGAGCTCGACGAACGCGCCGTGCGCGGCGGCGACGGCCGGGACCCCGGCCGCCATCGCCTCCGCGACCACCAGGCCGAAGGTCTCCCGGGCCATCGAGGGGGCCACCACGGCGACCGAGCGGGCGAGCGCCTGCCGGCACTGCTCCGGGCTGTACAGGCCGGCGTAGCGCACGTCCTCGCGGCCCGCCGCCCAGGCGGTCACCTCGGCCTCCAGCGGGCCCGCGCCCGCGAGCACCAGCGGCACGCCCACGCCGCCGTCCGCCGCGACCGCGTCCCACGCGGCCATCAGCAGCCGCACGCCCTTGGACTCGGTGAGCCGGCCGAGGAAGAGCAGGTGCTCGCCGGCGCCCTCCCGGCGGACGCCCGGCTCGGGCACGAAGTTGTGCTTCACCAGCAGCCGTTCGGCCGGCATCCCGGAGCGCACCAGGAGGTCGCGCTGCGTCGCGGAGATGCAGAAGAACCGCTCCACGCCGGACCACCAGCGCCGCCGGTTGACCGACAGGCTGACCGCGAGCGGCACCGTCGCCAACCGCGAGTCGCGGTAGCAGCCGTGCCGGACGGCGGGCAGCGCCGCCACCGACCCGACGCACTCGGTGCACGGCCGGCCGTCGCGGTGCAGCGTGCCCGGCGGGCAGACCTGGGTGTAGTTGTGCAGTGTGGCGACGACGGGTACCCCGGCGTCGGCGCAGGCGGCGAGGACCGCCGGCGACAGCAGCGGGAAGACGTTGTGGACGTGCACCACGTCCGGTCGCCCGGCGCGCAGCCGGGCGGCGAGCTCCTTGCGCACGCCCGGGTTCCACGGCACGAGCAGCGGCACCGCGACCTTGCCGGGCAGGGACCGGGCGGCGATGTCGTCGCTGCGCCGCTCGAACAGGTCGACCCGGTGGCCGGCCGCCCGGAGCAGCGCCGACTCCTCGTCGACGACCCTGTTCTCCCCGCTCGGCTGCGCCGAGGAGTAGCGGTTGTGCACCACGAGGACGTGCATGGTCAGGTCACCTCCCGGTTCCGCTCCCGGCGGGCGGTGAGCCGCCACGGGAGCGCGGGCGTCGTCAGGGGCGTCGTCGCGGGCGCGGCCGCGGCGGGGGTGGCGAGCAGCGATGCGGCCAGGGCCAGGTGCAGCAGGTACGGCGAGGCGTCGCCGAGCCCGGCCTCGGTGTACGAGGAGAGGGCGACGTAGCTGATCAGGAAGATCGCGCAGGCCCTCGGCAGCGAGGGCGGGCGCAGCAGCGCGACACCGAACAGCACCACCAGGACGGCCGCCACCAGGACGATGCCGGCCTGGCCCTGCTCGTTGTAGACGGCCAGCCAGCTGTTGTCGATCGGCAGCCCGCCGAAGGACTTGTCGCCCAGGCCCACGCCGAACACCCGCTCCGGGAGCGTCCGGGGCGCCGACAGCAGGGCGTCCCAGACCTTGGCCCGGCCGGTGAGGTTGGAGAAGTTCTCCTTGCTCTGCCCGCGCATGAACCACGACTGCAGCGCGGAGGAGAACGCCACCGCGGCCACCGCGGCGCTCACCACCGCCCAGGTGAAGAACCGCCGGGCGGCGGCGCTGGTCAGCAGGAGCGAGCCGATCGCCAGCGCCAGCCCGACGAGCAGGCCGACCGTGGCGGTCCGGGTGTGGGTCATCGCGAGCAGGACGAGCGTGGGCACGATGACCACGGCCGCGCTGGTCCCGGTGGTCTCGCGGCCCAGCAGGAGCAGCACGGTGAGGCCGATGATCACCGCGGAGTACTGGCCGATCTGCGGCGGGGTCAGCGGCCACAGCGCGCCGACCAGCCGCCCGCCGTAGTACTCGGGCATGGCGGTGCCCGGGGAGATGACCAGCCCGGCGGCCACCAGCACGAGCACCCCGAAGTACATCCGGATGTGGGTCCGCACGAACAGCAGGCCGCCCGTCCACCAGCGGCTGAGCAGCCACAGCGTGGCGATGAAGATCGTCAGCCGGGCGCAGCGGAACAGCGCCCCGGCCCCGACCTCCAGGCGCAGGCTGGAGATCAGGCTCGGCACCAGCAGCAGGCTGAGCAGCACCAGGAAGCTGCTGGCCCGCACGCGCAGCCGCAGGTTGAGCGCGAGCGCCAGCGCGAACGCGGAGACCAGCGCGCCCATGGTCGCCATCTGGATCAGCGAGCGGGGCAGCCGGACGATGGTCTTCGCCCCGGCGGAGCCGAGCGTGTTGAGGCCCAGCAGCGCCCAGACGATCCAGACGGCCTTCGGGGTGCCGCGCACCGCGTCCGCGCCCATCTCAACCACCCGCCCGCGGGGCGAAGGTGCTGCCGGTGTCCTGCCGGTAGGGGTCGCCCTGCCACCGCGCGGGGTCGAGCGGCCGGTCCGGGTCGTCGGCGACGAAGCTCCACGGACCCCGGTAGTCGTTGTCGTGCCAGCGGTTGTCCTGCCCGAGGGTGAGCGCCTCGGCCACCCGCTTGCCCTTGTACGGCGACCAGTCCGGATAGGTGCCGTAGTTGGAGAGCACCGCCATCCGGCCGCACTCCGTCGTGCACCCGACCACGGACGGGTCGAGGCTGAAACGGTTGTCGTGGATGTCCACCCGCTGGGTCTTCCACCGGCAGTCGCCGTACAGCGGGGCGGTGCCGATCGCCGGTTCCGCGCAGCTCGCGGTGTCCTTGACCAGCCGGGTGCAGTAGCCGGTCGAGGTGTTGGCCGGGCTGTTGCAGAACCGGTCGGCGTTCTCCCACAGGGTGATCCCGGACCAGTTGTCCTCCAGGACGTTGTGGTGGATCTCGATCCGGTCGGTGCGGGCCGGGACCCGCGGCTCCCCGCCGGACTCCGACAGGTAGACCGCCGCGTAGGGGAAGTTGTCGCCGTCGGCGGTGTGCCCGCGGCCCTCGGCCCAGGTGTTGCGCCGGACGGTGTTGCCCCGGACGACCGCGTTGTAGCTGGTCTCGTAGACCAGCGCGGCACCGTCGTTGGCCTCCAGCAGGTTGTCCTCGATCAGGAAGTCGTTGTTGTTGTTGTCCGCCCACAGCCCGGGTCCCCGGTTGTCGTGCACCCAGTTGCCGCGCACGTCGGCGCCGTCCACGGCCCAGAACTTGATGCCGCCGGTGCAGCCGCAGCCCGGCTGCTGCCGCTCCCAGTCGTCGGTGTTGTTGCCGGTGACCTCGTTGCCCTCCACCACCAGGCCCTTGATGGAGTCACCGGTCTTGTACGCGTTCATGCCGTACTGCCCGTTGCGGCGCAGGCAGCTGGCGCGCAGCTGCTGGTGGGCACCGGCCATCAGCCCGGCGCCGGAGTTGTCCTGGACGGTGGTGTTCTCGATCACCCAGCCGTCGGCCATGTCGTGGTTGACCACGCCCTCGTCGTGCGGCGCGACGAAGCCCTGCACGGTCAGGTGGCGGATGGTGACGCGGGGGGCGGTGCCGCTGAACGCGTAGTTGTTGGTGCGCCGGCCGTCGAGCACCGCGCCCGGCGCGCCGAGGTAGGTGTTGCCCTCCTTGGCCATCACCTGGGCGTAGCGGTCCGGTTGGAGCGTGTGGGTGCCCGGCAGCAGCCAGAACGTGGTGTTCGGGGGGCTGTTCCTGGTCTTCGCGGCCAGGTCGTCGACCACCGCGGGGTCGACCGTCACCGCGCCCGGCGGCGCCGTCGCCGGCCCCGGCGCCGCGTGGTCGCACACCCGGGCCGCGGCCGCCGGCCCGGACGGCGGGGCGGACGACGCGCCGCTCGGCCCCGCCGGGCCGGACGGCGTGCCGGTGCAGCCGGTGACCACCAGCAGCAGGGCCAGGGCCGGCGCCGCCACCCGTGCCACCGCCCGTGCCACCGACGCCCCCCGGGTCCACCTCGTGATCCGCACGCCCCGCCCCTTCCCTAGCCGCCGAACCCGAGGACGGTGACGAACCCCTGCGCGTCGTCGGCGGCACCGGTGCCGACCAGCGTGGTGGCGGGCTCCTTGCGTCCGAAGCCGGGGGAGTACCAGCCCAGCGGCGGTGCACTCTCGCCGCGGTGCGCCCGCCAGGACAGCTGCCCGGGCAGGTCGAGCACGGCGGAGCGGTCCTCGCCGTCCCGGGTCCAGGTCAGCACCGCCCGGTTGCCCGTCAGCTCGGCGGTGACCGCCGGGCCGAGGTGGAACGCCAGGCGCACGGCCCGGCGCGGGCCGCGCACCTCGTCGGTGATCCGCAGCTCCCGGCTCCCGGCGGTCAGCTCCACCCGGCGGCGGTGCACGGTGTCCTGGTAGCCGTCGTGCTCGGCGCACCAGCGGGCCGTCGTCCCGCCGGAGGACTCCGCGGCGAGGACGCGGCTGCGGGCGTGCCGGGTCCACAGGAACGGGCCGCCGGAGACGGACTGGTCGGTGCCGTCCAGCTCCAGGGTGTTGTGGCCCAGCGTCGAGCGGAAGTACCGCCGCCACTCGGGCTGCCCGTGGTAGCAGAACGTCCCCGGGTCGGCGAGCACGTCGACGCCGTCGTGCCGCACCTCCACGGACAGCGCGTCCGCGTGGGCGTGCGCGGCGATGGACAGGAAGCCGTGCGGCCCGCCGTCGCAGCGGCACCAGATATCCTCCCCGCCGCGCAGGACGGTCAGGCCCGCGTCGGGGAAGTGCGCCGGCCGGGCGGCCGGGCGGCGCACCGTGCCGTCCTGGCCGTACGGCCGGACGAGCGCGGCCAGCAGCGGGGTGCGCACATCGCCGCCGCTCACCGCGGGCCACCACGGGAGCCGGCCGAACACGGCCTCCCCGGTGGCCAGCAGCGAGCCCCAGCGGTCGGTGCCCGCGCCGTCCAGCACCAGCCCGTGCCCGTCGTCGGCGTCGCCCTGGCGCGGCGGCCGCAGCCGGTTGTCCACGACGGCCGCGAGCGCGTCGGTCATCCGCAGCAGCACGAGCCGCACGGTCCGGGGGACCGGCACGGCGGCGGCGTCCGCCTCGGCGACCGCGGCCAGGCCGAGTTCCAGGACGAGCCCGTGGTACTCGGTGGCCAGTTCGCGGTTGAGGCCGGAGGGGAAGGTGTTGGCGCGCAGGTTCCGCTCCAGCGACCGCAGCGCGGCGGAGCGCCAGCGCGGCGAGGAGGGGAACCAGCCGAACGCGCAGGCCGCGGCGAACTGCCCGGCGTCCTCGGCGATCACGTGGTTGTTCGCCGAGGACCCCCGGCTGGGGAAGGCGGCCAGCCAGCGCTGGTGGTGCCAGATCTGGTCCAGCGCCACCGGGTTCTCCTCGAACAGCGCGGGCGCGCCCGGCCAGCCGTCGAGCAGCCGGCGCACCCACACCCAGGACAGCAGCCGGATGCCCAGCTCGATGCCGCTGATCCAGTGCACGCCGCGCAGCGGGGGGTTGCCCGCCCACCAGGACCGCAGGTGCCCGGCCACCCGCTCGGCGTACCGCTCGTCCCCGGTGAGCGCGTAGGCGGCGGCGAGCACGGTCAGGTGCTGGTGCCGGGACGGCTCCCAGATCTGCTTGATGTCCCCGACCGCGTCCTCGTCGCGGTACGGCACGTCGAAGGCGTAGCCGGACGGCGCCCGGCGCCCGGTCCTCGGGTCGCGCCACCAGTCGGGGTCGGCCAGGTCGTCGCGCTCCACCCCGAAGTACTCGGCGTGCCCGTCCATCAGCCGGTCCGCCCCGGCGACCAGGCGTTTGACGGCGTCCGGCGGCACCGCGGCGAGTGCCCCGGCGGGCAGCACGGCGGTGAACCGGGCGCCGGCGACGGCCGGGCGGGGCGGCGGCGCCGCGCGCCACCGCCTGCGGCGCACCGCGTCGCCCACCCGGCCCCCGACCTCCCGCGGCCCCATCCGGGACAGCCGCCGCAGGTACCAGCCCGCGCTCATGGTCATCGCGGCCTCGCCAGCGACACCGGCGCGCCGCCGGCCAGCGCGGTCTGCACGGCGAGGGTGGCCGCCGTGGTGGCGACCAGCGACTCCAGCGGCACCGGCATCGGCCCGCCGGTCCGCACGGCCCTGACGAACGCGGCCAGTTCGTTGGACTGGCCCTTGTCCCGGGCCTTGGGCAGCCGCGAGCTGACCCACCGCTTGCCGCCGTACACCGAGGCGCGGACGAAGTCGTCGAGCTTGAGCACCTTGCCGTCGGCGAGCAGGTCCAGGGTCTCCTTGGGGAAGCCGGGCGCGCCGGTGGTGACGTAGCCGAGGGTGGCGGTGGAGCCGTCCGGGTAGCCCAGCACGACCTGGAGGTCCTCGTTGCCGGCCGGCGCGACCGCGTACACCGAGACCGGGTCGGCCCCCAGCAGCCAGCTCGCGGTGTCGATGAAGTGCCCGCCCTCGCCCGCGAACCGCGAACCCTCGGTGCCCTGCTGGAGGTACCAGCTGCCGTGCTGCAGCCGGCCCGCGTTGACCAGGTAGCGCAGGCTCGCCGGGCCGGTCCGGGTGCCGAACCGGCTCCTGGCCTCGCGCAGCAGCGGCGCGAAGCGGCGGTTGAAGCCCACCTGCAGCCGGTCGTTGCCGGACTCCTCCACCGCCGCGAGCACACCGGCCAGTTCGTCCTCGGTGAGGGCCAGCGGCTTCTCCACGAACACGGCCTTGCCGGCGAGCAGCGCCCGGCGGGTCAGCTCGGCGTGCGAGCTGTGCCGGGTGACCACGAACACCGCGTCGATGGCCGGGTCGCCGAGCACGGCGTCGAGGTCGGTGGTGGCCTGGGCGAAGCCGAACTTCCGCTGCGCGTTCGCCGCCGACAGCGCCGTCGTGGTGACGACCGTGGACAGCGCCACGCCCTCGCGGCGGGCCAGGTGCGGCAGCAGCATCGAGGTCGCGTAGTTCCCCGCGCCGACGAACGCCAGCCGCACCGGCGCGCCGGCCGGGCGCACCGGTGCGGACGCCCGGTCGCCGCGCCGCACCTCGGGCACCGCGGGGACCGCCACGGCGGGGGCCTCCGGCGTTCCCGCCGGCGCGCCCCCGGGGTAGCGGAACAGCACGGCCACGGCCTTCAGGTCGCCGTCCTGCAGACGCCGGTAGGTCTCGACGGCGTCGTCGAACTCGGCGACGTGGGAGACCAGCGGCTCCACGTCGACCCGGCCGCGGGCGAGGAGGTCGAGGAAGCACGCCAGGTTGCGGCGCTCGGTCCAGCGCACGTAGCCGATCGGGTAGTCCCGCCCCTGCAGCTCGTACTCCGGGTCGTAGCGCCCGGGGCCGTAGGAGCGGGAGAACCGGACGTCCAGCTCCTTCTCGTAGTACGCGTTCCACGGCAGGTCGAGCCGGCACTTGCCGATGTCCACGACCCGGCCGCGGTCCCGGGCCAGCCGGGCGGCCAGCTCGACGGGCTGGTTGCTGCCGCCGCCGGCCGCCAGGAACACGTGGTCCACGCCGTGACCGCCGGTGAGCTCGGCGACCGCGCCCTCCACCGCGGCGGACCCGGGATCCCCGCAGGCCGCGGCGCCCAGGCGCTCGGCGAGCTCGCAGCGCGCCGGGTCGGGGTCGGCCCCGACGACCCGCACCCCCGCCGCGGTCAGCAGCTGCACCACCAGCTGCCCGATCAGCCCGAGGCCGATGACCAGCGCCACCTCGCCGAGCTGCGGCTCGCCCTGGCGCACGCCCTGCAGGGCGATCGACCCGACGGTGCCGAAGGCCGCGTGCTGCGGCGCGAGGCCGTCCGGCACGGGGGTGTAGAGGTTCTTCGGCACCCAGTTCAGCTCGGCGTGCAGCGCGTGCTCGTTGCCGGCGCAGGCCACCAGGTCGCCGACCTTGACGTCGTCGATCCCGGCGCCGACCTGCTCGACCACCCCGCACAGCGAGTAGCCCAGCGGGGTGTAGGAGTCCAGCTTGCCCATCACCTTGCGGTAGGTGGCGGGCAGCCCGTTGACGGCCACGCTCTGCATGACCTTGGCCACCTGGTCCGGACGCGAGCGGGCCTTGCCCACCATCGACATGCCGGCCTCGGACACCTTCATCAGCTCGGTCCCGGTGGAGATCAGCGAGTAGGCGCTGCGGACCAGCACACCGCCCGGCTTGCACCCCGGCACCGGCACGTCGAGCACCGCCAGCTCGCCGCTCTTGTAGTTCTGCACAACCTGTTTCACCGGAAGTCCCCTTGTTCCTCTGCCGTTGGGTGAGCGCCGCGCCCGGGCGCTACGCCGTCGAATGGGTGCTGTGGCCGGAGCGTGCGGTCGCGCCGCGGTACCAGTGTTCGAGGGTCAGCACGTGCCACAGGTGCTTGGAGTAGTCCTGCTTCCCGGCGGCGTCCTCGGCGACCAGCCGCGCCAGCGCGTCGCGGCGCAGGAAGCCGGAGCGGACCAGCTCGCCGTCGTTCACCACCTCGCGCACCAGCGGTGCCAGGTCCCGGCTCATCCAGGCCCGCAGCGGGGCGCTGAACAGGCCCTTGGGCCGGTACACGATCTCCCGGGGCAGGACCGAGGCGGCCGCCTCCTTGAGCACCGCCTTGCCCTGGCGTCCGACGATCTTGCGGTCGCCCGGCACGGCGAACGCCGCCCTGACCACCTCGACGTCCACGTACGGCACCCGCACCTCGGTGGAGGCGGCCATGCTGGAGCGGTCGGTGTACGCGAGGTTCAGGCCCGGCAGGAACATCCGGGCGTCGCCCAGGCACATCCGGTTGACGAAGTCGTCGAGGTCGTTGTCCTGGTAGACGTCCGCGTGCTCGGTCAGCACGTCGTCGACCGTCCCGGCCAGGTCCGGATCGACCAGGGCGAGCAGCTCCTCCCGGTCGTACATGGTGTAGCTGCGCCGGAACGCGGTCTCCTCCGGGAGCTCGGCGAAGGAGAGGAAGCGCTTGGCGAACCGCACCGAGCGCAGCCCCCGGCGGGCCGTGGCGACCGGCAGCCGGTCCACCGCCGCGGCCAGTCCGCGCCGCAGCGGGCGCGGCACGCGCTGGTAGCGCAGCGCCAGCCGGTTGGCCAGGTGCTTGCGGTAGCCGGCGAACAGCTCGTCGGCGCCCATCCCCGAGAGCATCACCTTGACCCCGGCCTCCCGGGCGGCCGAGCAGATCAGGAAGGTGTTGATCGCGGCGGGGTCGCCGATCGGCTCGTCCAGGTGGTAGGTCATCCGCGGCAGCAGGTCGAGCACGTCCGGGGCGATCTCGATCTCGTGCAGGTCGACGCCGAACCGCCGGGCCACCTGCCGGGCGTAGCGCAGGTCGTCCGGCATCGCCTCGAACCTGGCGTCCTCGGCGCGGAAACCGATGGTGTAGGCGGAGATCCCGGGCCGGTCGCGGGCCGCCAGCGCGGTCAGGTAGCTGGAGTCCAGCCCGCCGGAGAGGAAGGTCGCCACCGGGACGTCCGAGAGCAGGTGACGCCGGGTCGACTCCTCGACGACGGCCGCGAGGTCCGGCAGCTCGCCGGCGCGGGCCCGCTCCCGGCCCTCGGCGGCGACCTCCCGCAGGTGCCAGAACCGGCCGCGCTCCACCCGGCCGTCGGGCCGGCAGCGCAGCCAGCTGCCCGGCGGCAGCTTCTCCGCCTCGCGGAAGGCGCACCGCGAGTCCGGCACCCAGTAGTACAGCAGCGAGGCCACCAGCGCCGCGTGGTCCACCTCCAGCGACCCGCCGGTGGCGGCCGCCAGCGCCTTGAGCTCGGAGGCGAAGACCAGGCCTTCGCCGCGGCGGACCAGGAACAGCGGCTTGATGCCGAGCTGGTCGCGGACGAGCACCAGCTCGCCGGTGCGCTCGTCGAAGACCCCGAACGCGAACATGCCGCGCAGCCGGGGCAGGCAGTCCGTGCCCCAGCGCCGCCACGCCTCCAGCAGCACCTCGGTGTCGGAGGTGCCGCGGAAGCGCACCCCGGCGGCCTTCAGTTCGGCCCGCAGCTCGGGCGCGTTGTACAGCTCGCCGTTGTACGTCAGGACGAGGCCGTCGGAGACCATCGGCTGGGCGCCGGTCTCCGACAGGTCGACGATGGCGAGCCGGCGGTGCCCCAGGTGCACCTCGCCGTCGCCGACGGGATGGCTGTAGCGGCCCGCGCCGTCCGGTCCGCGGTGGGCGAGGGTGTCGGTGAGCAGGTCGGTCACGACCTTCCCGTCCGGCCACCGGTACGTGCCCGCGATGCCACACATGTCCTACCGCACCTCCTGGTCACTGTCCGGGACCCGTGTGGTCCACAAGGTCGTGCGCCCGGTCCGCCGCCGGCCGGTCCCGCTCTGCCGGACCGGCCGCTCGTAGCGCCCGCGCGTCACGATGTGCGGCCGGTCCCAGAGCGTGCCGTCGGTCCGGTCGCGCGGATCGGGGTCGATCAGCACCACGCCGATCACCGCGATGCGCTGGTCGGCGAGCTGACGCGCCACGGTGTGCAGCCACGCGGCGCTGCCGCGCCCGGCCCGCACCACCAGCACGGTCCGCTCGCCCAGGTACCGCAGGTCGCTCCAGGCCGTGCCGGGCGCCACCGAGCCGACGCCGATCCGGCGCTGCGGGGACGGCGCGTCCCCGGCGGGCTCGCCGCGGACCACGGCCGGGCCGTCCGGCGCCGTCCGGCGCCCGGCGAGCTGCGGGCCGGGCAGGCCGTCGACCACCACCACCGGACCCTCCGGCGCCAGCGCGGCCGCGAGGTCCAGGGCGATCGCCGCGGTGCTGCGGGCACAGCCCAGGTCCAGCAGTGACACCGCGTCCGAGGACTCGCGCACGGCGCGGGCCAGGGTCGTGGTGAGCCTGGTCCGGGCCGTGCGGGTCCGTGGGAGCTGCCAGCGCCCGGCCGGCGGCCGGGGCACCCGGCGCAGCTCGGCGATCACCGACGCCCCGAGGTGGGCCGCGATGTCCCGGCGCAGCACCGGGCGGTCCGCCACCACCGCGCCGATCGCGCTCACCGTGAGCCCGAGGACGAGCCCGAGGACGAGCCCGATCGCGGCGTCGGTGGCGGCGGTCCTGGCGAGCGAGCGCGGCACCGCGTGCGGGGCGTCCACGATCTGCGTGCCGGCCACCAGCCGGGGCGTGCCGGTGTGCGCCTCCGCGGCGCGCCGGGTGAAGTCGGTGATCCGCGAGCCGAGTTCGGCCCGGCTGGCGTACAGCGCCTCCAGCCGGGCGGACGCCTTCGGCCCGCTCTGCTGCGGGGTGTCCCCGATCTCCTGGTTGACCTGGGCGAGTTCCTGCTGCATCCGGTCGCGCTGGTCGAGCAGGGACTTCGCCTCGGCGTCCGCGGCCTCGTTGATCCGCCGCACGTGGTCCGCGACGAACGCGTCGGCCAGCGCCTTCGCCCGGGCCACCGCCTCCTCCTCGGTGCGTGCCTTCACGGTGATCTGCAGCAGGTTGTTGGTCAGGCCGAGGCCTCCGTAGTCCGCCAGGAAGTCCACCGGCCTGTCCGCGGACCCGACGGCCTTCAGGGCCGCACCCGCGATCCCCACCGTCTGCAACAGGGCGGCGTCGGTGCGGATCAGGGTGCCGGGATCGTTCGGGGAGTCCGCCTGGTGCGCGACCAGCACCGTGGTCACCGCGCTCGGCGGGGCCGGGCGCAGCACCGCCGCCGCCGTCCCGGCCAGCAGGCCGAGCAGCGCCAGGCAGCACCAGAAGCGCCGGCGCCTGCGCACCGCGACCACCAGTCCCTGGAGGTCGACCAGGGGAGGGGCGGCCGGCGACTCCGGCGTCGTACTCGTCGTCACCCCGTGCCTCTCCCCGTCTCGTCGCCGACCGTGAGCGCCGGCCGGGCGCCGCTCGCGAGCGCCGGCGTGGCACCCTCCGCGAGCGCCGGCGTGCCGCCTTCCGTGAGCGCCGGTGCGGCGCCGTCCGACCGGCGCCCGGACGACCGCTTCGCCCGGTTCCGCACCGCGGCGGCGACGACGACGCCGACGATCTCGTGCCCGGCGTCCGCGCACGCCCCGGCGACGCCGCCGAGCTCCGCCCCGGTCCAGTGGCCCGCGCTCAGCACGACCAGGACCCCGGACTCCTCGTCACGGTCCGGCACCAGCGGCCGGGACACCGGAACCCCGACCACCCGCAGCAGCGGATCGCCCCCCGCCTCGGCGGCGAGCTGCCCGGCCGCCCGGCGGGCCGTCCCGTCGCCGTCCGGGACGACGACCAGCAGCTCCCGGGGGGAGGCCGGCCGCTCCCGCAGACGGGCGCACACCCGCCGGTAGCGGATCCGCCGGCCGGCCTCGTCCCCGGAGGCGTGCGGGACCGGCAGGTCCCACCGGACGTCGGTGCCCAGCAGCCGGCGGACCAGGGCCCGCGGGCCCCCGGCCCCGGACCGCCGCGTCGCGCGGTCCCCGGGGACGTCGACGGTGCCGAGGAGCACCGAGCCCAGCGCCGCGGCGATCTCCGGTTCGGTGCGCAGCCGGCGGCTCGCCCGGGCCGCGGCGAGATGGCCGACGACCGCGAGCAGGAGGAACGCCAGCGCCCCGCCGGCGACGAGTTGCGTCGTCGTCGGCGCGGTCGCCGCCTCCGGCCGGGCGGCCGGTCCCAGCACGACCATGGTGGCCTTGCCGGCCGCCGGGTCGACCTGCTCCAGCTTGCCGACCGCCTCCTGCAGCGCGGTGCGCAGCTTCGCCAGCTCGGTGCGGGTCTGCACGCTCTCCACCGTCTGCCCCGGATTCGCCGAGTCCGCCAACTCGGTGATGCGGCGGCTGGCCTGCGCCACCAGCTGCCGCAGGGCCTGCGGCTGCGAGGCCTCGGCATCGCTGCCGTCGCCCGTGAGCCGGGCGGCGAACGCCACGAACTGCTGCGCCACCTGGTCGGCGAGCTGCTGCGCCTGCTCCGGGGTGTCGCCGGTGCCCGAGACCTTGATGATGTTCCCGTCCGCGGCCGTGGCGCTCACCCGGTCCCGCAGCCCGGCGCCGGTCCAGGGCCGCCCGAGCGTGGCGGCCGCGCGGTCGAGCACCACCGAACTGGTCGCGAGCTGCGCCTGGGTCATCAGCTCGCGTTCCTGCCACGCCCCCGGCAGCAGCACCGAGGCCGCCGTGGAGTACCGCGGCGGGAACAGCAGCGAACTGCCGTAGCCGACGAGCGCACCCACCACGGCGAGGACGGCGAGCAGCCGCCAGCGCCGACGGAGGACGCGGCCGACCATGACCAGGCGTATCGCTTCCTCGCTCAACGGTGCGGCCTCTTCCCGGCCCGGCCCCGGCGGCCGGACGGCCCCGGAGCGCCGTCCCGGCAGGCGGCGTCGTAGGCGGCGAGCAGCGAGCGCTGGGAGTTCCGCCAGGCGAGCGGCCCGTTGATCCGCTCCTGGCCGGTCTTGCCCATCCAGGCGCGCCGGTCCGGGTCGTCCAGCAGCTCCGCGACGAGCTCGGCGAACCGCGACTCGTCGTTGGCCGGCGCGTAGACGGCCGCGTCACCGGCGGAGACCCGGGCCTCGCGCAGGTCGAAGGAGACGATCGGCCGGCCCATGACCATGTACTCCAGGACCTTGTTCATGGTCGACACGTCGTTGAGCGGGTTGCGCGGGTCGGGGGACAGGCAGACGTCCGAGGTGGACAGGTAGCGCGCCAGGTCGGCGTCCGGGATCCGCCCGGTGAACTCCACCTGGTCCGCGAGCCCGAGCCGCCGGGACAGCTCCACCATCGCCTCGAAGGTGTCGCCGGCGCCGATGAACACCGCGTGCCAGTCGGTCCGTCCGACCTCGTCGCGCAGCTTGGCCAGCGCCCGCAGCGCGTAGTCGACGCCGTCCTGGGGGCCCATGACGCCGAGGTAGCACAGCAGATGGGGCTTTCCGCGCTTGAGCTCCGGCTCGGGCTCCACCGGCCGGAACCGCTCGGTGTCGGGCGCGCTGCGCACCACGAAGACGTCCTCCGGCCGCAGGCCGCCACGGCGCAGCGCGGTGTCGCGGTAGCTCTCGTTCGTGGCGAGCACGACGTCCGCGGCCCGGTAGGTCAGCCGTTCCAGCGCGCACACGCCGCGGTAGAGCAGGTCCTCGCCGCGGTCGAACCGGGACAGGTACAGCTCCGGGACGAGGTCGTGCTGGTCGAACACGAACCGGGCGCCGCGCCGCTTCAGCCACAGCGCCGGCAGGAACAGCAGGTCGGGCGGGTTGCAGGCGTGGACCACGTCGACCGGGCCGACCCTGCGGGCCAGCCGGGCCGTGTGCCACAGCGCCGAGCCGTACTCCCGGAGGTAGCCGGCCGGCCCTCCGGTGGCGGCGCGCAACGGGTAGCGGTGGATCCGCACCCCGTCGATCACCGCCTCCGGCTCCGTGTCCCGCTTGCTCCCCCGCGGACAGATGACGTCCACCGTCCAGCCGGCGTCGCGCAGCGTCGTGCACTCCTGCCACACCCGCCGGTCGAACGGCACCGAGAGGTTCTCCACCAGGACCAGCGCGCGACGGCCCCGCCCGTCGCGGCCGGCAGCGTCACCAGGCAAGGCCCACGTACCCCGGCTCGGCCCGGCGCGCGGCGGCGTCGGGCAGGTGGACGAGGTCGACGATCAGCGGGCCGTCCCCGTGCGGCAGCGCCGACAGCACGGCCGGGTCCTTCGTCCCCACCACGCACACCTCGGCGTGGCCGAGCACCTCCTCGACGGAGTCGGTGAGCAGCTGCGCCAGGTGCGGCAGCCTGGTCTCGATGTACTCGCGGTTCGCGCCGAGCAGCCGGGAGAGGTTCACGTTGGGGTCGTGGATCCGCAGGTCGTAGCCCTTGCCGAAGAGCCGCTCCGCCAGCTCGACGAGCGGGCTCTCGCGCAGGTCGTCGGTGCCGGGCTTGAAGGACAGGCCGAACAGGCCCACCCGGCGCTTTCCGGTGCGCTCGACCAACTCCAGGGCGCGCCGCAGGTGTTCGGCGTTGGAGGGCAGCACGTGGGAGAGGATCGGCACCGCGACGTCGGCCCTCTGCGCCGCGTGGACCAGGCTGCGCAGGTCCTTGGGCAGGCAGGAGCCGCCGAAGGCGAAGCCGGGCCGCAGGTAGGCGGGGCTGATGTTCAGCTTGTGGTCGGCCAGGAACACGTCGATCACCTGATGCGAGTCCACCCCGAGCGCCCGGCAGACCGCGCCCAGCTCGTTGGCGAAGCCGATCTTGAGGCCGTGGAAGGCGTTGTCCGCGTACTTGATCGCCTCGGCGGTCGGGACCGGCACCCGGAACACCTCGCCGGGCAGCCCCTCGTAGAGCGCCGCGACGACGTCGCCGCTGTGCGGGTCGAGCTCGCCGATGACGGTCTTGGGCGGGTCGAAGAAGTCCCGCACGCTGGTGCCCTCGCGCAGGAACTCCGGGTTGACCGCGACCCCGAAGTCCACCCCGGCGGTGCCGGCGTACTTCTCCAGGATCGGCACCAGCAGGTTCAGGCAGGTGCCCGGGAGCATGGTGCTGCGGAACACGACGGTCTGCCGCCCGCCCCGCTCGGCCACCGCGGCACCGATCTCCTCGGTGACCCGCTCCAGGTAGGTGGTGCACAGGCTGCCGTTGGGCTCCGACGGGGTGCCCACGCAGACCAGCGACACCTCGCTGCCCATGATCGCCTCGCGGACGTCCGTGGTCGCCCGTAACGTCCCGGCCCGCACGACCTCGGCGATCATCTCGCCGATCCGCTCCTCGACCACCGGGGCCTTGCCGTCGTTGACCAGGTCCACCTTCACCTGGTTGACGTCCACCCCGATGACCTCGTGGCCCAGGCTGGCCAGGCACGCGGCCGACACGCAGCCCACGTAGCCGAGCCCCAGGACACTGACCCTCATGAAACGTTCCTCCCCTCGGGCAGGCCCTTGTGGCCGGCCATCCGCGCGTCGATCGGACGACGCCCCCCACGCACCCCGCGCGCCCCGCGGGTTCCACAAGTCCCACACGTTCCGCATGTTCCGCATGTCCCGTACGTCCCGCACGACGCCCCGGGCGCCCGGCGCCTTCCGCGCATCAGTAGGCCCCCTGCCCCTGGAGCACCGCGCGCAGCGTCTTCCAGAGGATCACCGCGTCCAGGGCGAGCGACCAGTCCTCCACGTACCGCAGGTCCAACCGGACGGCCTCCTCCCACGGAAGGTCGCTGCGCCCGCTGATCTGCCACAGGCCGGTGAGCCCGGGCTTGACGAGCAGCCGCCGCCGGATGTCCGGCCCGTACGCGGCCGACTCCTCCGGCAGCGGCGGCCGCGGACCGACGAGTGACATCGATCCGGCCAACACGTTGAACAGCTGCGGGAGTTCGTCGATCGAGTAGCGCCGCAGCACCCCGCCCACCCTGGTCACCCGCGGATCGCGGCGGAGCTTGAACAGCAGCCCGGCGCCCTCGTTGCGGGCGGCCAGCTCGGCCCTGGCCCGGTCGGCCCCGGCGGTCATGGTGCGGAACTTGACCAGGGTGAACTGCCGGCCGTCCTTGCCGACCCGGGGCTGCCGGTAGAACGCCCCGCCCTCGCTGTCCGCCATCACCAGCAGTCCGACGAACACCATCAGCGGCGCGAACAGGATCAGCAGGATCACCGCGCCCAGCCGGTCGACGACCTCCTTGACCGCCCGCGGCCCCCCGGTGAAGGTCGGCATGCTGACCCGCAGCATCGGGATGCCGAGCACCGCGTCGACGTGCAGGCGCGGTCCGGCGACCTCCATCAGCACCGGGGCCACGACCATCTCCGCGTCGCCGCCCTCCAGGTTCCAGGCCAGCCGCTGCAGCCGGTCCGGCGTCCAGTACGGGTCCGGGGTGATCGCCACCACGCGGAACCCGTCGCGGCGCACGTGGTTGGCGACGTCCGACAGCCGGCCGACCACCGGCACCCCGTCCAGCCGGTCACCGCCCGGCCCGAGCGTGTACGGCGTGCACACCGCCTCGACCTTCCAGCCGAGGTGGGGGAACTTGCGGGTGCGAGCGATCAGGTCGCGCACCGTCGCCGGGCTCCCCGCGGCGAGCACCGGGCGCAGGCACCGGCCCTCGTTGCGCCTGCGGTGCAGCCAGACGCGCAGCAGGTATCGCTCGGTCATGGTGACGGCCGTGATCGCCGGGATCGCCACGAAGATCCAGAGCTTGATGTTGTGCGAGGTGAGGGCGATCCCGCCGAGCGACAGGACGACGGCCGCCGTGAACAGCGCGCGCCCGAGCCGGCGGAACTCCTCGGCACCCTGGCCGAGCACGGCCGGCACCCAGGACCGGGTCACCGCCAGTGAACCCAGCACCAGCAGCTCGGTGCCGAAGGCGAGAATTCCCCATTTCTCGTGCCAGTTGGCGGCGTCCCGGACCCCGAAGAAACCGCCTATCGCCGCCACCACGAATGCGGTGGCCATGGTATCGCTGGTGATCACCGTCCGGCGGTACTGCTGTTCCCAGTCGATCCCCGGCCGGGTGATCTTCCCGCCGGCCGGAGGACGCCGCTGTGCCGATTGCGCCGATTGCGCCGACGGTAACGGGCGGACCGTTTCCCCTTCCCCCTGCTTCGCATTCCGTTCCAGGTCACCCGTGGGTTCGACGTGCTCGCTCCACACGATTCCTCCCCCCGGGAGGCTTGCGCCTCCCGTGCTGCTCCTCCCTAGGGGAGCCCCCGCCCTCCCGTCGTTCCGCGCTGTTCCTGCCGGCGGGAGTCCCCACTCCCGCGCACGCCAAATACCGCTCTCGCAGCGCTTGTTGAACATCCCGCCGAACGTCGGCGGGCTCGCCCCGGCCGGAGCCCCGAGGTGCACGGGGAACTGCCGGCGGGTCGCCCCCTTGCGGCCGGGGCCCCGCGTTCGGGCCCCGGGAATCGATCTCCCCCATACTGCCGCCGGGGACGCGACGGTCCGCCGTCCTCGGCGCCGGACCAGTGGATCAGGAGGGTGTCGCCCGTGTCCGCCGGTGAGCAGTGAAGTCAATCTAGAGCATCCGGGAGCTCCAAAGAGGGGGATATGTGAAACGTGCACTCGAAATTTGACGACGGATCCACCGGACCGCCACCGGTGGCGGCGGCCCGGCGGCGAATGCCCGCGCGGTGACCTGCGGCGACAAAGGTGCGGGAGATCGTCTTGAAATGGCCGGGCGCGGCGTCCGGACGGCCGGGCGGGGCGGGGGATTGGACAAACCTCGCGCGCACCTCGGCCGTCCGGTGCGGGGGCGGCTCAGCCCGCCGCGTGGGTGCGGGCCAGGCGGGCGCCGGCGGCGGTGAGCCAGTGGGCGGCCCGGGCACGGGCGTCGGCCGGATCGCCGGACAGCTCCGTGAGGGTGAGCGCGCCGGGGCCGGTGGCCTCGCCGGCGACGACCCGGGCGGGGACACCGGCGCGCCCGGCGCGGGCGAGCACCTCGCCGACCGCCTTGCCGAGCAGGCTGGTGGCGTCGAAGCGGCCCTCGCCGGTGATCACCAGGCCGGCCCCGGCGAGGGCCCGGTCGAGCCCGGTCAGTTCGGCCACCGCCGCCGCGCCGGGGACCACCCGGGCGTCCCAGGCGGTCATCAGGCCGTACGCGGTGCCGCCCGCCGCGCCCGAGCCGGGGAGCGCCGGGTCGCCCCCGAGCAGCTCGGCGAAGCGGCGCAGCCCCGCCTCCAGGACGGCGACGAGCGCCGGGTCGGCGCCCTTCTGCGGTCCGTAGACCGCGGCCGCTCCGGTGGGGCCGAGCAGCGGGTTGGTGACGTCGGCCAGCAGCCGGACACCGCCCGGCGGCGCGGGGCGCAGGGCGGTGCGGTCGAGCCGGTGGGCCCGGGTGAGGGCGCCGCCGCCGTCCGGGAGGCGGGCGCCGGTGTCGTCCAGCAGGCGCAGGCCGAGGGCGGCCAGCAGCCCGGCGCCGCCGTCGGTGGACGCCGAGCCGCCGAGCGCGACGGTCACCCGCCGCGCCCCGGCGTCCAGCGCGGCGGCGATGGTCTCGCCGGTGCCGCGGGTGCCGGCCGTGAGCGGGGCGAGGGCCCCGCCGAGCAGCGGCAGGCCGCCGGTGTCGGCGAGTTCGACCAGCGCGGTGCCGTCCGCCAGCAGCGCGTAGCGTCCGGTGACCGGCCGTCCGTCGGGGCCGGTGCAGCCGGGGACCGGGTGCACGACGGCGCCGGGGAGGGCCGCCGCGAGCGCGTCGAGGGTGCCCTCCCCGCCGTCGGCCATCGGACGGATCAGCAGTTCGTCGTCCGGCCGCACCGAGCGCCAGCCGGCGGCCAGGGCCAGGGCGGCGTCCCGGGCGGCGACGGTGCCCTTGAAGGAGTCCGGCGCGAGGACGACCCTCACGGCCGGGCCAGGTGGGTGAGGTGGCGCTCGATCAGGGTGCGCAGCGTCAGCTCGCCCGGGGTGTCCCAGATCTGCTGGTTGAAGATCTCGACCTCGATCCAGCCCCGGTACCCGGCGGCGGTGACCAGGTCGGTGAGGGCGCGGAAGTCGATGTGGCCGTCGCCGACGTGACCGCGGCCGAGCAGGGCGTCGGCGGGCAGCGGCAGGGTCCAGTCGCACACCTGGTAGGAGGCGATCCGCTCCTCCCGCCCGGCGCGGGCGATCTGCTCGCGCAGCGCCGGGTCCCACCAGACGTGGTAGCTGTCCACGACGACGCCCACCTGCCGGGCCGGGTGCGGGGCGGCGAGATCGAGCGCCTGGCCCAGGGTGGAGACCACCGCCCGGTCGGCGCAGAACATCGGGTGCAGCGGCTCGATCGCCAGCCGCACGCCGAAGTCGCCCGCGTGCGGAGCGAGTTCGCCCAGCAGGTCGGCGACGGCGGCGCGGGCGCCGACCAGGTCGCGGCTGCCGGCCGGCAGGCCGCCGACGACCAGCACCAGGGTGTCGGTGCCCAGCTCGGCGGCCTCCTCGATCGCCCGGAGGTTGTCGGCGAGCGCGGCCCGGCGCTCCTCGGGCCCGGTGGCGGTGAGGAAGCCGCCCCGGCACAGGCTGCTGACGGCGAGTCCGGCGTCCCGGCAGAGCTTCGCGGAGCGGGCCAGCCCGGTCTCGGCGACCTTGTCGCGCCAGAGCCCGATGGCCGGGATGCCGGCGTCCACGCAGCCGCGCACCGCCTCCGGGAGGCTCCAGCCCCGGGTGGTGATCTGGTTGAGCGACAGCCTGTCCAGGCCGTTCACCGCGGGCGTGCCGCTCATGCCGTCACCCCCGCGACCGCGAGCAGCCGGCGCATCCGGGCGGCCGCGAGGTCCGGGTCGGGGAGGACCCCGGCGGCGTCCGCCAGCCGGAACAGCTCCACCAGGTGGGGCACCGAGCGTCCGCTCTGCGCACCGCCCACCATGGTGAAGTGGTCCTGGTGGCCGGCCAGCCAGGCGAGGAAGACCACCCCGGTCTTGTAGTGGAAGGTCGGTGCGGCGAACAGGTGCCGGGCCAGCGGCACGGTCGGCGCGAAGAGGTCCTCGTAGCGGTCGAGGTCGCCCTCGTCCAGTGCCCGCAGCGCCGCCGCGGCGGTGGCCGCGATCGGGTCGAAGACGCCCAGCAGCGCGTGGCTGTGGCCGAGTTCGTCACCGCGGATCAGCTCGGGGTAGTGGAAGTCGTCGCCCGTGTACATCCGCACCCCGGCCGGCAGGGCGCGGCGCAGGGCGATCTCCCGGCCGGCGTCCAGCAGGGAGACCTTGATGCCCTCGACCCGGTCGGCGTGCGCGCCGATCAGCTCCAGCACGGTGGCGGCGGCCGCGTCGAGGTCGGTGGAGCCCCAGTAGCCGGCGAGCGCGGGGTCGAACATCTCGCCGAGCCAGTGCAGCAGCACCGGCTGCTCGGAGGCGGCGATCAGCCCGCCGTAGACCTCCAGGTAGTCCTCCGGGCCGCGGGCGGCGGCGGCCAGGGCACGGCTGGCCATCAGGATCGGCCGGGCGCCGGCCTCCTGGACCACGGCCAGCTGCTCCTCGTAGGCGGCCCGGACGGCGTCCAGCGGGTGGGGGCCGGGGGCGAGCTGGTCGGTGCCGACGCCGCAGGCCAGCCGGCCGCCGCAGGCGCGGGCCGCGCCGCCGGAGCGGGTGATCAGCTCGCGGGTGGCCGGCCAGTCGAGGCCCATGCCGCGCTGGGCGGTGTCCATCGCGTCGGCGACGCCGAGGCCCAGCGACCACAGGTGGTGGCGGAAGGCGAGGGTGGCGTCCCAGTCGACGGCGGCGGGGGCGCCGGGGGCGTTGTCGCCCAGCGGGTCGGCGACCACGTGGGCGGCGGCGAAGGCCGTCCGCGAGCGGGCGGCGATGGGCGAGGCCGGCAGGGCGGCGGGCTCGCGCAGCCGGATCCGGCCGTGGCCGGGCAGGTCGATCTCGGTCATGGTGTCAGCGCAATCGTCTCGTCGGCGGGCGGCTGCGGGGCGGGCGGTTCCCCGGCGGCCGGGTGCGTGGTGGCCGGCCCGGGTGCGGCCGGCGGGCCGTCACAGGGACAGCTCGGGGACGTCCAGCCGGCGTCCCTCGCGGGCGGAACGCAGGCCGAGCTCGGCGAGCTGCACGCCCTTGGCGCCCTCCAGAAGGTCCCAGTGGTACGGGGATCCGGTGGTCACGTGGCGCAGGAACAGCTCCCACTGCGCCTTGAAGCCGTTGTCGAACTCCTCGTTGTCCGGCACCCGCTGCCACTGCGCGCGGAACGGCTCGGTCGCCGGCAGGTCCGGGTTCCAGACCGGCTTGGGGGTGGCCGCACGGTGCTGGAAGCGGCACTCGCGCAGCCCGGCGACGGCGCTGCCCTCGGTGCCGTCCACCTGGAACTCCACCAGTTCGTCGCGGTCCACCCGGACCGCCCAGGAGGAGTTGATCTGGGCGGTGATGCCGCCCTCCAGCTCGAACACGCCGTACGCGGCGTCGTCGGCGGTGGCCCGGTAGGGCCGCCCGCGCTCGTCGGTGCGCTCGGGGATGTGGGTGGCGGTGTGCGCGTACACCGAGCGGACCGGGGCGATGATGCCGTCCAGCACGTAGCGCCAGTGCGGGAACATGTCGAGGACCATGCCGCCGCCGTCCTCGGCGCGGTAGTTCCAGGACGGCCGCTGGGCCTGCTGCCAGTCGCCCTCGAAGACCCAGTAGCCGAACTCGCCGCGCACCGAGAGGATCCGGCCGAAGAACCCGCCGTCCACCAGCCGCTTGAGCTTGCGCAGGCCGGGGAGGAAGAGCTTGTCCTGCACGGCGCCGTTGCACACCCCGGCGTCGCGGGCCAGGCGGGCGAGGTCGAGCGCGGCCTCCAGCGACTCCGCGGTGGGCTTCTCGGTGTAGATGTGCTTGCCGGCGGCGATCGCGGTGCGCAGCGCGGCCTCCCGGGCGGGGGTGACCTGGGCGTCGAAGTAGACCTCGGCGAGCGGGTGGGCGAGGGCCTCGTCGAGCGAGGTGGTCCAGTGGGTGAGGCCGTGCCGCTCGGCGAGGTCCTTGAGCTTGTCGGCGCTGCGGCCGACCAGGATGGGCTCGGGCCACAGCGTCTCGCCGTCGCCGAGCGGCAGGCCGCCCTGGTCGCGGATGGCCAGGATGGAGCGGACCAGGTGCTGGCGGTAGCCCATCCGGCCGGTGACGCCGTTCATGACGATGCCGATCACCCTGCGGGACATGGGGGTTCTCCGATTCGTTGCTGGTGCGGGGGAGCGCGTGGTGCGGGGGTGGTGGGAGGCGCTGCGCGGGCGCGCGGCCCGGGGGCGCGCGCCGGGGCTCACGCGGTGCGGTGGACGTCCTCGGCGAGGACGGGGTGGGCGAACGGCTGCCCGGCGGTGTAGCGGGCGAGTTCGTCCGCGGCGGCCGCGGCCATCCGGTGCAGCTCGCCGCCGAGGGAGCCGGCCACATGGGGGGTGAGCACGACGTTCGGCAGGTCGTAGAGCGGGGAGTCGGCGGGCAGCACCTCGGGCTCGGTGACGTCGATGACGGCGTCCAGCCGGCCGGAGGCCGTCTCGCGCACCAGCGCCTCCTGGTCGACCAGGGAGCCGCGGGAGGTGTTGACCAGGGTGGCGCCGTCGCGCATCAGCGCGAGCCGGCGGCCGTCGATCATGTGCCGGGTGGCCGGGAGCTCGGGGGCGTGCACGCTCACCACGTCGGAGGCGGCGCACAGCTCGTCCAGCCCGACGGCGCGCGCGCCGAGCCGGGCGGCCTCGGCGGGGTCGACGTAGGGGTCGTGCAGCAGCAGGTCGAGGTCGTGCGGGCGCAGCAGCTCCAGCACCCGCCGGCCGATCCGGGAGGCGCCGACGATGCCGACGGTGCGCCGGTAGTTGCCCGCCGTGGCGTACGCCAGCTGCCAGTCGTACGGGGCGCGGCGGCGCCGGTACTCCTCGCGGATCGGCAGCAGCCGCTTGTTGGCGAGCAGCACGACGGCGACGGTGTACTCGGCGACCGGCAGGGCGTTGGCCCAGGCCGCCGAGGTGACCTGCAGACCGCGGCGCCAGCAGGCGTCGGTGACGTGGTGCTTGACCGAGCCGGCGGCGTGGATGACGGCGGTCAGCCGCGGGGCGGCGGCCAGCACCTCCTCGTCGATCGGCGGGCAGCCCCAGCTGGAGACGATCACCTCGGCGTCGGCGAGTGCCGCGCGGGCCCCGGGGGTGGTGAAGTCGTCCAGGACGAGCGCCGGGTCGAGATCGGCCAGCGCGGTGAGCCGGGCCATGGTGTGCGGGTCGATCAGGCGGCCGGCGAGCTCGCGGTGCATGGCGAGGACGGCGCGGGGGCGGCAGGCTGGCCGGCTGTCGGGCACGGTGGTCTCCCGGTCGGGCGAAGGGGCGGACGCGGTCCCGGCGGCGGTGCCGCTCACGGGGGAGGCGGGGTCGGGGGAGGGGGAGGCGGGGTCCGGGGTCACTTGACGCTCCCCGCGGTCAGACCGGCCTTCCAGTGCCGCTGGAGCAGCACGAACGCGAGCACGAGCGGCACCACGGCGAGCAGCGAGCCGGTGATGACCAGCGGGTAGTACTCGGGGAAGGCCTTGGTCTGGGCGTTCCAGCTGAACAGGCCGAGGCTGACCGGGAAGAGCCGGTTGTCGGAGAGCATCACCAGCGGCAGGAAGAAGTTGTTCCAGATCGCGGTGAACTGGAACAGCAGCACGGTGACGAAGCCGGGCATCACCATCCGCAGCCCGATCGACCAGAAGGTCCGCAGCTCCCCGGCGCCGTCCATCCGGGCGGCCTCCAGGACCTCGTTCGGCACGTAGCCGGCACAGAACACCCGGGCCAGGTAGACGCCGAACGGGTTGACCAGCGAGGGGATGAAGACCGCCCAGAAGGTGTTGACGATGCCGAGCTCGGAGGCCAGCAGGTACATCGGCAGGGCGAGCGCCGTGGTGGGCACCAGCACGCCGAGCAGCACCAGGCCGAACAGCTTCTCCTTGCCGGGGAAGCGGTAGACGTGGAAGGCGTAGCCGGCCGCGACGCACACCAGTGCGCACAGCAGGGAGCCGATCCCGGCGTACAGCAGCGAGTTGAGGTACCAGCGGAAGTAGATGCCGTCGCCGGTGGAGGCCAGGTCGCCCAGGTTCCGCCCGAGCTGGAAGTTGTCGGCCCCCAGGGAGTTGCCGCCGAGCAGGTCGGCGGTGTTCTTGGCGGAGGCGGTGAGCAGCCAGCCGAGCGGCCACAGGGTGTAGAAGGTGGCCAGCAGCAGGGTGCCGTTCACGGCGGCCTTGGAGAGCGTCCAGGGGCGGCGCGGGCGGCCGGAGCGCTCCGGCCGGGCGGGCGGGGCGCTGCTGGGGCGGGTGGCGGTGGTGGTCATGCGTCGGCCTCCCGGCGGCGTTCGGAGCGGCCCCGGGTGAGCCGGGTGACGGCGAAGGAGAGCCCCGCCGCGGCGAGGGCCAGCAGCACCGAGGCGGAGGCGGCGAGGCCGTAGTCGTGGCGCTCGAAGGCGGCCGTGTAGGCGTACATGTTCGGGGTCCAGGAGGAGGTGACGCCCGGCGAGGTGCCGTAGAGGATCATCGGCTCGGTGAACAGCTGGAGCGAGCCGATCACGGTGAACAGGCCGACCATGGCGATCGACGGCCGGATCAGCGGCACCTTGATGCTCAGCGCGGTGCGCAGCGGCCCGGCGCCGTCGACGACGGCGGCCTCCAGCACCGAGCGGTCGATCGCCTGCAGGGCGGCGTAGAAGATGACCAGGTTGTAGCCGGTCCACTGCCACAGCGCCATGTTGACGACGGCGGGCAGCGGGTGGCCGAGCGGGTCGGGCTGCGTCCCGAGGCTCTCCAGCACGTCCAGCACCGGGCTGATGCCCGGGGTGTAGAGGTACATCCACAGCAGGGCGGCGATGATGCCGGGCACGGCGTGCGGGATGAACAGCGTCAGCTGGAAGAAGCGCCGGGCGCGGGCCAGCGTGGAGTCCAGCAGCAGGGCCAGCACCAGCGCCAGGCCGGTCATCAGCGGGATGTAGATCAGGCAGTACTGCGCGGCGGTCAGGAACCCGCCGCGGAACGCCTCGTCGCCCAGGGCCCGGGTGTAGTTGCCGAGCCCGGTGAAGACCGTCTCGGCGTCGCCGAAGCCGAGGCCGTCACGGCGTTCGGTGAACAGGCTGAGCTTGATCGCGTAGCCGATCGGGATCAGCGTGCACGCGGTGAAGAGCACGAGGAACGGGGCGAGCAGCACCGCCGGTGCCCCGTACCGCCCGCGCCGCCGCCGGCCGGCGGCAGCGCGGACGGTACGGCCGGGATGGGTGCCGGTGGTCACTGGGCGACCTTCAGTCCGCGGTTCTTGAGCTCGGCGAGGGTGGCCTGCTGCGCGGTGTCGAGCGCCTGGTCGACGGTGCCGCTCCGGTCGGCGACCTTGCCGAAGGAGTCCTTCAGCGAGCCGTTGGTGAGGCCCATCGCCGGGCCCCAGGTCCAGCCCGGCTTGATCGACTTGGCGGCGTCCGCGTACAGGGCGTAGAGGTCCTGGCCGCCGTAGAAGTCGGTGTTGAAGGCCTGCTTGGCGACCGGCACCAGCTCGGCGGCGGCCGGGTAGGCGGAGGAGGTTCCGGAGGAGATCCGGGCCTTGAAGCCGTCGGCGGTGGTGGTCGCCCAGGTGGCGAACTCGACGGCGGCCTTGGCCTTCTTGCTGTCCTTGGACACGGCGAAGGTGGTGCCGCCGAGCATGCCGCTGGCGGGGGTGCCGTCCCAGCTGGGCATCGGCGCGGCCGCCCAGGTGCCGTTGACCTCGGGGGTGGTGCCGACGTTGGCCTTGAGGACGCCGCCGCCCCAGGTGGCGCCGAGGTAGCCGGCCGTCTCGCCCTTCTGCAGGGACGCGGTCCACTGCTGGCTGAAGGACGGCATGACGCGCACGAGGTCCTCGTCGGCCAGCTTCTGCCAGTACTCGGAGACCTTGCGGGTCTCCGGGCCGGTCAGGTCGGTCTTCCAGGCCTCGTCGGCGGCGGTGAACCAGTGGGCGCCGTTCTGCCAGGCCATCGCCTCGAAGGTGGTCGGGTCGTCGGGGAAGAAGGTGGCGATCCGGGTGTCCGGCTGGGCGGCCTTCAGCTGCTGCGCCGCGGTGCGGAACTCGTCCCACGTCCGGGGCACGGTGATGCCGGCCTTGGCGAAGAGGTCCTTGCGGTAGTAGAAGACCTGGGGCGCGGCGTCCAGCGGCAGGGCCCAGGTGCGGCCGCCGAGCGAGGTGAGCTCGACGGCCTGCGGCAGGTACTTGGCCTTGAGGTCGGCGCCGACGAGCTTGCTGATGTCCTGGACGGCGCCCTGGCTGACGAAGTCCGGCAGCTGCGGGTACTCGACGTTGAAGACATCGGGGGCGTTGCCGGCCTTGACCGCGTTGGAGAGCTTGGCGTAACCGCCGGCGGCGCCCGCCGGGATCTCCTCGAAGGTGACCTGGATGTCCGGGTGGCTCGCGTTGAACGCGGCGACCACGTCCTTGGTGCCCTTCGCCCAGCCCCAGAAGGTCAGGCTGACCGGCTTGCCGTCGTCCGCGGCGGCCCCGGCCCCGTCCCCGCTGCTGCCGCAGGCCGCGAGCAGGGTGACACAGAGCGCGGCGGAGGTGGCGGTGGCGGCGAGGCGGAGGGCTCTGCGCCGGGAGAGGGGGGTCGAGCGCATGGGTGGGCTCCTTACGGCGAGGGTGCGTGGGCCCCTGGACGGTCGGCTCCGACCGGGACCCGCAGAGGGTGGGGGCGATTGGCTGTCATCCTGAGCAGGTCGGCGATCGGAGTCAAGAGATTCGGATCAAATGATCCGACCTGATCGACCGTGGCGACCCCTCGAAGGGGCAGCCTGACCTCCGAGAATGCCGAAAAATCGGGGCATTGGGTCGATCGTGGGGCAACATTACAATCCGATCAAGCCGTCCATTTGATCGCGCCAGCTTGACGAATGATCAGGTGCTGCCTAGATTCCGGCTCACCACCCCATCACGGAGGACCCATGCGCCTGCCCCCGGAGGACCGCGACCTCAGCCCGCACACCGGCTGGACCAGGGAGCACTGGGAGGCGGTCGCCGACGCCCTGCTGACCGCGGTGCGCCCGTACGCGAGCCCCGGCGGTGCGCTGATCGACCTGCCCGGCCCCCGTCCCAGCCGCTCCGGGCGCCGCTCCGACGGCCTGGAGGGCTTCGCCCGCACCTTCCTGCCCGCCGCCCTGCGGGTGGCCGGCGCGGGCGGCGCCGACCCGCACGGCCTGCTGGCGCACTACGCCGCCGGACTCGACGCGGGCACCCGCACCCCCACGGCCGAGCGCGACCTCGCCGACGGCGACCGCGAGTCCTGGCCGCTGATCACCGACCGGGGCCAGGCCATGGTCGAGGCCGCCTCCATCGCCTTCGCGCTGCGCCTCACCCGCCCCTGGCTCTGGGACCGGCTGCCCGGACCCGTGCGCGACCGGGTCGGCCGCTGGCTCGCCGACGCCCTGCACCGGGTGCCCAACGACAACAACTGGTGGCTCTTCCCGCTGTCCGTCGGCGGCTTCCTCGCCGAGGCCGGCATCGCCGAACCCGAGGCCCGCGCGGCGGTCCGCCGCGGGCTGGAGCACATCGACCGCTGGTACCTCGGCGACGGCTGGTACACCGACGGCCGCCCCCGCGCCTTCGACCACTACAACGGCTGGGCCCTGCACCTCTACCCCGTCCTGCACGCCCACCTCGCCGACGACCGGGCCCTGCGGGCCGAGTACGGCGAACGCCTCGCCGCCCACCTGGCCGGCTACGCCCACACCTTCGGGGCCGACGGCGCGCCCCTCCACCAGGGCCGCTCGCTCACCTACCGCTTCGCCGCCACCGCGCCGCTCTGGGCCGGGGCCCTCACCGGCCACACCCCGCTCGCCCCCGGCACCACCCGCCGGCTCGCCTCCGGGGCCCTGCGCCACTTCCTGGACCGCGGCGCCGTCGACGACCGGGGCCTGCTCACCCTCGGCTGGCACGGGCCCGACCTGCGGCTCGTCCAGGTCTATTCCGGCCCCGCCTCCCCGTACTGGGCCGGCAGCGCCTTCCTCGGCCTGCTGCTCCCGCCCGGCCACCCGGTGTGGACCGCCACCGAGGGCCCGGCCCCCGCCGAGGAGCGCGACACCGTGCTCGCCCTGCCCGGGCCCGGGTGGCTGGTGCAGTCCACCGCCGCCGACGGCCTGGTCCGGCTGCACAACCACGGCAGCGACGACCAGCCCGCGGACGCCGTGGGCCCCGACGACCCGCAGTACGCGCGGCTCGCCCACTCCACCGCTACCGGGCCGTCCTTCGAGGGCCCCGCCGACAACCACCTCGCCCTGCTGACCGGCGACGGACCCACCGAACGCGGCCGCGTCCACCCGCTCGGCACCGGCCCCGGCTGGGCCGCCTCCCGCTGGCACCCGCGCGTCGGCGGCCGCGAGGTGCCCGGCGTCACCGTCACCTCGCTCACCCTCGCCCACGGCGCCGAGGAGCTCCGGGCCCACCTGGTCACGGGCGGGGCGGCGGGGACCCCGGTCACCCAGACCGGCTGGGCCGTCGCGGGCACCCGCACCGAGCAGCACCTCGCGGCAGGCGTCCGGGCCGACGGGCGGCTCGTCTCCGAACTGCACGCCCTGCACGGCTTCACCGCCGCCGACAGCGCCGCGGTCCCCGGCGGCACCGCCTTCGGCCCCGAGGCGGCGCTGCCCCGGCTCACCGGCGCACTGCCCGCCACCGGCCCCGCCCTGTTCGCCTGCACCGCCCGGCTCACCGCCGCCGCCCACCCGCCCGCCCTCGCCGACGCCCTCACCCTGGAGGCCCGGCCCGACGAACGGGACCCGCAGGCCGCCGTGCTGACCGTCCGGCCCGCCGGCGCCCCGGCCCTGCGGATCCGGCTGGCGCCGGGCGCGGTCACCGTTCGTCCCGTCGACCAGGAGTGAGCCGCCGTGCCCCTCGCCTCCCTCGGCGTTGCTGCCCGGCCGCCTCGCCTCCCTCGGCGTTGCATGCAGGCTGTGGCCGGGCCGCTGCCCGACCGTGCTGCCGGCCTGCTGGTTCAACCCCGGCCGCTTCTGCGGCCGGCGCCGGGCGCGGTCACGGTTCACCGCGTCGAACGGGGGTGAGCCGCGGTGCCCCTCGCCTCCCTCGGCATTGCGTGCCCGCTGCGCCCGGGTGCCGTCCGGCCGTGCTGCCGTGGCCTGCTGGTTCAACCCTGGCCGCTGCTCCGGCCGGCGCCGGGCGCGGTCACCGTCCGTCCCGTCGACCAGGAGTGAGCCGCCGTGCCCCTCGCCCTCTCCACCCTTGGCCTGCCCGGCATGCCGCTCGACCGCGTCGCGGCCCTCGCGGCCGAGCACGGCTGGCGCGGCCTCGAACTGCGCTGCGCCGACGACCAGCCGGTCCGCCTCGGCCTGGACGCGGACGAGCGCCGGCACACCGCCCGGCTGCTGTCCCGCGCGGGCCTGCTCCCGCTGACCCTCGCCTCCTACGTCGGCGTCGCCGCCCCCGGGCCGGACGCACCGGTTCTTGCCGCGCTGACCACCCACCTGCGGCTGGCCGCCGACCTCGGCTGCCGCTACCTGCGGGTCTTCCCGCACGGCGGCCCCGGCCCGGCGGCCGAGGCCGACGGGCGCGCGGTCCGCAGGCTGTGCGCAGCGGCCCCGCAGGCGGCGGCCCTCGGCGTGCGGATCCTGGTGGAGACCCACGACTCCCACCGGGCCGGCGCCGCCCTGGCACCTCTGCTGCACCGGGTGGACCACCCCGCGGTCGGCGCGCTCTGGGATCTCCTGCACACCTGGCTGGCGGGCGAGACCCCCGACCAGACCCACCGGGCGCTCGGCCCCCACCTGGGATACGTGCAGGTCAAGGATGTCGCCTCGGCGGACGACCTCACCCCGCTGCCGCTCGGCGCGGGCGTGCTGCCGATCGCCGACTGCCTGCGCCTGCTGCCGCCCGGGGCCTGGGCGGCCTGGGAGTACGAGGCCCCCTGGCACCCGGACGCCGCCCCCCTTGCCCCGCAGCTGCGCGCCGGCGCGCGGCGCTTGTCGGCCCTGCTGCCGGGCTGAGGCCTGATCACCTGGCGGCTCCCTCGGCCGGAGGTGACGACGGAGGGAGTGGATCTCCGCGGGAGCAGGTCCTACCGCCCGGCACCCACGCGTGTGGGAGTACGGCCCCCTGATATCCGGACGGCCCCGTCCCTTGCCCCGCAGCCGGGCCGGGGACGGGGCGCCTGTCGGCCTTGCTGCCGGGCTGAGACCCGTCCGATCGATGATCATCCGGCGGTTCCCGGGGCCGGCGGTGTCGACGGGGGCGTGGATCCCCGCGGGAGCACCCCCCCGGCCGCCCACGACCTGGGCGGCCGGGGAGTACGAGGCCCGCGCTACCTGGGCGCCGCACCCTTCACCCCGTAGCTGGGGGCCGGGGCGGGGCGTCTGTCGGCCCTGCTGCCGGGCTGAGGCCTGATCACCTGGCGGTTCCCGGGGCCGGAGGGCGGCCTGGGAGTACGAGGTCTCCGGTACGCGGACGCCCCGTCCCTTGCGCCGCAGCTGGGGGCTGAGGTGTGGCGCCTGTCTGCCTTGCTGCCGGGCCGAGGCCTGATCACCCGGCGGTTCCCGAAGCCGGAGGGCCAACGGGGAGTGGATCTCCGCAGGAGCGCGCCCTGCCGCGCGGCATCAGCGCCCGGGTGGGCGCGATCACGGGCGGCGGGCCCCGGCCCGCGATGGGGAGGCGGACCTCGCCGGCCCGTCCGCCCCGGGCGCGGCCGAACGCCTGGCGCCTTCGCGAGCGGTCCGGAGCCCTGTCCGGACGACTCGGCGGACCGCCGCTCCGCCGCGCTCCCGTTCGCGGGCGCCGCCGGCTGCGGCACCTCCGCCGGCTCCGGCGCTACCCGCGCCGCACCGGCACGCCCGCCCACCGCGCTGCTGACGGCTGGAGAGGGAGAGGAGGAGGCTGTCGCCGAACTCGCCGCGGGCCACCGCCCGACCGCCCGGACCGGGTGACCCGCTCCAGGCGCTCGGTGGAGTAGCCGTGGACCGAGAGAACGCCGCCGCGGGGGCGAACACCACGGCCGTCATCGCCGGCCCGGCCGGGACCACGGCCGGGACCCCGACCAGGCCGGGCAGGTCGGCGCCCGCGCCGAACAGCACGCGGCGGCCGGGGGACAGCCGTCCGGCCCCCGAGGGCGAAGCCGAGCGTCACCCCGTGGCCGGGAACGGATCCGCCAACCCGCCCCGCCCCGCCCCGTGGCGCGGGCGGGGCGGACCCCTCAGCCGAGGGCGCCGCAGGAGGCGCGCACGTGCAGGACGGGCAGCAGGGCCGTGCGGTGCACCGGGAGCTCGTCGCCCACCGCCAGCCGGCGCAGCAGCACGTCGACCGCCGCCCCGCCGACCGCGCGCTTGGGCGGGGCGACGGCGGTCAGCGGGGGCGCGGCGAGTGCGGCGAAGACGTCGTCGTAGGCGACCAGCGCCACGTCCGAGGGCACCGCCAGGCCGTGCGCGCGCAGCAGTGGCGGCAGCCGCAGCGCGTCCTGGTCGTTGTGGACGAGCACCGCCCGCGTTCCGGCGCGCACGGCCTCGGCGATCCGCGCCACCAGCAGTTCGGGGTCGGCCGGTACGCTGCCGGGCCCGAGCGTGTCCAGCGCGGGCAGTGCGGGCAGCCCGAGCAGCCGGGTGCCCTCGCGGTACCCGGCCCGCACCTCGGCGGCCGTCCAGGAGTCGCCCCGGGCGGCCAGCAGTACGCTCCCGTGGCCGAGCCCGGCCAGGTGGCGCAGGGCGCTCAGCACTCCGTGGCGGTGGTCGGAGGCCAC
Organism: Kitasatospora sp. NPDC015120; assembly: GCF_043080305.1. NCBI lineage: Bacteria > Bacillati > Actinomycetota > Actinomycetes > Kitasatosporales > Streptomycetaceae > Kitasatospora > Kitasatospora sp. NPDC015120. The sequence continues at coordinate 62,047 of NZ_JBIBVJ010000019.1, read as the reverse complement.
GGTGTCCAGCCCGGACCCCGGACCGTCCGGGGTGGGGGAGCGGCGTTCCACCAGCACAGCGGGCACCGGCAGGGTGTCCAGCCAGGCGTAGTCCTCGGCGGCCCGGCCGGGGAGCAGGCCCGGGGCCAGCAGCAGGCCCTCGGCGCCGGACTCCAGCAGGCGTTCGGCCTGCAGCCGGTCGCCGCCCGCGCCGTACGGGGCGATGCCGAGGACCAGCCGGGCCCCGGCGGCGGTGGCGGCGGCCCGGGCGCCGGCGATCACCTCGTCGAAGTAGGACCCGACCGAGGGCACCAGCAGGCCGAGGGCGCGGCCCTCGCCGGGGCCGGGGGCGGCCGGTGCCCCGGTGGCGTCCGGGCGCTCCAGGGAGACGAAGCCGTGGGAGCGGGAGAGACGGCCGGCGTCGGCGAGCGCGGCGATGTCGCGGCGGACCGTCACGGCCGGGATGCCCAGGCGTTCGGCCAGCTCCGTGAGGCGGACCCGCCCGCCGAGCTCGCCGACGGCCGACACGATCAGTCTGCGGCGCTCTTCCCCCGAAATGGCCATCGTGGCCTCCCCATGTCGTGCCCGCCGAAGCGTCGTCCGGAAGCGGTCAGCCGATGATTTTCCGATCGAAGAGTATCGTTCGATCGAAAATTGATCAATAATACCCAGGGCTGTCGATCGATTGACCGTGCGATCACCAAGCTCCTAGGGTGACCCCGGTGGCCGCCGCCGATCCGCCCGCAGCCACCCGCGCAGCCGTGCGCCCGGACCCACCGAGGTCCCCACGCCCCTCGCTCCCGCTCCCCTCCCGCGGAGGACCCCGATGGCCGACCAGGCCCCCCACCCCGCCCTCACCACCGACGGCGACACCTTCCTGCGCGGCGGACGTCCGCACCGGATCGTCTCCGCCGCCGTCCACTACTTCCGCATCCGCCCCGAACAGTGGACCGACCGCCTCACCCGGCTGCGCGCCATGGGCGTCAACACCGTCGAGACCTACGTCGCCTGGAACTTCCACCAGCCCACGCCCGACCACGCCGACTTCACCGGCGACCGCGACCTCGCCGCCTTCGTGCGCGCGGCCGGCGACCTCGGGCTCGACGTCATCGTCCGCCCCGGCCCGTACATCTGCGCCGAATGGGAGTTCGGCGGCCTCCCCGGCTGGCTGCTCGCCGACCCCGCGATGCGGCTGCGCCGTCTGGACCCGCCCTTCCTCGCCGCCGTGGACGCCTGGTTCGACCACCTGGTGCCGGTGCTGCTCCCGCTGCTCTCCTCCCACGGCGGTCCGGTGGTCGCCGTCGCCGTGGAGAACGAGTACGGCAGCTACGGCAACGACACCGCCTACCTCGAACACCTCCGGGACGCCCTGGTCTCCCGGGGCGTGGACGTCCTGCTGTTCACCGCCGACGGCGCCGAGGACGGCTTCCAGCTCGGCGGCCGGGTGCCCGGGCTCCTCACCACAGGAACCTTCGGATCCCGCCCCGAGGAGTCCCTCGCCTGCCTGCGCCGCCACCAGCCGGTCGGCCCGCTGGTCACCATGGAGTACTGGTGCGGCTGGTTCGACCACTGGGGCACCGCGCACCACGTGCGCGACGCCGCGGACGCCGCCGCCGTGCTCGACGCCCAGCTCGCGGCCGGCGCCTCGGTCAACCTGTACATGGGCCACGGCGGCACCAACTTCGGCTGGTGGAACGGCGCCAACCACGACGGCACCACCTACCAGCCGGACGTCACCAGCTACGACTACGACGCCCCGGTCGGCGAGGCCGGTGAACTCACCGAGAAGTTCCACCTCTTCCGCGAGGTGATCGAACGCCACCTCGGCCCCAACCCGCACCCGCTGCCGCCGCTGCCCGCCCGCCTCGCCCCCCGCACCGCCCCCGTCAGCGCGAGCCGCCCGCTGCTCGGCGCCGGCGGCGCCCTCGCCGAACTCTCCACCGTGCACCACCTCCCCGAGCCCCGCCCGATGGAGGAGCTCGGCCAGAACTTCGGCCTCATCCACTACCGCACCCGGCTGCGCGGCCCGCTCGCCCACGGCGACCTGCGGGTGGACGGCCTGGCCGACCGCGCGCAGGTCTTCCTCGACGGCGAGCCCCTCGGCGTCCTCGACCGCGACCACCCCGCGCAGGCCCTGCCGCTGCGGGTCCCCGAGGGCGGCGCCGTGCTGGACCTGCTCGTCGAGAACCAGGGCCGGATCAACTACGGGCCGCTGCTGCACGACCGCAAGGGCATCACCGGCGGCGTCCGGGTGGACCGGCAGTACCAGTTCGGCTGGGAGGTGCGCCCGCTGCCCCTCGACGACCCGACGGCCCTCGCCCTCGGCGAGCCGTCCACCGCCGACGGGCCTGCCTTCCACCGGGCCGAACTGACCGTCGACGCTCCCGCCGACGGCTTCCTCGCCCTGCCCGGCTTCACCAAGGGCATGGTCTGGCTCAACGGCTTCGCGCTCGGCCGCTACTGGGAGATCGGCCCGCAGCGCACCCTCTACGCCCCGGCGCCGCTCTGGCGGGCCGGCGCCAACGAGCTGCTGATCCTCGAACTCCACCGCCCGGGCGACCGCGTCGAACTGGTGGAGGGCCCCGACCTCGGCCCCGTCGTCCCCGAGGAGCGGTACGGCTCCTGACCCTCCCGGCCCCGTCCGCCCCGCGGGCACGCGCCGCGCCGCGGCCCGTGTCCGCGGGGCCGTCCCGGCCTCCGGTGACGGGTGGTAGGTTCCTGTCCACCTCGACAGGCCTCCGACGGGCCGTCGACGGAGCTCCGACCGAGCTTCGACCGAGCTTCGACAGGGCCACAACAGGGCCACGACAGGGCCTCGAAAGGCCGCCCACCGACAGGGAGTGCCATGCCGATCCCGGCGGACGATCGCCGTGCCCGCATCCTCGACACGGTGCGCGCCCTGGGCACCGTCCGGGTGGTGGACCTCGCCGAGCGGCTGGGCCTGCCCGCCGTCACCGTCCGCCGGGACGTCGCGGCCCTCGCCGACGCGGGCCGGCTCCGCCGTACGCACGGTTCCGTCTCGTTCGGCGGGCCCGCGCCGGACGGTCCCGCGTCCGGCGCTCCCGGATCCGTCTCCGCTCCGGCCCCCGCGCCGGACCGCCCCGCCGAGGCCGTCACCCTGGGTCTGCTCGTGCCCGCCGTGGTGCAGTACTTCGACGAGGTGATCACCGGAGCGCGCACCGCCGCCGCCGGAGCCGGTGTCCACCTGGTCCTCGGCATCTCCTCCTACGAGGCCAGCGCCGACCGCGTCCAGGTCGACCAGCTGCTCGCCTCCGGTGTTCAGGGCCTGCTGCTCGCCCCGAACTGGAGCGCCGCCGACCGCCCGGAGGATCACGCCTGGGTGGCCGGACTCCCCGTCCCCGCCGTCCTGCTGGAGCGCCGCCCGGCCCCCGGCAGCCCCGCCGCCGCCCTCGACGCGGTCGGCTCCGACCACCGGCACGGCGTTCTGCTCGCCCTGCGTCACCTCGCCGGCCTCGGCCACCGCAGGGTGGCGCTGGCGGCCCGCACCGACACCTGGACGGCCCATCAGGTCCGCCAGGGCTACGCCGAGGCCTGCCGGACGCTCGACCTGCCCGCCGAGCCCGTGATCGACGTCCTCACCCCGGCCGCCGGGGTCGACGAGGTCGCGGCCCGGCTGGCCGGAGCCGTCGCCGGCGGCCTCGGCGCCGCGCTCGTCCACAACGACCAGGACGCCCTGCAACTGCTGCCCCTGCTGCGGGCCAGGGGCGTGCGGGTCCCGGGGGACCTCGCGCTGGTCAGCTACGACGACGTGTTCGCCGCCCTCGGTGCCCCGCCGCTGACCGCGGTGGCCCCGCCCAAACGCGCCGTGGGCGCCGCCGCGGTGGACCTCCTGGTGCGGCGGCTGGGCGCCGGCGGCAGCGCCCTGCCGGTGCACCACCTGGAGCTGCTGCCGGACCTGACGGTGCGCGAGTCCTCCGGCGGCTGACCGCCCCGGTCCCGCCACCGCCGCTGCCACTGCCGCCGCCGGTGAACGGGCCCGGCGTCAGTGCACCGGCATCGACATGTAGACCGCCCGCCGCCCGTAGGACGCGGGGACCGCCACCTCCCGGTGCGCGCGGTAGCCGATGAGCCGCAGCAGGATGTCCGCCCCGCGCACCGCGACCATCGAGATCCGTTCGAAGCCCAGTTCCTCCGCCCGCGCCCGGAAGTACCGCATGAACCCCAGCGCGACCTCCCGGCCGCGCAGGTCCTCGGCGATCACCAGGTCGTGCACGTGCAGGTTGCCCGATTCGAACGCGGCGTCCTCCGGCTGCCCGAGGTCCGGGCAGCGCAGCGGCGGGTACGGCAGGCTCAGCAGATAGCCGCGGACCGTGCCGTCCTGCTCCAGCACGAAGCAGGTCTCCGGCGAGCCGAGGGCGCGGGACTGCAGGGCCTCCCGGCCCTCCGACAGGCCGTCGGCCGCGTAGGCGGCGTACTCCAGCGCGACCACGGCGTCCCAGTCCTCGTCGGTGAGCTGCCGGATCACGAAGTCCTCGCTCACCCGGCCGCCCCGACCACGCCGTCCGCCGCGGCCGCACCCGGGCGCAGGCCCTCCGCGCGGGCGGCGGCCACCATCCCCGCCCAGGCCTCCACCAGCACCGCCCAGCGCCGGGCGTCCTCCTGCGCCTCGTCCAGCAGCTGCTGCCGCCGCCCGGCCACCACGTCGGCGAGCTCGGCGTACTTGCCGCCCAGCTTGCGGTAGGAGCGGTCCAGCACGTCCAGGCAGTGCTCGTTCCCGGCCCGGTCCCAGTCGACGCTGCCCCGCACCAGTGCGAGGATCGGCTCGACCTTCAGCCCGTGCCGCTCGTCCAGCAGGTCACGGCCGAGGTCGATCATCCCGCCGTAGACCGGGTACAGGTACAGCATCGAGAGCAGGAGCTTCACGAACCCCATCTGGTAGGGGATGAAGCCGGCCCCGGTGCGGCGCTCGGGCGTGTAATAGTTGACGATGTGGCGGTTGTGGACGACGCCCGGCATCCGGGAGTGGACCAGCGCGTGCAGCAGGGCGTAGTCGCAGCCCAGGGTCTCGGTCGAGGGCAGCAGCGGCAGCACCTCGTACGCCCGGTGGTCCAGCGCGACGTTGCACATGAAGACGTCCCAGATGTCCGGCACGCCGAGGACCGAGTGGTCGGCGGTGAACGGCTCGGTGCCGGTGCCCTTGAAGGACATGTCCACCATCGCGTCGCGGTCCTCGTCCGGCCAGACCGGCGGGGTCCACAGCCGCACCACCTCGCGGTAGACCTCCGGGTCCAGCTCGCGGATCTCGCCGATGTCCACGTTGAGTTCGCCCATGAACGAGCCGCTGACCAGCATCACCGGCTTGTCCGCGTCGGCCGGGTCGAGCTCGGAGCGGGTCACCCCGGCCACCGCCTCCCCGGCCGGGCGGCCGATCGACAGCAGCTCGTGGTGGATCGGGAAGACCTTCCGGCCGTCGAGGACCTGGAAGTCGGCGTCGTCGTTGCGCAGGTGCACCGAGGTGCAGCCGAGGGCCGCCGCGCCCAGGAACACCCGGTTGACGCAGGACCCGTACGCGACGGCCCGCGGCACCATCATCTCCAGCAGCAGCCCGGGATCGGCGGCACCGGAGCGCTCCGCCACCCGCCGGAAGAACTCCCGCTGCTGCGCCTCGCCGAGGTGGTGCACGAACACCCCGGCGGCCGGCGCCAGCGAGGCCACGGCATCCGCGTTCTTCACGAACCCGCCGGCATCGGTGGCATCGGTGGTGTCGAGGATGAGCAGGTGGACCTCGGCCCCGAACGTCTCGACGGCGTACGCCGCCTCCTCGGCGAGGTCCACGATGGTGCCCGGGCAGGACCGCATGGTGGGCAGGGCGAGGCAGACTCGTTGCATGGGCGTTCTCCGTCTGGTCGTCAAAGTCGTTACACCGATGGCGTCTTCGGGGTCGGCGGTGGGGTGGGTCTCCGCACCGAGTGCGCGACGGCTCGCTCGGCGGAGCCGCGAGGTCCGCTCAAAGCCGTTGTGAAGTGGTCGAGTTGAGGAGGCCGGTGAGTCCCGGGCAGGATCGGTGCCGGGTCACGGGGCTCCGCCGGACTCACCTGGACGACCTCGTTTCACCACCGTGGACTAGACCAACTCCGGTGTCAACGGAGATCGTTCGGCGACCGCCCGGCTCCCCCCGACACTGCCCTAACGGGCACCCGCCCCTGCCCGCGCACCGGGCACCCGCGGCGATCGCGCTCCGCGCCCCGGACGTGGCCGGCTCCCGGTTCCGGGCATCCTCGGCGGCATGGGGGCGCGGGCACCCGCCGCACCGGCTCCCGGCAGCGCGGCCGGCACCGTGTGCCGGGTCGACGCCTCGTCACCCGGCGGACCGGGCCCGCGGTGCTGCCGGCGCCTTCCGGTCCAGCGCCGCGGGGAGGTGCCGCTCCCGGGCGGGCCCCAGGGGTTCGCAGGCGTCCGGGTCAGGCATGCGGCAGTCCGTAGAGGCGCTGCGCGTTGGTGCGTCCGATCATCGTCGCGACGCGGACGGCGTCGGCCTCGGCCCACTCGCCCTCCTCGACCCAGGCCCCGAGTGCCCGGGACATGCCGCGCCGCCAGAGCACGGCGCCCAGGTGGTGCAGTTCGGGCGGCCCCCAGGCGTCGGAGGAGTACAGCACCTTGGTGAAGGGGGCGAGTTCGAGGCTCTCGGCGACGACGGCGGTGGAGGCGGCGCCCGTGTGGTTCACCCCGAGACCGACGTCGAAGTAGACGTGCGGGAACACCTGGGCGAGGAACCCGGCGTTGCGGTGGAACGGGTAGCAGTGCAGCAGCACGACATCGGTCCCGGCGCCCTCGATCTCCTTGAGCCAGGGCATCAGCAGCAGCGGGTCGCACCGCCGCAGATCCAGGTCGGGATCGCCGTACCCGGCGTGCAGTTGCAGGGGCAGCCCGGTGTCCACGCCGGTCCACAGCGCCATGCGCAGCAGCACCGGGTCGGTCACGCGGACGGGGGCGCCCGCCGCCGGCTCGCGCAGCCAGGCACCGGCCGCCCGTTCCACCTCCCCGGCGGAGGGCCGGGCGGGGGCGAAGTCGAAGCCGTGGCGGTAGGCGATGATCGACTTGAGGCCGACCGCCGTTGCGGTGGCCCCGGCGAGCGCCGTCCGGAAGTCCTCGGCGAGGCGCGCGGCGCTGCTGGTCGGCGCGACGTCCTCAAGGACGGTCTCCAGGCGCACGATCTCGGAGAACCGGGCGGGCAGGCGCTCGGCGAGCGTGCCGGGCGACAGCAGTTCGTCGCTCTTGAAGCCGGTGTCCAGCAGCCAGTCGCTGACGCCGGCCGCGCCGAGGAAGAGGTCGGACAGCTCGGCCGGGGTGCGCTCGGACCGCGCGCTCCAGTACGCCTCCGCCGACGCGTGCGGGGGCAGGCCGAGCAGCGGTGCGCAGTGGCGGCGAATCGCGAACCCGATCTGCGAGTCGAACTGGGTGGCCCCGGCCGGGAGGGGGCGGTCGGATTCGGTGATCAGCGTCTCGAACCGCTCCCGGGTCACCGGCGAGGCGAGCGGTGCGTGGACGTGGTGGTCGACCAGCGGCAGCGCGGCGATGCGGCGGCGCAGGTCGGTGGGCATCTGCTCCGTGGACCTCTGCTCAGACATGGTCAAGAGTGTGCAGGACGGAACCCCTGTCCCGTTCGAGGGCAGCGCCGGGCCCGGCCTGCGCGGCCGGTCCCGGGGGGGCGGGGTCAGCTGCTCGACGGGGTATGGGGTCCGGTGCCGGAGAGCGCGGTGGTGGAGATGTCCGCCATCGCCGTCACGGCCCGCCGGCGGTCCAGAGCCGGGTCCAGGCGGTGCTGGACGTTGATGCCCAGGGTGCCGCCGAGCAGGGCCGCCGCGACGGCGTCCTGATCGGCGACGTGCGCGCCGGTCGTGCACAGGTGGTCGGCGTACAGCGTGCGGATCTTGGCGCACACGACTCCCACGCCCCCGGCGGAGTCCCCTCGGCACCGATCCCGCGGGGACCCGCGCGGGTGGTGGCCGCCGTGCCGTTCACCAGGGCACGACGCCGGCGTCCTCGAAGAACCGGCCGGTCGGGCCGTCGTCGGGCAGCGTCGCGAGTCGGACGGCGATGGCCGCGCCCTGTTCGGGGGTGCGCACGCCCTGGAAGTCGTTGAGGCCGGTCGCGACGTAGCCGGGGCAGCAGGCGTTGATCAGGATGTTCGTGGCGCTCAGCTCCCGGGCGTACTGGAGGGTGACGGCATTCAGGAACGTCTTCGACGGCGCGTACGCCACGGCCAGCGGCCCGGGAGCCGGCCCGCCGGCGGTCCCCGACTGCCGGGTGAGGGAGCCGACACTGCTGGACACGTTCACGATCCGCGGTGAGGCGGAGCGGCGCAGCAGCGGCATCATCGCGTTGGTGACCCGGACGACGCCGATGACGTTGGTCTCCACGACCGTGCGGATGGTGGCGGGGTCGACCCGGGTGGGCTCCTGGGGCGCGCCGCCGGCGACGGCGGCGTTGTTGACGAGCACGTCGAGGCGCCCGGCCCGTTCCTCGACCAGCCGTGCGGCGGCGGTCGCGCTCGCGTCGTCGGTGACGTCCAGCGGGACGCCGAACGCGTCGACGCCGGCCGCGCGCAGTCCCTCCACCGCGGCCCCGCGGCGCTGCTCGTCGCGCGCGCCGACGCCGACGCTCCAGCCGAGGGCGCCCAGGCCCGCGGCGATCTCGTAGCCGATTCCCTTGTTCGCGCCGGTGACCAGCGCGACCGTTCGTTCGCTCATGGGGACCATGCTGCGCCCGGGCCACGGAGGGGGTCCAAGACCGATCGGGTGGGCGGCGATACCGTCCGGGTATCGGTCCGGAGTACCGTGCCCGGATGGAGACCAGGGAACTGCGCTACTTCGTCGCTGTCGCCGAGGAGTTGCACTTCGGGCGCGCCGCGCAGCGGCTCGGGATCGCACAGCCGCCGCTGTCCCGGGCGATCCAGCAGCTCGAACGCCGGCTCGGCGCGGCGCTGCTGGACCGGACCGGACGCACCGTCACGCTGACCGAGGCCGGCGCGGTGCTGCTGGCCGAGGGCCGGGCGGCCCTCGACGCGGTCGCAGCGGCCGAGCGCCGGACCCGCCGCGCGGCGCTTCCCCCGGCCGGCCGCCCCGGCCTGGTCCTGGTCGCCAAGGCCAGTGCCTCCCGCGAACTGCTGGCGGACCTCCTGGACGCGTACGCCGCCGAACCCGGCGCGGTCCCCGTCGACGTCGTCCTGTGCGGCCCGGCCGAGCAGGAGCGGCTTCTGCGCGACGGCCGGGCCGACGTGGCGCTGCTGCACCGGCCGTTCGACTCGACGGCGGGGTTCCACACCGAGGAACTCGGTACCGAGGGCCAGGTCGTGGTCCTGCCGGCCGGGCATCCGCTCACCGCCCGGACCGAGCTGCAGATGGCCGACATCATCGGGCTGCCCGGCCTGCCCCTGCCTCGCTGGCCCGACCCCGACGGCAGCTACCCGCCCGGCCCGGGACCCCAGGTCCGCGACCACGCGCAGCTGTTGCAGCTCGTCGCGCTCGGCCGCGCCTGCGCGCTCTCACCGGAGTCGGGCCGGTCCCATCTGCACGGTGACCTCGCCGCCGTGCCCGTGCTGGACGCCCCGAAGGTCACCACCGTGATCGCCTGGCCGCCGCACAGCCGGTCCAGGGCCGTCGCCGACCTCGTCCGGACGGCGACCGGCCTCCGGCAGCCGGAGCGCCCGCCGGGCTCCTCGGCCGGACACGCGGCAGCGCGGCCGGCTTGATCGTTCGAGAATCCCCGCACTATGATCGTGCGGGAATAGTCGAACGATTCAAGGGGGCGGGTGCCGATGGCGCCGTCACGGGTGTATGCGCATCCCGGAGTTGACGAGATCGCGATCCCGCGGGTGCTCTTCGCGCTGAGCGAGCCGCTGCGGCTGTCCATGGTGCGGATGCTCGCGGAGCGCGGCGAGGTGGACAGCATCGAGCTGGGGCCGGACCTGCCGCGGTCGACGCTCACGCACCACACCGGCCTGCTGCGCGAATCCGGGGTGGTGTTCGTGCGCGCCGAAGGGCGCAAGTGCATGATCCGGCTGCGCCGCGAGGACCTCGAAGCGCGGTTCCCGGGTCTGATCGGCACGGTCCTCAACGGGTACCAGGAGGCCGCGTCCGCCGAGGAGGACGCGTGATCCGCCGTGTCTGGCCCCTGGTCGCGGCCGCGATCGCGCTGGGAGTCGATGCCTACGTCCTCGCCGGAGTGCTGCCCGGGATCGCCGACTCGCTCGCCACGACGGTCGCCGCGGTCGGCCTGGGCGTGACGGCCTTCACCGCGGCCTACGCCCTGGCCGGGCCGTTGCTGTCGGGCACGCTGGTCCGGGGGAGTACCGCCCGGGCGCTGCTGATCGCGCTGGGCGTGTTCAACCTCGGCAACCTCGTGACCGCGCTCGCGCCGGGGATCGAGGTCTTCCTCGCCTCACGAGTGATCACGGGCGCCGGTGCCGGCGTGCTCACCGCGGTGGCCACCGCGGCCGCCGCCGCGATGGCCGCCGACCACGAACGGGGGCGCGCCACGGCCATGGTGACCTTCGGGCTGTCCACCGGGACGGTCGCCGGAGTGCCGGTCGGCATGGTCGTCGGCCACCAGCTGAACTGGCGCTGGACGATGGGCCTGGTCGTCGCCGTCGGCCTCCTCGGCATGGGAGCGCTGGCCGTCAGGGCGCGGACCATCCCGGCACTGCCCGCTTCACACGGTCCCGCCTTCACGGTGCTGAGGTCGTCGAGGACCCTCATCGGCGTCACCGCCGCGTTCCTCCTCGGCGTGGCCAGCCTCGGGCTCTACACCTACCTGCTGCCCATGGCCGAGGCCCGCGGGCTGCAGGGCTGGGGCTTCGCGCTGGTGTGGGCCTGGGGCGCCGGCGGAGTCGCCGGATCCGCCCTGATCGGCAGACCGCTGGACGCCCACGGGCCCCGCACGCTGCTCATCGTCCTGCCCGCCGCGCTGCTCGGGAGCTTCGCCGCCCTGTGGCTCTTCACCTCCCCGGCCGTGTGGCTCGCCGCCGCGGCGTGCTGGGGAGCGGTGGGATGGGCGAGCGTCCCGACCCTGCAGCAGGCCCTGACCGGGGACCGGCCCGAGCAGGCGATGCCGGTCGTCGCGTTCCAGATGGCCGCGATGTACCTCGGCTCCGCCGCGGGCGCCGCGGCGGGCAGCGCGCTGCTCGCCGGCCACGTCGATCCGGGCGACCTGCCGGCCTGGGCGCTGGTGCCCGCGGCTCTGGCCCTGCTCCTCACCGGGCGGCTCGGCCTCGTCGGGCTCCGGCCTCCCGCCCGGCACGGCGTCACGCCCCTCGGGTGCGAGGCCGCCGGCCGGGGCCTGCCCGGCGGGTGAGGCGGCGTCCTCCGCCAGGGGCCCGGGGCGCCGGCCGGGATGCCGGCGCGCCGGCAGCGCCGCCGCGGGCCCGGCGCCGGTCCGGGCGGCGTTGCCGGTTCCCCCCTCACACCGATGCCGGCGGGACGCCCGGGGCGGCTCGACGGGCGGGTGGGAGGGGCGCGTTCACCGCTGGTTGGCCTTGCCGCTGACGACGCGGTCGCCGGAGTTGCAGGAGGCCGTGGACGAGCTGCTGTTCGCCCACACCCAGGGCCCTTCGACGGTGTACTCCTGGCCGCTGGAGAGGGCCTTGCAGGTCGCCTCGGCCTGCACCTGGTCGGTGTTGGACGCGAAGATGCAAGAGGCGATCGCGCCTTGGGGGTCCCGGTCGGTCACGAGGATCACGAAACACGCGGCGGCCGGGGTCGGTACGTCCTCGGCGGACGCGGACGGCGCGGTGGCGGCCACCATGCCCCAGGCGAGGGTGAGGACGGCGGCGCAGGAAGCGGTGCGCTTGGAGAACATCAGGGTCAACCTCCGGGTCGGGGCGTCCTGGACGGACACCCGGAAAACAGGTGTACGAAGCGTTCCCGTCCGCCCCCTGCGGGTATCGACCCGTTCGCATGAGGCCGCAGCCGGCCCGAGGGGCCGGCACCCGGACGGGCGAGCCGGCCGGCCAGGGCGGTAGGAGCTCCGTGGCCGCGGTGAGCGCAGCCGCCGAGCCGGGCGAGCGCTTCCGCACGCCTCGAACCCCGCCGTCGCCCGGCCCCGGCCCCTCCGAAACCCCTTGGACGGCACGGGGAGCGGCTTGCCGGCCGGTTCCCTGCCCGCCCGGTCACCGGGTCAGCCGGGGCCGGGACCCCGGTCCCCGTGGGCCGCGCTCACCGTGGCCCGACGCCCCCGGCGCGCAGCCTGTCCAGGGTGCGGTCCAGATTGCTGCGGGTCGCCTCGATGGCGGCGTCCGGGTCCCCGGCGGCGATCGCCTCGACCAGCAGATGGTGCGCGTGGTCGATCGCGTGCCGTTCCTCGCCGCCGTGCAGGTCGGTGTCGGCCAGCAGATGCGCGGCCGCCGCGCGCAGGGCGTCGACGAACGAGTCGAAGAGCCGGACCAGCACCGGGTTGCGCGCGGCCTGCACCACCCGGCGGTGCAGGTCCAGGTCCGCCTCGACGAGCTCGGCGAGGCCGGCGGCCGCGTCGCGGGCGGCCAGCGCCTCCCGCAACGCGGTCACGTCCTCCGGTGTGCGTCGCCGCGCGGCCAGCCGGCCTGCTTCCACCTCCAGCGCCGCGCGGACCTCGTACACGTCGAAGACCGCCGAGCGGCGCAGTTCCTGGTCGAACCCGGAGACGGGGGAGGTCGCCGCGACATAGGTGCCCGAGCCGTGCCTGGCGCGCAGTTGACCATCGGCGATCAGGACCCGGACCGCCTCGCGCGAGGTGGTCCGGCCGACGCCGAGCAGTCGGCTCAGCTCCACCTCGCCCGGGAGTTTGGAGCCGACCGGCCACTCGCCGGTGCCGATCAGGCGGCGGAGCTCGGCGACGGCCTCCTCGACCAGGGAGCGATGGCGTACCGGTCGAACAGTCATGGGACGACCCTACAGGCCCGACGGGCCCGGGACCGCGCCCCGGGCCCGCCTGCCGGCCGGGCCGGGGCCCCTTCCTCAGGCCACCGGGTTCCCGGCCGGTTCGGGCGCCGCTTCCGGTGCCGCCGCCGGCACCGGCAGCACCCGGTCGTGCAGACGGAGCGCGCAGGCGAGTGCGACCAGCAGCACGCCGACCAGCAGCCCGAGCACCGTGCGCAGTCCGTACGTGTCGGCCAGCCGTCCGAGCGCCGGTGCGGCGAGTCCGCCCACCGACATGGCGAGCCCCAGGGTCAGCCCGCTGGCGGTGCCGGGCCGGGTGGGCAGGTAGTCCTGGGCCAGCGTCACCTGAGGGGCGAACGGCAGGAACATGGTCAGTCCGAACAGCACCGCGCCCGCCACGGCCACGACCGCGGACGGGGCGAACGCCACCGCGGCGAGTGCGGGGACGGCCAGCAGGTACCCGGCGCGGATCGGCGCGAGCCGCCCGTACCGGTCGCCCAGCCAGCCCCCGAGGAGGGTGCCGACCGCCCCGGCCAGGGTGAGGAGGGTGAGCGCCGTGGCGCCCACGCCCGTCGAGGCGTGCAGCTCGCGCTGGATGTGCAACGCGAGCATCGAGGTGACCGTCACGTACGGCACCGACCAGCCGACGGTGGCCGCGGCCAGGCGTCCGAACGCCCGCCAGTCGTCCCGGTGCCCGCTCGCCCCCGCGCCCCGCACCGCCGGCGGGACCGCCGGCGAGTGCCCCCGTCGCCGCAGCCAGGGGCCCTGCGCGGCCCAGAGCGTCGCGGCCACCAGGGCGGGTACGGCCAGCAGCCAACTGCCCGTCAGGCCGAACGAGCCGACCACGAGGGTGACCAGTGCGGGCGCCAGTGAGGCGCCCAGCGTTCCGCCGACCGAGAACAGGCTCATCGCCCGCTGGGACTGTCCGCCCGCGGCCCGGGCCTGGTGGGTGGCGGCCGGGTGGTAGGCGGCGATGCCGGTCCCGGCGAGGGCGACGCAGAGCCAGGTGACCAGGTAGCTGTCGGCCAGTCCCGCGCAGGTGAGCCCGCCCGCGGCGGTGAGGAAGCCGGCCGGGATGAGCCAGCCGCGGTGGCGGCGGTCCACCAGCAGGCCGAACAGCGGCTGCACCACGCTGGACAGGCCGCTGGCCGCCAGTGCGATGCCCGAGACGGCGGTGTAGCTGTAGTGCCGTTCGGCCATCAGGAAGGGCAGCAGGGCCGGGACCGCGCCCTGGTACAGGTCGTTGACGACGTGGGTGCCGGTCAGGAAGGCCAGCTGGCCGCGCTTCACCGCGCCCTCCGCCCGGCTCGCTCCGCCACCGGCCGGGCGGCGTGGCGCGGCCAGGGCCGGGCCCGTTCCAGCTGGGCGCCGAGGGAGAGCAGGACGTCCTCCCGGTGGAGCCTGCCGGTCAGCATCACACCCACCGGCAGGCCGTCCGGCGTCCGGTGCAGCGGCAGGCTGATCGACGGCTGCCCGGTGAGGTTCGCCAGGGGGGTGCGCGGGGTGTGCGCGAGCATCCGGAGGTAGGTGCGCTCCGGATCGGCGGGGTCGACCAAGGAGCCGACGGGCAGCGGCGGTTGGTCCGTGGTCGGGCTCAGCACGGCGTCGAACCCGGCATAGCGGTGGCAGAGGGCGCGGGCGGTGGCCGACAGCGACGCCGTCGCCGCGTACAGCCGTACGGCGCTGTGCTCGCCGCCCCGGGCCCGCAGCCAGCGGGTGAGCGGCAGCAGACGTTCCTCCCGCTCGGGAGGCACCGGCACCGCGGCGGCCAGCACGCTCCACAGCACGGTGAAGTCCGCCATGTACTCGGCGGGGTCGAACGGCGGGGCCTCCTCCACCCGGTGGCCGAGTCCGGCGAGCAGGTCGGCGGTGCGACGGCAGGCCGAGGCGGCCTCGGGGTGCTGGCCGGGGGCCGGCGGCAGCACTCCGATCCTCAGGACGCCGGGTTCCCGTTCGGCGCAGGCCCGGAAGTGGCCGGGCGGCGGGGCGGGCAGGGCGGCGGCGTCGCCCGGCGTGCTGCCGGCCATGACGTCCAGCAGCAGGGCGGCGTCCGCCACCGTCCTGGCCAGCGGTCCGGCGGTGGCCAGCCCCAGCGCGTCCGTCGCGGGGGCGGGTGTCACCCGGCCCCGGCTCGGCTTGAGGCCGACCACCCCGCAGGCCGCGGCCGGGATCCGGACGGAGCCGCCGCCGTCGCTGCCCAGGGCCCCGGCGGCCAGTCCCGCGGCCACCGAGACCGCGGCCCCGCCGCTGGAGCCGCCCGCGCCGCGCGTGAGGTCGTCCGGGCAGCGTGCGGTGGCGAAGGCCGTCTCGGTGTAGGCGGAGCAGCCGAACTCGGCGGCAGTGGTGGTGCCCAGCAGGACGGCGCCGGCCGCTCGCAGGGTGCCCACGACGGCGGCGTCGGCCGGTGCCGTCCGGTCGTCGAAGGCTGCCGAGCCCGCCGTGAACGGCAGTCCGGCGACCGGCCAGGTGTCCTTCACCGAGAGCGGCACCCCGAGCAGTGGCGGCAGGCCCCCGTCCTGGCCGTCCCCTGCGACGGCCAGCCGGGCCTCGACGGCGGCGGCGGCCCGCCGGGCGCCGGGTGCGTCGACGGTGCGGTAGGCGCCCAGCGCGCTGTTCAGCTCGTCGATCCGGCGCAGGTGGTGGTCGACCAGCTCGGTCGGCGAGACGGTGCGGTCACGGATCGCCGCGGCCTGTTCGGTCAGTGTCAGGTCATGAAGGTCTGTCATGATCACCCCTAAACTCCTCAGGTCCTCTGAGGACTTTGCCACCGTAGAGGGTGACCGAGCCGGAAAGCAAGGCAAGCCTTACCCGGGCTCGCTCAGGCGCCCCCGGCGCCCTTGCTCCCCCCGGCGCCCTTGCTCCCCCCGCGGCTCGCCCGACACCGGGGCCGCCGGCGGGGGCCTTCCGTCACCGGGACGGATCCGGCCCGGCGCCGCCGCTTCCCCGCCCGTCGGCGCGAGCGGTGCCTCGGCGCGGATGGTCCCGGGTGTGCGATGCCGGCGGAAGCCGGTGCGGTGCTCGGCGCCCGGGTCAGTCCCGGAGGGTGGCGAGCCAGTCGGTCAGCAGCCGGTTGACCTCGTCGGGGCGCTCCTGCTGGATCCAGTGGCCGCAGCCGTCCAGGAGGTGGGAGGCGGTCAGGCCGGGGAGGGTGGTGCGGTGGGCGTCGATGGCGTCGGACATCCAGGTGGTGGAGGCGTCCAGGGTCCCGCCGATGAACAGGGACGGCTGCCTGATCGGGGCTCCGCGGTGCGGGGCGAGGTCCTCCCAGTCCCGGTCCAGGTTCCGGTAGCGGTTGAGTGCGCCGGTGAACCCCGTGCGCTCGAACTCCGCGGCGTAGAAGTCGAGGTCGCCCTCGCCCAGCCAGGCCGGGAGGACGTCCGCGGGGAAGCGGTCGCGCAGCCGGCCGCCGGGGGTGACGAAGTGCGGGTCGGGTTCGTGCGGTGCGGGCATGGTGTCGGCGGACAGGGCCGCGTAGAAGCCCGCGAGCCAGCCCCGGACGTCGGGCTCCATCTCCGCCTCGGCGCGGCCGGGCTCCTGGAAGTAGGAGACGTAGAACTCCTGCCCGGGCCCCCCGACCCGGCTGAAGACGTCGGTGGGGCGGGGGCCGCCGGGCGGTGCGTACGGGACGCTCAGCAGGCCGACGGCCCGGAAGACCCCGGGGTGGAGCAGGGCGGAGGCGGCGGCGATGGTGGAGCCCCAGTCGTGGCCGACGACCACCGCCGCTTCCTCGCCGAGGGCGCGTACGACGGCGGCGTTGTCCTCCACCAGGTCGAGCATCCGGTAGGCGTCGGCCGCCTCCGGCTTGGAGGAGCGGCCGTAGCCGCGCACGTCGATCGCCACCGCCCGGTAGCCGGCCGCGGCCAGGGCCGGGAGTTGGCGGCGCCAGGAGTACCAGGACTCGGGGAAGCCGTGCACGAGCAGGACGAGCGGGCCGGTGCCCTGCTCGACCAGGTGCAGGCGCCCGGCCGGGGTCCGGACGGTGCGGTGGCGGAACCCGGCGGTCGGCTGGGGCTGCATGGGCTTCTCCTCGGTTCGCGGTGGAGGCGGTGTCCCGTCGATCCTGCGGCGTGGCACCCGCTCGGCGCGACGACGCTTGCCGATCTGGCAAACTTGCAGCGCAGGGCGGTGCGACGCGAGGAGGGCGAAGGTGGCAGCCGACGACGCCGACGGCGCGCCGACCGCGATGGGCCCCCGGCTGCGGGCCGCGCGCGAACGCCGCGGCGCGACGCTCGCCGCCGTCGGCCGCGCCACCGGCATCTCCATCAGCACGCTGTCCCGGATCGAGACCGGCCGGCGCGCGCCCACGCTGGACGTGCTGCTGCGCCTTGCCGAGGAGTACGGCGCCTCCCTGGACGAACTGGCCGGCCGGACGCCCGTCCCCGCGGCCGGGCCGCGCGCCAGGGAGCCGCTGAGCTTCGGCGACGACAAGGCGGTGCTGCCGCTGACCCGGTACGTCGGCGGCCTGCACGCCCACAAGCACGTCCTGCCCGCCCTCGACGGCCCGCCGGCGCGGCCCCGCCAGGTCTCCCACGACGGCTACGAGTGGCTGTGCGTCCTGTACGGGCGGCTGTGGCTGGCGCTCGCCGACCAGGACCTCGTCCTGACCCCCGGCGAGGTCGCCGAGTTCGACACCAGGACCCCGCACGGAACGGCCAACGCGGGCCCGGGCGGCCCGGTGGAGTACGTCGTCATGTTCGGGCCGCAGGGCGAGCGGCTGCGGCAGCGCACCCCGCCGGCACCGTCTCCCCGCTGATGGACGCGCGCTCAAGCCCCGGCAGGGCTCCGGCCGCACCGGGTGCCCGCGTCGGGCCCGGGCCGACCGGGGCCGAACCGCGGCCGGCCCGGCGCCCGGGCCGGGAAGCTCAGCTCCCTCCCGTCAGGCCGTAGCGCCGGGCGGCCAGTTCGGGCACATCCGGCTCGACGTCGCCGCGGGCGGCGAGCGTGCGCAGGGCGTGCACGACGATGGACCCGGGGTCGACGCCGAAGTGCCGGCGGGCGTTGTCCCGGTTGTCGGAGAGGCCGAAGCCGTCGGTGCCCAGCGAGGTCCACTGCTGCGGCACCCAGGGGGCGATCTGGTCCGGAACGGCGCGCATCCAGTCGGACACCGCGACGACCGGCCCCGGGGCACCGGCCAGCGCCTCGGTGACGTACGGAGTGCGGCCCCGGGCCTCGGCCTCCATGGCGTCCCGGCGCAGCAGGGTCCAGGAGGGGGCGGACCACACGTCGGCGGCGACGTTCCAGTCGGTGGCGAGCAGTTCCTGGGCCCGCAGGATCCAGTGGATCGCCGTGCCGGAGGCGAGGAGTTGCAGGCGCGGAACGTCTGCGGCGGCCGCGGCGGCGGGCCGGTAGCGGTAGAGGCCGCGCAGGATGCCCTCCTCGACGCCCTCGGCCTGCGGCATCGGCGGCTGGACCCGGGTCTCGTTGTAGACGGTGAGGTAGTAGAAGACGTCCTCGGGGCTCTCGCCGTGCATCCGCCGCAGCCCCTCGCGGACGATCACGCCGACCTCGTAGGCGAAGGCGGGATCGTAGGGCAGGCAGGCCGGGTTGGTGGAGGCGATGAGGTGCGAGTGGCCGTCGGCGTGCTGGAGGCCCTCGCCGGTCATGGTGGTGCGTCCCGCGGTGGCGCCCACCACGAAACCGCGGCCCAACTGGTCGGCGAGCGCCCAGAACTGATCGGCCGTGCGCTGCCAGCCGAACATCGAGTAGAAGATGTAGAAGGGGATCATCGGCTCGCCGTGCGTCGCGTACGAGGTCGCGGCGGCGGTGAAGGAGGCGAGCGAACCGGCCTCCGTGATGCCCTCGTTGAGGATCTGGCCGTCGGTGGACTCCTTGTAGTACAGGAGCTGGTCCCGGTCGACGGGCTCGTACGTCTGGCCCTTGGGGGAGTAGATGCCGGCGGACGGGAAGAGCGACTCCATGCCGAAGGTGCGGGCCTCGTCCGGGACGACGGGTACCCAGCGCGGGCCCGTGCCCTGCTCCCGCATCAGGTCCTTGACCAGGCGGACGAAGGCCATGGTGGTGGCGATCGGCTGGGTGCCCGAGCCCTTGGCGAGGGCGGCGAACGGCCGGTCCGAGGGGGCGGGGAGCGGCCGGGCGACGACCCGGCGGGCCGGGGCCGGGCCGCCGAGCGCCCGCCGGCGCTCCTGGAGGTAGGCGACCTCCTCGGAATCGGCGCCCGGATGGGCGTACGGGACCAGGCCGTCACCCAGCCGGGCGTCGGGGATGGGCAGGCCGAGGAGGTCGCGCATGACGCGGAACTCCTTGCCGGACAGCTTCTTCATCTGGTGGTTGGCGTTGCGCGACTCGAAGCCGGGGCCGAGCGTCCAGCCCTTGACCGTCTGGACCATGACGACGGTGGGCGCCCCGTGGTGGTCGAGCGCGGCCCGGTAGGCGGCGTGGATCTTGCGCGGTTCGTGTCCGCCGCGCGAGGTGCCGACGATCCGGGCGAGGTCCTCGTCGCCGTAGGGGCGGGCGAGCCCGGCGAGCGCCCCGGTGAACAGGCGCTCGCGGATGTAGGCGCCGTCGCGGGCGGCGAAGGTCTGCAACTGCCCGTCGGGCAGGGTCTCCAGGGCGTCGAGCAGCAGGCCGTCGGCGTCGGCGGCGAGCAGGCCGTCCCACTCCACGCCCCAGGGCACCTTGACGACGTTCCAGCCCGCCGCGCGGAACTGGGCCTCCAGTTCCTGCATGATCTTGAAGTTGCCGCGGACCGGGCCGTCGAGGCGCTGCAGGTTGCAGTTGACGACGAAGGTGAGGTTGTCGAGCTCCTCGCGCGCGGCCAGCGAGAGGGCCGCCGTGGCCTCCGGCTCGTCCATCTCGCCGTCGCCCAGGAACGCCCACACGTGGCTTCGGCCGGTGTCCTTGATCCCGCGGTGGTGCAGGTAGCGGTTGAAGCGGGCCTGGTAGATCGCCGAGAGCGGGCCGAGTCCCATGGACACGGTCGGGAACTCCCACAGCCAGGGCAGCCGCCGCGGGTGCGGGTAGGAGGGCAGTCCGCCGCCGCCCGCCTCCATCCGGAAGCGGTCCAACTCGGCTTCGTTCAGCCGCCCTTCGAGGAAGGCGCGGGCGTAGACACCGGGCGAGGCGTGGCCCTGGACGTAGAGCTGGTCGCCGCTGCCGTCCCCCTCCTTGCCCTGGAAGAAGTGCTGGAAGCCGACCTCGTAGAGCCAGGCGGCCGAGGCGTAGGTGGCCATGTGCCCGCCCAGGCCGCCGCGTTCGTTGCCGCGGGTGACCATGACGGCGGCGTTCCACCGGTTCCACGCCGTGATCCGCGCTTCTATCGCCTCGTCGCCGGGGTAGGCGGGTTCGGCGGCGGTCGGAATGGTGTTGATGTACGGGGTGACGGACGGTGGCGGCAGTGGAACGCCGGCGCGGCGTGCGTGGTCGACGACCCGTCGCAGCAGTCGCGCGGTGCGCTGCGGCCCGACGGCGCCGACCGCGCCGTCCACCGAGGCGAGCCATTCGGCGACCTCCTGCGGGTCGGGTTCGGGCAGCTGGTCGAGCTGGTGGTGCGCGGACATGGGTGTGCCCTTCCGTGGTGCGGGCCGACCGGAAGCGGGTGGCGCCCCTGGCGGTCGGCTCGGTGGGACTACTGCTGGCCCGGAAATGCTCAATGATCGATCAAATATTACAGCCGCAAGGAGCGGCCCCTCCCCGGGCGGCCGGGGGCCGGGGGTGGGGGGTGGGGTGGGGTGGGGAAACGGGTTCCGCCGGGCAGGGGCCGCCGGCGTCAGGTGCTCCTCGGCTCGCGCGCGTAGTCCATGACGTGCCGTTCCATCAGGCGCCCCAGGTGGGTGTCGCCGCGCAGCAGGCCCTCGGCGATCTCCTCGTGGTCCTCCGCGTTGTCGTGCAGCTCCGTGCGCAGCCACCGCAGCGAGAGGCGGGTCCACACCTCCACGCCCAGGCCGTCCCAGTGCCGGATGAGCACCGGATTCCCGCAGGCGTGGACGATGGCGCGGTGGAAGGCCACGCCGTGCAGGGCCTGGCCGTCGGCGTCCCCCTCGACGGCCGCGCGGCGCATCGCGAGCAGGTGCTCCTCCAGGACGGCGGTGTTCCCGGCCAGCCGGGGGGCGGCCAGCATGACGGCACGGCGCTCCAGGGCGGCGCGCACGACGTACACGTCCCGCAGCTGATCCACGGTGAGCTCCTGGACGCGGGCGCCCTTGTTGGGGCTGGAGGTCACGAGCTCCATGGCCTCCAGCTCGCGCAGGGCCTCGCGGACCGGAGCCTGGCTGGTGCCCAGTTCCACCGCGACCCGGCGCTCGACGATGCGGTCCCCGGGTTCCCAGCGGCCGGCCACCAGGCCTTCGAGGATGAAGGCGCGCACGTGTTCGTGCAGGGGGGCCCGCTCCAGCGGGAGGCCTGGGGGGCTCGTGGGGCTCGTGGGTGCCGGCAACTCGACTCTCCTTCGCTCACCGGATGAGCAATGATCGATCACCTGCCATGATACTCGACCCGCTCGACCCGCTCGACCCGCTCGACCCGCTCGACCTGCTCGACCCGCTCGACCCACCTGGCCCGCACGGCCGCCCGCCTCGCCGGCGAGGAGATCGGACCGCGCGGCCCCCTCGGGACCGAAGCGGCCCGCCGCCCCGCCGACGACCTCGGGAACGAGTGATCACCCGATGGCCCCGCGCCTTCTCAGGCGGGCGGGAGCACCTCCGCGAGCGCCTGGAGCACCGGTTCGCGGCGTACGTCGATGTGGGCGTAGGCGAGTGCTTCGGCGAGTTTGGGCCGGCCGGAGTAGATGACGCGGCAGATCTCCCGGTGTTCCGCGCAGTGCAGACGCGGGCCCGCCTCGGTGGAGGTGAGGCGGAACAGCCAGTGCATGAGGCCGAGCGAGGGCTGGAGGGAGGCCTGCAGCAGCCGATTGCCGGTCATGGTGATGATCTCGGCGTGGAAGGCGGTGTTCGCGGCGGCGATGTCGGCGGCGTCGTTGCGCCGTGTCGCGTCCTCGGCCCGGTCCATGACCTGCTGCAGCCCGGGATGCCGGTATCCCTGGGCGCAGCGCTCGGTGGCGCGGCCCGCGGCGAACACCTCCAGGCTCAGCCGCAGGTCGAACAGCTCGTCGACGTCCCGGAGGGTGAGCCGGCGCACGGTGGCGCCGCGCCGCGGCTCGGTGACGACCAGGCCCTCCGCGGCGAGCCGCACGAGCGCCTCGCGCACCGGGATGCGGGAGACGCCGAAGGCCTCGGAGAGCTCGCGCTCGCGCAGCCGGCTTCCCTGCGGGTAGTCGCCCGCGTGGATCCCGGCGCGGATGAACGCCTCGGCGCGGTCCACATGGGTCGAGGGGGCGGGTTCTTCGGTCATGCCTGGATCCGGAAGTCGGGGAAGGTGGGGGGGAAGAGGGTGTCGGCGTTCCGGCGCAGGATGTCGCGTTCGCTGTAGGCCGCCCGCATCCTATCGAAGAGGCGCTGGGCCTCCCGCTTGAGGGCCGGGAGGTCGAGGCCGGGCAGCGCGCGGTCCACGAGCACCGGCCGGCCCGCGACGACGGAGTGGGTCGCCTGCCGGGCGGTGCCGCTGAGCAGGAAGGTGCGCACGGGGTCGTCCTGGACGCCGTCGCGGATGTCCGCCACGTCGAAGGCGACGAGGTCGGCCTGGGCGCCGGGTTCGAGCCGTCCCAGGTCGGCGCGGCCCAGCGCGCGGGCGCCGCCGAGGGTCGCGGCCTCGACGTAGTGCTCGGCGGGGGCGGCGTCGAACCGCCCGTCGACGAGCTTCGCGAGGTGCACGCCGGTGTCCATCCCGCGGATCAGGTCGGGCGGGAAGGAGTCGGTGCCGAGGCAGAGGTTCACGCCGGCGGCCCGGTACGCGCCGAAGGAATGCAGGACGGAGCCGTACCGCAGCGAGGTCAGCGGGCAGTGCACGACGGACACGCCGGCCCGGGCCAGCCGGTGCAGGTCGCCGCGGTCCTCGCCGTACACGTCCGGGTGGCGGTCGATGACCATGGTGTGGGGGATGAGCAGCCGGGTGTCGAACAGGCCGGTCCGCTCGATGAGTTCGATGGGCGTCATGCCGTGCAGGCGCTGGACCAGCTCGCGTTCCACGGTGCCCTGCAGGGCGTGCAGCCGCACGAGGACGTCACGGCGTCCGGCGATCTCCGCCGTCTCGCGGAGCAGTTCCGCGGTCAGGGTCTCGATGCGGCACGGCAGCAGGACGCCGGTCAGCAGCGGGTCGGCGAGCCGGTCGAGGTGGTCGAGGAAGCGGACGGCGTCGCGCAGGCCGGAGCGGCCGCGTGCCTCGTCGAAGGCCACGCCCCGGCCGCCGTCCGGCAGTGCCACGTTGACGCCGGAGCGGTAGGCGGGCCCGAGGTAGCCGCGCAGCCCGATGCGGCGCGAGGTCTCGGCCATCGCCACGAGTTCCTCGTACGGCTCGGCCCAGGAGCTGTGCACCTCGGAGGCGATCGGCATGTAGGTGGTGATGCCGTGCAGGGCCAGCTGCGCCAGGGCGAACTCGCGGACGGTGCGCCGCTCGTCGGGGGTGAGGACATCGTGGCGGCGGTGGTCGAAGTAGTCCTGGGACCACTGCAGCCCCCCGCCCACGGCGGGGCCGTGCCAGGAGTCGAGGACGAGGTGGTCGATGTCCGTGAGGGCGTCCAGGTCGATCAGGCCGGGCATCACGAGCGAGTCGCCGAGGTCCAGATCGACGTCGACCGGGCCGTCGTAGTGCCGGCCGACGTGGACGATGACGTCGTCCTCCCACACCACCTCCCCGTCGCGCAGCAGCGCGTGGCCGCCGTTCTGGTGGGCGAGTACGTGACGGGCGCGCCAACGCGTGCGCATAGGACCTCCTGAGGCCGGTCGGAATGCGGACAACCTAAGGGCTGGCATACCAAATGCGGAAGACGTCGGCTGCCGCGACACGATCGAGACCTGGGGTGCGAGGTGTCCTCGGCCGGCCCGAGAGCGCGTCACCGGCCAGCGTATCCGCAGGTGAGCGCGGTCATCTTCGGTCGGGGAGGCGTCCTGTGGGCCGCGCCAGGTGCGCGGCGGAACTTTTTGGTCGCTGTCGGGTCTGGTGGCGAATCCTGATTTCGGTATACCGTCCGGACACCCGCTCGGTATACCGTCCGGGTCACCCCCCACTCCAGAGCGCCGGAGGACCGACGTGTTGGACCCCCATGAGCCGCCGAGCCGGACGCCCCCCGCCGCCGCGTCGGCGCCCACCGCCGAGCAGGTGGCCACGCTCTCCCCACCGCCCGCCCCGACAGCCGCCGGACCCTCCGCGGAGCCGGCCGGCGCGCGCACCCTCCTCGGTACCGCCTGGCTGCGCATCCGTCGCAGCCGCGTCGCCGTGGGCGCGCTGGCCGTCGTGGCCCTGATCATGCTGTTCGCGATCCTGGCTCCCCTGCTGACCTCCCTGGAGGGCCAGGACCCGTACACCTCCCTGACCGGGCCCGACTACCTCGACGAGGTCGACACCCCGGGCCTGCCGCTGCCGTACTACCGGTTCCCGTCCCCGGACCACTGGCTGGGCCTCGAACCGGGCCTGGGCCGCGACCTCTTCGCGCGGATGGCCCACGGCGCCCGGATCTCGCTGGTCATCGCGCTGCTGTCCACCCTGGTGTCGGTGTTCCTCGGCACCGTGATCGGTGCCGCCGCCGGGTACTTCGGCGGCAAGGTCGACATGGTGATCAGCCGCGTGATGGACCTGTTCCTGGCCTTCCCGCACCTGCTGCTCGTCCTGTCGCTGACCCCGATCCTGCAGTCCCGCCTGGGCGGCACCGCGCTGGACTCCGGAAGCCTGCTGCCGGTCGCCTCCCTGGTGATCATCCTGGGCTTCTTCGGCTGGGCCTATCTGGCCCGCGTGGTGCGGGGACAGGTGCTGTCCCTCCGCGAGCAGGAGTTCGTGGAGGCCGCCCGCGCCTACGGTGCGTCCCGGCGCAGCATCATCTTCCGGCAGATCATCCCGAACGTGATGGGTGTCGTGCTGGTCTACGCGACCATGCTGATCCCCACCAACATCACCGCGGAAGCGGCCCTGTCCTTCCTGGGCGTCGGCGTCAAGGACCCGACCCCGTCCTGGGGACAGATCCTCAACGCGGCCCAGGCCGGCAACTGGTACCTGTCCGACCCCTGGTTCCTGGCCGTCCCGGCGGGCGCACTCGTGATCACGGTGCTGGCCTTCAACCTGCTCGGCGACGCCGTCCGTGACGCGCTGGACCCCAAGTCCTCCCGCCACTGACCCCCCTTCCCTCCGCTTCGGTCCCCCCTCGAAGCGTTCGACGTCCCTCCCACCCCCACCCTCCCCGAGGAGACGCAAGTGCAGCGACGTATCGCAGCCGCGATTGCCCTGACCCTGGCCACCGCGACGGTCCTGACCGCCTGCAGCGGCAGCAAGCCCGCCCCCGGTTCCGGCGCCACCGGCGCGGCGGCCGGCACCTTCGACCCCGTGCACGTCGGCAAGGGCTTCGACACCAAGGGCGGCAACGTCAACGTCCTGATGTCCACGGACTTCCAGACGCTGGACCCCGGCAACAGCAACTACGTGCAGACCGCCAACGTCGGCCAGCTGTACTACCGCACGCTGACCATGGCCAAGGAGGCGGCGGGAGCGCCGCCCACGATCGTGCCGGACCTCGCCACCGACCTCGGCACGCACTCCGAGGACGGCCTGACCTGGACGTACACCCTGAGAGAGGGGCTGAAGTTCGAGGACGGCACCCCGATCACCAGCAAGGACATCAAGTACGGCGTCGAACGCACCTACGCCCGTGACGTCTACACCCAGGCGCCGCAGGAGCTCAACTCCGCGCTCGCCGACGACACCTACAAGGGCCCTTACAGCGGCGCCGAGTTCAAGGGCATCGACACCCCGGACGACCGCACGGTGGTCTTCCACCTCAAGCAGCCCTTCGCCGAGTTCCCGGCGCTGGTCTCCCGCTCCAACACGGCGCCGGTGCCCAAGGGCGCGGACACCAAGCTCGACTACACCAACCACCCCGTCTCCTCCGGCCCGTACAAGATCAAGTCGTACCAGCGCGGCCGGTCGCTGCACCTGGTCCGCAACGAGCAGTGGGACGCGGCCACCGACCCCAACCGGCCGGCCCTGCCGGACACGTTCACCTTCACCCTCTCCACCGCCCAGGCCACCATCAGCCAGCAGCTCATCGCCGACTCCGATCCGACGGCCCTCACCCTGGACAGCAACGGCGGGCTCCAGGTGTCCGACGCCGCGCAGCTCAACACGCCCGAGGTGAAGAAGCGCACCGCGTCCGGCCTCCTCGGCTGCACCGACGTCCTGGACCTCAACACCACGACGATCACGGACCCGCAGGTCCGCAAGGCCATCGCGCTGTCCATCGACCGCAGCGCCATGCACCTGCAGTACGGCGGCAGCCGGTTCGGCGCGCTCGCCCAGTCGTACATCAACCCCGCACAGCGCGGCTACGTCGAGCAGCACACCGACCTGGACCCGTCCGGCAAGCCGAAGCCGGAGGAGGCCAAGAAGCTGCTGGAGGGCAGGACCTTCCCGAAGAAGCTGGTGTACGGCTACGCCGACAGCAGCCCCCGCTACAAGAACATCGGCACGACGCTCCAGCAGAACCTCAAGCAGATCGGCATCGACCTGGAGCTGCGCCCCATCCCGGCGGCCAACTACTTCACGACCCTCGCCGGTGAGCAGATGCCCGACATCGCCCGCAGCGGCTGGTGCGGCGGCGCCGACAGCGGCTCGGTCCGTACCACGATCGACCCGAACCTCGGCCCGAGCGTGGACGGCACGACCTACGGCTTCTCCAACATCCCGCGCTACTACAACCCGGAGGTCTCCCGGGCCATGTACGAGCTGCGGGGCACCAACGGCACCAGCGAGGAGCTGGGCAGGAAGTGGGCGACCCTGTTCGACCGCGCCATGCAGGACTACCCGCTGGTCCCGCTCGTGCGCACCTACACCAACAGCGTCGTCGGCTCGAAGATCCGCGGTGCGCAGGTGGGCTACTTCTTCGGCGGCATCGACCTGTCGACCGTCGGGGTCGAGCACTGACGCCCCCCTCGCCCGACGCGACCACCCGCCCCCGCCGCACCCGAGAGGTACCACGGTGAGTTCCCTGCGAGCCAACAGGCCACACCCATGACCGGATTCCTGCTGCGGCGCTCCGCCGCGATGATCGCCCTGCTGCTCGTCATCAGCTTCGTGACGTTCAGCCTGTTCCAGCTCGGTCCCGCCGACCCGGCCGCGGCGGCCTGCGGCCAGGAGTGCACCCCGGCCCGGGTGGCCGAGGCCCGGGTCGCCCTGGGGATGGACAAGCCGTTCCTCACCCAGTACGCCGACTACCTGTCCGGCCTGCTGCACGACCGGATGATCGGGGCCCCCGGCACCCGGACCCTCTGCGAGTGGCCGTGCCTCGGCAAGTCGTTCCAGACCAACGAGAACGTCACGGCCGTCCTCGCGCGGGCCCTGCCCTACACCCTGTCCGTGGCGGGCGGCGCGATCGTGCTGTGGACCGTGGCCGGTGTGGGCCTCGGCCTGCTGGCCGCGCTGCGCAAGGGCCGGTTCACCGACAAGCTGATCGTGGGCGCCGCCTCGGTCGGCGTGTCCCTGCCCATCCCGGTGACGGGCCTGTTGCTGCTGCTGGTCTTCGTCAGCACCCTGCACGTGCTGCCGTTCACCACCAACGCCATCACCTCGCCGTTCGGCGCCGCCGGCCCGGGGGCCTGGTTCCTCAACTACCTGCTGCCCTGGGTGGCGCTGGCGGTGCTGTTCAGCGCCCAGTACATCCGCGTCACCCGGAGCAGCATGCTGGAGACCTTCGGCGAGGACTTCATGCGCACGGCGCGGGCCAAGGGCCTCGCGCGGCTGGGCATCGTCCTGCGCCACGGCGCGCGGGCCGGCCTCACCCCCGTCGTCACCATGCTCGGACTCGACATCGGCCTGCTCCTCGGCGGCGCCGTCCTCACCGAGCAGATCTTCTCCGTCCCCGGGGTCGGGTTCACCGCGGTGCACGCCGCACAGTCGGGCGACCTGCCGGTGATCATGGCCATCACGATGGTGGCCGCGTTCTTCATCATCGTCTCCAATGTGGTGGTCGACGCCGTCTACGCGGTCATCGACCCGCGAGTGAAGGCTGTCTGATGACCACACCACCCACCGCGCCCCTGCTGGACATCCGCGATCTGCGGGTGACCTTCCCGACCGACGACGGCCTCGTCCACGCGGTCAACGGCATGGACCTGACGCTGTCGCGCGGGGAGACCGTCGGCATCGTCGGTGAATCCGGCTCCGGCAAGACCGTCACGAGCCAGGCACTCATGGGCCTGCTCAAGGACACCTCCGCCGCCGTCACCGGGCAGATCCTGCTCGACGGGCAGGACCTCAACGCGCTGAGCGAGGCGCGGATGCGGGCCTACCGGGGCAAGAAGATCGCGATGATCTTCCAGGACCCGCTGTCCGCGATGCACCCCTTCTATCCGGTCGGCGTGCAGATCGCCGAGGCCTACCGGGTGCACAACACCGTGACGAGGAAGGCCGCGGCGGCCGTCGCCGTCGACATGCTGGGCCGGGTCGGCATCCCCGACCCCCGCAAGCGCTACCACGCCTACCCGCACGAGTTCTCCGGCGGCATGCGCCAGCGCGCGATGATCGCCATGGCCCTGGTCTGCGAACCCGAGCTGCTGATCGCCGACGAGCCCACGACCGCGCTGGACGTGACCGTGCAGGCGCAGATCCTCGACCTGCTCGGCGAACTGCAGGCCGAGACCGGGACGGCGGTGATCCTGGTGACCCACGACCTCGGTGTGGTCGCCGAGGTGTGCCACCAGGTCGTGGTGATGTACGGCGGGCTCTGCGTCGAGCGCGCCACCGTCGCCGACCTGTTCAGGGCGCCCCGGCACCCGTACACCCAGGGCCTGTTGGCCTCGATGCCGTCGCTGACGGGCGCCGGCGAGCGGCTCCGCCCGATCCCGGGCTTCCCGCCCTCGCTGCTGGCCCTGCCCGGGGGCTGCCTGTTCGCCGACCGGTGCCCGCACACCGGCCTGGTGCCCGACGGCGCCTGCCGCACCCGCCGGCCGGACCTGGCCGGCCCCGGGGCGCACCCGTCGCGCTGCCACCTGACCCACCCGCAACCGGCCCGAGAGGTGGTCCGATGACGCCGTTGCTCAAGGTGACCGACCTGACGAAGCACTTCCCGGTCCGCTCCGGCCTCCTCCGCCCCGGCGCCGGCGTCAAGGCCGTGGACCGCGTCAGCTTCTCGGTCGACGCCGGCCGGACCCTCGGCCTGGTGGGGGAGTCGGGCTGCGGCAAGTCCACCACCGGACGCATGCTGATGCGGCTGCTGGAACCCACCTCCGGCAGCATCCGGCTGGACGGCCGGGAGATCTCCGAACTGCGCCGCTCCGAGCTCCAGGAGTACCGGCGGCAGGTGCAGATGGTCTTCCAGAACCCGTCCTCCTCGCTCAATCCGCGCCAGTCCGTGGGCAGCGCGATCGCCGCCCCGCTGCTGGCCCAGCGGATCACCCCGCGCGGCGGCGTCAAGGCCGCGGTACGGGACCTGATGGACCGGGTCGGCCTGCGCCCCGACCACTACAACCGCTTCCCGCACGAGTTCTCCGGCGGCCAGAAGCAGCGGGTGGGCATCGCCCGGGCCCTCGCCCTGGGGCCGCGGCTGATCATCTGCGACGAACCGGTCTCCGCGCTGGACGTCTCGGTGCAGGCCCAGGTGATCAACCTCCTGGAGGACATCCAGCGCGACACCGGCGTGGCCTACGTGTTCATCGCCCACGACCTGTCCGTGGTCAAGCACTTCGCCCACCAGGTGGCGGTGATGTACCTGGGCCGGATCATGGAGCACGGCGACACCCGCGAGGTGTTCGACGCTCCGCGGCACCCCTACACCCAGGCGCTGTTGTCGGCGGTGCCGCACGCGGACCCGGCCGCGGACCGCAGCGGGCGCATCCGCCTGACCGGCGACCTGCCCAGCCCCACCGACCCCCCCTCCGGCTGCGTGTTCCGCTCGCGCTGCCACCTGCGGCCGCGCCTCGACCCGGAACGCGGGCGCCTGTGCGCCGACAGCGTGCCGAGCGGCGCCGTCGCCTGCCACCACACCACCGCAAGCTGACAACAGGAAGGTGACGACTACCGTGCTGATCCGCAACGCCCGCCCTTGGGGCGGCGAGCCCAGCGACGTGGAGATCTCCGGCTCGCGCATCGCCGCGATCCGCCCGCACGACCCCGCGGCCGAGCCGGCGGGGGAGGTGGTCGAGGGCCGCGGCAGGTTGCTGCTGCCGTCGTTCAGCGATGTGCACGTCCACCTCGACTCGACCAGGATCGGCCTGCCGTTCAGGCCGCACAGCGGCGGCCCGGGCGTCTGGGCGATGACGATGAACGACCGGGAGAACTGGCGTTCGGCCGAGGTGCCGCTCCCCGAGCGCGTCGCCGGGACGCTGGAGCGGATGATCGCCCGCGGGACGACCCGGGTGCGCTCGTACGCGCAGGTCGACGTGGACTGCAAGCTGGAGAAGTTCGAGGCCGTGGTGGCCGCGAAGGAGAAGTTCGCGGACCGGGCCGACGTCCAGATCATGACCTTCCCGCAGGCCGGCATCCTGCGTGAGGAGGGCACCGTCGACTACCTGGAGGCCTCGCTGAAGGCGGGCGCGGAGGTCATGGGCGGCATCGACCCCTGCTCCCTGGACCGCGACCCCCGGCGGCATCTGGACATCGTGTTCGGCCTGGCCGAGAAGTACCAGGTCGAGGTCGACATCCATCTGCACGAGCCCGGTCATCTGGGCGTGTTCTCCACCGACCTGGTCATCGAACGCACCCGGACCCTCGGCATGCAGGGCAAGGTCACGATGTCGCACGCCTACGAGCTCGGCTCGGTCGGCGAGTCCGTCAGCCGCCGCCTCATCGACGAGTTCGCCGAACTCGACATCGCCATGGCCACCGTGGCGCCGTCCGGCCGCGGGCACCTGTCGCCGGCGGACCTGGTGGAGGCGGGGGTGCGGATCGGCCTCGGCGAGGACGGCCAACGCGACTACTGGAGCCCCTACGGCAACTGCGACATGCTCGACCGCACCTGGCAGCTGGCCTTCACCAACAACTTCCGGCGCGACGACCTGATCGAGATGTCCCTGGCGGTCGCGACCCTCGGCGGGGCCTCGATCATGAGCCACGAGGTGCCCCGCCTGAAGGGGATCACCGACCGGCCCGGCCTCGCGGCCGGCGACCGCGCCGACCTCCTGCTGGTCGACGGCGAGACCCCGACCAGCGCGGTCATGGACCGCGGCACCGACCGCACGGTCCTGCACGACGGGAGGGTCGTCGCCGACCAGCTGTCCCTGACGGCCGCCTGACCGGCCGAAGGAGCGGCCCCGCCGAGGCCCCGTCCGGACCGGACGGAGCCTCGGCGGGGCCGCGCGCGTCTTCCGGTGCGGGCGCGGGACCGGCGTACCCGACGCGGGGGGGGCGGTGACGACGAGGAGGAGCAGCAGCGCGGTGAGGCCGAACTCGTGCGCGGCGCCGCGCAGGGCGTGCGGTGGCGGGGGAGGGGCCGGGGAGGGCTCGTCCTTGTGCCGAAGCGCGGTAGGCGTCACCAAGGCAGGCTTGTTGTCACCGAGGCCAACGGGGGATCGGACAGGACCTTGCCCTGAGCGGGCGGGAGGGTCGCCTCGGTATGGGGCGACGGCGGGATCGACGGCCGTGGTGCCAGCGCCGCGGGGACGGAGCCTGCGGGCAGTATGTAGTTGCGCTAGCGGCATACGCTTGCAAGCTGGTATGTGACAGGAGGCGGCCTGCGTGGTCGCCACGGATCCCGCGCTCACCGCTCTCGCTGGCGGCCGGCTGCCGTGCCGCTCCGCCCCGGACGCGCCGTGCTCGGCGCCGTATGAGGTTCCGGTCGAGGTCCGTAGTGTCGGCTTCCCGGTTCGGGTCCCGGTTGAGAGGGTAGAAACGGAATGGCTGTCGCCCTGTTCGGTGTGCTCGACAGCGAGGCGCACGGGGTGAACGGCTGCTCCCGTGGAATCTGGTGACCTTCCGTGGCTTGCGACGGACCACCTCGCGCCATGCGCGTACCGCCGGCCAGGCCGGCGTCGCGAAGCCGGTGGCGGCGACCTGACCTGGACCTCGTGCGGCGTCGGGTAGACGGGGTCCTCGACGCGTTCGTCGACGCCAAGGCGTCCGCCGCCCGCGCGAAGGGGCTGCCCGACGACGTGCCCGTGGCCCTGTCCGACTTCCTGCGGGCGGGCGGCAAGCGGATCCGTCCGCTGCTGTGCGTGCTGGGTTGGCAGGCGGGCGGGGGTGTCGGCGAGCGGGGACTGGGGCAGGCCGTCCAGGTGGGTGCCGCGCTGGAGATGTTCCACGCCTTCTGCCTGGTCCATGACGACGTCATGGACCGCTCCGACACCCGGCGCGGGCGGCCCACTGTGCACCGCGCTCTGGCCGCCCGCTACCGCACGGGCCGCACCCGGGAGCTGGCCGACACCGTCGGCACCAGCGCCGCGATCCTCGCCGGGGACCTCGCACTGCTGTGGTCCGACGAGATCCTCCAGGCCGCCGAACCGGGCCTCGAACCGGCACAGGCGGCCCGCCTGCGGCCGCTCGTCGCCCTCATGCGGGAGGAGGTGATGTACGGCCAGTGCCTCGACCTGCTCGCCACCGGCCTGCCCACCCCCGACACCGGCCCGGCCCTGACCGTCATCCGCTACAAGACCGCCAAGTACACCTGCGAGCGGCCCCTGCAGATCGGCGCCGCGCTCGCCGGGGCCGACGGGCCTCTCCACCGCGCGCTGAGCGCATTCGCCCTGCCGCTGGGAGAGGCCTTCCAGCTGCGTGACGACGTCCTCGGCGCCTTCGGCCACCCCCAGCAGACGGGCAAGCCCGCGCTGGACGACCTGCGCGAAGGCAAGCACACCGTCCTCGTCAGCCTCGCCCTCCAGGCCGCCACTCCGGCCCAGGCGCCGCTGCTGCACGCCCTCTACGGCAACCCCCGCCTGGGCGAGGAGGACGCCGAAACCCTGCGCGCCCTGCTGCGCGACACCGGCGCGGACCGGGCCGTCGAGCACATGATCACCGACCGGTGCGCACAGGCGGTGACCGTCCTGGACGGCCTCCCCGTCCCCGCCGTGGTACGGGAGCAGCTGCGCGCCCTCGCCGACAGGATCGCGTGGCGCACGGCCTGACGGCGGGCGGACCGAAGCGGGGGATGTCGCAGGCCCGGCGGTTGTGGGCGCCGAGCCAGTTGCGGTTCGCGTCGATCCACCGGTCGAGGACGTCCCCCCGCCCGGGGGTGAGGTGCAGGTGGTCCGCCAGGTCGCGCACCCGCGCAGCGGCGGCGGGGAAGCCCTCGGCGAGCCGCGAGGCGAGAGCGTCGACCTGGTCGAGCGCCGCTCGTGGGGACACCCCGGCCGTGCGGGCGAGGAGGAGGACGGCGTTCATGCCCTCGCCGCGGGCCTGCTCCTTCTCCAGGGAGGAGATGTCGTTGGACAAGACGATCAGGTCGGTGCACAGCTCACCGAGCGTCTGCAGGGCGCTCTGGTGCCGGAGGAACGCGGGGATCTCGTAGCCCGAGACCCGTTCGATCATGTCCTGGCAGGGCCGGTAGCCGACGACGTGGCGGCGCAGCGCCAGGTAGTCGTCCAGCGTCCCGGGCGGGTGGTGGGCGCGGTCGACGTTCTCACGCAGGAGGTGACCGTCCGGTTCCGGGCCCCGGCCCGGAACCGGACGCGGGCGACCGGAGCCGGTCGCTGTGCGACGATCGAATCAGGGTGTCATCGATCCGGAGCCGCCCGGACACCGTCGGGTGCCGCCCCGTCCAGGGTGGGCCGACGCGCTCCGGCAGGGAGGCCGCCGTGCCGCAGGATGTCGAGTTCGCGCTTCCCTGGCCGTTGCGGAGCAGCCCCCACCTGCCGCGCGCCCGTGACCACACCCTCGCCTGGCTGGAGAAGTACGGCCTGCTGGACGGGCGGACGTTCACCCCCGCCAGGTTCGCCGACTGGCGACTGGCCGAACTCGCCGCGTTCTTCTTCCCGGAGGCGACGGAGGAGGGGCTGGAACTGGCCGGTGATCTGATGGGCTGGTACTTCGCCCCGTTCGACGACCGGTTCGACGGCTCGCTGGGGCAGCGCCCGCAGCAGGCGGCCGCCGTCTGCGAGGAACTCGCCGGGGTGCTGCTGCCGGGCGGGACGCCGGGGGCGGGCGCGTCGGGGACGGTTCGCGCGCTGGCCGACATCTGGCGGCGCAGCTGCCGGGGGATGAGCGAGGCGTGGCGTGTGCGGGCCGCCTACGACTGGCATGGCTACCTGGCCGCGCACCTCGCGGAGACGGTGGACCGCCACCACGGGCGGGTGATGGGCGCGGGCGAGTGCGTGCGCAGGCGGGCCTTCGCCACGTCCTCCTTCGTGGTGATCGACATGATCGAGCGGGTGGGCGGGTTCGAGGTCCCGGCCCTGGTGTGGCACGCCCCGGTGCTCGGCGAGCTGCGGAGGCTCACGGCGGAGGTCATCGGGATGTCCAACGACCTGTGCTCGGTGGAGAAGGAGGCGGCGGCGGGGGACGAGGGGAACAACCTGCTCCTCGTCCTGGAGCGGGAGCGCGGGATGGGCAGGGCGGAGGCGGTCGAGGAGGTGGTCGCAGCGATCGCGCGCCGCGTCGCTCGGTTCGCCGTGGTGGAGGAGCGGGTGGCCGACCTCGGCTGCGTGCTCTCCGAGGACGGGGCCGCGGGCGTGCGGCGCCTGGTGACCGGGCTGCACGACCTGGTGCGCGGCGACTACGCGTGGGAGCGGATGTCGGGCCGCTACCGGAGCGCGCCCGCCCGGTGACCCCGGCGGCCGCCGGCCGTCAGGACCGTTCGGCCAGGCGCATCGGCAGGTGTGCGGGCCGCAGCGTGGTGGACAGCGCGCACCGGAGGGGCCGGTCCGTGACGGGGAGCAGCCGCCATCGGGCGGTGATTGCCGCGA
Source organism: Kitasatospora sp. NPDC015120 (assembly GCF_043080305.1). NCBI lineage: Bacteria > Bacillati > Actinomycetota > Actinomycetes > Kitasatosporales > Streptomycetaceae > Kitasatospora > Kitasatospora sp. NPDC015120. The sequence goes on along the minus strand of NZ_JBIBVJ010000019.1, from coordinate 27,315 downwards.
GCGCCAGGACGGCCTCGGTGCGCGCGAAGCGCTCGCCGATGCACATCCGGGCCCCGGCACCGAAGGGGAGGTAGGCGTTGCGCGGGGCGAGGGGGTCCAGCCAGCGGTCGGGGCGGAAGTCGTCGGGGGCCTCGTAGAGGTCAGGGCGCCGGTGGATGAGGTACGGGCTGTAGGCGACCATGGTGCCGGCCGGCAGCCGGACCGCGCCGATCCCGCTGTCGGCGGTCAGGGTGCGGGTGAACAGCCAGCCGGGCGGATAGAGGCGCAGGGTTTCGGTGATCACCCGCCCGGCGAGTTCGAGTGCGGGCAGGTGCTCGAAGGTGACCGGGCCCTGGGCCCGTACGCGGTCCACCTCCTCGTGCAGGCGCCGTTCGACGTCGGGGGCGCGGGCGAGGAGCGCCAGCGTGAAGGCGAGGGTGCCGGCGATGGGATCGGCTCCGGTGACGAAGAACGTGACCACCTCGTCGGTGAGTTCCTCGTCGCTCAGGGCCGGGCCGTCCTGCGGGGCGGTCTCGGGGTCGTGGGCGGCCATCAGGGTGCCCAGCAGGTCGTCGTGCCTGCCCGGGTCGCGCCGGCGCGCCGCGATGATCGCCTCCACCGAGCGGCGCAGGTGCGTACGGGCCCGCCGGTAGCGCCGGGCGGACGGGGTGGGCAGCCGCGCCAGCGGCGCCGGCGCGATCACCTGACGGATGAGGCCGCCCATGATGTCGCCCAGGTCGCGCAGCATCTCCCTCGTGACGGGCACGGGCAGCGAGGCGGAGAACATGGTGGCGAGGGCGACCCGGGCGGTCAGCGTGGTCAGCTCGGCGGGCACGTCGATGACCCGGCCGTCCCGCCACGAGTCCGCCGTCTCCTCGGTCAGGTCCGTCATGGCGGCCGCGTAGCCGGGGAACCGTTCCCCGTCGAAGGCGGGCCTGCACAGCCGCCGCTGGCGCCGGTGCAGGCTGTGCGGGCAGGTGCCGAGCCCGTTGCCCAGGACCTCGCGCAGGCGCTCGAACAGCGGTCCGCCCTTGTCGAACGTCTCGTCGTGCACCAGGACGTGCCGGACCAGGTCGGGGTCACACACCATCACCACCGTCCGCGGGCCCAGGCGCAGCCGGACCAGAGCCCCGTCGGCGGGCAGTGACGCGACGAAGCGCAGCGGATCGCGGATCAGGGCCGGCGCGTGCCCCAGCAGCGGGACACACCCGGCGGCCAGTGGAACAGACGCGATACCGTCCATACCTACCTTCTCCCCGCATCCCGGGCCCGCAGTCCTCACGGGCCGCGCGGGGGGTCAGGCTTGGGATTCGGCGGCCCCGCGCCGGAGCAGCGCGTCAGGGGGTGGGCGTGGGGGCCGCGTCGACGCCGCTGACGAACGCCCCGTAGCCGGCGGCGCGCAGCGCGGCGGCTACGGCCTCCTCGACGACAGCCAGGCCCTCCGCCCGCCGGCCTTCCTCGCCCAGGTCGACGGAAAGGCTGCTGAGGACGCCGACGAGGTCGGGCAGGTAGGCATCCGGGTTGCCCTCGGTCGGGACGGCCCCGCGGACCCGCCCCGTGCGTGATTCACGGCGGCCTGTGTCCCGGGACGGTGCCTCCCTGGCGGGAATCGGCCCGTGATGCTTGGCTGGATGGTGTGCGAAGGTCATCGCCCGCCGCGCACCGCGCGCCCTCATCCGCGAGGTGACGCGGCCCGCGGGAGGAGTTGCCATGCCGCAGGACATCTCCATGCACCTACCGTTCCCGGTGCGGATCAACCCCGACGCCGCAAGGGTCGCCGAGGAGGAGATGCAGTGGCTGCTCGACTTCGGCCTGCTGCGCTCCCCCGAGGCGGTGCGGCGCCACCGCAACGGCGGCTACACGGAGCTGGGAGTCCGATTCCATCCGGCCGCCACGGGCGAGGGCCTGGCCCTCGCCATCGAGCAGCAGAGCTGGTTCTTCCTGTTCGACGACCAGTTCGACGGTCCGCGGGGCGACGACCCGGTCCAGGCACAGGCCCTGGTCGGCGCGGTGCAGGAAGTCCTGCGGCGGCGCGGGGGGCCGGACGGGCGGTTGCGGGCCCCGATCGTGGCGGCCTTCGCCGATCTGTGGACACGTTCCCTCAGCGGCATGTCCGATCGCTGGCGCAGCCGGGCCGAGCAGCACTGGCACCAGTACCTGGAGAGCTACGTGGCGGAGGCCCGCCGTCGAAGCCGCGGCGAGGCCCCGACCGAGGCCGACTACCTGCCGGAGCGCCGCCGCTCGATCGGAGTGCAGCCGACCCTCGACATGGCGGAGCGGGCCGGGCACTACGAGGTCCCGCACCGGGCGTTCACCAGCGCTCCGGTGGCGGCCATGCGGCAACTCGTCGCCGATTTCGTCATCCTGGACAACGACCTGGTCTCCCTTGAGAAGGAGGAGGCGCGCGGAGACCCGCACAACCTCGTGCTCGTCCTGCGACGCGAACGGGGACTCTCCCGCGACGCGGCCATCGAGGAGGTCAGCAGGATGCGCGCCGACTGCGTCGAACGGTTCACCGCCCTGGAGGACCGGCTTCCACAGGAGTGCGACCGCCTGGGGCTCACGGCGGTGGAGCGGGACCTCCTCGACCGCTACCGGCACGACGCCCTGCGCTCACTGATCCGGGGAGTCCACGACTGGGCCCAGCAGGCCGGCCGCTACACCGCCGCACACATCATCCCGGCCGAACGCCCCGGCTACCTCGACGACCTCGGGGAGCCGCCGGGCGGCACCTGACCACCTCGTCCTGACCCATCCGGAGGCGAAGATGCCCGGGACCCTCCCGGTGATCGGCGACGTCTGGCCCCTGCTGCGTGACCCGATCGGCTTCCTGGCCGACCTGCCCCGCCACGGCGACCTGGCGCGGCTGCGACTGGGCCCCATGTCCGTGTCCGTGGTCTGCACCCCCGACCTCGCCCAGCAGGTGCTCAGGGACGACCGCACCTTCGACAAGGGCGGCCCCTTCTTCGACCGGATGCGCGACCTCCTCGGCGAGGCCGTCGCCACCTGCCCGCACAGCCGGCACCGGCGCCTGCGGCGACTGGTTCAGCCGGCCTTCCGCGACGAGCAACTGCGCCGCTACCGGCCGGTGATGCGCGCGGAGGCCGAACGCCTCACGGACTCCTGGAGCGACGGACAGCGCATCGACGTCATGGCCGCGACGATGGCCTACACCACACGCGTCGCGCTACGCACCCTGTTCTCGGTCTCCCTCACCGAAGAGCGCCTCACCGCCGCGGTGTCCGACATCGAGACCTGGGTCGCCGGCGTACCCCTGCAGATGCTGCTGCCGCCCGGGGCCGGCCGTCTGCCGCTGCCCGCCAACCGGCACTACCGGGACGCCATCGCGGGCCTGCGCGCCACCATCGCGAGCGCCGTCGAGGAACGGCGCGGCCGCCCGCTCGACGCGGAGGAACCGGACCTGCTCGCGAGCATGATCATCACGCAGGACTCCGCGGACCGGAGCGGGCGCCTGAGCGACACCGAGCTCATCGATCACGCGGCGACGTTCCTGGCCGCCGGAACGGAGACCAGCGCGACCGCCCTGGCCTGGATGTTCCACCTGCTCGCGCTCCACCCACAGGTACAGTGCGACCTGCGGACGGAGCTCGCCGGGCAGGAGAGACGCGCGGCGGACCGGCCCGGCCACGACGACGGCTCACTGTGCCACCGGGTCGTCCTCGAAGCCCTGCGACTGCACGCGCCGGCCTGGCTGCTGACCCGCACCGTCACCGAGCACACGATCCTGGACGGTATCCCGTTCGAGGAGGGCGCCGTCGTCGCCTACAGCCCCTACCCCCTGCACCGCGACGCCGCGTACTTCCCCGATCCGCGCGCCTTCCGCCCGGACCGGTGGACCGACAGGACACCCGAACCGGGCACCTTCCTCACCTTCGGCGGCGGCCCGCGCTCCTGCGTGGGCCACCGGTTCGCCATGCTCGAACTCACCGCCGCGCTGCGCGCCGTCGTCGCGGCCTGGGAACTCCAGCCCCTCGACGCCGGGCCGCCGCGGCCCCGTCTGGGAGCCACCCTCGCGCCCCGCGGCCTACGGCTGCGCGTGCGCGCACACACGTGAACGAACGGCGAAGGCGCCGGGCGACTACGGCCGACGGGCCGCCACTCCGTCCGGCACGGGCTGCCACCACCCGGCGAGGTCGGAGTACGGCAGCGGGCGGGGGTCGGTGGTCGAGGGGGTGTCCGTGCGCACGGGGTGGAAGTCGGCCCAGAGGGTCTTGTCCGGGGGGCCGTTGAGGGGGTTGATGTACCGCAGGCTCCCCGCCGACATGTCGATGTTCGCCGCGATCAGCCGGCCGAGGTCGGTGACGTAGCGTCGCTGGGGCGCGGTGAGGGAGGGCAGGACGCTGTCGGCGAGGTGCGTGTAGCGCAGCATGACCCGGTCACGCAGGGCCACGGCCTCGGTGACCGCGGCCTGCGCCGGGCACCGGTGCTCGGCGGCGACGATGTCGACCAGGTTGATGCAGGGGGATTCGGTGAGGGTCTCCTTGTAGTGGGAGAACAGGTCGTTGTCCCAGGCGATGATCGTGCAGGCCATTTCCTTGAGCGCGCGGACCTCGGGCCGGGCGAGGTCGTCGGCGGTGAGCCGGTAGCCCCCGATGATCTCGGACAGGGCGACGTACATCTGGACTCCGCCGTCAGGGGTGCGCAGGGTGAGGTAGTCGGCCAGGGTGGGGAGCCGTCGCCGATGGTGCAGGTCCCGGTTCCAGCACGTGGCCAGGAGGTACTCCCTGAAGGCGGCGGTCCACCGCTGGGTCTGCGCGGGTGTGGCGAGGAGCGCGATGCGGTCGCGGACGGCCATCAGGGACTCGACCCAGGGATCGGGTGGGAGGAGGTTCGCCCCCGGGACTTCCAGCATCCGGAGCAGCTTTCCCGCCACTTCCGCGAGCTGTCCCGCGGAGGTGATCCGCGGGGCCGTGCCCTGCCCCTCTCCGGCGCGCAGGCCGGGAAAGTCGTTCCCGTCGACGGCCACGTCGTCGTAGAGGGTCCACTGGACGAAGTCGGCCATGACCTGGACCCGGTCGGTGTCCCCGTCGGGGAAGGCCCGGCACGCCATTTCGGGGAAGTGGCTGCCCCGTAGGTAGGCCAGACCCTGCGGGGTGGGGAACAGGCCGTATCCGCGTAGCCAGTCGATGGACCGGCGGTCGATCAGCTCGGACTCGGGGTGCAGCGCAGGCGGCACCGGGCAGAAGAACGGCGGAATCTTCAGCGGTGCGGTTTCGCAGGACATCGACCCGACCCCTTTTCTCGTCACCCGCTTGGACGGCGCCGGCAGCGGCCCCGGCCGTTCCCCCCTCGTCCCTTCGGCCGGCCACCGGAGGAACGGGGCCGGGAGCACGGCGGTTTTTGTCCTCCTCAAGTGTGTCCGCCATGAACTCCGCCGCGCGACCTCGGCGGCGAGCACGCAACTGGTTCCGTGCCTCCTCCGAGGCGGAGAGGGAGTCCAGCGAGGCCAGGGCCTGCCTGTACCGGTCGGTGCGGAGCAGCTCGCCGCACTACTGCGGGGCGAGGTCCCTGGCGACGGAGCGGAGGTTCGGCGGCCCGGGGCCGGAGCAGCGCGTCAGGGGGTGGGCGGGAGGGCCGCGTCGACGCGGCTGACGAACACCCCGTAGCCGGCGGCGCGCAGCGCGGAGGCGACGGTCGGGGCGTTGCGGGGGGCGAGCGCGACGACGGCGCCGCCGCCGCCCGCTCCGGTGAGTTTGGCCCCGAGGGCGCCGGCCGCGCGTGCGGTGGCGATCGCGTGGTCGAGGGCCGGGGTGGACAGGCCCAGGTCCGCCAGTGGTTGCTGGGCCTCGTCCATGAGGGCGCCCAGGGCGGCGAGGTCGCCCGTGCGCAGGGCCTCGCGCCCGGCCGCGGCGAGGTCGCCGAGACGGGCGAAGTGCCGGTCCACGGCCTCGGGCCGGGCCTCGGCGCGTCGGCGGACCTCGCGGACCTGGTGGGCGGTGGAGCGCTGTTGCGCCGTCGTCGCCACCACCAGGTCGAACGGCCGCCCGACCGGCAGCAGTGTCGCGCGGGGGCGGGCCGTGCGCTGGAACCAGACGGTTCCGCCGAGCGCGACGGCCGCCACGTCGAGCCCGGAGGAGGCGCCGTGGAAGGCGGCCTCCACCGCCCCGGCCCGTTCCAGGAGTTCGGAGCGGTCGAGTTCGTTCCGGGAGAGGTCCGCGAGGGTGCCGAGCAGGGTGAGGCTGAGGGCGGCGGAGCTGCCGAGGCCGCGGCCGGCCTGGAGGTCGGACTCGATGCGGAGGGTGACCCGGTGGGCAGCGAGGGAGAAGTAGGCCGCCGCCGTGCCGACGGCGGCGGCGAGGCGCCGCCCGTCCTCCGATGCCGGTGGCGGGTCCGCCGCCGGGGCGCCGGGTCCGTCGTCGCACAGGGTGGCGGTGAGGGTGAGGCGCAGGTCGATCGGTGTCGCGATGGCGGGCTGGCCGTAGCCGACCGCGTGCTCCCCGAAGAGGATCACCTTCCCCGGAGCGCTCCGTGTGCTCGTACGGAACGTCACGGGGCGGGACCCTGGGGAACCGGGGGACCCGGTTGCCCGCCGGTGCGCCGGTGGAGCGCCATGTGGCCGTGCTGGATGCCCTCGTCGGCGAGGGCGCGCAGCGCGGCGAGGTTCTGGGCCAGGCCCACGGCCGCCATCACGGAGGCCAGTTCGCGGGCGCCCGTGACGCCGAGGAGGCGCAGGGACAGGCCGGCCCGGGGGTTGCCGTTGATCCGGGCGCCGACGGTGCCGACGGCGAGGGGGATCTCGATCCGGCCGTGGAGGCGGTCGTCGGCGTATCGCCAGGTGGCGAGTGGCTGGTAGCTGCCGTCGTGGGCGGCGTAGGCGTGGGCGCCGGCTTCGATGGCCCGCCAGTCCTGGCCGGTCGCCAGGGCGACGGAGTCGATGCCGTTCATGATGCCCTTGTTGTGGGTGGTCGCCCGGTGGGGGCTGTGCGTGGCGAGGTCGCAGGCCTGGGCGATGCGGCGGGCCACGTCGGCGCCGGTGCGTTCGCGGGTGCGCAGCAGTTCCTGCGGGAGGGTGGCGGTGGCGCGGGCGAGGCGGCGGTCGGCGAGGTTGGAGACGATGCGGATGTTGGCGGTGCCTCCGGTCACGTCGACGATGTGCGGGGCCATCGCCTCGACGAGGGTGTTGACGGCGTTGGCGCCCATGGCGTCGCCGACGTCGGCTTCGAGGTGGACGAGCAGGGTTCCGTCGGGCAGCACGGTGGCGGTGACCGCGCGGGCTCCGCAGCCGCGGGCGGTCATCCGGGGCTGGAGCGCGCGTGCCTCCTCGACCAGCCGGGGGGCGGTCTGCTTGAGGCGGGCCGCGGCCGTCTCGGGGTCGGGGAGGTCGATGACGTGGATCTGGCCCGTCATCAGGGAGGGGTCGGCCTCGGCCTGGATGCCTCCGCTGTCCCGGATGAGGCGGGCGGCGTACGAGGCGGCGGCCACGATGGAGGGTTCCTCCGTCACCATCGGGACGAGGTGGTCGCGCCCGTTGACCAGGAAATTGACGGCCACACCGTAGGGTAAAGAAAAAATGCCGACGGCGTTTTCGATCATAAGATCGGCTTGGGTCAGTTCGAGGGGCGTGTCACTCGCGAGTGCGAGACGGTCGGAGGCCGACAGTCCGACGCATTCAGCGACGGCGTGCTGACGTTCTTGCAGGGGAAGCCGGTAGAAACCCGGCAGCCGGGAAGTCATGGCTCTCTCTTCCCTGGAGAAGCGCGAAAACGCGGTGTTCCCATGTTACTGCCGATGTATGCCATCGGGGGGCGAAATCCCTCCGCCGGTTTCGGTGCCCGGTCCGCGGGTGCATCATCGATCTATGGCAGGGTTCGTGCGCGTGCTGCCTCCGACCGCCGTCCGGAGTTGGCCGTGATCTGGGCCGTGGCCAACGCGAACGTCGCCCTGGTGAAGTACTGGGGCAGGGCGCCGGGGGACGACCACCAGCCGGCGGGCACCAGCCTGTCGCTGACGCTCGACGGCCTCGTCTCGGGCGCCCGCGTCGAGGAGCGGCCCGACGCGGGCGCCGACCACGTCGCCTGGGTCCCGCCCGGGCCCGTGGGGGACCTGCGGCGCTTCGTGGCCCTGGCCCGCGGGCGCCTGGGCATCGAGCGCCCGGTCGACGTCCTCATCACGTCGAACTTCCCCGTCGCCGCCGGGCTGGCCTCCTCGGCCTCCGCCTACGCCGCGCTGACCACGGCGCTGGCGGCGCTCGCGACCGACATCCCGTCCGCCGACCGGCTCGCCGCGATCGCTCGGCGCGGCTCCGGCTCCGCGTGCCGCTCGCTGCTCGGCGGATTCGTCCAGTGGCGCCCCGGCGAGGAGGCCGGCGCCGTCACCCAGATCGCACCGCCGGAGCACTGGCCCCTGGCGGTGCTCGCCGCGGTGACCGACAACGGCCCCAAGCGCGTGCCGTCCCGCGAGGGCATGCGCCGCACCCGGGACACCTCGCCCTACTTCGACGCCTGGCTCCGCGTGGGCGCGGCGGACCTCGACGCCGCCCGGGCGGCCGTTCGCTCCCGCGACCTCCACGCCCTCGGCACGGCGGCCGAACGCAACGCCCTGCGCATGCACGCCGCCGCGCTGGGCGCCGACCCGCCCCTGCTGTACTGGGAGGCCACGACCGTCGCCGTGATCCGCGAGGTCTGGCGGCTGCGCGAGGACGGCACGCCGGCGTACTTCACCATCGACGCCGGCCCGCAGGTCAAAGTGCTCTGCGAACCCGCCGACTCCCCGCGCGTCGAGCGGGCTCTCGCCGACGTCCCGGGCGTCGTGCGCATCCTGCGCTCACGCCCCGGCGGCCCGCCCAGGACCCTCCGGGAGCCCCCCGCCTGGGCCGTACACGCAACCCTCGGGGCGCCCCCCGTGGGCGAGGAGGCGTGAGCCATGGGCGAGGTGGCGGTGTTCGCGCCGGGCAGCCTGTTCGTCGTCGGGGAGTACGCCGTCCTCCACGGCGGGCGGGCGCTGCTCGCCGCCGTCGACTCCGGCATCGAGTGCCGCACCGAGCCCCGGGCGGACGGCTGGTGGCTCAGCGCACCCGACCTCGGCGTCGACGGCCCGCCGCAGGACGTGCCCTCCCACGCGGGCGCCCACCTGCTGGTCGACGCCGTCCGCGCCGGGCGCACGGCGTTCCCCGGCCCCGGGCCGCTGCGGGTCACGGTCCGCGGCCACGGTTGGGGAGCCGGCCGCAAGCTCGGCCTCGGCACCAGCGCGGCGAGCGCCGTCGCCGTCCTCGGCGCCCTCGCGGCCACCGCCGGGCACGACCTGTCCTCGACGCCCCTGCGCCGAACCCTGCTGCCGACCGCCGTCGACGTCCACCGCGCCCACCAGCACGGCCGCGGCAGCGGCGCCGACGTCGCCGCCAGTGTCCACGGCGGATGGGTCGAGTACTGCACGGCCGACGGGATCCCGCGGGCCCGGCCTGCCGCGGTCCCGCCCGGGCTACGGCTCGCCGCGGCCTGGAGCAGGATCGCCTGCTCCACCCCGGACGCCATCGACCGGTTCCACCGGACGGGCGGGCAGAACGAGGTGAACGGCGTCCTGGACGCCCTGGCGCGGGAACTCGACCGTTTCTGGGCGGCCGCGCGCGACGCGAACGAGGTCGCGTTCCTCCGCTCGGTCCGCGCATACGGCACGCTGCTGGAGGAGATGGCCCGCCGCCTCGCGCCGCCGCAGGCCGCCGAGTGGATGGCCCGGCTGACGCGCGCAGCGGCCGACCGCGGCGCGAGCGCCAAGAGCTCCGGCGCCGTGGGCGGGGACTGCGTCATTGCCCTCGCCACCGACGGCGCACCGCTCGCCGGCGCCCGCGCGGCATGGCGGCGCCTCGGCGCCGTCCCACTCGACCTCGCCCCCGACCCCCACGGCCTGCGGGCCCTCCCGCCGGACGGGAAGAGCGGGACGCCCGAGCCGCCGCGCACCGAACAACGAACAGGCTCACAGCACGCCGGAGGATGACCATGGGCAATCGCGACAGGACGGCTGCCGCGGGAGAACGGTGAGTTCGCGGACCTGGCCGGGAGCGCGTTCACCCTCACCACCGCCGTCGACTACGCCGACGCCTCGGACGACTGCGGGGCCGGCGGCCGGGAGGTCGACGTGAGGGCCGCCTCCGAGGGGATGGGCGCGCTGGCCGGCCGCGCACTGCGGAAGACCTGCTGTAGGTGGGTGGGCAGCAGCCCCCGTGGCGGCAGAGGGCCCACGACCAAGTGAACCCGGCCGCTCCTAGGAAGCGGCGTAACGCAGGCCGCGGCTGCGTGACCGCGCGATCCAGCCCACGTTGCCCGCGTGGCACGCTCGGACCGCGGTGGCGACGGCCGGGTGCCTCGCTCCGAGACCCGCGAGGTGATCGCCCAACTTCTGCTCGTGCTGATGGAACAGGGCCACGGCGGTGTCGATGGCGCGTTGGCGGCCGAGGCCCTGGGAGCGTTCGATGACCGGCACGATGTGCGCCCACTCGGTGATCTCCGCGCGCCTGGCATTGACCATGGACAGGTCGAGTGCGATGCCGACGGCCGCCGCGCTGTGCCGCACGGCGTGCCGAAAGTCCTCGGTGCTGGCGGCGGCGCACAGCTGAGGGCCCAGCTCCGGCATGGCGTATCCGGCCAGCGAGTGCACGGCCCGGACCGCGTCGTTGCGGGACCGCAGATCGAGATACCGCGCGACCGAGAGCACCTCATGGCCGATCTCCACGAATCGCATCGTGCGCACCGAGTCGAGCCACGCCAGCATCTCCTCCACGCACAGCTGGTGGACGCACGGTTCCCACGCGTGGGGCGCGAAGAGGTCGGCGAAGGGCTGGAACTCGGGGCCGGCCACTGGCCGTCCGAGCACGGCGTCGGCACAGGCGCCGAGGAGCGTCTCGATGCGACCGGCGTCCACGGAATCGTCCATCAGGTCGTCGACGAACGCCCAACTGCTGGAGAAGCGGGACAGCAGCTTGAGGCGGCCCACCTGTCCGCGAGGGAAGACCTCGCACATGTAGTCGGCCCCGACATGGATGTAGTCTCCGCGGACTTCGTCGTAGCCCGTGCGCGCGAGGGGGTTGAGGACCGTCTCGACGAACCGGGCGTCGTCGGCCCGGACAGCCGGACAGCCGGGGTGCAACCGAGAGGAATACACGCTGGTCAAGGCTGGCACGTGGTAGGTCCTGTGGTCCTTCACGGTGTCCGTCCTCGCTGTTCCGCGTGCCGGACCGCCCCGGGGGCGGTCCGCCACCGTCATGTGTCCCAGCGTACGCGCGTCGGGACAGCCGGGCGGGCTCGCCAGCCACTGGCGGTCAGTGCCCGGCCCCTGCCGGGGGTGCGGCGCAGGTCGGGGCTGTGGTGGGTGATGGCGCGATACAGGCAGCGGTCGTCCTGGAGGCGGTGGAGGATGCGCCGGGCGAGGAGTCAGACGGCCCGCCGACCGGGTCGGCGGGGGCGTCGGCTATTCCCGTCACCCGGTTCCGGGCCGGGAATGCGGGTGGGGGAAGAAGGCCGGGACATCCCGCCATCACGGACGAAACCGCCGGGCACCCTGCCGCCGTCGGCCGCGGTGGCCCACCGGTGTGCGGTGGGTGGTTCAGCGCCGGGTGGGGTGGGCCGTGAGCGTGGACGCGGCGCGGTCGGGGAGGGCGTCGAGGTGGTCGCGCCACCGGGTGCGGCAAGCGGGGCAGAGTTCCACCCCGCCGAACTTCTCGGTCGCCTCGGCTCCGTAGGAGGTCCGGCGGAGGCACTGCGGGCACTTGTCGTGTTCGGCGCCGTCGAGGATCTCGGCCATCCCCGGAAACAGGATGCGGTCCGCTTGGCGCATGACCGCGTCGTAGCGCTCCTTGTCCCTCGGAGGGACGGCACCCGCGTCGACGCGGTACCAGAGTTTGGTGTTCCGCCGGGCCTGGGTGACCACATCGGCTGTTTCCGGTCGGCCGATCGTGAGGCCGTCCTCCACGAATCGGTATCGGCGCATCATCAGATGGATCGGTCCACCGACGACTCGGGCGAAGTTGACAGCGGAGCGTCCGGCGGTGGAGTGGGCCCACCGCGCGTCCAGTTCCCACAGCGTTTCACGGAAGGAGCGGTACGTGCTCTCGCGTGCGTCTGCGCCGGCGTAGGCGAAGGTGTTGTGGATCTCTCCTTCGGCGCGGTGTTTGTGGTAGGCGACGGCGTCGTAGAGCCCACTGCTGATCTCGGTGATCAGGCGATTCTCGTCCTCGGTGAGCCAGGCGTCGTCGTCGTTGCAGGCGATCGCGGCGGCGATGTAGAAACGAAACATGCCGTCGCAGTCGCGCAACCGGAACCAGTGCTGGGGCGAGTGGGCCAGTGCCTCGACGTAGCGGCGCATCAGTTCGGTGTCGCGTCGGCCCGATGCCTTCTCGGTCGACATGAGCAGGGAGGCCCGGTACTCGCGGGCCATGTCGTCGTGCACCTCGCTGCCACCGAAGAGAGTGTCGAGGAGGTCGTCGACGTCGTAGCCGAGGACGGGGCCCTCGGAGAGCACGTCCACCATCTCCCCGAACACTTCGGCCACGACGGCGATGCCGCAGAGCCGGGCCAGGGCGACGTAGCGGTCCCAGTTGGTGAACTCGGGAACGATGCACCGGTTGTACTCCCATGCGTGCCCCAGAGTCTCGGCTCGCTGGTCGGGGCTCAGGGCGGAAGCCCGGAGGTCGTTTTCGAGGTCGTCGGGGTAGCACCATTTTTCCTTCGGCATAAGGGTCTCCATCGGAGCGGTTGCGTCCCGGTCGCTGCTTGTACCCCCGTGCGTCGCGCCGATCCCGCGACGTCATCGATCGTGGCGCGGTCGTCGTCCCGGTTCCATCACCCCCTTGACACGGCTCATTCGGGACGGAATGGTTGTTTTCGTACATCCTAACTAATTGTCGACAAAGTGTGACGCCGCAGAGTCAACGCTCTCCCTCTGCTTCAGAAATCCCTGCCGGCGAACCGACGGTCGTTCGACGAACCGGGCGACGTGGCTCCCGAGGTCGCCCAGCGGACGCGTCGGGGTGCCAACGCGCCCGAGACACCAGCGGGTTCGCCCCGCGCCGGGCGGGATGAGCCCCGACGGCAGTGCGGGATTCGACCCGCACCGGCTCGAATCAGCGCATCCGGGCCCCGCGGTGTGAGCACTGGCCGACACCCTCGTGACCCGCTGGATCCTCATCTGAGGGAACGAACGATGGACAGATTCGCCGCGCCCCACCTCGTCGGGGGCCCGCAGGAGCTTCTGCGGACTCCGCCGACGCCCGTCCGCGAGGACGCCGACCGGCTGACGTACCGCTGGCGCAACGGCTACGAGCACTACGAACGCGAGGAGCGCACCGCCGACCCCCCGTCCGAACCGACATACCGGTGGACCTACCACACGACGATCGCCGAATGACCTGCCCGGCAGGCCCCGGCCGGACTCCTCACCAGGCCACCACGACCGAAAAGGGGGCCATCCGGTGGAGACTTCCCCCGTCCTCGTCGTCGGCGCGGGCCCCTGTGGGCTCACCGTGGCCTGCGAACTGCTGCGTCACGGTGTGGCGGTCCGCGTCGTCGACGCTCTCCCCCAGCCCCCGCCCGGCTCCCGGTCCATCCTGCTGTGGCCGCCCCAGCACGCCGTCCTCGCCGACCACGGGGTCCTCGACGAAGCGCTCGCGCTCGGCAGACGCCCGGAAGCCTTCGCGTACAGCAGCGGCCCCCGCCGCCTGGCCCGCTTCCGCTTCACTTCCGGCACCGACCCCCTGATCCTTCCCCAGCACCACACCGACCGGCTCCTGGAGAAGGCCCTCGCCGCCCGGGGTGTGCACGTCGAACGCGACCTGCGGGCCACCACCGTCGCCCAGACACCCGATGCGGTCCGCATCACCCTCATGGACGGGAACGGCAGGACCAGCACCGTCGCCACGCCATGGCTGCTCGGCGCCGACGGCGTCCACTCCACCGTCCGCGCCGCCGTCGGCTGCCACACGGACCGCACCCGCGCCCGCACCCGCTTCCTCCTGGCCGAGGGCTCTCTCGCCCCCGCCCCGGCGGTCACCGACATCGAGTACGTCCTCACTCCGCAGGGGGCGCTCCTCATCGCGCCGCTGCCCGACGGTTCGTACCGGGTCGCGGGAAACGTGGACGCGGCCACCGAGCCCGGCCCCGAGGACGTGCGGGCACTCCTGAAGCGCAGCCACCGCGGCCTGTCCGTGGGAGACCTCACCGTGCTGACCCAGTTCACCTCGGAGGAGTCCCTCACCCGCACGATGCGCGCCGGCCGCGTCTTCCTCCTCGGGGACGCTGCCCACACGCACTACCCGGTCGGCGGCCAGGGCGCGAACCTCGGCATGCAGGACGCCAGGAACCTGGCGTGGAAGCTCGCCGGCGTCATCCACGGGACGCTGCCCGCCGGCATCCTCGACACCTACGACACCGAGCGCCGGGCCGCCGCGCGGCACGTACTGCACATGACCGGCCTGGTCGCCCGTGTCGCCCTGCTCGGAAAGCCCTGGAGCAGCGCCCGCGACCTCGCGCTGAAGGCGGCCGCGGCGTTCCCGGCCGTCCAGAGCCGGTACACCACCGAACTCGCCGGCCTCAGGATCCGGTATCCCCGCACCGCGCTCGGCGCGCCGCCGCCCGAACGGCCCCGGCGGCCGGGACGGCTGTCACCCGCCTCGGCGGTGGCCAGGCCCTGCCCCGACTGGGCCCGCCCACAGGGACCCGCCACCTCCTACCGGCTCGTCACACGCGGCGCGGCCCGCTCGCCGCTGCGGGCCCGCGCCGAGGAACTCGCGCGCAAACACCCCGCCACCATCCACCAACACCTGAGCGGACCGGCCGACCAGTGCCTCCTCGTCCGACCGGACGGCTACACCGCCGTCGCCGCGGACACCGCGGGCCTGGACGACGTGTCCCGCCTGCTGGACCGCTTGGCCGCCCGATGACCACCCCTCTCCGCCGCTGTGGGACAACGGAGGAACGATGAACATCCCGGCAGAACGGGACAGACCCAGCCGCAGCCGGGCGCATGCCGTGTGCGCCGACGATCTCGAAGCGTACCTGTCGTGCTTCGCCGGCGACCTGCGCGTGGAGGACCTCGCCACGGAGACCGTGGTGGAGGACAAGCCCGGGCTCCGCCGGGCCGGAGAACCCTGGTTCACCTCGTTCCACGATCACCGACTCACCCTCGACGGCTACCTCGTGGGGGAGAACGGCGACATCGGCACCCCATGGACGCTCGCCGCCACAGTGGTCGGACACTTCCCCCGCCTCACCGAGAACGCCGTGATGGGCCGCCGCTTCACGAAACACGGACTGAGCGTCTTCACCTTCTCGCCTGACGGGCGCTTCCGCACCGAGGTCGCCTACTGGAATCCCGCCATCCTCGTCCGACAGATCACCTGACCGGCCCGCGCCACATCGCCGACCCAGGCCGACGATCGCGTCCGCGAAAGGAGCGGTCCTGATGCCGACCGAATCGTCCACGACTGCGGCGCCCGGCGAGCGGACGCGGGCCCCGATCGCCGTCATGGGGATGGACTGCCGATTCACCGGGCCCGCGACCTCCCCGGAGGGGCTCTGGCGGATGCTGGCGGCGGGCGAGCACTCGGCCAGGGAGCTGCCGCAGGACCGCGGGTGGAAGCTGGAGGGGCTCTACGACCCGGACCACACCGTCGAGGGCACCACGTACCTGCGGGCGGCGGGCTTCCTCGACGACGTGGCGGGCTTCGACGCCGAGGTGTTCGGGATCGGCCCGCGCGAGGCGTCCGCGATGGACCCGCAGCAGCGGCTGCTGCTGGAGAGCACCTGGCACGCCCTGGAGCGGGCTCGCATCGCCCCGAGGAGCCTGCGCGGAAGCCGCACCGGCGTCTACGTGGGGATGAACGACAGCGGCTACGGTCAGTTGACCGGCAACGCCCCGGCCGGACTTGAGAGTTACCTCCTCACGGGTACGCAGGCCAGCGTGGCCTCGGGCCGGATCGCCTACGCCCTCGGGCTGAACGGCCCGGCGATCACGGTGGACACCGCCTGCTCGTCCTCCCTGGTGGCCCTGCACCTCGCCGTGCAGGCGCTGAGGGCAGGCGATTGCGACGTGGCCATCGCCGCCGGCGCCACCGTGATCGCCTCGCCCGAGCAGCTGAAGTGGTTCTCCCGGCTGAAGGTCTACGCCGCGGACGGGCGGTGCAAGGCCTTCGCCGCCGAGGCGGACGGCTTCGCCCCGGCCGAGGGCGTCGCGGCGGTGGTGCTGATGCCATGGGAGCGCGCTCGGGCCGCCGGGTACCCGGTGCTCGCCCTGGTGCGCGGCAGTGCGATCAACCAGGACGGCGCGAGTGACCGGCTGACGACCCCGAGCGGGCCGGCCCAGCAGGCCGTCATCCTCGCCGCGCTGGGCGACGCCGGCCTGGAACCGGGGGACATCGGGGTGGTCGAGGCACACGGCCCGGGGACCCGCGCGGGGGACCCGGTCGAGGCGGCGTCGCTCCAGGCCTGCTACGGCCGTCACCGCACACCCGAGGATCCGCTGTGGATCGGCTCGGTGAAGACGAACATCGGGCACACGACCGCCGTCGCGGGCCTGGCCGGCGTGGTGAAGATGGTGCTGGCCCTCCAGCACGAGCACCTGCCCGCCACCCTGCACGCGCAGAACCCCACCCCGGCCGTCGACTGGAGCGCGGGCACGATGCGGCTGTTGCGCGAGCCGCGGCCCTGGCCGCGCGGGCCGCGCCCGCGCCGGGCCGGGGTCCTGGCGTACGGCATCAGCGGCACCAACGCGCACGTGGTGCTGGAGGAGCCGCCCGCCGAGCCACCGACCGCCGCCCCCGCGCGGGCGCCCGGAGGACACAGGAGTGGGAGCGGCGGGGCCTGGAAGGACGGGACCGACCTCTTGCTGTGGCCGCTGTCCGGAGCCGGCGAGGAGGGCCTGCGGGCCCAGGCCGCCCGCCTGGCGCGGTATGTCCGCGAGACGCCCGCGGTCGAACCCGCCGACGTGGCCTGGTCCCTGGCGACGACACGCAGCCCGCTCCCGTACCGCGGCCTCGCCGTCGGCGGCGGTGTCGACGAGCTGCTGGACGGGCTCGACGGCCTCGCCCGGGGGGAGGCGTCCACCGCAGCGGTGACCGGAAAGGCCCTGCCCGGCACGGCCCCCGTCTTCGTCTTCCCCGGCCAGGGCGCCCAGTGGCCGGGCATGGCCGCGGCGCTGCTGGAGGCCTCGCCCGCCTTCGCGTCCGCGCTGCGCGCCTGCGGCGCGGCCCTGCGCCCGTGGCTCGATGCCGACATCGTGGACGTCGCGTGCGGATCGCCCGGCGCACCGCCCCTGGATCGGGCCGAGTACGTCCAGCCCGCCCTGTTCGCCGTGTACGTGGCGCTCGCCGAGCTGTGGCGCGCGCACGGTGTAAGGCCCGCGGCGGTGATCGGGCACAGCCAGGGCGAGATCGCCGCCGCGCACGTCGCCGGGGTGCTGTCCCTGAAGGAGGCGGCCCGCGTCGTCGCGCTGCGCAGCCGGGCCCTGAGACACCTCACCTCCCGGGGAGGGATGGCCTCCCTGGCCGCTCCCGCCGCAACGGCCGCGCTCCTGATCGCCCCCTGGGCGGGCCGGGTGGAGGTGGCGGTGGAGAACGGCCCGGCGGCGACCGTAGTGGCCGGGGACACCGACGCCCTCGCCGAGGTCCTGGAGGGCTGCGCCCGCGAGGGTGTGCACGCCCGGCGGCTGCCCGTCGACTACGCCTCCCACAGCCCGCACATGGAGGCCGTCCGCGAGGAGGTACTCGCGCTGCTGGGGGACGTGGCGTGCGGGCCCGGCCACATCCCGGTGTTCTCCGCGACGCTGGGTCGCCGCGTCGACCACGCCGTGCTGGACGCCGGGTACTGGTACCGCAACCTGCGGGAGACGGTGCGCTTCGACGCGGCCGTGCGGGAGGCGGTGGCCGCCGGGCACCGGCAGTTCGTCGAGGTGTCCCCGCATCCGGTCTTGGCCGCGGCCGTGGGCGACATCCTGGCCGACGCCGGCGTCGAGGGCGCGGTGGTGCCCACCCTGTACCGGGACCAGGGCGGTGCGAGGGCCTTCGCCACCGCGCTCGCCCGTGCCAACGCCTGTGACATGCGGTTGGACTGGGGCGCCCTGTACCCCGGGGCGCGCACCGTGGACCTTCCCGTCCACGCCTTCCAGCACCGCCGCCACTGGCTGCCGGCAGAGCCGACCGACGCCGGTCTGCGGGACGCGGGCCTGGCGCCCCTCGGCCACCCCTGGCTCGCCGCGGCGCTCGACCTGCCGGACGGCGGCACCGTGTTCACGGGAAGCCTGTCGCTGTCCGAACATCCCTGGCTCGGCGGCCACGTCGTGCACGGCACGGTCCTGCTGCCCGCCACCGGCGTGCTGGAACTGCTGCTCCGCGCGGCAGATCGGCTCGGCTGCGAGCGCCTGGAGGACATCGTCCTCCGGGCGCCGCTCGCGCTGCCCTCCCGCGGCGCCGTCGACATCCGGGTGAGCTGCGCTCCCCGGGCATCCGACCGCCACGCGCTGACACTGCACTCCCGTGGGGCTCTCGGAGGTTGGACGTGCCACGCGCAGGCCACCGGCGCGGGGGCCGTCGAGACGGAAACAAGGATGACGGACCGAGGAAGTGAGAACACATGACTCCCTGGCCGCCCGCTTCGGCGGAAGAGGTTCCCGTGGAAAGTCTCTACCAGGACCTTCACGCACGCGGTTACGTCTACGGCCCGGAGTTCCGGCTCCACGCCCTGTGGCGCGACGACGCCAGGTTCCACGGCGAGATCGGCGAGATCGCGCCGAGCGACCGTGGCGGCGCCGACGCGGCCCGGTTCCAGCTCCACCCGGCGCTCATGGACGCAGCCCTGCACCCCGTCCTCCTCGCTCTGCGGCAGACGGAGGCCCGGGAAGCACAGGAGGCGGACGGGGAACACCGAACGCTCCTCCCGCACTCCATCGGCTCGGTGCGGCTGTACACCCGCGGGGCCGGTGCCCTGCGCTCCACCGTGACCGCCACGGCGGCCGGCGGCTTCGACATCCGCGTCACCGACCTCGCGGGACGGACCGTGGCCGTCGTCCACGACCTCCAGCTACGGGCCACCACGACCCGGGCCCTGCGCGCGGCACTCGCCGCCGCCGAGCCCAGCGTCTTCCGGATCGCCTGGCGGCCGCTGGCCGCACCCGCCACCTCGCAGGACGGCTCCCGGTGGGCCGTCGTCGGGCCCGGCCGGGGCCTGCCGGGAGCTGCGCGCTTCGCCGACCCCGCCGGCCTGGCGCAGGCGCTGGCCGCCGGAGCCGCCGCGCCCGACGCCGTCCTGCTCGACCGGCGCGCCGCCCAGGACGGCCGCGGCACCCCCGTACGGGCCGACGACGTCCACCGGCGCCTGTCCGCGCTGCTGGACGATCTGCAGCGGCACCTGGCGGACCAGCGGCTCCGCGGGACACGGCTCGTGGTCCTGGTCCGGGGTGCCCACAGCGTCCGGTTCGGAGACGTGGTGAGCGACCTGCCCGCCGCCGCCTGTGCCGGACTGATCCGCACGGCGCAACGCGAGAACCCGGGCCGGTGCCAGCTGGTCGACCTCGACGACGGCCCGGTGCCGATCCCCGCGCTGGCCGCGGCAATCGCCGGCGGCCACCCGACCGTCGCCGTACGCGCGGGCACCGCCTACGTGCCCCGCCTGGTCCTCCCCGACGACGGCGACCTGGTCCCGCTGCCCACCGACGGCAGGCCCTGGCGGCTGACCCCCTCGCGCGACCGCACCCTGGACGGTGTCGCGGCCGTGCCGGCCCCGGACGTCCTCGCGCCGCTGGAGCCCGATCAGGTCCGCATCCGGGTCCACGCCAGTGGGCTGAACTTCCGCGATCCGATGATCGCGCTCGGCAGGGTGGACGGCACGTCCCTCGGGTGCGAGGTCGCCGGGGAGGTGGTGGCCGTCGGAGCGCGGGTGTCCGGCGTGCGGATCGGCGACCGGGTCGCGGCCCTCACCGGCCGCGGGTGCCGGGAGGGCCTGCACGCCTCCCTGGCGGTGGTCGACCGCCGCGCGGTCCTGCCGGTGCCCGCCCACTGGAGCGACCAGCAGGCCGCCGGGGTCACCAGCGTCTTCGTCACCGCGTACGAGGCGCTGGTCGACCGGGCCGCGGTGCGCAGGGGCGAGAAGGTGCTGATCCATGCCGCCGCCGGCGGATTCGGCATGGCGGCCGTCCAGTTGGCCTCCCATCTGGGCGCCGAGGTCCATGCCACCGCCGGCCGGTCCAAATGGGCCCTGGTGGAGTCCCTCGGAATCCCCGCGCACCGGATCGCCGACTCGCGGAATCTGGACTTCGAGGAGCGGCTGCGCTCGGCGACCGGCGGCACGGGGTTCGACGTGGTCGTCGGCAGCCTGGCGGGTGACTTCGTGGACGCCTCACTGCGGCTACTGCGTCCGGGCGGCCGCTACGTCGAGCTGGGCAAGACCGACGTCAGACAGGCCGAGGCCGTCAATACCCGGTATCCGGGCATCGCCTACCACGTCGTGGACCTGCTCAACGTGCCGCCCGACCGCGTGGGAGCGACGGTCGGGAAGCTGGAGGCGCTGTTCGCCACCGGGGCCCTGCGGCCGCTGCCCACCCGGTCCTGGAACGTCCGCCACGCCCGCCCGGCCATGCGGTACCTCAGCCAGGGCCGCTCCACCGGCAAGCTGGTCCTCACCCAAGGGCCCGAGCGGCTCGGCCCGGCCGGCACCGTCCTGATCACCGGCGGGACCGGGACGCTCGGCGCGGAACTGGCACGGCACCTGGTCACCACCCACGGCGTGCGCCGTCTGGTCCTCGTCGGCCGCCGTGGTGCCGCGGCCCCGCACGCCCGGCGGCTCGCCGACGAGCTGTCGGCACTCGGGGCCGCCGTCGAACTGCCGGCCTGCGACGCGGCCGACCGCGCGGCGCTCGCCGAGGTCCTCGCAGCCGTCCCGGCAGCGCACCCGCTGAGTGCCGTCGTCCACGCGGCGGGCGTCCTCGACGACTGCCTGGTCACCGACCTGACCCCGCAACGGCTGCGGACCGTGCTGCGCGCCAAGGTCGAGGCCGCCCTCAACCTGCACGAGCTGACCCTCCACAGCGGCCTGCGGGCCTTCGTCCTCTACTCCTCCATGAGCAGCCTCGTGGGCTACCCGGGCCAGGCCAACTACGCGGCCGCCAACGCCTTCCTCGACGCGCTGGCCCACCACCGCCGCGCCCTCGGGCTGACCGCCACCTCCATCGACTGGGGACTGTGGGAGCAGACGAGCGACATGACCGCCCATCTGACGCGCACCGACCTGAGCCGGGTCGAGCGCCACGGCCTGCTGCCCCTGCCGACGGCACGCGCCCTGGCCGGCTTCGACCTGGCCCTGGAACTGGACGAACCCCAGCTGGCCGTGGCGCCCGTGCCGAGGAAGGCGGCGGGGGAGGCGCTTCCCGACCTCTTCACCGACCTCCTGGCGCACGTCCCGCGACACGGCGCGGGACCGGACACGGCGTCCGACGGGGGCGTCACGGCGGAGCACGTCCCCGCGGAGGCGGCCCGGCTGCTGCGCCTGGCGCCCGACCGGCGTGCCGAGCGGCTCGTCGCCCTCGTCCGCGCCCACACGGCCACCGTCCTGGGGCACCCCGGTCCCGAGGCGGTCGCCGCCGAAACGCCGTTCCGTGACGCCGGACTCGACTCCCTCGCGTCCACCGAACTCCGCAACCGGCTCGGCGCCGCCCTGGGCACCCGGCTGACGGCGACGGCCGTCTTCGACCACCCCACCCCCGTCGCACTGGCCGACCACCTGGACCGGCTGCTCACCGCCGCCGGCCCCGCCATCGTGTCCCCCGGCCAACGCCACGCCCGGCCGGACGGGGACGACGGCGACCTCGTCACCTCCTTCCTCGACGCCTGCAGGTCCCGCCAGTACGAGCGGGCGATCCGGCCGGTGGAGCTGCGGGCCCGGCGACGCCCCGTCTTCCGCACCGCCGCCGAGGCTCCGAAGCACCGTCCCCTCCTGCTCACCGACGGTCCGGACCTCCCGGCAGTGGTGTGCGTGCCCGGCATCGGGTCCCCGCCGGACGCCTCCCCCTTCACCGGGCTGGCCTCCGGATTCACCGGACGGCGCGCCGTCCGGGCCCTGGTGGCCCCGGGCTACCGGGACGGCGAACTCCTGCCCGCCTCCCTCGATCTGCTCCTGGACCTCTGGGCCGAGGAACTGGCCGCCCCGCCGACCGCCGACCGCGTCGTCCTGCTCGGTCACTCCTCCGGCGGCTGGTTCGCCCACGCCCTGGCCGAGCGGCTGCGCGAACGCGACGCGCCCGCCGCCGCGCTGGTCCTCCTCGACACGCTCCCCCCGGGCACCCGGTCCCACCCCCTCATCGAGGAGGCCGCGTTCCGCGTCGCCGACCACGCGAGCGCCGACTTCCCCACCGCCCCGGCCCTGACGGCCGGGATCGCCTACCGCGACCTGATCGCGAACTGGAGCCCGGCGGTCGGCATCGCCCCGACGCTGGTCCTCCGTCCCCGGGACAGCTCCGCGGGCCTCCCCTGGCCCTTCCCCCACCACGCAGTCGACGTGCCCGGCGATCACTTCTCCGTCCTCGACCGGCACGCCGAACCTGCCGCCGCCGCCCTGCAGACCTGGCTGGACTCCCCGTGAAGGAACGCACACCGATGCCCCCGGACGACACCCCCGCACGACGGATCGCCCCCCTGCCCGCGGACCGCTGGGACGAGCGGGACCGCGCCCTCGCCGCTCGCGTACCCGAGGTCCTCGGCCCCGGCGTACCCAATGTCGTCGGCACGCTGCTGCACCACCCCGACCTGCTGGAGGCCCTTGCCCCGTTCTCGCTCTTCCTGTTGACGCGCGGGCGCCTCCCGCACCGCGAACGCGAACTGCTGATCCTGTCCACCGTCTTCCTCGCCGGGGCCCGGTACGAGTGGAGCCGCCACGTCCCGCTCGCCAGGAACGCGGGCCTGCGGAACACGGAGATCCGGCGCATCCCGCGCGGACCAGGGGATCCGGCGTGGTCGGACCAGGACCGCCACCTGCTCCGGGCCGCGCACGAACTCCACCGCGACGCCCGCCTGTCCGAGCAGACCTGGCAGGCCCTCGCTGCCCGGTATGACCACGCCGGGATGATCGAGATCACCATGCTGGCCGGCCACTACCGGATGTTCGCCTACCTCCTGAACTCCGCCGGAACGGAACTCGATCCCGGGTTCACACCGGAGGCCATGGACTCCTCCGAAGGGGAGTAGCGGACCCAATGACCACCAGCCCGACGGACACCGCGCGGGTCGCGCCGCAGCGGCTCCCGGTCGTCGGACACGCGCTGCCCCTGGTGCGGGACACCCTGCCCTTCCTGCGCTCCCTGCACGCGGCGGGGGACCTCGTCCGCGTGGACATCGGACCACTGCCGGTGTACTTCGTCACCACCCCCGTCCTCTTCCACCAGGTGCTGGTGAACCTGTGGTTCACCCATGGCCGGACGGCCGGGCGGTCGTCGGTCCGGTCCGGCCGGCGCGGAGGAGGGTCTGGCCGAAGGCGGGGTCGCTGGTGCTGGGCCGGCCGGTCTCGACGTGTCCGGCGAGGCGGCGCCGGAAGGCCGGGTCGAGGTCGCTGGTGATCGTGGCGTCGTACCACCGGTGGCTGTCCCGGCAGTCGAGCCGGTGGAGGATCTGCTCGCCGGCGGCGAGCTCCACGGTGTCGTCCTGGTCGCGGTAGGCGTCGTGGAGGGTCAGGCGGACGGCGGCGCCGGTGCGGTTCGTCAGCCGGAGGGCCAGGCAGCCGTCCTCCTCGTCGGTGCGGTGCCGGGCCGTCACCTCGACCTCGGGCCGGCCCTGCGCGGGGTTCCCGGCGAACTCCCGCAGGAAGCCGGCGGGCCCGTGCACATGGAAGTCGTAGGCGCCGGCCGGGCGCCAGGTGTCGGTGAGTTCCCGGTCCGGCTCGACGGTGTAGGTCCAGGGGCCGTAGTCGCCGGTGTGGGAGGTGACGTGGAAGGCGGCGCCGGCCCGGCCGTGGTTGCTGAAGGAGAGGCGCAGCTCACCGTCGCGAACGAGGGCGTGGGCCTCCAGGTCGTAGGGCAGGGCCCTTGCCCGGCGCAGCCCCGTTTCCTGCTGCGGCAGTTCGGAGGTGTCGGGCCGGGGGAGCCCGACCTCCTTCTCCTGGCACTGCGGTGGCAGGTAGGCGGCGGTGCTGGGCAGGGGCGGCAGGTCGGTGGTGCGCTGGGCGAAGTCGAACGCCGAGGTCAGGTCGCCGCAGACGGTGCGCCGCCACGGGGTGATCTGGTCCTCGCGGACGTGGAAGCGCTGTTCGACGAAGCGGATGAGGGAGGTGTGGTCGAACACCTCGGAGCAGACCCATCCGCCCCTGCTCCACGGCGAGACGACGAAGGCCGGTACCCGGGGACCGAGGCCGAAGGGGCCGGGCAGTCCGTCGGGGCCGTGGTAGAACTCCTCCGCGACCGACACCGTGGAGCGGCCCTGGCCGGCGTTCTCGGGCGGGTAGGGCGGGACGACGTGGTCGAAGAAGCCGCCGTTCTCGTCGTAGGTGATGATCAGGGCCGTCCTGCTCCAGACCGCGGGGTCCGAGGTGAGGGCGTCGATGACCTTGGAGACGTACCAGGCACCGTAGTTGGGCGGGGAGATGGGGTGCTCGTTGAAGATCTCCGGGGCGGCGATCCAGGAGACCTGGGGCAGCCTGCCGGACTGGACGTCGGAGCGCAGGATCGAGAACAGCCCGTCGAAGTCGGGGAGGTTGCCCTCGCCCCGGTCGATGCGGGTGCCCGTCCGGGCCTTCTCGTACAGCGCACTGCCGGGCCGGGCCTCCTGGTACGCCTCGAAGTGCAGGAGCGAGTTGTCGCCGTAGTTGCCGATGCAGGCGTTGCCCTCGACCCAGCCCCAGGCCTGGTCGAGCGTCAGGCCACGGCCCACGTCCTGGTAGACCTTCCAGGAGACGCCGTGCTGCTCCAGCCGCTCGGGGTAGGTGGGCCAGCGGCGGGCGGGGGAGGTCTTCGCGTCGTAGTTGTCGATGACGGGGCCGCCGCCCCGGCCCCGGGCGTCCACGCAGCCGGTCCACATGTAGTAGCGGTTCGGGTCGGTCCAGCCGTTGAGTGAGCAGTGGTAGGAGTCGCAGACGGTGAAGGCGTCGGCCAGCCGGCGGTGGAAGGGGATGTCGTCGTCCTCGAAGTGGGCCATGGTGACGTAGTCCTTGGACCGCACCCACCGGTCGTACCGGCCGCCGTTGAACGCCTCGTGGCCGCTGTCCCAGTCGTGCGGGATGTCCTCGAAGGAGGTCAGGCCCAGCGGTTGTCCGTCGACCGGCGTCGGACGGTACGGCACGACGACGCCGCCGCCCTGCTCCGGACCCTGTTCCTGGTACCACACCGCCCGGCGGCTGGGCAGGACCAGCGGGCGGGGGTCGCCGAAGCCGCGCACACCGCGCATGGTCCCCAGGTAGTGGTCGAAGGAGCGGTTCTCCTGCATGAGGATGACGATGTGGTCCACGTCCTCGATCGTGCCGGTGCGGTAGTGCGGATCGATGTCCGCCGCCCGCGCGATGCTCGCTCCCAGCATGGACAGTGCCGCGGTCCCCCCGAGCATTCTCAAGAACCCGCGCCGGTCGTAACCAGTCATCGAACCGTCCCTTCCCGTGAACCGTGAGCCGCTCCCGAAGTGGTAGCGCCGTCACGGGACTTCCGGGCCGCTGCCGCGCGGTCGGCTCACCCGGGTGGCGGACCGCCGTCACCGCAGAAACCTTCCGTCAATGCCGAACCACCACCCCCGGACACGTGTCCCCCCGCAGGTCATGGAACCCGGCACGATCGTCCTGGTCCACGGCTTCCGGAGGTGGGCGCGTCGTCTCCTGGCGGTCCTGCGGCAGGCCGGGGAGGCCGCCGGGAACGTCTCGCGGACCTGCCGGTACCTGTCTAGCGGGGATCCGGGTCCAGGAAGCGGACGCCCGGTCCGGGGGCGCGGTAGACGGCTTCCGGGGGCAGGCCGGTGTGTCCCGCACCGCATTCGAGAACGACCCTCACCGGCTCCTCGCAGGGGGTGCCGTCGTCGGCGGTTCGGTGCCGGACGATGACCGACGGCCCCTGCGGGTCGGCGAGGTACTTGTCACCCCATTCCAGCAGGGCGACCAGCGTCGGCCGCAGGTCCTGGCCCTGCTCGGTGAGGTGGTACTCGAAGCGCTGTCGATCGCCGGGCTCCTGGTAGGGGACGCGTCGCATCACCCCGGACGCCACGAGGGTGTCGAGCCGGGTGGCCAGGAGGTTGCTCGCGATGCCGAGGCGGGACCGGAACTCTCCGAACCGGCGGGCGCCGTCCAGGGCCTCGCGCACGATCAGCAGCGACCAGCGTTCGCCCACCGCCGCGAGGGCACGGGCCACCGAACAGTTCACGGGGTCGATCCGCCGATTCTCCACGGACCGATCGTACCCACCTGGGTTGACAATCTCCACTCACCCTCCTTAGGCTCCGGCACCTAAGTTGAAAAAATAAACCCAGGAGTCGGTCATGCCCATGCTCGACGTGTACATCCCCGACGGTGCGCTCCAGCCCGATGCCGAGGCGGAACTGCTGAACCGGATCACCGAGATCCTGATCCGCTACGAGGGATTCGACCCTGCCGACCCGGTGACCCGCTCCGTCTCCTGGGTCTTCCTGCACCGGCCGGTCGCCGTCCACGTCGGCGGAGCGCGCGCGGACGCACCGCGCTACAAGGTCGTCCCTTCCGTCCCGGAGGGACAGCTCGACGAGACGGCGCGCGCGGGTGTCATCGCCGACGTCACCGAGGCGATCCTGGATGCCGAGAACGGTGCCTGGCCCCGCGATGCCGGCCGGATCTGGGTGTTCCCCACCGAGATCCCCGAGGGCCACTGGGGCGGGTACGGGCAGGTCAGGCCGCTCGCGACGATCCTCAGCCGGCTCACCGGGCACGACGCCGAGCAGGCCCGTGGGCTCGCCGCCCGGCGCATCGCCGCCAGCCGGGCCGAACACACCCGCCTGCCGTAGTCGGTGCCCTCGTGCCGGGGACCGGCCTCGACTGCCCCGGTCCAGCGGCTCGGCTCGACGGCTCGGCAGGCCGACCGGGGGATCGATCGGTTGTCGGCAGTTCCGCCGGGCCGTCTCCTGGAGCCGATCCTTCAGGTGGTCGTGGGGCGTCGTCCAGGAGTGCGCCTGCTCCGCGCCGTGATCGTCGACGGAGGCTTCGCGGAATACCGGCCGCACCGCACCGCACCGCGCCGCACCGCATCGCACCGGACGCCGGCGCCGGCGTCACCCCCGGCCCCGGGGCGACGGCGGCGCCGGACAGTCCGGGCGTGCCCCCCGGGGGGGGGGGGGGGGGGGGGGGGGGGGCCCGCGGGGGGGGGGACGGGGCGGACGGGCGGGGGGCGTCGCCGGGCCCCGGTGGGTCGGCC
>NZ_JBIBVJ010000018.1:0-129602 GCF_043080305.1 Kitasatospora sp. NPDC015120 | reverse complement strand
GGGGGGGCGCGGGGGGGGGGGGGGGGGGGGGGGGCCCCCCGCCGCCCCGCCCCCCGGCGGGGGGGGGGGGGGTCGCCCGGGGGGGGGGGGGGCGCCCCCCCCCCGCCCCCCCCCCCCCCCGCCCGCCTCACACCAGCAGCCGGTCCTTGGCCTTCTGGTACTCCTCCTCGGAGATGGCCCCGGAGGCCTTGAGCTCGGCCAGTTTGGCCAGGTCGTCGACATGGCTCCGGCCCGGCGCCCCCTCCCCGGCCGCCTCCTCCCCGGGCGCGGCGCCCGCCGCGTCGCGGATGTACGCCTTGAACGCGGCGTCGGCCTTCTGGGCCTGGGCGATGTCGCGTTCGCCCATGCTCCTGCCCCGTGCGATCACGTACACCAGCACGCCGATCAGCGGCAGCAGGATCACCAGGATCAGCCAGCCGGCCTTGGCCCAGCCGCCCAGGTCCTGGCTGCGGAAGATGTCCGTGATGATCTTGAAGAGCAGGAAGAACCAGAGGATCCAGAGGAACAGCTCCAGCATCGTCCAGAAGATGTTGAGCAGCGGGTAGTTGTCCATGACGGCTCCCGTCGGTGCGGGCCCGAGACGGACCCGAGTCCCTTCGAGTCAAGCACCGGACCCCGGACACCGGGGCCCGCTGCTGCGCCATTCCGGTGGTCTTCCGCTGCTTCCCGGGAGCGGGGGCGGCCGGGGCTCAGTGCGGCCGCGACCGGAGCTCCACCGCCAGGGCGATCAGCTCGCCCCACCACGCGTCGTGGCCGCTCAGCAGCAGCCGTTGCGCCTCGGCCGGGTCCGCGGCGCGGACCTCGACCACCTGCTCGCCGTCGTCCGGGTTGGTCGGGACGGAGTCGACCGCGATCTCGGCCCAGCCCCAGAGCCAGGCCTTCTCGGGGTGCGGCTGCCACGGCCGGTAGGGCACCGGGTCGTCGGTCACGCAGCGGTGGGCGCCCAGCCAGACCGGCTCGCCGAGCAGTCGGGCGCCGGCCTCCTCGCGCAGCTCGCGGACCAGGCAGGAGTCCACCGACTCGCCGTGCTCGCGGGTCCCGCCGGGCAGGAACCAGTGGTCGCGGTCGTCGCGGCAGAGCACCACCCGGCCGCCGTCGGTGAAGCCCACCAGGTGGATGTTGGTGACCAGCTCGTCCGGCGGCAGGACGGTGGAGAACTGCGCGTCGTAGCGGCCCCAGGCCCAGTACTGCGGGGCGTGCAGGGCGGGGAAGCGGGCGGCCAGCTCGGCGGCCCGCCCGGCCCCGGCGGGGCGGGGCTGTCTGGGGATCGGCGGGGCTCCGGCGTCGTCCGGTGTCGCGGTGCCGGTGAGGGCGCCGGTGGTCCCGTCGGTCTCGCTGGTACCGGTGGCATCCGTGGTATGGGTCATTCGGTGATCGTAGTCCCGGCCGGACGCCGCAGGGGCCCGGCCGGGTGAGTGAGCGTCAGCTCCGCGGAGTCGAGCGCGCGCGAGTGGCGCGGGACCACCGCCTCCAGCGGCCTGCCGACCCAACTGCCCAGCGAGATCTCGGCGGTGATGCCCGGGCCGAAGCCCGCGATCAGCCCCTGGGTGCCGTCCTCGACGCCGCCCTCCTCGAACATCCGGGCCAGCGCGTCGAAGACCACGGCGCTGGCGATGTTGCCGCGCTCGGTGAGCGTGGCCCGGGAGAACCGGAACGCGACCGGCTCCAGGTTGAGGAAGTGGCAGAGGTCGTCGAGGATCCGCGGACCGCCCGCGTGCACGATGTAGAAGCCGAGGCCGGAGACGTTCCAGGCGTGCTCGACGGCCAGCGCGCGCAGCGCCGGGGCGAGCATCTCCATGGTGCCCGGGACGCGCTTGTCGAGCTGGAAGTGGAAGCCGGTGTCCTTGACCCCGTAGGAGATCCAGTTCTCGGTGTCCGGCACGAGGTGCGAGCCGTTGCGCTCCAGGTGGACCCCGGTGCCGCCGCGGCCGCGCAGCACGACGGCGGCGATCGCGTCGCCGAACAGGCCGTTGGAGAGCAGCGAGCCGACGCCGATGTCGGTGGGCTGGTAGCAGAGCGAGCAGAACTCGCAGGCGACGATCAGCACGTTGGCGCCCGGGTAGGCGCGGCAGAAGTCGTGCGCCCGGTTGACGGCGGCGCCGCCGGCCGCGCAGCCGAGCTGGGCGATCGGCAGCTGCCGGGTGTCGGAGCGGAACCCCATGGCGTTGATCAGCCACGCGGTCAGCGAGGGCATCATGAAGCCGGTGCAGGACACGTAGAGGATGAGGTCGATGTCCCGGGCGCCGAGTTCGGCGTGGTCGAGGGCGCGCTCGACCACCTCGGGCACGCGGCGCTTGGCCTCCCGCTCGTAGACGGCGTTGCGGACGGTGAAGCCCGGGTGCTGGAGGGTCTCCTCGATGGGCTGGACCAGGTGTCTGGTGCGCACCCCGGTGTTCTCGATCAGCCGCAGCGCGAGGCCGAGCTGCGGGTGGTCGGCGTGCAGGGTGCGGGCCAGGTCGAGGGTCTCGTCGAGCGTGATGACGTGCTCGGGCACGGCGATGGCGGGTCTGCAGAGTGTGGCCATGGGTGGATCTCCGGTCGGGCGGGCCTGGGGGTGCGGATGCGGCTGGGGACGGTGGCGGTCACCGCGGCGTGGTCACCGGGAGGTGGTCACCAGGCGACCGGCAGGGTCTGCGGGTAGCGCCAGATCGAGCCGGTCTGCCAGTCCAGTTCGGCGGGCGGGACGGCGAGACGCAGCCCGGGGAACCGGTTCAGTAGGGTGCCGATCGCCACCTGGAGCTCCATCCGGGCCAGGTGGGAGCCGAGGCAGTGGTGGGTGCCGTAGCCGAAGGTCATGTGGGTGGGCGCGCCGCGGTCGAGGTCGAGCTCGTCGGGGCGCTCGTACACCGCCGGGTCGCGGTTGGCGGCCAGGTA
Organism: Kitasatospora sp. NPDC015120; assembly: GCF_043080305.1. Lineage (NCBI taxonomy): Bacteria > Bacillati > Actinomycetota > Actinomycetes > Kitasatosporales > Streptomycetaceae > Kitasatospora > Kitasatospora sp. NPDC015120. Next base: position 126,728 of record NZ_JBIBVJ010000018.1, on the reverse strand, counting down.
GGAGACGTGCACCGGCTCACCGGCCCTGATCAGCACGCCGCCGAGCTCGACGTCCTCGGTGGCGACCCGGGCGATGCCCACGCCCTGGCGGAACGGGATGAAGCGCAGCAGTTCCTCCAGGGCCTGCGGCAGCAGGTCCGGCTGGGCGCGCAGCTTGGCGAGCTGCTCGGGGTGGGTGAGCAGGGTGTAGGTGATGTTGGAGAGCTGGTAGGTGCTGGTGTCGTGGCCGGTGACCAGCAGGACCATGGCCATCACGGCGAGTTCGTCGTCGTCCAGCAGCTCGGCGCCGTCCCGGGCGGTGGCGAGCGCGCTGATGAGGTCCTCGCCGGGCGAGCGGCGGCGGGCGGCGGTGAGGTCGGCGAAGTAGGCGCGCAACGCGGCCTTGGCGTTGACCTGGCCCGCGCCGCTGCCCGGGCCCATGGACATCATCGCGACGGCGTGGCCGCGCAGTTCGGCGCGGTCCCCGGCCGGGATGTCGAGCAGCTCGCAGATGGTGGTGAGCGGGAGCCGGGCGGACAGGAAGCGGACGAGGTCGGCGGGTGCGCCGTGCTCCTCCATCTCGTCGAAGTAGCCGTCGACGACGCCCTGGGTGTGGGCGCGCATCCGCTCCACCTGGCGGTTGGTGAAGCCCTGGGCGACCAGCCGGCGGAGCCGGTTGTGGGCCGGCGGGTCCATCAGGTTGATCGACTCGACCTGAGCGATCGGGGCGGGCGTCATCCGGGGCAGGTCGCGGCCGATGCCGGCGGCGCGGCTGAACCGGCGGTCGGTGGTGACCACGCGGACGTCCTCGTAGCGGGTGGCGAGCCAGGCCTCGCCCTCGCCGTGCGGCAGACGGATCCTGGCGATCGGCTCCTCGGTCAGCAGGCGCTTGAGCAGAGGGTCGAACTCCAGGCCGTCGGTGTGGTTGAAGGGGCAGTCCCACACGGGGGCGGAGGTAGTCACGGGCTGGTCCCAGGGCCGGTTCTGCCGCCCGGACGGAGGTTGTTCGGGCGCGGACGTGCTGATGCTGCCCCATCGGGCCGGGAAAGTGGGGACACGGGCGCGAGTTCCCTCGATCGAGGGAAATGACTGATTGTCATGAGATCGACGGGGGTGCGGACGGTGCGGCCCAGGCCGTCGTAGGAGGGGTGCGGCCGACCGTGCGAGCGCGCGGCCGGGCGCGGCGTCCGGCGTGTCAGCGCGTGGTGCGCGGGCCCACGCCGTGCAGCAGCGTGTCGACGATCCGGGCCGCCAGCGCCTCCGGATCGGCGCCGAACCCGCCCCGCGCCGCCCGCGCGCCCTCGTCGCGGCGGTCACCGAGCGGATGTCGCGCGGGGTGCGGGACGCCATGGCGGGCGGGCGGGCCGCCTGACCGTCGCGGCCCTCGACTCCGGCCGGCGACGCGGACCGCGCCCCTCACGCCGCCCGCGCCGTCGTGGCGGACGGGCACCCGGGCCGGCCCGTTCGTCCTCGCCCGCGTCGGACAGGCGCGCGTGATGGCGCGGGTCCGGGTGTCCGCCGCGGAGGACCGGTCGCGGGCGGACACCACCCCGGGCGCAACGGCCCGGGCCCCGGCGGCGTCCGTCCGGGGCCCTTCGGTGCGACTGCTCAGGTGCGCGGATCACCAGTTGTCAATGCTGTAGTCGCTCCACTTGAATTCCTTGATCGCGGGGCTGCTGCTGTTGTAGCTGACCGTGTGAACCTTGCGGCTGCTGCTGGTGAGCTTGAGGTGGTAGACGTCGCCCGACTCGTCCTTGAAGGCCATGTACATGCTGCCCGTCCCGATGCCGTGCGGCCCCTCCCCGTCGACCTCCAGCTCGTAGTCGAACACCCCGCTTCCGCCCCTGAGCCGGATGCCGTAGACCTTGGCGTCGTCGTTCGCCACCACGCAGGTGCTGAGGTCCGTGTTGCCGTTGAGCGCCACGTCGTCGCCGTTCTGCAGGCCGGACGAGGACTTGGCCAGCTTGGGGCTGTCCTTCCCTTCGCCGCAGTCGCCCGTGAACTGTGCAATGGCCATGTCCGCCAACTCCTTCTCGCGTGAACATCCCCCTCCGTCACCATATCCCTACGTTCGGTAGTCCGCCTGTCGTTCGAAAATCGCTTGACCGGCCCGCCGGGTGACGTTGCACTGTGGCCGGGCACCGCGCGCGTGGTGTCCGGCGAACCGGGGAGGCAGCAGTACCCATGGAGATTCGTTCCACCACCGAGCAGGACCGCGACGTCTTCGTCGACACCCTCCTCGTTCCGTTCGGGCTCCTCCCGGAGCCGCCGGCCGAGGACGGGGGAGGAGCCTGGTGGTCGGCCCTGGAGCTGGACCGGGGCGTGCTGGCGGTGGCGGACGACGGGCGGCCGATCGGCACGGCCGGCGCGTACTCCCTGGAACTCACCCTGCCCGGGGACGTCGTCGTCCCCGCCGCCGGGGTGACCGCCGTCGGGGTGCTGCCCACGCACCGGCGCCGGGGCGTGCTCACCGCGATGATGCGGCACCAGCTCGCGGAGCTGCGCCGGCGCGGGGAGTTCCTCTCGGTGCTGCTGGCCGCCGAGGCCGTGATCTACCGCCGGTTCGGCTACGGCCCGGCGACGTACACCCGGCGGCTGACGGTGCCGCGCCACCGCTCGGCCCTGGCCGCCCCGTGGGCGGGCGGCGCGGACGGCGGCACCGTCGAGGTGCTGCGGCGGGCCGAGTGCGTCGGCCTCATGGAGGAGGTCTACGACCGGTACCGGCGGGCCCAGCCCGGCGCGCTGTCGCGGCCGCACCGCTGGTGGGCGCTGCGGGCGGGGCAGCCGCCGATCGCCCCGGCACCGCGCTACATCGCCGTCCACCGCGACGCCGACGGCGTGCCGGACGGGTACGCGAGCTACGCGCGGGGCGACGTCGACCCGGTGACCAGGACGGTCACCCTGACGGTGGACGAGACCGTGGCCCTCGACGACACCGCGTTCACGGCCCTGGCCCGCTACGTGCTCCAGCACGACCTGATGACCCACATCGTGTTCAAGCACCTCCCCACCGGACACCCGCTGCCCTGGCAGCTGGAGGACTTCCGGGCGGCCGAGGTGAGCGGTGAGACGGACTGGCTCTGGGTGCGGCTGCTGGACGTCCCGCGCGCCCTGACCGCCCGCGGCTGGTTCGCGGACGGCGAGCTCGTCCTCGACGTCGACGACCCGTTCCTCGGCGAACACGGCCGCTACCTGCTCACCGTCCGCGACGGCAGGGCCGAGTGCGTCCCCACCGACCGCGAGCCGGACCTGTCGCTGGACGCGAGCGACCTCGGTTCGGTCTACCTCGGCGGCACCGCCCCCGGCACCCTGGTCCGCGCCGGCCGCATCCGCGCCCACCACCCGGAGGCGGCCGCCCGGGCCGACGCCCTCTTCCGCACCGACCGCCCCCCGTTCAACCTGCACTGGTTCTGACCGGGGACGCCGGCGGCCCGCCGCTCCGCACCCCGGGCGGCGGGCCGACCGCCGGCGCCCTCACCGGCCTCCGGCGGTCTCCGCCCTCACCCACTCCAGATAGCCGGGGCTGCCCGCGACCACCGGGACGGCGATGAGCTCGGGGGTGTCGTAGGCGTGGTTGTCGTTCACGAAGCCGGTGAGGGCGTCGGCCAGTTCGGCGCGGGTCTTGAAGTCGACCCGCCACTCGGCGGTGTCCTGGACCTCGCCCTCCCACCAGTACACCGACCGGATCGGGTACACCTGCGCGCAGGCCGCGAGCCGCGCCCGGACCACGGCGGCGGCCAGGGCGCGGGCCCTCGTCTCGTCGTCATGGGTCGTCGTCATCACCAGGAGGTCGCTGCTGTTCGTCGCCATGCCGAAAGCGTAGGCGTGGTGCGTCAGGAGTCCCGGAGGATCACCGCGCCGAGCGCGGTCGCCGCCAGCCAGCCGATGGCCGGGACGGCCAGGAGCGCGGGGAGCGGCCGCTGCGCCGTCATCAGGACGAGACAGCCGGGCAGCGCGAGGGCCGACGTCAAGCCGCCCATGACGGCGGCGAAGGCGGTCGGACGCCCGCCCGTCCGTGACCAGGTCAGGCCCGTGATCGTGAGTGCCGCTCCCGACCCCGCGAGGAGGGCCACCGTGAGGGCGGACAGCCAGGGCGTGCCCGGGTTCGTGGCACGGTGCCCCTGGAAAGAGACCTCGGCCACCCGACCCCGGAAGACCGTCAGGTCCACGTCCATGCCGACCTCCGTGGCGGAGTAGAAGTCCCAGTCGACCTCGTAGCGCTGCTCGGGAGCCGTCTCGCGCGCGACCTTCACCAGGTAGGTGGTGTCCTCGCCGGTCCTGGTGTCCCTGGCCGTCACCCTGCCGGTCTCGTGCCGGACGCAGTCCGTGCCGGGCGTGTGCGCGGCCGAACCGCACACCGGGGCGGAGCGGTAGGCGACCGCCGTGTCGTGGGCGTCGACGAACCGGCTGAAGCCGAGGACGGTGACGGCGAGTCCGGCCAGGAGGAACAGTCCGGGTGGCACCGCGCGGACCGCCGCCGCGGCGAGCCGGGACCGGGCCCGCGGCTTCACGTCCTTGATCCGGTCGTCCATCGCGAACCCCCTCGGTCGAGTCCACCCGTACCCGGTGGGAATGTTCCAAGGGGGCGGCCGGCCGATGCGCACCGGGACGCGGTTGTGACGAAGTCGTCGAGGGCCCCGGGCCGTGGCGCGGTCAAGAGTAGGTCACTGTTGTTCGTCGTCATGCCGAAAGCCCATATGCGGCGGTAACCTACTCACCTACCCAGCGGGGGACACGCCCAAGCCGTCCTGAAGTCGCCTTTTCTGACACGCGCCTGACGATCCGTCGTCCCGGCGCGTTCGAGGGAGTACCTATGTCCCGGAGCCGCAAGCTCCACCGCCTCAGCAACCCCGACACCAACGAGCGCCGCGCCCAGCGCATGCTGTTCCGGCACCTGCGTGACGACACCAACGCGAACCGCGGCCGGATGGCGCGGCGGGTGCGCGAACTCCAGTTGCTGCTGCAGATGGACCCGATCGAGTTCGAGGGTCTGATCGCCCGGCTGATGGAGTCGATGGGCATGAAGGTCGAGCTCACGGCCCGGTCGAAGGACGGCGGGGTGGACGTCCGCGGCATCGACACCGACCCGTTCCGGGGCGGGAACGTGATCGTGCAGGTCAAGCGGTACCGGGACACGGTGACGCCGTCGGCCGTCCGGGACCTCTTCGGCACGCTGCAGCACGACGGGGCCGCGACCAAGGCGGTGCTGGTCACCACGAGCAAGTTCGGGCCCAGCTCGCACCAGTTCGTGTCGGGCAAGCCGATCACGCTGATCAACGGCGCCGAGCTGGTCGGTCTGCTGAAGCACCACGGCTTCCACGAGGTCTTCGCACCGGCCTACGCCGAGGCCGAGGTCGCGGACGCCGGCGCCGGGCAGCCCGGGATCGAGGTGGCCGCCGAACCGTCCCGGCTGCTGCTGCACTGGAGCGGGGAAGAGGAGTACGACATCGCGGCCCTGGTCTGCCAGGGCAACCGCGCGCTCTCCGACGACCACCTGGTCTTCTACAACAACGCCTCCACGCCCGACGGTTCGGTCCGCCTGGTGACCGGCTACGAGGACGCCAACGCCTGTCTGATGGTCGACTTCGAGGCGCTGCCCGCCGAGGCGGACCGGCTGGTCGTCATCGCCGCCGCCGACACCGAGAACCACCCCGGGGCCACCATGGCCGGGTTCGCCGGACCGGCGCTGATCCTGGAGGCGGGCGCCGACCAGGACGCCGCGATCGTGCACCTGGCGGACGGCGCGGAGTCCAACATCGCGATGCGCCTCGGCCGCTTCGACCGCGACGACGCCGGGAACTGGGACTTCACCCCGGCCCTCGCCGGCTACCCGGGCGGGCTGCGGCAGGCGGTCGTCGCCTACGGCCTGGAGGTCGCGGACGAGGAGCCGGTGGCCGCGGGGGCGTAGGGTCCGGCCCGGCGCGCAGGAGGCCGGCGGGTCCGGCTTCCTGCCCCGGGGGCGGGCGGAACGATCGTGCGCCGTCCGGTCGTTGGTCCGGGCATGGTGGTGGTGACGGTGGTCCTGTCGGTGACGGCGCTGATGACCGCGCTGTTCGTGGGGGCGGCGCTGCGCACCGGACGTCGGCGCTCGCGGGCGGGGGCGGTCGCGGGCGGCCTCGGGGTGACGGCGGTCGAGGAGCTGCACGCGCTGTTCAGCGCCGGCCAGCGGGTGCGGATCGAGCAGCGGCAGGCGCAGCTCGTCCTGCGGGACGACGAGCACGCCGGCGCTCCGCCCGGGGCCGGGGTCGATCTGGACGCGGGAGTCGCGGTGGTCCGTCCCCGGGAGTGAGCGGCGGGCGCGGGGAAACGGTTCGACCACGGACCGGGCGGTGTGCCAGGATGCGCACCGTCTCTTCGTTCGACCGGGGGTTTCCTGATGATGCGTCGCTCCACCGTGCTCGCCGTCGCCGCGGCGGCGGCCTGTCTCGTCGGCCTGGTGGGCTGCGACGACGACGCGGCGCCGGCCGCGTCCCCGCCGGTGTCCGCGACGGCCGCGCCGGCCGCGAGTACGCCCGAGGCGGCACCGACCCCGACCCCGACCCCCACGCCGACGCCCACGCCCACCGCGACCGCGACCGCCGTCGCCACGACGGCGGGAGGGGCGATCGACCCGGAGAAGGCGCTCGCACTCGCCGAGAAGACGCCGTACGCGGCCACCCAGGACTTCACGACCGAGGGTGGTGCGCTCAGCGCCGTCACCAAGGCCCGGGTGAACCTCAACGGGCCGGTCCGCTCCGGCCGGCTCACCGAGTCCATGAGTGTGGGCGGCAGCGACCTGCTCGGCGACGCCGGTGACGGCGGCCCGACCGTCGTCGTGACCGACGACGGCACCACCTACATCAGGAACGGCGGCAGCTGGCGCACCTCCCCGCTCGGCGACCGGATCCCGGACTACCACGGCTACGCCAAGGCGCTGCTGGGCGTCGGCCCGTCCGCCCGCAAGGGGATGGAGGACTGCGACGGCACGCCGTGCTTCCACCTCTCCGGCACGCTCGACCTGGAGCGGATGAAGGCCGTGGAGCCCGAGCAGTACAAGCTCTACAAGAGCAAGGGCGTGGCGGCCTTCCAGCTCGACCAGTGGATCGACGCCCAGGGCCGCACCGTCCGCTACGACCGGAAGACCGAGCTGCGGGGCGTCCCGATGCGCACCCACGGCACCTTCCGCGACTTCGGCCCGGTCGAGAAGGTCGGCGCGCCGGTCTGACACGCCGGTCCCGACACGCCGGTCCGACGCGCCGGTCCCGGCACGCCGCGACGCCGACGGCCCCGGGGGAGGGGCGCCGGCGTCGCGGCGGAGCGGGCGCTCAGCCGGTGTACTGGGCGAAGATCTTCGCGAACTCGTACGGCTGCTGGGGGATGTTGGTGCACTTGTAGAGGCCGCCGCCGGTGCAGGCGTTGGCGTCCCGGGTGGCGTCCCAGAAGGCCAGCGTGCCGAGGTGGTGCTGGCGGGCGAAGGCGACCAGCTGCTGGGCGTCGGCCTGGTTGTAGATCTGGTGGTCGTCGTTCTCGCCGAGCATCGGGGTGACCCCGACCGCGGCCCACAGCTGGGCGTCGCTCCTGGCCGGGTACAGCGCCTTCAGCTGGCCGTACAGCGACTGAGCGGCCTGGACGGCGGCGTCGCCGTAGTCGGTGCCGGTCCGGTAGTAGTCCATCGCCATGACGTTGACGACGTCGACGTCCACGCCCGCGTCCCGGGCGGAACGGACGATGGCCACGCCCTCGCTGGTCAGGCCCTCGGGGAGGACCGGCAGGGTGAAGGAGATCTTCAGCCCGGGGTGGGCCTTCTGCAGCTTGGCGAGGGCGGCCGAGCGGCGTTCGTTGGCGACGGTGTCGGCGATCGCCGCGCCCTCGATGTCGAAGTCGACGTAGCGCAGGTCGTAGGCGTTGACGACGGCGTCGTACTCGGCGAACAGGGAGTCGACGCCGGTGCAGGCGGCGGCGAGCTCGGTGCCGCTGGCGCCGCCGAAGGAGAGCTTGACGTCGCCGCCGGCCGCGCGCAGCGCGTCGATCTGGTCCTTCGCCCAACCGGTGCGCGGGTCGTAGGCGTTGAACCAGCTGGCCTTGCAGCCGACGGCGGTGACGAAGCCCATGGTGAAGGCCTTGAGGTTGCCGGACTTGGCCATCGCGGGCATCGACGGGGTGGGCCAGGCGCCCATGTCGATGTACGGGGCCACCGGCAGGGCGACGTTCGGCGCCGGAGTGGTCGGGCCGCCGGTCGGGGGCACGGTGGTGGGCGGCACGGTGGTCGGCGGTGTCGTGGTGGGCGGGGGCGTGCTCGGGGTGCCGCCGGGGCCGGTGAGGGTGACGTCGTCGGCGAGGTAGGCGCCCTGCCCGTACCAGCCGTGCAGGTAGACGTCGACGCTGGTGGTGGCGGCGCCGGTGGTGAAGGTGGCGGTCAGCTGCTGCCAGCCGGCGCCGCCGGGCGTCCAGACGGCCGGGTCGGTGACGCCGGTGCCGGTCGCGCCGAGGTACACGTACTGGCCCTGGACCCAGGCGCTCAGCGTGTACGTGGTGTTGGGCCTGACCGCGACGCTCTGGCCGCACTGCGCGGTGCCCGCGCCGGAGACCTCGCCGCGCAGCGCGTAGGAGCCGCCGTGCGCACCGGAGTTCACCACGCTGCCGGCCGCGCCGGTACAGCTCCAGGCGCCCAGCGCGCCGCTCTCGAACCCGGGGTTGCCGAGCAGGTTGCCGTCGGCGGCGCCGGCGGTCGTGGCGACGGCGGCGAGGCCGCCACCGGCCAGTACGACGGCGGTGGCGAGGCCGAGCACCTTGGTGCGCAGGACCGGGCGGCGGTGCCGGGCAGCGGTGTCGTGGGGCGCGCGTGGCATGGGGGTGCCTCTCGGGGACGGGGGTCCGCCGCCCGCCGCGCGCGGGGGGAGGAGGCGCGGGGCGGGCGGCGGCGGAGGGGGTGGTCCGGTGGGGGAGTGCGCGGTACTGAGCATCAACCTGGACTAGACCACCTGCGCACGTCAAGCGCCTCCGGTGCACCAAAGGCAGGTCGTAGCAAGGCTTACGCGGACCTTAAGGTTCCGTCATGAGCGATGACACGGTGGACCGGAGCCTGCGGATCGTCTTCCTGGGCGACTCCTTCACCCAGGGGGTCGGGGACCCCGGGTACCGCGGCTGGGTGGGCCGGGTGATGGCGGACTGCTGGGCGGAACTCGCGGCGGTGCCGGGCGGCGTGACGGCGTTCAACCTGGGCGTGCGGCGGAACACCTCGGCCGACGTGCTGGCCCGCTGCTGGGGCGAGACGGAGGTCCGGGTGCTGCCGGGGGCGGACAACCGGCTGGTGCTGTCGGTGGGCAGCAATGACGCGGGGGAGGAGGACGGCCGGGTGCGGGTGGCGCCGGACGCGTGCCTGGCCCATGTGGCGGCGCTGCTGGACGGGGCGCGCGAGCGCGGTCTCGCGCCCCTGGTGGTGGGACCGCCGCCGGTGGCCGGTGCGGGCCCGGCGCACCTGGAGCGGCTGCTGGCGCTGGCCGACGGGATCGCCGGGGTCTGCGCCGGGCGCGGGGTGCCGTTCATCGGCGTGACCCGGGAACTGGCGGCCGACCGGGAGTGGACGGAGCAGGCCCTGGCCGGGGACGGCGCGCACCCGGGCGCGGGCGGGTACCGGCGGCTCGCGGACCTGGTGCTGCGGGGCGGGTTCCGGGAGTGGCTGACGGAGCGCCGTCCGGCGGCGGGGGCGGCCTTGACCTAGAGCGCACTCCAAGGGGGAGGCTGGTTCCCGTTGATCCGACCGCGGTCGGCGCCCCGAGGGGGCCGACACCAGTGAGGAGTACCGTCATGCGCAACGCCACGCTCGGCAGCGAGGGCCCCGAGGTCGGGGTCATCGGCCTCGGCTGCATGGGGATGACCTGGGCCTACGACGTCCACAACCGTGACGACGACACCTCGGTCCGGGTGATCCGGCAGGCGCTGGACCTCGGCGTCACCCTGATCGACACCTCCGACATCTACGGGCCGTACAGCAACGAGGAGGTGGTCGGCGCGGCGCTGGCCGGCCCCTACCGGGAGCGCGCGGTGCTCGCCACCAAGGTGGGGCTCGTGCCGGGCAACGCCGAGGAGCGGGTGCTGCGCAACGGGCGGCCCGAGCACATCCGGCGCTCCATCGACGACAGCCTGCGCCGCCTCGGCACCGACCACGTCGACCTGTACCAGCTGCACCGGATCGACCCGGAGGTGCCGGTGGAGGAGTCCTGGGGCGCGCTCGCCGAGGCGGTGGCGGCCGGCAAGGCGCGGCGGATCGGGCTCTCCGAGGTGAACGTCGAGGAGATCGAGCGCGCGCAGGCCGTCCACCCGGTGGCCTCGGTGCAGAACGAACTGTCGCTCTGGACCAGGGACTCGCTCGCCGAGGTGCTGCCGTACACCGAGGAGCAGGGGATCGCCTTCCTGCCGTTCTCCCCGCTCGGCCGCGGCTTCCTGACCGGCGGCATCGCGTCCTTCGACGAGCTGCCCGCGGACGACTTCCGCCGCGGGCTGCCGCGCTTCCAGCAGGAGGCGCTGAAGGCCAACCTGGCGCTGGTGGAGCGGGTGCGGGCGGTCGCGGCGAGGGTCGGCGCGACGCCCGCGCAGGTGGCGCTGGCCTGGGTGGTGGCGCAGGGGCGGTACGTGCTGCCGATCCCGGGGACCAAGACGCCGAAGTACCTGGAGGAGAACGCGGCGGCGGCCGAACTGGTGCTCTCGCCGGCGGACCTCGCCGAGCTGGACGCGCTGCCGGCGGCGGCCGGCGAGCGGTACTGACCGGCGGGCGGTACTGACCGGCGGGCAGTACCGGCGGCGGGCGGGTGGTCCGGGCCGGGCGCCCGGGTCCTGACCGGGCGCCCGGGCGCTCAGACGCCGGCCGGGTTCCGTTCCCGGATCCAGATCTGCTTGCGCCCCGTCTCGCCCGGTGCCCGCACCGGCGCCGGGACCACCCGGTCGAGCCGGAAGCCGGTCCGGCGGGCCACCGCGCCGCTGGCGGTGTTGGCCGGGTCGCAGTGGATCTCGACCCGGTGGATCCCGGGCAGCGCGAGCGCCGCTTCGGCGACCGTGCGGGCGGCCGCGGTGGCGATGCCCCGGCGGCCGTGCTCGGCGCTCACCCAGTAGCCGATCTCCAGCGCGCCCGGGCCGATCCGGCCGTGGAGGCCGAACGAGCCGATCACCCGGCCCGGTTCGGCGTCCAGGCCGGCCAGGTAGATGAAGTCGGTGCCGGCGTTCCAGGCGGCGACGCCGGCCGCGGTGAGCTCGGCGGTCCGGGCCGGAGTGGGCGCCTCGGCGGCCCACTCCAGCCAGGGTCGCAGATGGTCCAGGTTGGCCCGGACGGCGGCGTTGAGCGCGCGCGCCTGGGCCGGGGAGCGCCGCCGCAGGGTGATCCCCCCGGCGGACCGCAGCAGTTGGGGCGGCCGGCCGGGGGTGGGCACGCCGGGGGTGCCGGGCGCGGGCGCGCCCCCGCACGGCGGCGGCATGACGTGATTCATGACAGCGATTATGGCCGCGTCCTGTACCTGTCACCACCGCCCGCCGCCGCGCGCCGGGGCCGTCCGGGGGCGCGTCAGAGCCGGACCAGTACCTCGTCGAGCTCCTTGCGCCGCAGGTCCGGCACGCGCGCCCCCTCGGCGGGGTAACCCACCGGGATGACGTAGGCGGCCCGCTCCTCCTGCGGCCGTTCGCACACCTCGTTGAGGAACTTCATCGGGCTCGGCGTGTGGGTGAGCGTGGCCAGGCCCGCCTGGTGCAGCGTGGCGAGCAGCAGGCCGACCGCGATGCCCACCGACTCCTTGGTGTAGTACGGGCGCGGCGAGGCGGGGCCCTTGTGCACCTCGAAGACGACGATCACGGCCGGCGCGTCCTCCAGGAACGGCTTGCGCCAGTCGGTGCCGATCGGCGCCAGCGCGGCCAGCCACTCCTCGGAGGCCCGGTGCGCGTAGAACTCGCGCTCCTCGGCCTCGGCGGCCTCCCGCAGCCGGCGCTTGCGCTCCGGGTCGGTGATCACCACGAACCGCCAGGGCTGCACGTGGGCGCCGCTCGGCGCGGTGTTGGCGGTGCGGATCGCCCACTCGACCACACCGTCCGGGATCGGGCGGGTCGAGTAGTCGCGGACGGTCCGGCGCTGCGCCATCACGTCGTGGAAGGACCTGCTGCGGGCCTCGGCCTCGTGGGCGGGCACGGTCATGGGGGTGAGCGGAACGGTCGGGTAGGACGCGTCCGCCACCGCGCTGTCGAGCGCTGTGCTGTCAACCATGGGCGACAGCACAGCACATGACGGCGGGCCGGGGAAGAGGTCTGGACCTCCGTCCCCGGCCCGCGGCCGTGCTCCCGGCTGCGTCCCCCGGCTACAGCTCGCGGACCGCGCCGCCGCCGACCTCGATCCGCCGGTTCACCGCGACGGTGTCCAGCATCCGCCGGTCGTGGGTGACCAGCAGCAGCGTGCCGGTGTACGACGCCAGTGCCGACTCCAGCTGCTCGATCGCGGCCAGGTCCAGGTGGTTGGTGGGCTCGTCCAGCACCAGCAGGTTCACCCCGCGGGCCTGGAGCAGCGCCAGCGCCGCCCTGGTCCGCTCGCCGGGGGAGAGGGTGGCCGCCGGGCGCAGCACGTGCGCCGCCTTCAGGCCGAACTTCGCCAGCAGGGTGCGCACCTCGTCCGGCGCCAGCTCCGGGACGGCGGCGGCGAACGCCTCCAGCAGCGGCTCCCCGCCGAGGAACAGCCCGCGCGCCTGGTCCACCTCGCCCACCACCACGCCGGAGCCCAGCGCGGCGTCGCCGGCGTCGAGGTCGAGCCGGCCCAGCAGGGCGGCCAGCAGGGTGGACTTGCCCGCGCCGTTGGCGCCGGTGATGGCCACCCGGTCCGCCCAGTCGATCTGCAGGTCCACCGGGCCGAGGGTGAAGTCCCCGCGGCGGGCGACGGCCCCGCGCAGGGTGGCGACCACCGAGCCGGAGCGCGGCGCGGCGGCGATCTCCATCCGCAGCTCCCACTCCTTGCGCGGCTCCTCGACCACCTCCAGCCGCTCGATCATCCGCTGCGTCTGGCGGGCCTTGGCGGCCTGCTTCTCGGTGGACTCGGCGCGCATCGCCTTGGCGATCTTGTCGTTGTCGGTGGACTTGCGGCGGGCGTTGCGCACGCCCTGCTCCATCCAGCCGCGCTGCATCCGGGCCCGGGCCTCCAGGCCCGCCTTGGTGTCGGCGTACTCCTCGTACTCCTCGCGGGCGTGCCGCCGGGCGGTGGCGCGCTCCTCCAGGTACGCCTCGTAGCCGCCGCCGTAGAGGTTGACCTGCCGCTGGTGCAGGTCCAGCTCCAGCACCTTGGTGACGGTGCGGGCCAGGAACTCGCGGTCGTGGCTGATCACCACGGTGCCCGCGCGCAGGCCCTTGACGAAGGCCTCCAGCCGCTCCAGGCCGTCCAGGTCGAGGTCGTTGGTGGGCTCGTCGAGCAGGAAGACGTCGTAGCGCGAGAGCAGCAGCGAGGCGAGGCCGGCCCGGGCCGCCTGGCCGCCGGACAGGGCCGTCATCGGCAGGTCGAGGGAGACCTTCAGGCCCAGCGAGCCGGCCACCTCCTCGGCCCGCTCCTCCAGGTCGGCGCCGCCGAGTTCCAGCCAGCGGTCCAGGCCGGCCGCGTAGGCGTCGTCGGCGCCGGGGGTGCCGTCCACCAGGCCCTGGGTGGCCTCGTCCAGCGCGGCCTGCGCGGCGGCCACTCCGGTGCGGCGGGCCAGGAAGTCGCGGACCGACTCCCCCGGGCGGCGCTCCGGCTCCTGCGGGAGGTGGCCGATGTTGGCGGTGGCCGGGCTGAGCCGTACCGAGCCGCCCTCCGGGGTGTCCAGTCCGGCCAGCAGCCGCAGCAGGGTGGACTTCCCGGCTCCGTTGACGCCGACCAGCCCGATCACGTCGCCGGGGGCGACGACCAGGTCCAGGCCGGAGAAGAGGGTGCGCTCGCCGTGGCCGGCGGCGAGGTCCTTGACGACGAGTGTGGCGCTCATGATGCCCCGATTCTAGGCGGGCGGGCCCGGACGCCGCCGGGGGCGGCGGCACCGCCCGGTGTCCGGCGGTGCCACCGCCCCCGGCGGAGGGTTCAGTGCGTGACCGGGGTCACTTGCTCTTCCTGGAGAAGTACTCCAGGGCGTGCTGGGCGACGTCGTCCAGGTAGGGGCCGGCCTCCCAGGTGTTGTCGAACCCGCCGATGGAGGTGTCCGAGACCAGGACCTGCTTGCCGTCCCTGGTGGTGAACCAGCCGCCGCCGCTGTCCCCGCCGGTGCCGTTGCAGCCGGTCATCAGCATGGTCGGGCGGGCCGGGTCCATCGAGCGGCGGGCGGGCTTGCCGGCCTCGCAGTGCTCCAGCTCCATGCCGTCGAACGGCTTGCCGGCCGGGTAGCCGTAGGTGCTCACGGTGGCGATCTGCTCGCGCGGGGCGTTGAACCAGACCGGCACCGAGCCGCCGACGACCTCCTCCAGGGACTTGGCGCTGCCGTCCGGGTTGGCCACCCTGAGGATGCCGAAGTCGTACTGGCTCCACGGGCCGCCGTTCTCCGGGTCGGCCTCGGCCGTCCACTGCGGGGCGACCATGCCCGCGACGGCGCCCCACTCGCCGTACGGCTCGGCCTCGGCGAGCGAGCCCTGCTTGCCGCCGCTGACCGCGCCGGTGCTGTTGAACGCCGGGGCGAAGGTGATGTTGGTGTGGTACTTGCCGCCCTTGCCGCCGTGCAGGCAGTGGCTGGCCGTCCAGACCAGGTTGCTCCTGCCCGGGTTGGCCGGGTCGGAGACGACGGTGCCGGAGCAGACGTAGTCCTGGTTGCCGTCCTGGAAGAACAGCTTGCCGTTGACGTGGGCCGGCTTGGCGTACGGGTGGGCGACGGGCTTCATCTCGACCAGCTTCGGCTGCGGGTCGTTCTGGCCGCCGCCGGTTCCGCCGGTTCCGCCGCTGCCGCCGGTTCCGCCGCCGCCGGGCTGGGTCGGGGCGGCGCCGGTCGGCTGGGCCGTCGGGGCCGCCGACGTCGGCTGCGCGGTGGGCTGCGTCGTGGGCTGGGCGCTGGGCTGCGCGGTCGGCTGGTTGCCCGGACCGGGCTTGGCCGGCTTCGCCTTGAGGATCTTCTGGAGGTCCCAGAAGCCCTTGACCGCCGGGGTGATGACGTTCTGCTGGGCCCACTTGTCCCAGTCGTCGAAGCTCCACTTCCTGAGCTCGTCGGCGGTCGGCAGCTTGATCGGCGGCAGGGCGCCCGGCTTGCCCGTGGAGTCCGCGGCGGGCGCGGTGGTCGCGGCGCCCTGCGCGCCGGACGGGGCGGCGGCCGGGTCGCTGTTCTCCGGGCCGCACGCGGTCGCGACGACCATGGTCAGCGCGACGGCGGAAGCGCCCAGCGCGGCACGCGTCGCCCGGGATATCGGTGACATGAGTTCTGTTCCCCCTGTGAATGCACGCCACCGCCGCGAAGGTCGGCGGGGTGGCAGGGGAGGAGTCTGCCATGCGCGGCGGACACCCCCGGCCGCGCGGACCGGTCCGGGGCACGGCTGTCACCGGATCGGCACGCGATCGGCACCGAAAAAACCGGTTGCACGGCTGCCGGGCCGCTCCGTAGCGTGATCCTCGCCAGCCGCCAGAACAGGAGTAGGCCCTTGATCTACTGAGGTCCCGAGACACCGCCCCCGCCGCACCGCAGCCATGCCACCGCCTTGTCGCCGGTCATGCCACTGCCAGCGGTCCGTGAGTGTGCGCGTGCCCGACCTCAGTGGTGAGCCGGCCCGGCGTCCCCTGTCACTCCGACGACCCCCGGCCCTCCCTTCCCGGTCCCGCCCGCACCCGCGGTGTCTCCCCGTGTTGCTCCACGACCACGTCGGCGACCTCCGGGAGGCTCTCCATGGCACAACCCACCACCTCACTCCTCTGCACCGACCTCTCCTTCGAGTGGCCGGACGGCAGACCCGTCCTCGACGGCTTCCAGCTCGCCGTCGGCCCCGGCCGCACCGGGCTGATCGGGCTCAACGGCGCGGGGAAGTCCACCCTGCTGCGCCTGCTGGCGGGCGAACTCACGCCCACCTCGGGCACCGTCAAGGCGGCCGGCGAGATCGGCTACCTGCCGCAGGGCCTGACCCTGGACACCGGCCTGCGGGTCGACGAGGCGCTCGGCATCCGGGCCGCCCGCGAGGCCCTGCACGCCATCGAGACCGGTTCCACCGACCAGCGGCACTTCGACGCGGTCGGTGACGACTGGGACGTCGAGGAGCGCGCCCGCGCGCTGCTCGACCGGCTCGGCCTGCACCGGCTCGGCCTCGACCGCACCACCGGTGAACTCTCCGGCGGCGAGGCCGTCCTGCTGCGGCTGGCCACCCTGCTGCTGCGCCGTCCCGACGTCCTGCTGCTCGACGAACCGACCAACAACCTCGACCGTGACGCCCGTGCGCGGCTCCACGAGGCGGTGGCCGGCTGGGGCGGCGTGATGGTGATCGTCAGCCACGACCGCGAACTGCTCCAGCACGTCGACCAGATCGCCGAACTGAGGGGCGGCCAGGTCACCTGGTACGGCGGCAACTTCGCCGAGTACGAGCGCACCGTCGCCGCCCAGCAGGAGACCGCCGAGCGGCTGCTGCGCAACGCCGAGGCCGATGTCCACCGCCAGAAACGGGACCTGGCCGAGGCCCGGATGCGGCTGGAGCGCAGCGCCGGCTACGGCAGGAAGCGCTCGGTCACCCGCAACGACCCGCACATCGTCGCCGGCAAGCTCAAACGCCAGGGCCAGGAGACCGCGGGCCGGATCCAGGGCATGCACACCGAGCGGCTGGAGGAGGCCAGGCGCAAGCTGACCGCCGCCGAGGAGGCCGTCCGGGACGACGCCGAGATCCGGATCGACCTGCCCCGCACCGCCGTGCCGGCCGGGCGCACCGTGCTCACCCTGCAGAAGGTCCGGATGCCGCACGGCAGCACCGCCCACCTCGACCTGCGCGGGCCCGAACGGATCGCCCTGGTCGGCCGCAACGGCGCGGGGAAGTCCACCCTGCTGCGCACCATCGCCGGCGAACTCGCCCCGCTGGAGGGCGAGGTCACCACGCCGGTGCCGCTGCGCCACCTCCCGCAGCGGCTGGACCTGCTCGACGACGAGCTGACCGTGGTGGGCAACGTCAAGCTGTTCGCGCCGGGCGCGGGGGACAACGCGATCCGGGCCCGGCTGGCCCGGTTCCTGTTCCGTGGCGGGCGGGCCGACCAGCCGGCCGGCACGCTCTCCGGCGGGGAGCGGTTCCGCGCCACCCTGGCCGCGCTGCTGCTGGCCGACCCGCCGCCGCAGCTGCTGCTGCTCGACGAGCCGACCAACAACCTCGACCTGGCCAGTGTCCGTCAGCTCACCCAGGCGCTGGCCGCGTACCGGGGTGCGCTGATCGTCGCCAGCCACGACCTGCCGTTCCTGCGCGGCCTGGGCGTCACCCGCTGGCTGGAGCTGGACGGCGAGCTGAGGGCGGTGGACCCGATGTGACGCCGTGACGGCTCAGCGGGGGCCGGCCCCGGCGGCGAGCAGCCGCCGGGCCTCGGTCAGGGCGGAGTCCTTCAGCCCGGCCAGCTCCTCCTCCGTGAAGACCGGGGTGCGGACGTCCGGCGGGATGCCCGGTCCGTCGAAGGTGGTGCCGGCCGGGGTGAGGAACTCCTCGTTCGGCAGGAGCAGGACGAGGTCCGGGGAGAGCCGCCGGGGCAGCTGGTCGGAGAAGACGCCCTGGGTGTTCTCGCCGATCCGGGTGATGTGCGGGCTGCGGCCCATCAGCGCCTGGGTGAAGGTCTCGCCGGCGCTCACCGTGGATCCCGAGGTCAGCAGCGCCACGGGCCCGGTGAAGCGGCTCGCCCCGGCGGCGGGGCGGACGGTCACCGGCTGGGGCCGGGTGAAGGCGGTCGGGTCGGCCGGGTCGTTGCGGGCCACCTTCCGGTAGGCCTGGTACGGCCGGTCGGTGAACCGGGAGGCGAGCCGGACGGCCAGCGCGTCCGAGCCGCCGGCGTTCACCCGGACGTCGATCACCACCCCGCGCAGCGGTGCGGCGCGGGGCCGGTCGAGCAGGGCGTCGACGGCCCGCTCCAGCTCGGCCTCCTGCTCCTGCTGGCCGCCCCCGCCGACGTAGTCACTGAACGCGCTCACCCGGAGGTAGCCGATGCCGTCCGGGAGTTCGCCGACACCGAGGATGCCGTTCGCGAACGGCTGCTCGGGGGCGGTCAGCTGGGCGCGGACCGGCGGCAGCACGGTGCTCAGCAGCTGCGGGGTCGGTGCCACGGTGCCCTCCCGCATCGCCCGGAAGAAGGTGGTGTACCCGCCGGCGGGATCGGCGCGCAGAAGGGCCACGTGCGAGTCCTGGAGCGGTTGGACCATGGCGGTGATCGTGTCCACCAGGTTCTCCGCCGTGACCGTCGGCCGGTACGCCGCCCGTGCGGCGTGCCAGTCGACGCCCTTGGCGGCGAAGAAGGGGTAGTTCTCCTCGAAGCTGTCCCAGAACCTGTCGAACACCGCGAGGGGTTCGTCGGAGACCGGCAGTGCGCACCGCGCCGGCAGCCCGCCGGGCAGGCGTTCCAGCGCCCGGGTGCCGGTGGCCGCGTCCTTCGCGTACACGGCCCGGTGGCGTCCGCGCGGGGTGATGGTGAACTGGCCCAAGGGCGTTCCGGGGGCGCCGTAGCGGACGGCGCCGCCGGGCAGGGGCGCGCCGAACTGCTCGGCGGACGCCAGCCCGGGGGTGCAGCTGTTCCTGGTGAGGTCGTAGGAGGCGAGGTGCGTGCCGGAGACGCTGAGCAGGGTGCCGTACCCGTCCATCCGCCAGACCCCGTCGAGCCGGGCGCCGGCGCCCCCGGAGGCGAGGGCGGGTGCGGCCGGACCCGCCGCCACCGCGAGGGCGAGGGCGAGGACGGTCGCGGCGCGGGCCGGTCCCCGCCGGTCAGTGCTCGGCACCGAGGATCCTGCGGGCCTCGGTCAGGGCGGAGTCCTTCAGGCCGGCCAGCTCCTCCTCCGTGAAGACCGGGGTGCGGACGTCCGGGGGGATGCCCGGGCCGTCGAAGGTGCTGCCGTCGCGGGTGAGGAACTTCTCGTTCGGCAGGCCGGTGAGCAGCTCGTCGGAGATCGGTTTGAACATGACGTCGGAGAAGACGCCCTGGGTGTTCTCGCCGATCTGCACCGGCGCCGGGCGCCGTTCCGCCATCGCCTGGGTGAAGGTCTCGCCCGCGCTCACCGTCGAGCCGGCGGTGAGCAGGGCGACCGGCCCGGTGTAGCGGGCCGCCCCGGCGGCGGGGCGGACGGTCACCGGCTGGGGCCGGGTGAAGGCGGTCGGGTCGGCCGGGTCGTTGCGCGCCACCTTGCGGTAGGCGAGGAAGGGCCGGTCGGTGAGCCGGGAGGCGATCCGCAGACCCAGCTCGTCCGAGCCGCCGCCGTTCAGCCGGAGGTCGATCACCAGACCGTTCAGCCGCTCGGGGTGGGCGAGCAGGACGTCCAGCGCCCGGTCCAGCTCGGCCGCGTGGGCCTGGTACGGGCCGTCGGCGACGTACCCGTCGAAGCCGCTCACCCGGAGGTAGCCGAGGCCGCCCGGCAGTTCGCCGACGCCCAGCCGGCCACGGCCGAAGGTCTGCTCCGGGGCGAGGAGTTGGGCGGCGACCGCCCGGGCCGCCTGCTCCCGCAGCCGGTCGTCGGGCTCCCGGGTGCCCGGGCGCAGGCCGCCGAAGACCAGGTCGTAGCCGCCGTCGGCCGCCTTGCGGCCGAGGAAGGTGTGCGCGTCGCCGAGCGGTTCGAGCAGGCCCGTGATGATCCCCGCGAGCGCGGTGGTGTCGGTCGCCGGGGTGATGGCCGCCCGCGCCTGCGCGCCCCGGGCCTTCCAGTCGACGCCCTTGGCGGCGAAGAAGGGGTAGTTCTCCTCGAAGGTCGCCCAGAACCGGTCGAACACCGCGAGGGCGTCCTGCGGCGCCGGCCGGGTGCACCGGGCCGGCAGCCCGCCGGGCAGCCGGGAGAGGTTCTTGGCCCCGGCGGCGCTGTCCTCCTTGTACACGGCCCGGTCGCGCCCCCGGGGCGTGACGGTCAGCTCGCCGTACCCCGTGCCGGGCCGGCCGTACCGTACGGCGCCCCCGGGCGCGGCCGCGCCGACCTGCGCGGCGACGATGAACCCCGGGGTGCAACTGATCCGGGTCACGTCGTAGGTGGTGAGGGTGGTGCCGTGGATCTCCGCGATCGTGCCGTAACCGTCCGCCTGCCAGACGCCCTCCAGCCGGTTGACGCCCGGCCGTTGCGCCGGGCCGTCCCCGTCCGCCGCGGCGCCCGCCGCTCCCGCCGCGCCGGCCGTGCCCGCCGTGACCGCGAGCGCGACCGCCGTGATCGCCGCCGCCCGGGCCACCGGCCTCCGTCGTTCGATACCCATGCCGTCCCCTGTCGTCTCCAGGTCCGGGCCTCCCCCGCGGAACCCCTCCGCCGCCCACGGGTTGACGGTACGGACCGGGGGAGCCGCCGCACGTCAGCCTGCGGAGCGGTCCGCACCGGGACCACGGAGGTACGCCGGGCGCACCGGGCTCCGACCGGCGGCGTACACCCGGCCGCGGCGGCGTCGGGGTCACCGACTCGGTGTCCAACTCCCGTGCGCTCCAGTACCATCGGCGCCATGCCAGCACTCAACATCGAGTACACGGAGCACGAGCTCGCCGCGATCCGCGAGGCGGCGGCCGCCGACGGCAAGAGTGTCAAGGCGTATGTGCACGACCTGAGTGTGCGGGAGCAG
Organism: Kitasatospora sp. NPDC015120; assembly: GCF_043080305.1. NCBI lineage: Bacteria > Bacillati > Actinomycetota > Actinomycetes > Kitasatosporales > Streptomycetaceae > Kitasatospora > Kitasatospora sp. NPDC015120. Next base: position 106,070 of record NZ_JBIBVJ010000018.1, on the reverse strand, counting down.
CAGCGCCGGGTGTTCGTCTCCCACGCGGTGGCCTTCTGGAACGCCCACCGCGAGGAGTTCGACCGGGAGTTCCCGGAGGACGCGCCGGCCGCCTGAGCGGGGCGGCGCGGGGAGGGACGGGCGACCGGGGTGCCGCGATGATGCTGCTGCGGGTCGATCTGCGCTGGCTGCTCGACGTCCAGGAGCTGGCCTCGCCGGAGGACCTCAGCGTGCGGGACTACTCGGCGCTTCAGGCGGCCGTCGCCCGGCACCGGGTGAACACCGCACAGCTCGGCCACGACGCGGATCCGGCCTGGTGCGCGGCCACCCTGATGCACACGATCGTGCTGCTGCGGCCGCTTCCGGTGCGCAACAACCTGTACGCCTGCATGACGACGGCGGCGTACATGCACGCGGCCGGGGAGGGCATCGACCCGCCGTACGGGGCGCTGGTGGAGCTGGCCAGGGACATCGCCGAGGGGCGGGCGGACGTCTTCGCGGCGGCCGACCGGATCCGGTCCTGGCGGATCTGAGCGGGACCGGCCGGCCGCCGCCCACCCCTGTCGCCCGCACGCCCCCGCCTCGCCGCCCGCCCAGGGCCCCGTCAGCCCGGCAGCACGAACCCCGACTCGTACGCCGCGATCACCGCCTGGGTGCGGTCCCGCGCCCCCAGTTTGGCCAGGACGCCGCCCACGTGCGTCTTCACCGTCTCCTGGCTGAGCACCAGTCTCGCGGCGATCTCCCCGTTGCTGAGCCCGGCCGCCATCAGCCGCAGCACCTGCCCCTCCCGCTCGGTGAGCCGCCCGACCGGGCCGCGTTCCGGCGCCGGACGGGAGGTCCGTCCGGGCGGCGCCGCGTACCGCAGGGCCAGATCGCGCACCGCCGCCGGGAACAGCAGCGAGTCGCCGCGCGCGATCAGCCGCACCGCCTGCACCATCTCCTCGGCCCGTGCCCGCTTCAGCAGGAAGCCGGCCGCCCCCGCCCGCAGCGCGTCGTACACGTGGTCGTCGTGCTCGAAGGTGGTGACCACCAGGATCCGGGGCGGTACGGCCATCCCGGCGACCAGCTGCTCGGTGGCCCGGATGCCGTCGATCCCCGGCATCCGCACGTCCATCAGCACCACGTCCGGCCGCAGCGCGCGCACCAGCGGCACCACCTCGGCGCCGTCGGCCGCCTCGCCGACCACGGTGAGGTCCGGCTCGGCGTCGATCACCACCCGCAGCCCCGTGCGGACCAGCCGCTCGTCGTCGGCGATCACCACCCGGACCGGCCCGCCCGCCACACCGCCCGGACCGTCCGCGACGCCCCCGTCCACGCTCCCGCCCGTGCTCCCGCTCCCGTTGCCGTTCAACGCTCTCCTCCCACCGGCAGCCAGACGGCCAGCCGCCATGTCGTCCCGTCGTCCGCCGGCCCGGCCTCGCAGCCGCCGTGCAGCGCCGCCGCGCGCTCGCCGATCCCGCGCAGCCCGCGTCCGCCACCGGGCCGGCTGGGCCGTGCCCGGCCGAGCGGGTTGGTCAGTTCGATCTCCAGCCGCCCGCCGGCCGGGGCGACCCGCAGCCGGGCCGGTCCGGGGCCGGCCGGGCCGGCGTGCCGCAGCACATTGGTCAGGCCCTCCTGGACGATCCGGTACGCCTCGCGGGAGAACGCGGCGGGCAGCCGGTCCAGGCCGGGGGCCAGTGCGGCCTCCACCGCCAGCCCGGTGCGGGCCAGCTGCCGCAGCAGGTCGTCCAGCCCGGCGAGGGTCGGTCCGGCGGGCCCCGCCGCGTCGCCGTCCTCCTCGCGCAGCAGCCCCAGCACCGCGTCCAGTTCGGCGACGGCGCCGCGCGCGGTCTCCTCGATGGCGGCCAGCGCCTGCGCCGCGAACTCCGGGTCGGTGCGCAGCACCCGGGCGGCGGCCGAGGCCTGGATGCCGACGGCGCTCAACGCGTGGCCGACCGAGTCGTGCAGTTCACGGGCCAGCCGGTTGCGCTGGGCGAGCACGGCGGCCCGCCGTTCGGCGGTGGCCAGCCGCTCGTCCGGGGTCGGGCCGAGCAGCACCGGTGCCCACCGCGCCAGCAGCGCGCCGAGACCGGCACTGGTGCCGGCGATCAGGGCCAGCAGCGCCGCGCCCAGCACCGGACCGGGCAGCCCGCCGGGCACGCCGCGCTCCTCCCAGAACCGCACCGCGTCCTCGAAGCCGGTCGGCCGCAGGATCAGCACCACCGCGAACGGCACCCCGGCCAGCGTCATCCCGCTGACGACGCCGCCGAACAGCAGGTGCAGCACGAACCACCCGGCCGTCCGCCGCCGTGCCGCCCAGGACCGCGCCGGGCCGGTGACCACCTCCGCCGCCCGGCGGGGCGCGCACAGGGCCAGGGCCGCCGCACCCTCCAGCGCCCGGACGGTCGGGACCAGGGCGGTGACGGCGGCCATCGGGAGCGAGGCGCCGAGCGCGGCGAAGTGGAGCAGGACCTGCAGCAACGAGCCCTTGCGCGGATCCAGCGCGCCCAGCGCGACCGTCGACAGCATCCAGTACGGCATCAGCAGCGCCCCGCCGAGCACCAGGTGCACCCAGCGCAGCCGGGCCCGCCGCCCCAGCAGCGCACCCGCCGCCCGCCGCAGCGCGCTGCCGCCGCTCCCCTCCGGCTCCCGGCCCGCCCCCGTGATCACTCCGCCGACTCTACGTCAGCGTCCCCGGCCGGCAGGCTCGTCGTCGCGGCCCAGGCGGTGTCCGGGACGGCTCCCGCCGCCGCCCGCTCCGCCAGCGCGACCGCGCCCACGGCCAGCACCAGCAGCCCGGTCACCACCTGCACCGCCTCCACCAGCGGCAGCAGCCCCGGCACCGCCTCGCGCGGGTCGGCGGAGGCCGTGACGGTCGTCCCGAACGTCACCAACTGCCAGGCGCCCCAGGCGAACACCGACCCTCCGGCGGTCCACACCAGCGCGAGCGGCCCGCGCAGCCGCCACCCCGGCCGGCGCCGGAACACCAGCACCAGCAGCGCCACCACCGCGGCCACCGCCATCGCGGCCGTCACCGCGTCCATGACCGCCACGCTCCGGCCGCGCTCCTCCTGCCACGCCACCGGCAGCCCGGCCGTCGCGCCGAAGGCCCAGGACAGCCGGGCCGCCGCGATCCCGGTGGCGAGCAGCGCGGCGACGCAGGCGAAGGCCCGCTGGGTGCTCAGCGTGGGGGAGTGCGGCAGGTCGCCGATCCGGTCGCGGCCCAGCAGCCCGGCCCAGCGCTCCCGCGCGTACCGCAGGAACCCGGTGATCAGCGCCAGTCCCTGGACGGCGAAGCCGCCGTAGACGAGGGTGAACACCCAGCCGCTCGGCCCCTCGGCGTTCTCGCTGCCCGCCGCCTCGGGGCCGAGGACCAGGGTGGAGAGCAGGAGGAGCGGAAGCGCGACCAGCAGGGTGCCGAGCAGCCCGGTCGCGACCCACATCGGGAAGGCCAGCAGCCCGGCGGGCGCCCGCCGCCCCCACGGCCGGACGAACGCCAGCGCCAGGACGACGGCGATGGCGTCCATGCCGACGGTGAGCAGGTTGAGGAGCCACAGGTCGTCCATGGCAGCGGGGTCCCCGGCCCCGACCGGGTGACCGGTGAGCCAGAGCAGTTTGAGGGTGAGGTAGGGAACGGTCGCGGCGACGGCCACCGCGGCCGCCGCCGTCCGCACCCGGCCGACGGGCGCGGGTGCGGACGGAGCGGCGGCCGGGGCCGTGGACAGGAGCGGAAGCGTCGAGGTCATGCCCCCACGCTCCCGCGCCCCCGCCCGCCCGCACGTCCTCCGGCGACCCGATCCGCCTCCCCCGCCGGGGGGAACCGGAGGGGGAGGCGGGGGTCCTCGGGGAGGAGGGGCGGCTGGGGGACGATCGGCTCGCGGCCGATCGCCTTGGCGGCGGCGGTGAGCGCCGTGCAGACGCACCGAGGCGCCCTCCGTGGCCCCGGGCGCGCGGCGGGCGCCCGGGGCCACGGCACGGGGGAGAGGTCTTGTTACTGAACGGTCGCTTCCCTATTATCGCGAGTGTGACAGCTTCACTGTCAGACTTCGTCGACCCCGGAGGGGCAGTGGCGTCCGAACGTGACGGGGCCGGTGGCGGGAACGGCGCGCGCGGCGGACCGCTGGCCGGCGTGCGCGTCGTGGAGCTCGCCGGGATCGGCCCGGGGCCGTTCGCCGCGATGCTGCTGGGCGACCTCGGCGCCGACGTCGTCCGGGTCGACCGGCCCGAACCCCCGCCGCTGGGCATCGACCCGGCCCATGACGTCGCGGGCCGCAACAAGCGCTCGGTGGTCGTCGACCTCAAGGCCCCCGGCGGGCCCGGCCTGGTGCTCGACCTGGCCGCCCGCGCCGATCTGCTGATCGAGGGCTACCGGCCCGGCGTCGCCGAGCGCCTCGGCGTCGGGCCCGGGGCCTGCCTGGCCCGCAACCCCGCGCTGGTGTACGGGCGGATGACCGGCTGGGGGCAGGACGGGCCGCTGGCCGCCCGGGCCGGGCACGACATCGGGTACACGGCGGTCTCGGGTGCCCTCGGCCTCGTCGCCCCCGCCCCCACCCCCGACGCCGCGGGCGCCCCGGGCGCCGCCGAGGGGCCGCCCGCGATCCCCGCCAACCTGCTCGGCGACTACGCCGGAGGCTCGCTCTACCTGGTGGTCGGCCTGCTCGCCGCCCTGCACCACGCCCGCGCCACCGGCGCCGGCCAGGTCGTCGACGCCGCCGTCGTCGACGGCGCCGCCCACCTCACCGCCGTCCTCCAGGGCCTGCTGGCGGGCGGGCGGTGGCAGGACCGGCGCGGCGTGAACCTGCTCGACGGCGGCGCGCCGTTCTACGCCGTCTACCCGGCCGCCGACGGCGGCCACCTCGCGGTGGGCGCCCTGGAGCCGCAGTTCTACGCCGAGTTCGCCCGGCTGCTGGAGCTCGGCCCGGACGCGCCCGGCCAGTGGGACACCGCCCGCTGGCCCGAGCTGCGGGCCGCGATCGCCGCGCGCTTCGCCACCCGCCCGCGCGCCGCCTGGGAGGCCGTCTTCGCGGGCTCCGACGCCTGCGTGGAGCCGGTGCTGACGATGCGTCAGGCCCATCGCCATCCGCACCTGGCGAGCCGGGGGACGTACGTCGAGGCGGACGGCGTCACCCAGCCCGCTCCCGCCCCGCGGTTCTCCCTCACCCCCGGCGCGCTGCGCCGCCCGCCCGCCCGGCCGGGCGCCGACGCCGCCGAGGTGGCCGCCGACTGGGGCGTGCCCGGGCTGGACCCGCCGTCCGCGCCGCCGACCGCCTGAACGCCCCCACCTCGCCAAGGAGCCTGCCGTGCAACGCGACCTCTTCACCGACGAGCACGAGGACTTCCGGGCCACCGTCCGGTCCTTCCTCGCCAAGGAGGTGCTGCCGTACTACGACCGGTGGGAGAAGGCCGGCATCGTCGACCGCGAGGCCTGGCTGGCCGCCGGCCGGCAGGGCCTGCTCGGCCTCGCCGTCCCCGAGGAGTACGGCGGCGGTGGCACCGCCGACTTCCGCTACGCCGCCGTGCTGGCCGAGGAGTTCGCCCGGGCCGGCGCCTCCGGCCTGGCGCTCGGCCTGCATAACGACATCATCGGCCCCTACCTCACCTCGCTCGCCACCGAGGAGCAGAAGCGCCGCTGGCTGCCCGGGTTCTGCACCGGCGAGCTGATCACCGCCATCGCGATGACCGAGCCCGGCACCGGCTCCGACCTCCAGGGCATCCGCACCCGGGCGGTCGACCGGGGGGACCACTTCCTGCTCAACGGCGCCAAGACGTTCATCTCCAACGGCATCCTCGCCGACCTGGTCGTCGTGGTCGCCCGCACCACCCCCGAGGGCGGCGCGCACGGCCTCGGCCTGCTGGTCGTCGAGCGCGGCACGCCCGGCTTCGAGCGCGGCCGCAACCTCGACAAGATCGGCCAGAAGGCCCAGGACACCGCCGAGTTGTTCTTCCACGACGTCCGCGTCCCGAAGGAGAACCTGCTCGGCGAGCTCGACCAGGGCTTCCTGTACCTGATGCGCAACCTCGCCCAGGAGCGGCTCACCATCGCCGCCTCCGCGATCGCCGGGGCCGAGCACCTGGTCGAGCTCACCACCGCCCACGTCAAGCAGCGCGAGGCGTTCGGCCGGCCGCTGGCCAAGCTCCAGCACGTCCGCTTCGAGATCGCCGAACTGGCCACCGAGTGCGCGGTCACCCGCACCTTCGTCGACCGCTGCATCACCGAGCACAATCGCTACGCGCTCACCCCGGCGGACGCCTCGATGGCCAAGTGGTGGGCCACCGAGCTGCAGAAGCGCACCGCCGACCGCTGTCTCCAACTCCACGGCGGCTACGGCTACATGGCTGAGTACCCGGTCGCCCGGGCGTTCACCGACGGTCGCATCCAGACCATCTACGGCGGCACCACCGAGATCATGAAGGAGATCGTGGGCCGCTCCCTCCTCGACTGATCCCCGCCACCCGGCCCCGCCGTCACCCCCCGCCCCGAAAGGCTCCCCACCGTGACCACCGAAGCGTACGTCTACGACGCGATCCGAACCCCGCGCGGCCGGGGCAAGGCCACCGGCTCCCTGCACGGCACCAAGCCGATCGACCTGGTCGTCGGCCTGATCCACGAGATCCGCCGCCGCTTCCCGGACCTCGACCCGGCGGCGATTGACGACATCGTGCTCGGCGTGGTCAGCCCGGTCGGCGACCAGGGCTCCGACATCGCCCGGATCGCCGCCATCGCCGCCGGACTGCCGGACACCGTTGCCGGCGTCCAGGAGAACCGCTTCTGCGCCTCCGGCCTGGAGGCCGTCAACCTGGCCGCCGCCAAGGTCCGTTCCGGCTGGGAGGACCTCGTCCTGGCCGGCGGCGTCGAGTCGATGTCCCGGGTGAAGATGGCCTCGGACGGCGGTGCCTGGTTCGCCGACCCGATGACGGCCTACGAGACCGACTTCGTGCCGCAGGGCATCGGCGCCGACCTCATCGCCACCATCGAGGGCTTCTCGCGCACCGACGTCGACGCGTTCGCCGCCGAGTCCCAGGCCCGTGCCGCCAAGGCCCAGGCCGACGGCCTGTTCGACCGCTCGGTGGTCCCGGTCCGCGACCGCAGCGGCCTGGTCGTGCTGGAGCGCGACGAGTTCATCCGCCCCGGCACCACCGTGGAGACGCTCGCCGGCCTCAAGCCCTCCTTCGCCGCGATCGGCGAGGCCGGCGGCTTCGACGCCGTCGCCCTGCAGAAGTACCACTGGGTGGAGGCGATCGACCACGTCCACCACGCCGGCAACTCCTCCGGCATCGTCGACGGCGCCGCGCTGGTCGCCATCGGCAACCGCGAGACCGGCGAGCGCTACGGGCTGCGGCCGCGCGCCCGGATCGTCTCCGCCGCCGTCTCCGGCTCCGAGCCGACCATCATGCTCACCGGCCCCGCGCCCGCCACCCGCAAGGCACTCGCGAAGGCCGGGCTGAGCGCCGCCGACATCGACCTGGTCGAGATCAACGAGGCCTTCGCCGCCGTCGCGCTGCGCTTCATCCGCGAGATGGGCTTCTCCCCGGAGCAGGTGAACGTCAACGGCGGCGCGATCGCCCTCGGCCACCCGCTCGGCGCCACCGGCGCGATGCTGATCGGCACCCTCGTCGACGAACTGGAGCGGCGCGAGCTGCGCTACGGCCTGGCCACCCTGTGCGTGGGCGGCGGCATGGGCATCGCCACCGTCGTCGAGCGCGTCTGACCCCGTCCTCCTCCCCACCTCCTCCGGAGAGCCGAACCCATGAGCGACACCACCACCATCCGCTGGGAGCAGGACCAGGACGGCGTGGTCACCCTCGTCCTCGACGACCCCGCCCAGTCCGTCAACACCATGAACGAGGCGTTCACCGCCGACTTCGAGGCCGTCGTCGCCCGCCTGGCCGGCCTCGCCGCCGCCGGCGGACTGCGCGGCGTGGTCGTCACCTCCGCCAAGAAGACCTTCTTCGCCGGCGGTGACCTGCGGATGCTCTCCGCGGCCCGCCCCGAGGACGCGGCCGCCGTCTTCGAGAAGTCGATGCGGATCAAGCGCGCCCTGCGCACCCTGGAGACCATCGGCAGGCCGGTGGTCGCCGCGGTCAACGGCAGCGCGCTCGGCGGCGGCCTGGAGCTGGCCCTCGCCTGCCACCACCGGATCGCCCTGAACACCCCCGCGAGCCGGATCGGCCTGCCCGAGGTCACCCTCGGTCTGCTGCCCGGCGGCGGCGGAATCGTCCGCACCGTCCGGCTGTTCGGCATCACCGACGCCCTGCTGAAGTTCCTGCTGCAGGGCCGCCAGTACCGCCCGGCGCAGGCCCTCGAACACGGACTGGTCCACGAACTCGTCGACACCCCCGAGGAGTTGTCGGCCCGGGCGCGGGCCTGGATCGAGGCCAACCCGGCCCCCGTCCAGCCCTGGGACGTCAAGGGCCACAAGATCCCCGGCGGCACCCCCAGCACCCCGGCCCTCGCCGCCAACCTGCCCGCCTTCCCCGCCAACCTGCGCAAGCAGCTGGGCGGCGCCCCCTACCCGGCGCCGCGCAACGTGCTCGCCGCCGCCGTCGAGAGCGCCCAGGTGGACATCGACACCGCGATGGTGATCGAGGCGCGCTACTTCACCGAGCTGGCCTGCGGGCAGACCAGCAAGAACATGATCCAGGCGCTCTTCTTCGACCTCCAGGCCGTCAACTCCGGGGCCGGCAGGCCCGCTTCGGTGGAGCGGCGGACGGCCCGCAAGGTCGCGGTGCTCGGCGCCGGGATGATGGGTGCCGGCATCGCCCACGCCTGCGCCGAGGCCGGCATCGAGGTGCTGCTCAAGGACGTCACCGTCGAGGCCGCCGAGCGCGGAAAGGCCTACTCCGAGGGCCTGTTGGCGAAGGCGGTGGCGCGCGGGCGGCGCACCGCGGCGCAGCGCGACGCCCTGCTCGCCCGGATCACCCCCACCGCCGAGGCCGCCGACCTGGCCGGCTGCGACGTGGTCATCGAGGCGGTCTTCGAGGACCCGGAGCTGAAGCACAAGGTGTTCCAGGAGATCGAGGGCGTCGTCGCGCCCGACGCCCTGCTCTGCTCCAACACCTCCACCCTGCCGATCGGCCTGCTCGCCGAGGGCGTGGAGCGCACCGCCGACTTCATCGGCCTGCACTTCTTCTCGCCGGTCGACCGGATGCGGCTGGTGGAGATCATCCGCGGCCCGGGGACCGGGGACGAGGCGCTGGCCCGGGCCTTCGACCTGGTCCGGCAGATCAACAGGACGCCGATCGTCGTCAACGACTCGCGCGGCTTCTTCACCTCGCGGGTGATCGGCCAGTTCATCAACGAAGGCGTCGCCATGATCGGCGAGGGCGTCGAGCCGGCCAGCGTCGAGCAGGCCGCCGCCCAGGCCGGCTACCCGGCCAAGGTGCTCGCGCTGCTCGACGAGCTGACCCTCACCCTGCCGCGCAGGATCCGTGACGAGTACCGGCGCGCCGTCGAGGCGGCCGGCGGCGAGTGGACCGCCCACCCGGCGGACGCGGTGGTGGACCGGATGGTCGACGAGTTCGGCCGCCCCGGCCGCAGCGGCGGCGCCGGCTTCTACGAGTACGACGAGAACGGGGCGCGCGGCCGCCTCTGGCCGGGTCTGCGCGAGCACTTCACCCGCGCGGACGCCGCCGTCCCGTTCGAGGACCTCAAGGAGCGCATGCTGTTCAGCGAGGCGCTGGACTCGGTGCGCTGCCTGGAGGAGGGCGTGCTCACCTCGGTGGCGGACGCCAACGTCGGCTCCATCCTCGGCATCGGCTTCCCGGCCTGGACCGGGGGCGTCCTCCAGTACATCAACGGCTACCCGGGCGGCCCGGCCGGCTTCGCGGCCCGCGCCCGCGAGCTCGCCGCCGCGTACGGGGAGCGGTTCGCGCCGCCCGCCCTGCTGGAGCGGATCGCCGCCGAGGGCCGCACCTTCACCGACTGATCACCGCTCGGGCGGGGCGGCCCGCTCCTCCTGCGCCGCCGCCCCGCCCGACCCCTCGTTCAGCTCCTCCCGCAGCGAGCGCTGGAACGCGGTGACCAGCGCCTGCGCCACCATCGGCTGGATGTGGTCGGTGAGCGCCTTCATCCGCTGCACGTCGTCCGGCGTCGGCTCGCTCTCCCGGTACGGCTTCCACACCGTCTCCCGGAACAGCCGCTGCAACTCCCGCGCCGTCGCCCGGCTGTGCTCCACCACCACCGCCCGCGCCGCCACCAGCGTCTCCAGCGGGATCGGCACGTCCAGGATCCGCACCCCCAGCGGCAGCAGCCCCGGGTCCAGCCGGAACACCTCGGGATCCGCCGTCCGCTCCAGCGCCCCCATCGCGGCCAGCCGGTCCACCTGCTCCTCCGACAGCCGCCGCCCGGCCCGCCGCTCCACCTCCGCCCGGCCCGCCTCCTGCGGCGCCTCCGGCGTCCACGACGCCACCAGCGCCCGGTGGATCGCGAGGTCCAGCGGCGTGGTCCCCTGCGGCAGCCGCGCCAGGTACCGCTCGATCGCGGCCAGCGTCAGCCCCTGTCGCTGCAACTCCTCGATCAGCCCCAGCCGGTCCAGGTGCTCCGCCCCGTACCACCCCACCCGCCGCGCCCCCAGCACCGGCGGCGGCAGCAGGCCCTTCGTCCCGTAGAACCGCACCGTCCGGACCGTCACCCCCGCCCGCGCCGCCAACTCGTCCACCGTCAGCCGCACCTCCACCCCCGCCTCCCGACGTGTAGCACCACCACTGTGACACCACTAGTGTGACACCGCTGTCCCACCGGGTCCACGGCTTCCGGACGTGGAAGGGCCCGCGCTCCGGTGGGGAGCGCGGGCCCGTGTGCGCGCTTGTGGCCTCGGGCGGCCCGAGGGGCCTCAGGCGGCGAGGTCGGGGTGGTGGCGGCGGGTGACTTCGGGGTGGGCGCGGGTGTAGCCCTTCCACTCGTTGAAGCCGAAGTCGGCGTAGAGGGGGTTGGCGGGATCCTGGGTGGCGCCGGGGGCGTGGTGGGCGAGCGGGAAGTCCAGCGGCTCGATGTGGGCGTCGAGGCGGGGGTTGTAGAAGAACGGGACGGAGAAGCGCTCGCGGGCGCCGGGCGGGCTGACCACGCGGTGGCTGGTGGCCTTGAGGTAGCCGTCGGTGGCGACCTCCAGGAGTTCGCCGAGGTTGACGACGAAGGCGCCCTCCAGCGGCGGGACGTCCAGGAAGGAGCCGTCCGGGCGCTGCACCTGGAGGCCGCCGACGGTGTCCTGGAGGAGCAGGGTGATGAAGCCGTAGTCCTTGTGCGCGCCGACGCCCTGACCGGCGCCGTCGGGGGCGGTGCCCGGGTAGCGGACCAGCTTGAGCCGCAGGTGGGGCCGGCCCGCGAAGGCGGGGTCGTAGAAATCGGGGCGGGCGCCGATCGAGGCGAGGAGTTCGTGCAGCAGCGTGCGGGCCACCGCGCCGAGCCGGTCGATCCAGGCGAGGGCGGCCTCGCGCAGCTCGGGGAGGGCGGCGGGCCACTGGTTGGGGCCCTCCAGCCACCAGTACGGCGGCTCGCCGGGGGCGGGCACGTGCGGGGGCCGCTCGGCGCCGATGTCGAGCTGGTCGCGCCAGTCCCGGCTGCCGCCGGTGCGCTCGTCTCCGGTGCGGGTGTAGCCGCGGTAGTGCGGGGAGTGCAGGTTGGCGACGGCGAGGCGGTCGGCCTCGGGGAGGGCGAAGAAGGCGCGCATGGCCTCGGTCAGGGCGGTCGTCTCGGCCGGGGTGACCCCGTGGCCGACGAGCTGGAAGAAGCCGACGCCGGTGGCCGCGGTCCGCAGTTCGTCGTGCAGGCGGGTGCGGTCCGCCGGGCTGCCGCCGGCGAGCGAGAGGTCGATCACCGGAAGGGCGTCGGAGGGGGCGTCGGCGGGGGCATCGGCGGGGCTGGTGGGGTACTGCTGCGTCATGGGTGACATCCGCTGGGTCTCGTCCCGGCCGGCTCCGGTGGTGACCGGGAACGCCGGGGACGCGCCTGGAGCGGCGGGTGTGCCCGGGGCCGGGAGGGGGGACGCGGCCGCTGCGGGCCGCGCTGAGGGTGAGGGGTACGAGGGTCAGCCGGAGCGTCGACAGGACATGCTGGTCACGCGGAGCAGGTCCACGTGGCGGCGGCGAACGAGAAGGAGCACCCCACCAGCCTAGATCACCCGTTCGGCTGCGGGTGGGCGAACGTGGTCGGCAGTGTCGCCGCGTACGCCTCGATCGCGTCCCGCTGGTACGCGGCCAGCCCCGGGGCGATCGACTCGTACGCCGCCCGCCACGGCTCGTTCTCCACGCAGGCGCGCCCCATCGCCCGGAACTCCGCGGCGGACACCGGCTGCACGGCGGTGAGCGCGCGGTACTGCGCGGCGATCGCGGCCCGCACCTGCGGGGCGTCGGCCGGCAGCCCGGCGGCCATCAGCTCGGCGAGCCCGATCATCAGCGCGGTGCGCTCGCGCTGCCCCGCCTCGATCTCCTGCGGCGTCATCGCCGCCAGGGCCCGCCCGCCGGCCTCGGCCAGCTCCGGGAACGCGCGCAGGTCCTCCTCGTAGTCGGCGGGCCGGACCCCTTCGAACAGGTTCTCCGGCCGGTTGATCGCGGTCATCGGCGTACCGTCCTTCCTGGATCGCTCCAGATCGGTGATCGTGCGGGCGACCGTCGCGGCCAGCTCGTCGAGGCGGTCGCGCTCGGCGAGCAGCCGCCGGTGGTGGCCGCGCAGCGCCTCCAGCTCGTCCACCTGGGCGGCCAGCACGCGGCCGATCTCGGACAGCCCCAGGCCGAGCGCCCGCAGCACGAGGATCTGCTGGAGCCGCAGCAGCTCCGGCTCCCCGTAGTAGCGGTGTCCGTTGGCGCCGGTCCGGGCGGGCGGCAGCAGCGCGATCTCGTCGTAGTGCCGCAGCGTCCGGGCCGTCACCCCGGACATCCGGGCGACCTCCTCGATCGGCCAGGCAGCCATCCGCTCCCCCTCACGTGTCCCACCGGGGCCGGTCCCTCCGGCCCCGGTGACGACGGTAGGGGCTGCCGCTGCGGCAACCTCAAGCCCGTGGGGCGCCGGGCCTTGACCTCAAGCGGACGTGAACTTCCATCATGGCCGCATGAACCCCACCACGAACGCCCTCATGAACGCCGGGTCCGTCGAGGCCGAGATCGCCGCCGTCCGGCAGGTGGTCGCCACCGTCCAGCACGCACAGGTCAACGAGCTCACCGAGGAGTTCATCGGCCTGTTCCGCGAGGACGCGATCTGGACCACCGCGCACGGTCTGCTGCTGCGCGGGCGGGAGGAGATCGCGCGGTTCACCCGCGAGGTGCTGCCCGGGACCTTCGCCGGCACCGGCAGCACGGCCACCTACGAGGTGGTGCACGTGCTCTTCCTCCGCCCCGACGTCGCCGCCGTCAAGGTGCGCCAGCGCTACCTCGACGGCGACGGCAGGCAGATCGGGGAGGAGGGCAGCCCGCTGTACGTCATGGCGAAGGAGAACGGCCGGTGGCTGCTCACCGCCAGTCAGAACACCGTTGTGCAGGGAACCTGATTCCTCTTCAACGCCCCCGCAGGTAGGTCGCGGCGGTCTCCCGGAGGCGGTCGTGCAGGCCGTCGTAGGCCCGGGTGCGGCCCAGGACGGACTTCGGCAGCTTGGCGACCATCGTGTAGTTGGTGTCGCACACGTTGGCCGCGGGGGCCAGGCCGGCCTGGCTGACCAGTTGGTAGGCGTCCAGGAGGTCCAGGCCCAGCAGTTCGCCGCTCCAGTGGACGAGGTCGTGCTGGCTGATCCGGAAGGCGTCCTCCAGCGGGCGGGCCGAGCCGGTGGAGATCAGGTGGTGGTCGCTCTCCAGCCGGGGCCAGGCCGGTCCGCCGCCCTTGATCAGGTCGACCACCACCGTGGTGCGCATCGCGGTCTCCACCGCCGTCCCGCAGACCTCGCCCTCGCCCTGGCGGGCGTGGCCGTCGCCGATGGCGAGCAGCCCGCCGGGCACGTTGACGCCGAAGTAGGCGGTGGTGCCGGCCCGCATCTCGGGGGTGTCGAGGTTGCCGCCGTGGGCGCCGGGGGTGATCGACATCAGGGTCTCGCCGCCGGCCGGGGCGACGCCGACCGTGCCGTGCATCGGGTCCAGCCGGAGTTCGGTGGTGAAGTCGCTGTTGCGGGCGCGGAACCGGCAGACGCCGGCCGCGACGTCCAGCTCGTACACCCAGACCCGCTCCTCCAGCGGGGCGTGCAGCATCGCCGTGCTGTGGGTGGTGGTGAGCGCGCCGAAGTGCGGGAAGGTGCTGGAGATGCCCCAGTCGCGGGCCGGGGTGATCTCCACGAAGTGCACGGCCAGGGTGTCGCCGGGTTCGGCGCCGGCCACCGCGATGGGGCCGGTGACCGGGTTGAGGTAGGGGAACTCGCAGACCGCGCTCGGCAGGTCGGCGAAGCCGCGGACCCGGCCGCCGAAGCAGTCCTCGGTGGTCAGCTCGACGATCGTGCCGGGCTGGACGGTCACCAGGGGTTCGCGTCCGCCGAAGGTGTAGGCGTAGTCGGCGGGCTCGGGCGAGAGGGAGACGACGTCGGGCAGGCTCACGGGTTCTCCTTGCCGGGGGCGGAAGCGGGGGCGGAAGCGGCGTCGGGCGTGGTGCCGGGCGCGGTGTCGGGCGCGGCGTCGGCGGCCACCGCCGCCAGGTTCGGGCGGCGGCCGGAGAGCAGCAGCCCGGTCAGGACGAGTCCGCCGATCGCCAGCCAGACGAAGCCGAGCCGCTGGGCGGCGATGTCCGCGTTCACGACCACGTACGCGAGGATCGCGAACCCGGTCACCGGGGCGATGAGGTGGCGCCACCAGTCGCGGCTGCGGCGGCGGAACACGTAGTGCACCACGACGGACACGTGCAGGACGAGGAAGGTGGTCAGCGCGCCGAAGTTGACCAGGGTGGACAGCAGGGTGATGCCGTCCTCGCGCGAGGCGGTGTAGAGGCCGAGGACCAGCGAGACGCCCGCCGTCAGCAGGGTCGCGTTCACCGGGACGCGGTGGCGCGGGTGGACCTTGGCGAGGAACGCGGGCAGCTGGCGGTCGCGGGCCATCGCGAACAGCAGCCGCGAGGTGGCCGCCTGGGCGACCAGGGAGTTGGCGAAGCCCCAGGCCACGGCGGTCGCGGCGGCGGTGACGGTGGCGAGCCAGCCGCCGGCGGCGACCCGGGCCGCGTCGTAGAAGGCGGTGCCGTCGGGGTCGCCGTCGGCGATCAGCGCGTCCGGGTCCGGGACGAGCAGCGAGGCGATCCAGGTCTGCGCGATGAACAGCGAGCCGGCCAGCAGCAGCGCGGCGATCATCGACCGGCCGATGGCCTTGGCGGAGTCCCGGTTCTCCTCCGAGAGGGTGGAGATGCCGTCGAAGCCGAGGAAGCTCAGCACCGCCACCGACACCGCGCCGAAGACCAGGCTCCAGGAGAACGTCTGGGAGTTGTAGACCGGGGTGAAGTCGAAGCCGCGGCCCTTGCCGGAGGCCAGCGCGGCCACGCCGAAGGCGATGAACACCACCAGCACCACGAGCTCGCCGATCAGCATCGCCTTGTTGACCTTGGAGGTCATCTCGACGCCGAGGTAGTTGACGGCGGTGTTCAGCAGCACGAAGCCGACCAGCCAGAGCCACACCGGCACCGCCGGGACCAGCGAGTTCATCGCCACGCCGGCGATCAGGTAGAGCAGGCCGGGAACGAGCACGTAGTCCAGCAGGATCATCCAGCCGGACAGGAAGCCGACCGGTGCCGCGATGCCGCGGCCGGCGTAGGTGTAGACCGAACCGGCCATCGGGAAGGCCCGGGACATCTGTGCGTAGGACAGGGCGGTGAACATCATCGCCACCATCCCGAGCACGTAGGCCAGGGCGACCATGCCGCCCGAACCCTGGAAGACGCTGCCGAAGATGCCGAAGGGGGCGATCGGCACCATGAAGACCAGGCCGTAGACCAGCAGGTCGGTGAAGCGCAGGGAGCGGCGCAGTTCCTGCTTGTAGCCGTAGCTCTCGATGCCGGCGGGGGAGGGGGGTGCTTCGGGCATGTGGGGGCTCTCTTCCGTGACGACCCGTGGCGGGGCGACCCGAGGTGGTGGGGAGACACTAGAGCCCGCTATTTCCAAATGGAAGGGTTTTGTGGATCCCGTCCGCATGCCGAACACCGGACCGCGGTGCCGGGGCGCCCCCGGCCGGGCCCCCGGGCCTACGACAGGACGGTGAACCCGAGCCCCTCCGCCCGCGCCAGGTGCACCCCGTCCCGGGCCGGCCCCAGCGGTGCCCGCGCCCAGGCCCGCCGCACCGCCGCGCCGTCCCCGCGCAGCAGCCGCGCCGCCGCCCGCCCCAGCCCGTCGTCCGCGACCAGGTCCCCGCTCGCCGCCAGCGCCGCCAGCAGGTGCAGCCCGTCGTACAACCCGACCGCGTAGGCGTCCAGCACCGGGGCGTACGGCCCGAACACCGCCCGGTGCTGCTCCGCCAGCCGCACCCGCCGCTCCTCCGTGAGGGACGCGAACGACGGCATCGAGGCGTACAGCGTGCCGGTGCCGTCCCCGCCGTACGCGAGCAGGCCGTTCTCCTCCAGTGCCCCGGACAGCCGCACCAGCCGCCGGTCCAGCCCGCTGCGGCGCAGCGCCCGCTTGAACCGCACCAGGTCGGCGCCGATCAGGCTCAGCAGCAGCGCGTCCGCCCGCTCGGCGCGCAGCGCGTCCAGCAGCGGCTCCAGCGCCCGCTCCGCGGTGCCGAACGGCAGGTGCCGCTCCAGCACCACCCGCGCCCCGGCCCGGGCCACCGCCGCCCCGGCCGTCCGGTGCATCGCGTGCGGCCAGATGTAGTCGTTGCCGACCAGCGCCCAGCGGCGCAGCCGGTGCCGTTCGGTGAGCCGCTCCACCGCGCCCGCCAGCTGCCGCGCCGGGTCCGCCCCGGTGCAGAACACGCCCGGCAGCCGGTTCCCGCCCTCGTGCGGCGGCGTGTACACGTACGCGGTCCGCCCGGTGGTCACCGTCTCCACGGCCCGGTGCACATCGCTGGAGTGGCAGCCCGCCACCGCGTCCACCGCCCCGGCGTCCAGCAGCAGCGCCACCTCCCGGGCCACCGCCGCCGGCGTGCCGCCGCCGTCCACCAGCACCAGTTCCAGCGGCAGTCCGCGCACCCCGCCGCCCGCGTTCACCTCGTGCGCGGCCAGCAGCGCTCCGTCCAGTGCCGACGGCCCGGTCAGGCCGAGCGGCCCGGACTGCGGCACGACCAGGCCCACCCGCAGCGCCGGCGCCTCCCGGGGGAAGTACCGCGCGTCGAGCGGCTCCAGCAGCTTCACATCGGCGCTCATCGCTTGCGAGTATCGTCATGGCCAGCCGATCCGGCCAAACGAGGGCGTGGCGCCCGGAGCCGGCGACCAGGACCGGCGACCAGGACCAGCGACGGGGAGAAGAGACACGGCCATGACACCACCAGCCATCACCCCCGACGCCGTCGCCACCGACCAGCCCCTGCTGATCGAGCTGCTCACGATCGCCCAGCGCCGCCTCGCCCGCGACCTCGCCGGCCGTCTGGAGGCCGAGGGCTGCACCCTCGACCAGTGGCGCGTGATGCGCGCCCTCACCGAGGGCACCGGCCGCTCGATGGGCGAACTCGCCCAGGCCCTGGTCATCCCGCAGGCCAGCCTCAGCCGGATCGTCGACGCCCTCACCGAGGCCGGCTGGGTCTACCGCCGCCAGGACGAGCAGGACCGCCGCCGCATCACCGCGCACCTCTCCCGGCTCGGCCACGCCCGCCTCGCCCGCCTCGACGCCCTCGCCGCCGCCCACGACGCCGCCGTCCGCACCGCCTGCGGCAGCCACGACCCGGGCCCGCTGCTGCGCCACCTCACCGGGGCGTCCGTCGCGTAGGGCGCGGCCGCCGGGGCACGTGCGGGCCGCGCCGCGGGCGGCGCACCGCAGGGCCCGCCGTCCCGACCGGCCCCCGTACGGCCGGGACGGCGGAGTTCGCGGGCGGCTCCGGCGGGTCAGCCGGCGGCCAGCAGCTCCCGGTAGCGGTCCACGTGGCGGGCGAGCTCGGGGCCGCTCAGACCGCGGGCGTCGTGGACGGCGAACGGCGGCCGGTAGTCCATCCCGAGGAGGTTGGCGGTGGCGGCGTAGGGCAGGAGCAGGTCCGCCAGCGCCCGGTGCCCCCTGCCGCCCGGGTGGTACGCGGCGGCGGGACCGCCCGTCGAGGTGGCCACCAGCAGCGACCTGCCGCGCAGCGCCTCGCCGCCCGGGCCGTACGCGAAGCCCTCCGTGAGCACCTCGTCCAGCCACTCCTTCAGCAGCGGGGGCGAGGAGTACCACTGCAGGGGGAACTGGAGCACCACGTGCTCGTGGGCGGTGAGCAGCTTCTGCTCGGACGCGGCGTCGACCGGCGTCGCCGGCGCGCCCGCCCGCCGGGAGCGCGGGTAGGCGGCGTACAGGTCGTGGACGGTGACGGACGGGACGCTGCGGGCGGCCTCGGCCAGGGCCGCGTTGACCCTGGAGGCCGCCAGATCGGGGTGGGCGAGCAGGACAAGGGTGCGGGTGTCGTCGGTGGTCATGACGAGCAGCCTGCGCCGGACGCCGCCCGGCTGCCAGGCATCCGCTGTGCCTACACCCGCCAGGTGCAGGCAACACCCGTGCGCCCGGGGGACACTGGACGCCATGACCCCATCGCAGGACGCCCCGGCGCCCCACCGCGAACTCGGCGCCTTCCTCCGTTCCCGGCGGGCCGCACTGCGCCCGGAGGACGTCGGGCTGCCGACGTTCGGTGGCCGGCGCCGCGTCCCCGGGCTGCGCCGCGAGGAGCTGGCGCAGCTGGCCGGGGTGAGCGCCGGGTACTACACACGGCTCGAACAGGGGCTGAGCCCGAACGCCTCGGACGCCGTCCTGGACGCGGTCGCCCGGGTGCTGCGCCTGGACGCCACCGAACGCGCCCACCTCTACGCGCTGGCCCGTCCGGTGCCCCGGCCGCGGCACTGCACGCTGCGGCCCGAGCGGGTGCGCCCGTCGGTGCGGGTGCTGGTCGACTCGCTCGGCTGCGCCCCGGTGCTGGTGATCGGGCGGTTCTTCGACATCCTGGCCTGGAACCCGCTCGCCCACGCCCTGCTGGCCGGACACCTCGACCCGGCCGCCCCGGAGCGGCCCGCCGACCGCCCCAACCTCGCCCGGCTGCTGTTCCTCGACCCGCATGTGCGCGAACTGTTCGAGGACTGGCCGAGCAAGGCCCGCACCGCGGTCGCCGACCTGCGGTTGATCGCCGGCCACTACCCGGGCGCGCCGCAGCTGGCCGCCCTGGTCGGCGAACTGAGCCTGGCGAGCGAGGAGTTCGCGAAGCTGTGGGCCACCCACTCGGTGCTCTGCAACGGGACCGACCACCGGGCGTACCGGCACCCGCTGGTCGGCCGGCTGGAGCTGACCACCGAGTACCTGGCGCTGCCGAAGGACGAGGGCCAGCGGGTGGCCGTGTACACCGCCGAGCCGGGTTCGCCCTCCGAGGCGGGGCTGCGGCTGCTGGCCGGCCTGATCGCCGCGCCTCAGCCGCCGTCCCCGTCCACGCCCCGGGCCCCGTCGGCGGCCGCCGGGGAGTGCGGGAACGGGCAGCCGCCGGAGGAGGAGTCCTCGCCCTCGAAGGTCCCCAGGTCGCTGATCCGGTAGCCGTGCGGATAGCCGGGGTAGCTGCGCACCTGCCGCCCGTCCCGCGCGAGGTGCGGCCGGCGGCGCGGCGGCAGCAGCCGCACGAAGCGCCCGCGCAGCCGCATCCCCGCGCGCACGGCGCTCCGCACCGCGGCCGGCGGGGCCGGGTAGCCGAAGGCCTCGCGCAGCGGGTCGTCGAGCAGGCAGACCGAGGAGAGCCGCATCGCCGGGCGCACCGGCAGCGGGTACCAGGAGGCCATCAGGCCGAGCGTCGCGTCGGAGACCGCCCGGCTGCCCGGGTCGAAGGCGAAGTGCTCGCGCTCGTAGTCGTCGAGCAGCCGCTCGAACTCCTCGTACGTCTCCGGGATGCCGCTCAGGCCCATGTGCCGGCCCAGTTCGCGGTAGTAGTTGACCGCCGCCCGGATCTCGTGCGCGGAGAGGCGGCGCCAGCCGTAGTCGTCCATCCAGCGCTTGGGCGTCACCACGAAGGTGGCGAGCACGTACCGGAAGTCGTCGTTCGAGATGTCGTACCGGTGGTGCATCCGGTTCATCCGGCGGATCGCCTCGCGCCCCCGGGGGGAGTCGAAGCCGTGCTCGACCACCGCCTCCAGGATCAGCAGGGTGTCGTCGTACCGCTTCTGGGTGCGGCCGGTGAACTCGCCGGTCCGGGCGAGCAGCCGGCCGATGCTGGGGACGGCGTAGGTGCGGTAGAGCGCGAAGCCGAGTGACTGGACGTAGTCCCAGGGGAATTCGTACCAGCTGCTGATCCGGTAGATCTCGGTGAACTGCGTCTCCGGGTCCATGCGCTGAATCGTCTTCAGCCAGTCGTATCGCTGCACGGATCCCGACCCTAGGCCCTCTCTTTCGGATCACGCCAGGCGGTCGCCGCCGGAGCACGCACCTCGCCGGCTTGTCGTCGGTCGCCGATGCTCCGCATGGACTCCCTCCTCCGCACCGCCGATGCACGCACTCCAACGACGCCCGCTCGTCCGACGTGATCCGAAAGAGAGGACCTAGGCACGGGGCCGGTGCCGGTCAACGCCGTCGCTCCCGGGGGTGCGCGGGCGCGGCCGCTACCTTTTTCCCGCGGACGGGGCCGGGGATGTCGAGATCGCGCGGCCGGCTCCGACCCCTCTGTGAAAGCCCCGGACGAACGAGGAGCGCACCGATGAAGTACATGCTGCTGATGCAGTTCAGCTCGAAGGACCTCGACATCCCGAAGGTCGAGGAGTGGCCGGCCGAGGACGTCCGGGTCCACGTCCAGTACATGCGGGACCTCAACGCCGAGCTCAACGGCACCGGCGAACTCGTCGACGCCCAGGGCCTGGACGCGCCGGAGACCGCCCGGATCGTGCGCGCCGGCGGCGGCGTACCGGTGGTCAGCGACGGCCCCTTCGCGGAGACCAAGGAGTGGCTGGCCGGCTGGTGGATCGTGGACTGCGCCGGCGAGCCGCGCGCGATCGAGATCGCGGCCAAGGTCTCGGCCGCCCCCGGCCCGCAGGGCAGGCCCCTCGACATGCCGGTCGAGGTGCGCCGGATCATGTCCGAGCCGCCCGTCGAGGTCTGAGCCCCCGGCCCTGCCCGCCCGGCCCCTGCCCGCCCGGGCCGTCCGCCCACAGCGATCAGCGGACTGCGCCCGGCCCGGGTGGGCAGGTACCCGGCCATGACCTCCTCCACCGCCCCCGCCCTCCCGGACTTCTCCGGCGAGGTGGCCGCCTACTACGCCGAGTACCGCCGCGGCTGTCCGCCGGCCGTCTTCGACACCCTCGCCCGCACCTTCGGCCTGGACGCCCACCCCGGCATCGGCGACCTCGCGCTCGACCTCGGCTGCGGCACCGGCCAGCTCGCCCTGCCGCTCGCCGCCCGGGTCCGGACCGTCCTCGGTCTGGACCCGGAACCGGACATGCTCCGCGGGGCCCGGGCCGCCGCCGACCGGGCCGGCGTGCGCAACGCGCTGTGGCTGCTCGGCACCGACGCGGACGTCCCCGCCCTCGTGGACCTGCTGCCCGGCGACCGCCCGCTCGGCCTCACCGTGATCGGCAACGCCCTGCACTGGATGCGCTCCGAGGAGCTCTTCCGGGCCCTGCGCCCCCGCACCCGCGCGGGCGGCGGGGTCGCCGTGATCGCCAACGGCACGCCGGTCTGGGCCCAGGACACCGACTGGTCGCAGGCCCTGCGCGGTGCGCTGGAGGAGCACTTCGGCCGCCCGGTCACCGCCACCTGCGGCACCGGCGCCGCCGAACGCGAGCGCTACGCCGCCGAGCTGGCGGGGGCGGGCTTCACGGACGTGCGGGAGACGGTGATCGCGTACGAGGACGCCCTGACCTCCGACCGGCTCCTGGGCACCCTCTACTCCGCGATCCCCGCCCCGCAGCTCCCCTCCGACGCCGACCGGCCGGCCTTCGCCGCCCGGCTGCTCGCCGCCCTCCCCGCCCCGCCCACCGCCGCCGGCTACCCGGAGGAGGTCCGGATCTCCCTGCTCACCGGCCGTGCGTAGGCCCTCCCTTCCCGGACCACGCCGGGCGGGCGGCGTGATCCGCAGGAGAGGCCGCGGGGGCGGCTCAGCCGAGCTCGTAGGTGAAGGTGAACGGGACGGGGGAGTCGCCGGGCCGGTAGTGGTAGCCGCCGGTGCCGCGCAGGCCGGTGAGCTCGCCGGTGGCGCTGCCGGGGACCACCTCGAAGGTGCAGCGGACGCTGCCGTCCTCCTCGAAGGTGCCGCGCTCCTCCACGACGAAGCCCCCGGCGCGGCCGTCCAGCCGGCCGGTGAACCGCTGCAGGCCGGTGAAGCCGCCGGTCGTCGCGGTGGCATAGACGAGGACGTACTCGCAGACGGTCGCGGCCGCCTCGATGCCGCCGGTGAAGGTGTTGACGACGGAGGCCCGGGCCAGCCGGGGCAGGGTCTCCGCCGGCCCGATCGTGGTCTCCGTCCAGTCGGCGTAGCCGAAGCCGCCGGTGACGGTGGTGGGTGCGTTCATGGTCGTCCTCCGGGTGGTGCGGGCCGGCGTGCGGCGGGTGTGCCGCGCGCCGGGTGATCACTCTGACGCCCGTACCTGACACCTCCTGTCAGGTACGGGCGCCAGAATGAGGTCCATGCGCGCCGACCGGCTCCTCGCCCTGCTGCTCCTGCTCCAGAACCGCGGCCGGATGACCGCCGGGGACCTCGCCGCCGAGCTGGAGGTGTCGGTCCGCACCGTCTACCGGGACGTCGAGGCGCTGGCCGCGTCCGGGGTGCCGGTGACGGCCGACCGGGGCCCCGAGGGCGGCTACCGGCTGATGGACGGCTACCGCACCCGG
The DNA here is from genome assembly GCF_043080305.1 of Kitasatospora sp. NPDC015120. Classification (NCBI taxonomy): domain Bacteria; kingdom Bacillati; phylum Actinomycetota; class Actinomycetes; order Kitasatosporales; family Streptomycetaceae; genus Kitasatospora; species Kitasatospora sp. NPDC015120. Next base: position 83,262 of record NZ_JBIBVJ010000018.1, on the reverse strand, counting down.
CTCACCGGCCTCACCGACGCCGAGGCCGACGCGCTGTTCCTCACCGGCGCCCCGGGGCCGGCCCGCGACCTCGGGCTCGGCGCGGTGCTGACCACCGCCCAGCTCAAGCTCCAGGCGGCGTTGCCCGCCGAACTCGCCGACCGCACCCGCCGCGTCCAGGACCGCTTCCACCTCGACGCCCCGGCGTGGTTCCGCGACGCCGACCCGGTCGCCCACCTGGCCCCGGTCGCGCGGGCGGTCTGGGAGCAGCGGGTGCTGCGCGTCCACTACCGCCGCTGGCGCGGCGAGGTGCACCGGGAGCTGCACCCGCTGGGCCTCGTCCTCAAGGGCGGCATCTGGTACCTGGTCGCCGGCGCGGCGGCCGCCGGCGCCCCCGAGCAGGCCGTCCGCACCTACCGGGTCTCCCGGCTGCTCGCCGTCGAGGTCGCCGAGGAGACCTTCGAGCGCCCGGCCGGCTTCGACCTGGCCGCCCACTGGGCCGAGACCGCCCGCCGGCTGACCGCCGCCCTCCACCAGCAGACCGCCCGCCTGCGGGTCTCCCCGCGGGCCCGGAAGCTGCTCCCGGTGCAGTTCGGCGCCGCCGGTGCCCGGGCCGTGGCCGCGGCCGGGCCGCCCGGGGCCGACGGATGGGTGGAGGTGGACCTCGCCGTCGAGAACACGGCGGTGGCCGTCGGGGACCTCCTGCGACTGGGCCCGGAGGCCGTGGTGCTCGGCCCGCCCGGCCTGCGTGCGGCCGTCGCGGCCGCCGCCACCGCCGTCGCCCGCCACTACGCCTGAGCGGACGGCCGCGCGGCCCCGGCCGCCGCCTCGCGCGCGGCGTCCTCGACGCGGGCCAGGTGCCCGGCCCACCAGGCCGCGTCGCCGGGCGCCGTGTTCTCCCCGCCCCGCCGCTGGCCGGTCGTGCCGTCGACGAGTTCGCGGACGATGTCGGCGTGTCCGGCGTGCCGCTGGGTCTCGGCGGTCATGTGGACCAGGCCGTGGTGCAGCGTCACCTCGCCGCGCGCGCCCCACGGCACCCGGCCGGCCGCGTCCAGCGGCAGCGCGGCGATCGTGGCGTCGGCGTGCGCGCAGGCCGCGCGGTAGCGGCCGACGATCTGCTCCCGGCTCTCCTCCGGGGTGGCCCAGAAGTCGGAGTTCGGCTCGGCGTCCCCGGTGATCCACGGCCGGGGCGCGTCGAACGGCCGCCCGAAGGTCTCCCCGAAGTACAGGGCCTCCGCCGCCGTCACGTGCTTGACGAGTCCCAGCAGATTGGTCCCGGTCGGCGTCAGCGGCCGGCGGACGTCGTACTCGGACAGTCCTTCGAGCTTCCAGAGCAGGGCGTCCCGGGCGTCCTGCAGATAGACGAGCAGGTCCTTCTTGAACGCTTCGAGCGTCTCATCGGTCATGCCGGCCAGTCTGCCGCCGCCGTGCCCGCCGTCCACCGGCTTTTCGGGCCCGGGAGTGCGGCGCGCTCACCGCCCCTCCACGGGCAGCAGGCCGCGCTCGCCGAAGACCTTCTTGGCGACGAAGGTGGCGTTCAGGGCCCTGGGGAAGCCGCAGTACGCGGCGGAGTGCAGCAGGACCTCGGTGATCTCGGCGGGCGTGAGGCCGACGTTGAGGGCGGCGTTGAGGTGCACGTCGAGCTGCGGTTCGCAGCCGCCGAGCGCGGTGAGCATGCCCAGGGTGACCAACTGCCGGTCGCGCGGCGACAGTCCGGGCCGGCTGTAGATCTCGCCGAAGCCCCAGGCGACCACCTGGTGGGCGAGTTCGGGGTGGATGTCGGCGAGCGCGTCGATCACCCGCTGCCCGGCCTCGCCGTCGACGGAGGTGAGCACGGCCAACCCGCGCTCGAATCGCTCCTCGCGCGTGGTGGCGGTGCTGTCGCTGCTGCTGTCCGTGCTCATGGGGGTTCTCCGTTCCCGGGTCGTCCGCGGTGGGCCGTGCCGTCGAAGCTATGAGGTGGAGTCCGCTCGAAGTCAAGCATCGCCGCGGCGGCCCCGGCGACGCCGCTCCGCCTGAGCTGAGCAGCGGGAATGCCGGTGGCTATCATGCGGACGGGGGAGTCGTACGGACACGGGGGGAGTCGATCGGTGGACCGGGAGGCGCGGTCGGGAGGGCTGCGGTTCGAGGTGCTGGGGCCGGTGCGCGGCCTGCGGGACGGCGGGGAGCTGGCGCTCGGTTCGCCGCAGCAGCAGGGCCTGCTGCTCGCCCTGCTGTTCCGGGCGGGCCGGCAGGTGTCGGGCGCCCAGCTGATCGACGACCTGTGGGGCGAGGACCCGCCGGCCAGCGCACACGGCGTCATCCGCACCTATGTGCACCGGCTGCGCCGGATCCTCGGGCCGGACGTGCTGACCTCGCTCGGCGGCGGCTACCTGCTGGTGGCCGAGCCCGACGGCCTGGACACCGCCCGGTGCGAGACGCTGCTGGCCCGGGCGCGGACGCTGCGCGCCGAGGGGCGGCCCGCGGAGGCGGCGGCCGTGCTGCGGACGGCGCTGGCGCTCTGGCGCGGCGAGCCGATGTCCGGGGTGCCCGGGCCCTATGTGCAGCGCCAGCGCCGGGAGTGGGAGGAGCGCCGGCTCGCCGTCCTGGAGTCGTGCCTGGAGGCGGAGGTCGAGGGCGGCCGGTGGGCCGAGTCGGTCGCCGAACTGGCGGCCCTGGCCGAGGAGCACCCGCTGCGCGAACGGCTCTCGGAGCTGCTGATGCTCGCGCTCTACCGCTCCGGGCGGCAGGCCGACGCGCTGGAGGTGTACCGGGCGGCGGACCGCCGGCTGCGCACCGAGCTGGGCGTCGGCGCCGGCCCGGGGCTGCGCGATCTGCAGGGGCGGATCCTCGCGGCGGACGAGACCCTGGCGGCGCCCGGGCCGGAGCCGGCGGCGCAGCCCCTGCCACCGGCCGGGCCGGAACCGGCCGCCCTGCTCAGGCCCGACCAGCTCCCCGCCGCCGTCGCCGACTTCACCGGCCGGGCGGCCGAGGTCCAGGCGGTGCGGGCCGCCCTGCGGCAGCCGGGCTGCGTGCCCGTGGCGGCGGTCGCGGGCATGGGCGGGGTGGGCAAGACCGCACTCGCCCTGCATGTCGCGCACGGCCTCGCCGAGGAGTTCCCGGACGGCCGGCTCTACCTCGACCTGCACGGCGCGGACGGCCGCCCGACCCGCCCCGAGGAGGCGCTGGCGGTCTTCCTGCGCTCCTTCGGCGTCCCCGGCGAGGCGATCCCGGCCGGACCGGCCGAACGGGCGGCCCGCTACCGGTCGTTGCTCGCCGGGCGGCGGGTCCTGGTGCTGCTCGACAACGCGCGCGACGCCGAGCAGGTCCGGCCGCTGCTCCCGGGCGGCGCGGGCTGCGCCGTCCTGGTCACCAGCCGGACCCGGATCGGGGCGCTGCCCAACGCCCGCTTCACGGAACTGCCGGTGCTGCCCGCCGAGGAGGCGGTCACCCTGCTGACCCGGGTGGTGGGTGCCGAACGGGTGGCGGCGGAGGACGCGTCGGCCCGTGAACTCGTCAGGCTCTGCGGTCGGTTGCCGCTGGCGGTGCGGATCCTCGCGGCCCGGCTGGCCTGCCGCCCGGGCTGGAGCGTCGCCCGGCTGGTGGAACAACTGGGCGGCGAGCGCTACCGGTTGGACGCGCTGCGCAGCGGGGATCTCGCGGTCGACTCCTCGTTCCGCTTCGGGTACGACCTGCTGGACGCCGAACAGGCGCGCGCCTTCCGGCTGTTGGCCGTTCCCGAGGTGCCGGACCTCTCGGCGGCGCAGGTGGCGGCGGTCCTGGACCGGCCGGGGCCGGAGGCCGAGGCACTGGCCGAGTCCCTGGTGGACTGCTCGATGCTGGAGCTCTCGGCGACCCCCGACCGCTACCGCTACCACGATCTGCTGCGGGCCTTCGCCCAGCGGGTCGACGGGCCGGGCCCGGACGGTGTGAACGGCCCGGACGGCCCGGACGGCCGCACGGAGGCCGACGACGAGCGGGCGGCCGCGCTGGCCCGGCTGGTGGACCACCACCACGCCGGGGTGACGGCCGCGCTCCGGTCGCCCGCGGCGCCGGCCGCCTCCCCGGCCGTCGGGGACTACGTGGCCGTCGGGGCGCTGGTGCGCCAGTGCGCGACGCTCCGGGGCCGGTCCCCGGGGGCGGCGCCCGGCCTCGACCGGCTCGCCGAACTCCTGCTGGGCGCCTGCCTGTCGGCGGACTCCGGGCACGCCACCCGGCCGCTCGGCCACGCCGCCAACGCCCTGCTGCACGCGGCCCTGCGGGAGGGCGACCGGACGGCGGAGGCCCGCGCGCGGCTGGTGCTCGGCCGGCTGCTGGCCGAGGTCGGCTCCGCGGCCCCGGCCCTCACCGAGCTGCTCCGGGCCCGCGACCTGTGCACCGCGCACGGGCTGCCGCAGCCGCTGCTCGCCCTCGCGCACGGCTCGCTCGCCGCCTGCTTCGTCCAACTCGGCCGCCCGGACGAGGCGGTGGCCGGATTCTCGGCCGCGGTCGCGGTCTGGCAGCGGATCGGTGACCGGCGTGCCCTGGCCGTCGAACTGCTGGAGCTGGCGGGGGCGTTCGCCCGGCAGGGCCGGTTCGGGGCGGCGGGCCGGGTGGTCGACCAGTCCCTGGTGATCGGGCATGACCTGGCCGACCACGAGCTGGAGGCCAGGGCCCGGGACTCGCTCGGCTCGATCGCCCACGAGCTCGGCTGGCACGACCAGGCGGTCGCCCACCGGCGGGCGGCCCTCGCCCTGACCGGCCCGGAGGACCACCGGCGCACCGGCCGGATCCTGCTGCGGCTCGGCGCGTCGCTGCGCGCGGCCGGTCGCGCCCCGGAGGCCGTCGAGGCGGCGGAACGCGCGGTCGAGGCGCTGACCCTGGACGGGGACCACCGCGGCCGCGGCCTGGCCCTGGCCGCGCTCGGCGACGCGCTGGCGGACCGGCATCCGGACGACCCGGCCCGGGCCCGCGCCTGCTGGGCCGAGGCGCACGGCATCCTGGCCCCGATCGGCGCGCCGGAGGCCGAGCGCCTGGTGCCGCTGCTCGGCGACGGCCACCCGGCCGGCCCGGCCCGGCGGTCCTGGCCGTCCTGGCTTCCGGCCTGACGCGGGAGGTCCGGCGTCCGGCGCGCCCCGGACGCCGGACGGGTGCGGACGGCCGGCGGGCCCCGGCCGTCCGCACCGCGCACCGGCTCAGGCCGCGGAGACCGTCCACACCTGGTCGGCGGAGCCCGCGCAGGCGCGGACCGTGGCGGGCGCGTTCGGACCGGCGGCGGACAGGCAGCGCTTCGCGTCCCGGGCGACGGTCACCACATAGCCCCCGGGCACCGGGAAGAACGACCAGACCTGGCTCGCCGGGGTGGCGTTGGGTGCCGGCCGGTACGCCAGCTGCGTCTGTGCGCGGGTCTCCTCCAGGTTCAGCACCTTGGTGTACTCGGTGGCGCCGTTGAGGAGGGCGTACCCGCCGTCCGCGTAGGGGGCCAGCTGCCAGACGCCACCGGGGCCGCCGTCGTCCGGGGAGAGGACCACCGGGTTGCCCGGCCGGTTGAGCGAGGCCTGGTCGTACAGCACGGACCCGCCGTTGGACAGCCGGGCGAGCGTGGGCAGCGTGCCGCCGGGCTGGGTCGGGGGCTTGATGGGCGGGTCCGTCGGGACGGTGCCGGGCGGCGGGGGCGGGGGCGGGGAGGCGGTGTACGGCGGCGGGGAGGCGGTGTAGGCCGGCTTGGGCGCGTAGGTGTAGTCCGGGGCCGGGGGCACGGTCCGCCGTGGCGTGGCGGTGTACCCCGGGACGCCCGGCGGTGGCTCGGCCGTGTAGGCGGGGCCGTCCGGTGCCGAGGGCTGCCCGGGCGCCGGTGCGGGGCCGCCCGGCGCGGCCGGGGCGCCGCCCTGGGGCGTGGAGCCGGCGGGGGTGTCCGGGGTGCCGGGGGCCGGGGCGCCCGGAGGGTTGGCGGGGGCGTTCGACGCGGCGCCGTCCCGGCCGGTTCCGCCCGCCGCACCGCCCGCGCCTCCGGCGGTTGCGCCGCCCGTACCGCCGCTCGCGCCCCCGCCCGTGCCGCTGGTCGTGCCGCCGGGGCCCGCCGGGCCGCCCGCCCCGGGCAGCGGTGCACCCGGCAGCGGCTCGCCGGGGACGGCCGGCCCGGCCGTCCCCGGCGGCGGGGGGAGCGCCGGCTGCGTCGGCGCACCGGGGGAGGGGGACGGCGCACCCGGGTCGGGGAGCAGGCCGACGGCCTCCGTCAGCGGCGGGCCCGACCGGTCGGAGGAGGCCGCCGCGCCGGCCGCCCGTACACCGGCCGCACCTCCCTCCCGGTGCAGCGCGACGGTCGTGGTGGCGGTGACGGCGCAGCAGAGCGCGGCCGCGCCCGCCGTGAGCAGGGTCCGGCGCCGGCTGCCGAACAGTGCCGCCCGCCACCGGGCGGCACGGCGCGGCGGCGCCCCGGCCGGGGCCGGTGCGGGGGCCGGGACCACCGGCCGGGCCGCCGACCCGGTGGCCCGCAGCGCGGCCAGTGCACCGGTCGACCGGACCACCGCCGCCCAGGAGGGCCCGGCCGCCGGGCCTCCGGCCGGTTCGCCGGCGAGGGCCGACAGGACGGCCGCGGCCATCGCGGCGGCGTCCGGCCAGCGCAGCGCCGGGTCCTTCGCCAGGGCCCGTTCGACCAGGGCCCGGACCGCGTCCGGGACGTCGGCCGGCAGCGGCGGCACCGGGTCGGTCAGGTGCTTGAGGATCAGCTCCAGGGCGGTCTCGCCCTCGAACGGCAGCCGCCCGGTCAGACACTCGTAGAGCACCACCCCGAGCGCGTACAGGTCCGCCGAGGCGGTGACCGTGCCGGTGGAGGCCTGTTCGGGCGCCTGGTAGGCGGCGGTGCCGAGCACCATCCCGGGCACGGTGAGCCGGGGGTCGCAGCCGGGGCGGGCGATGCCGAAGTCGGTGATGACCACATGGCCGTCGCGCACCATCAGGTTGGCCGGCTTGATGTCCCGGTGGACGATGCCGGCCTCGTGCGCGGCCTGGAGCGCCCCCAGCACCTCCAGCGCCAGGCCGAGCGCCTCCGGGACGGTCAGCGGGCCCCGCCGTTCCATCACGGTGCTGAGCGGCTCGCCGTCGATCAGCTCCATGACCAGGTAGGCGGTCGGACGGGCGGCGGGGCCGGCCGGCGCGCCCCAGGAGGGGACGTCCTCGGTGGTGCGGCCGGGGCCGAAGTCGTACACGCCGACGATGCCCGGGTGTTGCACCCGGGCCATCACCCGGGCCTCGTCGTGGAACCGCTCCGCGAAGCCGGGCTCGTCCAGCAGCGCGGGTTTCAGGACCTTGACGGCCACCCGGCGGTCGAGCACCTGGTCCCGGGCGAGCCAGACGTCGCCCATCGAGCCGCCCCCGAGCCACTCGTCCAAGCGGTAGCGGTCACCGAGCGTGGTGCCACGCATGATTCTCCTCGACCTCGTCTTCGTCGTCGCGACCGCCGCCGGGGCCGGACGGCCCTCGGTCGCACCGGCAGACCCTGCCAGCCGGACATAAACACCCGCTTGTCGTGGCCACCGAAACCCCCACGCGGCCAACGCTCCGTTCAACGGACTATCGACATCCTAGGCGTAGCGGGATGGTGACGCAGCATCAGGCGGCCCTCGGCCGCCGGGGCCCGCCGAGAGCGCGCCCGCCCCGAGGGGATTGCGGAGAGTGACGGATCGGATGCGGACGATTCGGACTTGAATCTTTGCGAACGGATGTTCGATCCTGGGGGTGTGCCCGTTTTCGAATCTGTTTTCGAATCCACCGTCGAGCGGAAGCCCGCGCTCCGACCGGTGGCCTCGACCGCTGCCCCCGGCCGGGGACTGCTGCCGGTGGTGCCCGCGCTGAGCGGGCTGCTGCCGGAGGGCGGGCTGCGCCGGGGCGCGGCGGTGTCGGTGGCGGGCGGGGACGCCGGGCTGCTGCTCGCCCTGGCCGCCGGGGTGCGGGAGACCGACGGCGGCTGGGCCGCGGCGGTCGGGCTGCCGGACCTCGGGCTGGCCGCGGCCGCCGGGTACGGGCTCGACCTGCGGCGGCTGCTGGTGGCCGACGACCCCGGGCCGCACTGGGCCGAGGTGGTGTCCGTCCTGGCCGGCGCCGTCGAACTGATCATGCTGCGCCCGGACGGCCCGGTCCCGCCGAACCTGGCCGCCCGGCTGGCCGCCGTGCTGCGGCGCAGCGGCTGCGTGCTGCTGGTGGCCGGGCCGTGGCCGGGGGCCGGACTGCGGCTGGGCGTGCGCTCCGGGCGCTGGTTCGGGCTGGGGGACGGGCACGGGCGGCTCACCGGACGGCAGGTGGAGGTGGTGGCCGAGGGGCGCGGTTCGGCGGGACGCGGGCGGACGGCCCGGCTCTGGCTGCCGGACGCGCACGGCGCGGTGCGGACCGTGGAGGAGACGGCCGGCGCCGGGACGGTGGACGTGGACGTACCGGGGGAGGGCGCGATGTCGGGGGCCGGGGCGGGCCTCGACCGTATGGCGGTGGTGTGAGATGACCGGCGGCGAGGTTGCCGGGACCACCGGGGCGGGTGGCGCGGTCACCCCCCGGGTGCTGGTGGTGTGGTGTCCGGACTGGCCGGTGGCGGCCGTCGAACGCCCGGCGGAGGGCGACGGCCCGGACGTCCCGGTGGCGGTGGTCGAGGGCGGCCGGGTGCTGGCCTGCTCGGCGGCGGCCCGGGCGGCCGGGGTGCGGCAGGGCCAGCGGCTCAAGCTGGCCCAGCGGCTCTGCCCGGCGCTGGAACTGCGCGACCGCGACCCGGAGGCGGAGGTCCGGCGGTTCGAACCGGTGGTCGCGGCGGTGGAGGCGTTCACCCCCCGGGTGGAGGTGCTGCGCCCGGGGTTGTGCGCGATCCCGGTGAAGGGGCCGGCCCGCTACTTCGGCGGGGAGGAGGCCCTGGCGGCGAAGGTCCAGCGGGCGGTCACGGCCGCCCTGGCGGCCTCGGCGGCGGCCGTCGCCGCCCGGGCGCACCCGGCGCACCCGGCGGACGCGCATCCGGCGGACGCGGAACCGGCCGGGAGCCGCGACGCTGCCGGGCGGGGGGACGCGGAGCGGGCCGAGGTCGTCCCGCTGCACCCCGCCGACGCCGGGCGGGCCGGGCGGCGGCGGACCGCCGGGGTGGACGAACTGCTCGCCGCCGCGCCCCCCGCCCGGGACGGTGCCCGGGGCGGCTTCGCCCGCCCGCCCGCCTACCCGCCGGCCCCCGCCCCCGGGTCCGCGCCCGCCGCCGCCGCGCCGGTGCCCCTCGGCCGGGTCGGCGTGGCCGACGGCCTGTTCGCCGCCGTGCTCGCCGCCCGCGCCGGGGTGCTCGTCCCCGCCGGGCGCACGGCGGAGTTCCTCGCCCCCTACCCGGTGGCCGCGCTCGGTGACACCGCCCTGGCCGGACTGCTGGACCGGCTGGGCCTGCCCACGGTCGGGGCGTTCGCCGCGCTGCCCGCCGAGTCGGTGGCCGACCGCTTCGGCCCGGCCGGCACGGTGGCGCACCGGCTGGCCCGCGGTCTGCAGCCGCGCCCGCTGGTGCCGCGCACCGGGGGGCCCGACCTCTCCGTCGAACAGCGCTTCGACCCGCCCGAGCCGCTCGCCGAACCGCTGGTGTTCGTCGCCCGCACCCTGGCCGAGCGGCTGCACCGGCGGCTCGCCGGGGCGGGGCTGACCTGCCAGCGGGTCGCCGTCGAGGTGGAGTGCGCCGACGGCCGGACGGTCGCCCGGCTCTGGCGGCACGAGGGCCGGCTCTCGGCGACGGCGCTCGCCGAACGCGTCCGCTGGCAGCTCCAGGCCTGGCAGAGCGCCGGCACCTTCGGCCCCGGGGCCGGAGCCGGGGGCCCGCAGGCGCCCGAGCCGGGCGGCTTCACCGCGTTGCGCCTGCTCCCCGACGACCTCACCCCCGACCAGGGCCGCCAACTCGCCCTCTGGGGGCAGGCGGTGGCGGACGACCGGGTGGAGCGCGCGGTGGCCCGGGTGCAGGCGGTGCTCGGCCACGCCGGGCTGCGCCGGATCGAGCCGGCCGGCGGCCGGGGGCCGGAGGACCAGGCGGTCCGGGTGCCGTGGGGCGAGCCGTACGACCCGGCGGCCCCGGCCGACGCGCCCTGGCCGGGGCGGATCGGCGGGCTGCGGGACGTCTGGCCGGCCGTGGTGCACCGCGTCCCGGTGCCGGCGGCGGTGCTGGACGGCGAGGGGCGGCCGGTGACGGTGGACGGCAGGGCGGGGGTGTCGGCCCGGCCGGCCACCGTGGCGGTGCGCGGGCGGGAGCTGGCGGTGGACGGCTGGACCGGCCCCTGGCCGGCCGTCGAGTACTGGTGGGACCAGGCGCGCGCCCGCCGCCGGGCCCGGTTCCAGGTGACGGTGGCGGACGGGCGGGCGCTGCTGCTCACGGTGGAGGGGGGTGCCTGGTTCGTGGAGGCCGGGTACGACTGACGGCCGGGCCGTCCGAGGGGGGCAGGAGACCAGCGAGAGACCGAAGGCACCACCCCCGATGGGATTCACCAGCCACCCCTCCCTCCCCTGGAGCGAGCTGCACCGCCGGCTGACCGGCGACGGCGGCGACGTCGTCGTTCCGCTGCACCCGCGCGCGCCCGGCGATCCCGCCGGGGGCCCCGCCGAACGGCCCGCCGGGCAGCCTCCCGCCGGACCGGCCTGGGCCGAACTGCACGTCCACTCCGCCTTCAGCTTCCTCGACGGCGCCAGCGACCCCGAGGCGCTGGTCGCCGAGGCCGCCCGGCTGGACGTCGAGGCCCTCGCCCTCACCGACCACGACGGCCTCTACGGCGCGGTCCGGTTCGCCGAGGCGGCCCGCGGCACGGGCGTGGCCACCGTCTTCGGAGCGGAGTTGACGCTCCGCCAGGAGAAGGGCGGCGTCGAGCACCTGCTGGTGCTGGCCCGTGACCCGGAGGGCTACCGCCGGCTCTCCGCCGTCATCGGCGCGGCCCAACTCGCGGGCGGGGCCAAGGGGAACCCGGTCTACGACTTCGCCGCCCTGGCCGACGCGCACGGCGGCCACTGGGCGGTGCTCACCGGCTGCCGCCTCGGCCGCGTCCCCGCCGCCCTGGCCGCCGCCGGCCACGGTCCGGCCGACCCCGAACACCGACTGCGCACCCTCACCGAGGCGTTCGGCCACGAGAACGTCCACGTCGAGCTGGTCCACCAGTGGCTCCCGGGCGACGACCCGCGCAACGACGCCCTCGCCGCGCTCGCCGCCCGGCTGCGCCTGACCACCGTCGCCTCCACCAACGCCCACCACGCGAGCCCCGCCGAGGGCCGGCTCGCCCAGAGCCTGGCCGCCCTGCACGACCGCCGCACCCTCGCCGAGGCGGCCGGCTGGACGCAGGCCGCCGGCACCGCCCATCTGCGCTCCGGCCGCGAGATGGCGGCCCGGCTGGCCCGCTTCCCGGGCGTGCGCGAGGCCACCGTGGACCTCGCCCGGGCCTGCGCCTTCGACTTCGCGACCCTGGACCCGGAGCTGCCCGGCTACCCCGTCCCGCCCGGCCGCACCGAGATCGGCCATCTGCGCGCCCTGGTCGCCGAGGGCGGCCCGGCCCGGTTCGGGCCCGGCAACGGCCCGGCCCGCCGCCAGCTCGCCCGGGAGCTGGACGTCATCGAGGAACTCGACCTGGCCGGCTACTTCCTGATCGTCCACGACATCGTCGACTTCTGCCGCCGGGAGTCCATCTGGTGCCAGGGGCGCGGCTCGGCGGCCAACTCGGCGGTCTGCTACGCCCTCGGGATCACCGCCGTCGACCCGGTGCACTACAAGCTGCTCTTCGAGCGCTTCCTCTCCACCGCCCGCGACGGACCGCCGGACATCGACCTGGACATCGAGAACCGCCGCCGCGAGGAGGTCATCCAGTACGTCTACCGCCGCTACGGGCGCGAGCACGCCGCCCAGGTCGCCAATGTGATCACCTACCGGCCCCGGCTGGCGCTGCGCGACGCCGCCCGGGTGCTCGGCTACCCGCAGGGACAGGTGGACGCGTTCAGCCGGCAGGCCGACTTCCGCTCGCCGCCCGGCGCGGACGCCGTCATCCCCGCCGACGTGCTCGCGCTCGCCGGACAGCTCCACGGCCTGCCGCGCCACCTGGGCATCCACTCGGGCGGCATGGTGCTCACCCGGGAGCCGATCGCGGAGATCTGCCCGACCGAGTGGGCGCGGATGCCGGGGCGCTCCGTGCTGCAGTGGGACAAGGAGTCGGTGGCCGGCGCCGGACTGGTCAAGATCGACCTGCTCGGCCTCGGCATGCTCGCCGCCCTGCACGACACCTGCGACCTGGTCGCCCGGCACCACGGCGAGCACTACGACCTCGCGACCATCCCGGACGACGACCCGGGCGTGTACGCGATGCTGCGGCGGGCCGACACCGTCGGCGTCTTCCAGGTCGAGTCGCGCGCCCAGATGGCCACCCTGCCCCGGCTCAAGCCGGACCACTTCTACGACCTGGTGGTGGAGGTCGCGCTGATCCGGCCCGGACCGATCCAGGGCGGCTCCGTCCATCCGTACCTGCGCCGCCGCGCCGGGGTGGAGCCGGCCGGCTGCCCGCACCCGCTGATGGAGAACGCGCTGGGCAAGACCCTCGGGGTGCCGCTGTTCCAGGAGCAGATGATGCAACTCGCCATCGACTGCGCCGGTTTCACCCCCGCCGAGGCGGACCGGCTGCGCCAGGCGATGGGCGCCAAGCGCTCGCACGAGCGGGTCGCCCGGCTGCGCGAGCGGCTGCTCGGCGGCATGGCCGAGCGCGGCATCCCGGAGGAGGTGGCGCAGGACGTCTACACCAAGATCGAGGCCTTCTCCCACTACGGCTTCCCGGAGAGCCACGCGATCAGCTTCGCCTACCTGGTGTACGCCAGCGCCTGGCTCAAGTACCACTACCCGGCGGCCTTCACCTGCGCCCTGCTGGCCAACCAGCCGATGGGCTTCTACGCGCCGCTCAGCCTGATCTCGGACGCCCGGCGGCACGGCGTGCGGGTGCGCGGGGTGGACGTCAACGCCAGCGGCGCCGGGCCCACCCTGGAGCCGTACCGGGGGCCGACGCCCGCGCCGCCGCTCACCGCCGGGAAGCCGCAGCCCGCGATCCGGCTCGGCCTGGACACCGTGCGCGGCATCGGCGCCGCCCAGGCCGAGGCGATCGCGGCCGGGCAGCCGTACGCGGACCTGGAGGACTTCGCCCGCCGCACCGGTCTGCCCGCGCCGGGCCTGGAGGCGCTGGCCGCGGCGGGCGCGTTCGGCTGCTTCGGGCTCGGCCGGCGGCAGGCGCTCTGGGCGGCCGGGGCGTTCGCGGGCGTCTCGGCGGACCTCATCCCGGGCACCACGCCCGGCACCGGGGCGCCGGAACTGCCCGCGATGACCCCGGTCGAGGAGACCATCGCCGACCTCTGGGCCACCGGTGCCTCCGCGACCAGCCACCCGCTCCAGCACCTGCGCGCCCGTCTGGAGCGCGGCGGCGCCCGCTCGGCGGCCGAACTCCCGGACGTGCCGGCGGGGACGGCGGTGGTGGTCGGCGGCCTGGTCACCCACCGGCAGCGGCCGCCGACGGCGGGCGGAGTGCTCTTCCTCAGCCTGGAGGACGAGACCGGGCTGATCAATGTGATCTGCAGCCGGCCGGTCTGGGAGTCCCAGCGCCGCACCGCCCTCGACCGGGCCGGGCTGCTGGTGCACGGGCACGTGGAACGCGACCGCGGCGCCACCAACCTGGTCGCCACCCGGCTCACCCCGTTGCGGATCGGGCTGTGAGGGGGCGCGGGGAACGGTTCGTGCCATGATCGTCCCCATGGATTCGACGCCGTCGCCGCAGACCGCCGCTCCGGACGGGGCCCGCCGGACGCCGCGACCGCTGCGGGCCGGCCTGCTGCTCGCGGCCGGGGCCCTGGCGGCGGCCGGCTGCGGCAGCACCCCGGCGACCGGGGCGGGCGGGGGAGCGCCCGGACCGGCGCGCACCATCGGTGAGGCGCTCCTCCCGGTCACGCCCGCCTCCGAGGCCCCCACCGCCTCCGCCGCCCCCGCGCCCGTCTGCTCCCCCGAGGGCGTCGCGCTGACCGTCGGCGAGGTCAATGCCGCGACGGGACTGCGGGTGATGCCGGTCCGGCTGACCAACTGCGGCACCCGCCCCTACGCCCTCAAGGGCCACCCCGCCGTCCGCGTCCTCGACGCCGAACGCGCCCCGCTCGCCGTCACCGTCAAACGCGGCTCGGCCGGCATCGCCACCCTGGACGACTTCGACGCCACTCCCGTGCCGCTGATCCTCCAGCCCCAGGAGTACGCCGAGTCCCGGCTGCTCTGGCGCAACACGGTGACGGCGGGCGACCGGGGCCCCGAGGACGGCCGCTTCCTCGACATCGCCCCGATCCCCGGCCGCCCCCGGCTGACCGTCCCGGCCCACCTCGACCTCGGCACCACCCGCGCGCTCGGCGTCGCTCCCTGGACCAGACCGGCGCCCTGACGCCCCCGGGCGCCACGGGAGATGACGACGCGCCACAATGGCGCGATGGCTGAACAGTACCTCTCGGCGTTCGCGGTCGACGGCGACGCCCTGCTGCGCACGGTCGGTTCCGGTGACGAGGAGTTCGTCCGGGCCGCCCTCGGCCGGATCGGCCCGCTCACGGCCGCCGGCCGCCTGCTCCGGGCCACCGAAGCGGCCGAGGTGGAGCCCGCCCTGCGGGAACTCGCCGCCGGCCGGCTCGACCGCTGCCGTCCGGCCGGCTACACCTGGCTGCTGGAACTGCTGCTGCCCGGCGCCGGCTACTACCTCGGCGCGGCGGTGCTGCCCGGCCGGGGCTGGCACGAACTGGCGGACTCCTTCGCGGCCTGGGGGCTGCCGTCCCTCGCCGGCCTGTGGGCGCGGCCCTGGCCCTTCCCGTGGGGATCCGGGGCGCCGGACGACGACCCCTGGCCCTTCCCCTCCTTCACGGCCGGCCCCGGGCTGGACCGCGTCCGGGCCGAACTCGCGGGGTTCGACCCCGGCCGGATCCACCGGGAACCCGGACTCCTGCCGGGCGGCGACGAGGACGCGGCCGAGGAGGTCGAGTGGCTGGTCGGCGAGTTGTTCCCGGCCTGGACGGCGGGCGCCCTGGAGCGGGGCGCCGGGCTGCTGCTCCTGCGGGACGGCGGGAAGTGACGACCGGCGCGGCGCAGTCGTGGGGGGTGCCTGCGCCGCGCCGGGGTCCGTGCGGACCGGGCCCGTCGGCGGGCCCGGTCAGAAGGCGGGCTGGTCGTTCAGCTCGACGATCCGCAGATCGCTCAGGCGGACGGTGTACCAGACCTCCTGGCTGCCGCCGCCGCCCCAGAACTCGGTGAGCCGGACCGAGGCGAAGCCGTACTCCTCCTTCACCTGCTGGGCCGACCAGTCCGCCGGGACGTTCTGGGCCCGGAACACCGGATCGGCGTCGTGCTGCTGCGCCCAGGCGTCGAGGCGGAACTCCAGGTGCGGGGCGAGATAGCGCTCGCGGACGGCCCGCGGGGTCTCGTTGCTCTCGCCGAGCACCGCCCGCCGGTACTCCTCGACGAAGGTGACCACCTGGTGCGCGGCCGGCGTCCCCGCCCGGACGTGTGCCGGGGCGGACACCCCGGCCGGGCCGGCGGGCAGCCCGAACGCGGCCTGGGCGGGGGCGGCGAGAGCGCCCACGGCGAGCAGGGCGGCGGCTCCGGCGAGGGCGGTACGCAGCGGGTTCATTCGCTTCATGCCCGAAGTCCACCATTCGCCGACGAACCCTGTACATCGCCGGAACGTGTGGTTTACCGGGCGATCCGGCGTATTCGGCGCATCATCCGCTAAAGCGACGATCCGGCCTCCCGGCCCGCTCCGGGCGCGCCCGCGAACGCCTGGGCGATCGGCAGCCAGGCCGTCGCCAGCTCGCCGACGGCGCTCAGCGCGAGGTCGTCCCGGTGCCGGCGCCGGGTGACCAGCAGGCAGAAGTCCAGGGCCGGACCGGTCACCCGGTCCGCCGCGCCGGCCGGTCCCCACGTCCACGACCCGCCGTCCGGCGCGGTCAGTTCCACCCGCACCGGGGCCTGCGGGGCGGGCAGCCCGTGCACCGTGAACGCGAACCCGATCGTCCGCACCCCCAGGTGCACGACGTGCCGCAGGCGGGCCGTCGGCTCCCGGCGGACGCCGAGCGCGTCCGCCACGTCCTGCCCGTGCGCCCAGGTCTCCATCAGCCGCGCGGTGGCCATCGACGCGGCCTTCATCGGCGGGCCCAGCCAGGGCAGCCGGGCGTCGGCCGGCGCCGCCGCGAGCGCGGCCGCGAGCCGCTCCCGCCCGGTCCGCCAGCGGGCCAGCAGCGCGGCCGGCTCCTCGGCCGCCCCGCGCGCCGCGCCGTCCTCCACCGGGTCCGCCCCGGCCGCCGACAGCTCGCCGAAGACCCGGCCGGACTCCGCGACGAAGGCCTGCGGATCGCGGGCGGCCAGCTCCGACCAGCCGTCCGTCCAGGCCAGGTGGGCGATCTGGTGCGCCACCGTCCAGCCGGGCGCGGGCGTGTCCAGCGCCCAACCCGCCGGCTCCAGCGCGGCGACCAGCCCGTCCAGGACCGCGCTCTCGGCCCGCAGGTCGGCCAGCAGCCCGGCCAGGACGGGCGCGCCTTCGGGAACGTTCGGATCGGCCATGGATCTCCCCTTGAGCAATGGTCGGAAACCTTGGAAACAACGGAAACCACGACGAGGTGCGGCAGGTCTCGGTGGTGACCCGTCGGTAACCCCGCGCCCGCACCCTACGCCGCCCGGCCCGCGCCCGCCCGGGACCCCGCACGACCGCGCGCGACACGCCCGCCGAACACCTTCGCGACCCCTCCCCACCACCGGAACCGCGTGTGACAATCGCGCGATGACGACCGCCCCGACCGCGTCGAAGAGCAGCGCCGAGACCCCGGACGACCTCGCCGTCCGGGCCGCCGGGCTGGTCCGCGACGCGGTGCTCGGCGACCTCGCCCGCCGGGTGACCGCCGACTGCGGCGCGGACGTCGGCCTGGTCGGCGTGCCCGAGCCGGGCGTGGCCCGGGCCGGCGGGGAGGGCATGGTGCTGCGGCACTGGGCGGGCACCAGGGCGGACCTGCTGCACGACCTCCGGGTGCCGGCCGGCACCGGCCTCGGCGGGCGGGCGCTGGCCGAGCGGGCCCCCAGCTGGGCGCCCGACTACCGCGCCGACACCACCATCTCGCACCACTACGACGCCGCCGTCATCGCGGAGGACCTCTACGCGATGCTCACCGTGCCGCTGCTGCACGACGGCGCGGTGCACGGCGTGGTGTACGCCTCGCTGCGCGCGGTGGTCCCGTTCGGGGACGTCCGGATCGCCGCGGTGACCAGGCTCGCCGAGGCCGCCACCCGGGCCCTCGCCGGAGCCGCCGCCTGGCACCGGACCCCGGCCGCCACCGCCGCCACCGCGCGAAGACCCCCGCTCACCCCGCTCACCCGGCGCGAGCACGAGGTGCTGCGCTGGGCGGCGACCGGCCGGACCAACCCGGAGATCGCCGCCCAGCTCGGGCTGACCTGCAACACGGTGACCGGCTACCTGAAGAGCGCCATGCACAAGCTCGGCGTCCGCAACCGCACCGAACTCGCCGTCACCGCCCGGGAGTCCGGACTGCTCGACTGAACCCCCGGACCGCACCGGTCAGTTGACCCCGCGCTCGCGCCCCGACCAGTACGGCTCGCGGAGCCGGAACTTCTGCAGCTTCCCGGTGGTCGTGCGCGGCAGCGCGTCCCTGAACTCCACCGAGGTGGGCGACTTGTAGCCGGCCAGCCGCTGCTTGCAGTGCGCGATGAGGTCCGCCTCGCCGGTCTCCGCCCCCGGCTTCAGCACCACCAGCGCCTTGACCGTCTCGCCCCACTTGGCGTCCGGCACGCCGATCACCGCGACCTCGGCCACCGACGGGTGGTCGTAGAGGCAGTCCTCCACCTCGATCGAGGAGACGTTCTCCCCGCCGCTGATGATGACGTCCTTCTTCCGGTCCGAGATGGTGAGGTAGCCGTCGGTCAGCACGCCGCCGTCGCCGGTGTGGAACCAGCCGTCCCGCAGCGCCTCGGCGGTGGCCTCCGGCTGCTGCCAGTAGCCGTTCAGCACGACGTTGGAGCGGACCAGCACCTCGCCCTGCTCGTCCACCCGCACCTGGTTGCCGATCGCCGGGGAGCCCGCCTGCACCAGCTTCTCCGCCCGCTGCTCGGCGGGCAGGTCGTCCCACTCGGCGCGGGTGCGGTTGACCGTCACCACCGGCGAGGTCTCGGTCAGGCCGTAGATCTGCATGAACTCCCAGCCGAGCTCGGACTCCATCCGCTGCACCACCGAGGTCGGCGGCGGCGCGCCCGCCACCACCATCCGCACCCGGTCCCGGCCGGGAACCGGGCCGTCCCACTCGGCCGCCGCGTCCAGCACCATCTGCACCACCGCCGGCGCGCCGCACAGGAAGGTCACCCCGTGCCGCTCGACCCGGCGCAGGATCTCGGCGCCGTCCACCTTCCGCAGCACCACGTGCTGCGCGCCCAGCCCGGTGAGCGAGAACGGCAGGCCCCAGCCGTTGGCGTGGAACATCGGCAGGGTGTGCAGGTAGACGTCCCGGTCGCTCGCCCCGAAGTGCAGGGCCATCAGCGTCGCGTTCAGCCAGATGTTGCGGTGGGTGAGCTCAACGCCCTTGGGGCGGGCGGTGGTTCCGCTGGTGTAGTTGATGGTCGCGGTGTCGTTCTCGTCGATCGCGTACCGGCGCGGCGCGTTCCCGAAGTCGTACAGCAGCGCGTCGCTGTCCGACCCGATCACGAACTTGTGCTTGGCG
The DNA here is from genome assembly GCF_043080305.1 of Kitasatospora sp. NPDC015120. Taxonomy (NCBI): domain Bacteria; kingdom Bacillati; phylum Actinomycetota; class Actinomycetes; order Kitasatosporales; family Streptomycetaceae; genus Kitasatospora; species Kitasatospora sp. NPDC015120. Next base: position 64,584 of record NZ_JBIBVJ010000018.1, on the reverse strand, counting down.
ACCACCCCGGCCAGCGGCTCGGCCAGCTCCGGGTCGACCAGCAGCACCGAGGCGCCGCTCTGCTCGACGATGTACGACACCTCCTCGGCCTTGAGCCGGAAGTTCACCGGCACCAGCACCCGGCCGTGCCCGCTCACGCCGAACAGCGAGGTCAGCAGCCGCGCCGAGTTGTGCGAGACGATCGCGACCCGTTCACCGGGGCCGACGCCGAGCCGGTCCAGCCCGGCCGCCTGCGCCCGCGCCAGCCGCGCGATCCGACGGTACGTCAGACCGGTCCAGGGTTCGGCCGGTTGCACCGGTTCGTCGACGATGCCGACCCGGTCGCCGTAGACCAGCTCGGCCCGGTCGAGGAAGTCCATCACGGAGAGTGGAATCTGCATGGGCCCCACTGTCCTCCGCCCGCCGCTCCCTGCACACCCCCGATCGGGGGTGTCACCCGGGCGGAGGCGCTCGCCACCGCCGCGGGGCCCGGGACCGCCCCGGAGCGGAGGGGCCGGATCCGGTTGGTGAGCCGGCGGCGAACAGGGGGCACGCGGGGGGCGGGCCGGGCGTCGCGCTGCTAGGAAGGGGGCAGGAGATCCGCCCACGGGGGAGAGACACCGATGACAGACCACCGCTCCGGCAGCCTCTACGACGCGATCGGGGGCCTGGACGCCCTGAGACGGCTGAGCCGCACCTTCTACCGGGGCGTGCTCGCCGACCCGCTGCTCGCGCCGGTCTTCGCCCGGTTCACGCCCACCCACGTCGAGCACGTCGCCGTCTGGCTGGCCGAGGTGTTCGGCGGCCCGGACCGCTTCACCACCGACCTCGGCGGCCACCAGGCGCTGCTCCGCGTCCACCTCGGCCTCGCGATCACCGAGGAGCAGCGGCTGCGCTGGATGGAGCTGATGGCCGGGGCGGTGCGCGAGGAACTGCCCGCGGACGACCTGCTGCGGGCCCGCGTCCTGGAGTACTTCGACTGGGGCACCAGGATCGCCGAGGACGTCTCCGCCTCCCCGGCCGGCACCGGCCTCGGCGATCCGGGGCCCACCCCGCGCTGGGGCTGGGAGGGCCTGCGGTGAGGACCGCGCCCGCCGCCGAGGGGCTGCTGCTGAGACCCTTCCGGGCCCGGGACGCGAGCGCCCTGGCCGAGGTCCACCGCGACCCGGTGCTGCGCCGCTACGTCCGCCACCGGGTGACCGGCCCGGACGAGGCCGCCCGCTGGCTGGCGGCCGAGGAGCGGGGCCGGGCGGAGGGCAGCCGGTACTCCTTCGCGGTCCTGGAGGAGGGCGCGCTGGTCGGCCAGGTCGTGCTCAAGCGCGGCGCCCCGGGCAGCGCCGGCTCCGAGGTGGGCTACTGGACGGCCGCCGCCGCGCGCGGCCGGGGCGTGGCCCCGCGCGCGCTGGCGGCGCTCACCGCCTGGGCGGCGGAGACCTTCGCCGCCGACGGGCTGCTCCGGCTGGACCTCTTCCACGAGGGGGACAACGCGGCGTCGTGCCGGGTGGCGGAGAAGGCGGGTTACCCGTTCGAGGCCCTCGTCCCGGCCGCCCCGCCGCGCTACCCGCTCGACGGCCACTGGCACAGCCGGCCCGCCGGGACCGGCGGGCCGGCCGGGACCGCCGGATAACGACTGGACGGGGGCGGCGATCCTGGTCAGAGTGATCGTCATGGCTTCTCTGGTACGACACGTGACGATCGACTGCGCCGACCCCTACGCCCTGGCGCAGTTCTGGGCGAAGGCCCTGGACGGCACCCTGGGCGAGGACGACAACCCGGGGGACCCGGAGGCGCTGGTCGACTCGGCGGGCGCCTCGCTGCTCTTCATCCGGGTGCCCGAGGGCAAGACCGTCAAGAACCGCGTCCACCTGGACCTCCAGCCGCAGGACCGCACCCGGGACGAGGAGGTGGAGCGCCTCCTCGCCCTGGGCGCGACGCTGTCCGAGGACCACCGCACCCCGGACGGCAAGGGCTGGGCGACCCTCCTGGACATCGAGGGCAACGAGTTCTGCGTCGAGCGCAGCGCCGCCGAGCGGCTCGCCACCTCCTGACCCCGGCCGCTACCCGACGGCCGCCCGCCAGTTCCACGACGTCCGGCGCGGGCGGCCGTCGAGCTCCCCGCGGCCGGTGCACCACAGCAGCACGTCCACCGGGTCCCCGGCCGGCGCGTCGGGGAAGAGCCGGGCCAGCGCGGCCGCGGTGAGCCGCTCCGGGGGCCGCCACTCCAGACCGAGCCCGAGGGTGATGTCATGGGTGTGCAGCAGGGTCTCGGTGACGCCCATCGCGGCGAAACCGGCCGGGTCGCACGGCCCGTGGTGGTACGCCCGAAGCCCGGGCGGCGCCGCGTCCAGGGCGGTGGCCAGCAGGTGCGCGCAGGCCGTGACCACGGTGAGCACCTCGGCGGGCCCGGCCTCCGGGCGCACGGCCAGGTCCATGGGCAGATAGCGGTCACCGGGCCGGGCGGCGAGCTGGCCGGCGTAGGCGAGCAGGTCGTGGGCGATGTGGGCGGCGGTCTCCCAGCAGCTCCACTCCAGCGGTCCGGCGGGCGCGTCCCAGCGGGCGCCGGCGGCCCCGGCCGCGGCCGGGCCCAGCACGGCCGTCAGCTCGCCGAGCGCGGCCCGGACGTCGTCGCCGTTCAACGGTCGGTCGGTCATCGGGCCACCGTCTCATCCGCTCCCGCGTGTCCGCCAGGGCCCTGCCCGCCCCGGGTGCTACTGCTGGCTCCGGATCCCCACCCGGCCCCGTCCGCACCCGGTTCCCGGAGAACAGGCAGGTACCCCATGGCCAGGATCGCCGTGTTCGGCGCCCACGGCACCATCGGCAGCGCCGTCGTCACGGAGGCCGCCGTGCGCGGCCACCGGGTGGCGGCGGTCGTCCGCGACCCCGCCCGGTTCGACGCCGCGCGCCACCCGGGGGAGGTGTCCGTCGAGGCCGGGGACGTGCTGGACCCGGCGGACGTGGCCCGGGTCGCCGCCGGGCAGGACGCCCTGGTGAGCGCGGTGGGCGGCGGCGACGGCCCGGGCCACCTGGCGCTGATCGAACCGGCCGCGAGGAGCCTGGTGGAGGGGCTGCGCCGGCTCGGCGGCGAGGCGCCCCGGCTGCTCGTGGTCGGCGGCGCGGGCAGCCTGGAGACCGCGCCCGGCACCAGGGTCTGGGACGCCCCGGGCCTGCCGGAGGCGGTCCTGCAGATCATGCACGCGCACGGCGACGCCCTGGCGTACTACCGGACGGTCACCGACGTGCGCTGGACGGTGCTCAGCCCGGCCGCCCGCATCGGTCCCGGGGCGCGCACCGGCCGCTACCGCACGGGGCTGGAGCAGCTGCTCACCGACGCCGAGGGGGAGAGCCGGATCTCGGTGCCGGACTACGCGGTGGCGCTGGTCGACGAGATCGAACAGCCCGAGCACATCGGCGAGCGCTTCACCTGCTGCGCGCTCTGAACAGCTGCCGCCGGCCCCCGGCCCCGGCCCCGGCCGTCAGCCGTCGGCGGACAGCCGTCAGCCGATCTGGATCGAGCGCTTCGCCAGGCCCATCCAGAACCCGTCGATCACCGAGCGCTGGCTGCCCAGCTCGTGCTCCGCCGCGCCGAGCGTGACGAACAGCGGGGCGAAGTGCTCGGTGCGCGGGTGGGCGAGCCGGCCGGCCGGGGCCTTCTGCTCGAAGTCGAGCAGGGCGTCGAGGTCCTGGGCCGCCAGGGCGCGCCGGCCCCAGTCGTCGAACTCGGCCATCACCGAGGTCACCCGGCCGTCGCGGCTGAGCGCCCGCAGGTTGTGGGTGAAGAAGCCGCTGCCGACGATCAGGACGCCCTCGTCGCGCAGCGGGGCGAGCCGGCGGCCGATCTCCAGCAGCCGCTGCGGGTCCAGGGTCGGCATGGAGACCTGGAGGACCGGGACGTCCGCCTCCGGGAACATCTCCACCAGCGGGACGTAGGCGCCGTGGTCGAGCCCGCGGTCGGGGATGTCCTGGACCGGCGTACCGGGGGCGCGAAGCAGCTTGCGCACGCGCTCGGCGAGCTCCGGTGCGCCGGGGGCGGCGTACTGGACGCCGTAGTAGTGCTCGGGGAAGCCCCAGAAGTCGTAGACCAGCGGCACGGTGGTGACGGCGCCGAGCGCGAGCGGGGCCTCCTCCCAGTGCGCGGAGACCATCAGGATCGCCTTCGGGCGCGGGAGGCCGGCGGACCAGGCGGCCAGCTCCCCGGGCCAGACGGGGTCGTCGGCGAGCGGCGGCGCGCCGTGCGACAGGTAGAGGGCGGGCATGCGCCCGGGTGCGGCGGTGCTCATGGCGGCTCTTCTCCTCCGGCCCTCGGTGGCGGGCCTCGGCGGGTGGGGTAGTTCAAATTTGAACACCAATGCTTCGACCGTACACCTTCGTTCGAATTTGAACAATGGGAGTACGATCACCCCATGCCCTCCACCTCGTCCGCACCTTCGGCGCCCCCCTCCGCCGCCTCTTCGCACGAGCCCCGGTGGCTCGACGAGGAGGAGATGGCCGCCTGGCGGAGTTTCGTCACCGCGAGCAACCTCCTCAACCGCCGCCTGGAACGCCAGCTCAAGGAGGAATCGGGCCTCTCCCACACCCAGTACGAGATCCTCGTCCACCTCTCCGCCGCCCCGGCCGGCTCGCTGCGCATGACCGAGCTGGCGGACAAACTGGTCACCTCCAAGAGCGGGCTGACCTACCAGGTCACCCAGCTGGAGAAGATGGGCCTGGTCAGCCGCCGCTCCTGTCCCAGCGACGTGCGCGGCGTCTTCGCCGAACTCACCGAGCAGGGCGGCGAGATGCTGCGCGAGGCGGCCCCGGGGCACGTCGCCCTGGTCCGCGAACTGCTCATCGACGTGCTCAGCCGGGAGCAGCTGACGGTGCTCGCCGACGGCCTCGGCCTGGTCAGCGCCCGGCTGCGCCTCGACGACGCCCTCTGAACGCCCTGAACGCTCCGGACGCCCTGAACGCTCCGAACGTCCGGGACGCTCCGAACGATCAGCACCCTCGAAACCCCCTCGACCCTCCCGCTCCTCGAATCCTCCGCATCCCCCGGCCCGCCGGGCCGCTAACCCGCTGAATCCCGACCCTCGTCCGTCCGGGCTGCTGCCGCCTCGGCCGCCTCCGCCGCCTTGGCGAGCAGCAGATCCCGCTCCCGGACGTTGCGGGTGAGCCCCGCCGCCCGCTCGAACTCCGCCCGCGCCTCGGTGCCCCGCCCCAGCCGGGCCAGCAGCTCGCCCCGGACGCTCGGCAGCAGGTGGTAGCCGCGCAGCGCCGGCTCCGCGGCCAGCGCGTCGACCACCTCCAGCGCCACCGCCGGCCCTTCGGCCATCGACAGTGCCACGGCCCGGTTGAGCTCCACCACCGGCGAGGGCGTCAGCGCCATCAGCCGGCCGTAGAGCGCGGCGATGGCCGTCCAGTCGGTGTCCTCGTACCGCACGGCCCGGGCGTGACAGGCGGCGATCGCGGCCTGCACGGAGTACGGGCCGGTGCCCGCCCGGCGCAGGGCGGCGAGCCCGCGCCTGATCAGCAGCCGGTCCCAGCGGGTGCGGTCCTGGTCGGCGAGCAGGACGGGCTCGCCCCCCGGTCCGGTGCGGGCGGCCGTGCGGGAGGCCTGGAACTCCAGCAGCGCCGCCAGCCCGTGCGCCTCCGGCTCCCCGGGCATCAGCGCGGCCAGCACCCGGGCCAGGCGCAGCGCGTCCTCGCAGAGCGCGGGCCGCAGCAGGTCGTCCCCGGCGGTCGCGGCGTAGCCCTCGTTGAAGACCAGGTAGATGACCTCCAGCACGGAGGAGAGCCGGGCCGCCCGCTCCTGCCCGTACGGGACCTCGAACGGTATCCCGGCCTGCGCCAGGGTCCGTTTCGCGCGCACGATCCGCTGGGCCACGGCCGGCTCGGCGGAGAGGACGGCCCGGGCGATCTCCGCCGTGGTCAGCCCGCCGAGCAGCCGCAGGGTGAGTGCGATCCGGGACTGCGCGGGCAGCACCGGGTGGCAGACGGTGAAGATCAGCCGCAGCAGGTCGTCGTCGATGTCGTCCGGCCCGGACGGCTCCGGCGGCGGGACGTCCTCCAGCGTCCGCCCGACCTCGGCGAGCTTGCGCGCGTACGTCTCCCGGCGGCGGACCAGGTCGACCGCCCGGTGCTTGGCGGTGGCCATGAGCCAGGCGCCCGGACGGTCCGGGACGCCCGACCCGGGCCACTGCTCCAGGGCGGCGACCAGCGCGTCCTGCGCCAGTTCCTCGGCGATGCCGACGTCGCGCACGATCCGGGCGACCCCCGCGATGATCCGCGCCGACTCGATCCGGAAGACGGTCTCGACCGTCCTGGCCGTCTCCGCGGCCCCCGCCGCCCGCGCCGGCCCCGCCGTTCCCGCGTTGCGCTCCGTCACGATCACCCATCAGAGCAGCCGCCGCCCGCGGCGGCAAACCACCGCCCCGGCGGTCACGCCTCCGGCGGTGTGGCGGTGTCGTCGATCTGCCGCAGCTCGGCGCCCAAGGTCCAGTGCGCCGGGTGGGTCTCCAGGAAGCGCCGGGTCCACTCGACGGCCTCCGCCTTGTCCTTGCACTGGAGCAGCGCGTAGCCGCCCACGACCTCCTTGGTCTCGGTGAACGGGCCGTCGGTGCAGTTGACCTTCCCGCCCTCCCAGAGCAGCCGGGTGCCCTCCTCGGTGGGCAGCAGCCCGGCGGTGTCCAGCATCACCCCGGCCTTGGTGATCTCCTCGAACAGCGCCCCCATCCGCTCCTCGAAGCCGGGGTCGGACGTGAACTCGGAGGCCTGCTCCTCGTTGATGCGGATCAGTGACAGGAAACGCGGCATGGCGGCTCACTCCTCGTCGGTGTGCGGGCGGGGCCTCTCCCCGCCGCTCACCCCTGCGTCGAACGGGCGGCGGCCGTTTCGACAGCCGGCCCGAGAATTCTCGCGGGGGATTTCCGGACCGGCCACCGGGGCCGGCCGCTCCGTGATCGAATGCCCCCATGATCGGTGAACCGTTGCTCGAACTGGTACCGGACGCCGCGGCCGACGCGCTGTCCCTGCGCCGTGGCCGCGACCCCGAGGCCCCTCCCCGAGCCGGCTCCGTAGCGGGCAGGATGGCGGCATGACCATCGATCATGCTTTCGCGCAGCGGTTCGCCGAGGAGTGGGTGGCGGTGTGGAACGCCCGCGACCTGGAGGGCGTTCTCGCGCACTACACCGACGACGTCGTCTTCGTCTCGCCCCGGGTCGTCAGCTTCCTCGGGGACCCGTCGGGGGAGGTGCGCGGCAAGGAGGCGCTGCGCGCGTACTGGAGCAAGGCGCTGGGGCTGCTGCCCGAACTGCACTTCACCCTGGACTCGGTGCGAGTCTCGGTCGACACGATCGTGATCGACTACCGCAACGAGCGCGGGGTGGCCGTCGCGGAGGCGCTGACCTTCCGCGACGGCCTGGTCTGCCGCGGCTTCGGGGCGTACGGGCCGGAGAGCTGACGCCGGACGCCCGCACCGGCCGGGCGTTCACACCAGCCGGGCGGCGAGCCGCAGCGCTCCCGCCCGGATCCGTTCCTCGCCCAGCTCCGGGAGCAGGGCGGACACGTGCTCGGCCGCCAGGGCCGCCAGCAGGGCGTGCGCGTCGTGCTCGGGATCCCCGCCGTGTCCGCCCGCGCCGAGCAGCAGCGTGACGTGCCGGTGCCAGAACCGGTAGGCGCCGATGCGGTAGCGCGAGCCCCGGCCGGCCGTCTCGGACATCCGGACCAGGTCCAGGTGTTCCAGCAGGTAGTCCAGATAGGCGGTGACGAACGCCGCCAGCCGTGCGCCGCTCCCGGCCGGGGCGTCCGGCGCCCCCGGCCCGAGCGGCGCCGGCCCGCGCAGGACCGCGTCCTGCAGCGCCCGCTCGCGCGCGTCCAGCAGGGCCGCGCCGAGCCCGGCCTTGTCACCGAAGCGGCGGAAGAGGGTGCCCTTGCCGACGCCGGCCGCGGCGGCCACCTGGTCCATGGAGACCGACTCCACCCCGTGCTCGGCGAACAGCCGCGCCGCCGCCTCCAGCACGGCGGCCCGGTTGCGGGCGGCGTCGGCGCGCTCGACGGGCGGCGGGGTGCGCAGCAGCTCCAGCGGCACGGGACCGTCCGGGACCGGCGCGGGCATTGCGTAAGCGGACTGCGGTCCGGTACTGTCCTGGGTCATAAGCGGACTATAGTCCGAATCCTTGCGCAGCCCCAGGAGGCCGCAGCATGACCGCACTCATCACCCGGGACGAACTGGCCGCCGCCATCGAGGCCGGCTCCGTCACCGTCGTGGACACCCTCGGCGGCGACTACTACGCCCAGCAGCACCTGCCCGGCGCGATCGAGCTCGTCCGGGCCGACGTCGACCGCCTCGCGCCCGGGCTGCTCCCGGACCGCGACGCCGCCATCGTCACCTACTGCTCCAACGAGGCCTGCCCCAACAGCGGCCAGGTCGCCGACCGGCTGACCGCACTCGGCTACACCGACGTCCGCAAGTACCGCGAGGGCATCCAGGACTGGGCCGGGGCCGGCCTGCCGGTCGAGAGCTCCTGAGCCGTCCGGGGCCGCCGCAGGCCGGGGAGGGGCGCGACGCGGGGAGCGCCCCTCCCCGGCCTACCGCCCCTGTCCCGCCCCGGTGTTCTTCGCCGGCCGCAGCTCGGCCGCCAGCGGCTGCGCCCCGGCCCGCTTCACCGCCAGCGCGCGGGCCAGGTCGAACGCCGCCACCGGGTCGTCCTGCGCGGTCCAGGGCCGTGCCCCGCACCACGGCCCGATCGCCCGGAACTGCTCCAGTGCGACGTCGTACGCCTCCACCTCGCCGGCGAAGTGCGCCAGCAGGTGCCGCAGTTGCGGGATCCGCTCGTCGTCCGGCCGGACCTGCCGCAGCTGGGCGGCGAGGTTCTCGATGCGCCACTTGGTCCTGTCCGCCGCGATCGTGGAGGCGATGCCGCGGCGCTCCTCCAGCTCGGCGAGGGCGTGCAGGTAGATCCCGCCGAGCGGACTCCCGGGCGGGGCCGCGTCCATGGCCCGCTCCGCGAAGGCCAGCATCTGCCGGTGGGAGCCGAACCACTTCTCGCACCAGTACTGCAGGGCCTGCCAGTGGCCGTCGTAGTGGTACCAGGCCCGCTTCACCAGCTCCTGCCAGGCCTCCTGGAACTGCTCCGGGGTGAACTGCGCCCCGCGCGCCGCCGTCACGATCACCACCCACGGGCCCGGGTTCGCCGGGTCCAGCAGGGCCGCCCGGCGGGCCGCCTCGATCGCGGCGGGCAGCAGTTCGCGGAACGCCTCGATCGCGTCGTCGCCGACCTCGTGCCGGTAGCCGGAGCCGCGCACCTCCCACGCGCGGCGCACCATCAGCTTGGCCTCCAGGGTGGCGGCGTCGCAGTTGCCGGGCTCGGCGGAGCGCCAGGCGCCCAGCCAGCCGTCGCCGTCGGCGGCGATCGCCGCCAGCAGGTCCAGCCGCGACCACCGCTCGTCCCAGTGGTCGCCGGGCTCGGCGACGTAGGCGGCCGCCGGGCGCCAGTCCCCGGCCCAGGCCGCGTCGGCGATCGCCTGCGAGCGCTGCCGCCGCTCCAGCGGGGGCGGCGGCCCGGCCCGGCCGGGATCGAGGCGGTCGCGCGGCGGCATCCCGTAAGCCGCCGGATCGAAGCCGTCGCGGGCCCATGCCAGATGCCGTTTGCGGCGGACGATCCGGTAGAGGACGTAGCCCGCCACGAAGAGGAGGAGGATCAGCAGACGTATCACGACGGCGAATCATCCCTGGTGGCAGGCGGTGCGCGCAAAGCCGAAAACGGTTCGCCGAACGGCGCGTTCCATGGCAGCATCCGCTGGTATGGGGACGATTCTGCACGGCTCGCACGTCACGCTCCGCCCGGCCGCCGCCGAGGACATCCCGGCGCTGGTCGCCATCCGCCGCACCCCCGAGGTCTACGCCCGCTGGCGCGGCGGGGACGACCTCACCGACGCCGTCACCACCGATCTCGCCGAGTCCGGCACCGAGACCTTCGTCATCGAGGCCGAGGGCCGGATCATCGGCGCCGTCCAGTGGTACGCCAACGACGACGACGAGTACCGCCACGCGGGCCTGGACATCTACCTCGACCCGGCCCGCCACGGCCGCGGCTACGGCACCGACGCCGTCCGCACCCTGGCCCGCCACCTGATCGGCCACCACGGCTTCCACCGGCTCGTCATCGACCCGGCGGCCGACAACGCCCCGGCGATCCGCTGCTACGAGAAGGTCGGCTTCCGCCCCGTGGGCGTGATGCGCCAGTACGAGCGCGGCTCCGACGGCAGCTGGCACGACAACCTCCTGATGGACCTGCTCGCCGCCGAACTCGTCTAGCCGGGAGACCCGTCGGGGCCGTGGCGCTCAGTGGTCCGCGCGCAGCGGCTCGCCGGTGCGGTGGAGGTGGGCGAAGATCTCGCGGTAGGAGCGGAGCAGCCCGGTCTCGTGGTACGGGATGCCCTTCTCCGCGCAGAACCGGCGGGTGATCCGGGCGGCCCGGGGGAGCGCCGGGGTCGGCATGCTGGGGAAGAGGTGGTGCTCCACCTGGTAGTTGAGGCCGCCCATCAGCGTGTCCAGGACGGGGTTGCCGCGGACGTTGCGCGAGGTCAGCACCTGCCGCCGGAGGAAGTCCAGCCGCATCTCCGGCGTCACCATCAGCATGCCCTTGTGGTTCGGCGCGAAGACGCAGCCCAGGTAGACGCCGAGCAGGGCCTGGTGGACGGCGAGGAAGGCGACCGCCCGGCCGGCCGGCAGCGCGGTGAAGACGGCCCCGAAGTAGGCCGCGAAGTGCAGGACCAGCAGGGCGCCCTCCAGCCGGCGGCGCTTCAGCTGGGGGCCGCGCAGCGCCCGGAAGCTGTTGTAGCTGAGGTTGAGGCCCTCCAGGAGCAGCAGCGGGACGAAGAGGAACGCCAGCCGCCGTCCGATGAACCGGGGGACCCCGCGCGCCTGCCGGGCCTGCTGCTGGGACCAGACCACGATGTCGGGCGCGACGTCCGGGTCCCGGCCCTCGTGGTTGGGATTGGCGTGGTGGCGGGTGTGCTTGTTCATCCACCAGCCGTAGCTCATGCCCATCAGCAGATTGGCGACGATCCGCCCGCCGAGCTCGCTGCGCCGCCGGTCGGAGAAGACCTGGCGGTGCGCCAGGTCGTGTGCCAGGAGACCAAGTTGGCCGAAGACGACGGCCATGGCGGCCGCCAGTGCGAGCTGCAGCGGGGTGTCGCCCAGTGCGAACAGGGCGTACCAGCCGCCCGCGAACGCGGCCAGCGTGACGCCGAAGCGGATCGCGTAGTAGCCGGGGCGGCGGTCGAGCAGCGCCTCCTCGGCTATGCGGCGGGTGAGCTGGGCGAAGTCGCTGCCGCCCGGGTCGCGGTGCGGCGGTGCGGCCGCAACGGGGGACGGCAGGGCCGTGGACTGTGGGCTCATGACAGGAAGTCTGGCGGCCGGCCGGGCGCCCCGGAACCGGAGAAACCCCCTTCCCGGCAGGGGGGTTGACCCCCGTAGGCGGGGCGGGGTACCCCCCGGTCCGGTCCGGCCGGGGTTGACGGCCGCTCCCGAGTTCCACCACCCTTTCACTAATTCAATAGTGGAAGGGTGGTTTGTTCATGGGGATGCTCCGCGCGGTGCTCCGCTCCCTCCGGCGGCCCCGGGTGCTGTCCTGGGGGCTCGCCGGGCTGTTCGCCGTGCTCTACGCCTGCGTCGCCGTCAACCGGCACCGGCGCATGCTGACCCAGGCCTACGACCTGGGCATCTTCGAGCAGGCGGTACGGGCCTACGCGCACGGGCGGGCGCCGGTCGTACTGCTCAAGGGCCCCGGCTACCACCTGCTCGGCGACCACTTCCACCCACTGCTCGCCACCCTCGCCCCGTTCTACCGGGCGTTCCCGAGCGCCGTGACGCTGCTGGTCGCCCAGGCGGTGCTGATGGCACTGGCCGTGGTGCCGCTGAGCCGGTGGGCCCACCAGGTCGGCGGTCCGCGGCTGGCCGGTGCCGTCGGCTGTCTGACCGGGGTGTCCTGGGGGATCGTCGAGGCGGTGGCCGACGACTTCCACGAGATCGCGTTCGCCGTGCCGCTGCTGGCCTTCGCGGCCACCGCGCTGGGGCGGGGGCGGCCGGTCGCGGCGCTGCTCTGGGCGCTGCCGCTGGTGCTGGTGAAGGAGGACCTCGGGCTGACGGTGGCCGCCGTCGGGGCACTGGTCTGCGGGCGGGCGGCGCGCGGGAGCGGGATCCGGGCGCTGGGCTTCGCGGTGGCGCTCTTCGGCCTGGCCGCGACGGCGCTGACCATGCTGGTGGTGCTGCCGTCGTTCAACCCCGGCGGCGACTTCGCCTACTGGGGGCAGCTGGGCGCGGGGGAGGCCGTCGGCGCGCCGTGGGACACGGCGGTGCGGCTGGTCTGGCCGCCGCTGAAGTGGCTGCTGCTCGGCCTGGCCGCCGCGACCGCCGGGTTCCTCGGACTGCGGTCACCGCTGGCGCTGCTCTGCGTGCCGACCCTGGGGTGGCGGCTGGTCGCCGACAACCCGCACTACTGGGGCGTGGGGTACCACTACAGCGCGGTGCTGATGCCGCTGCTGCTGGCGGCCCTGGTGGACGCCCTGGACCGGACCGGCGCCTTCGCCCGCCCCTGCCGCCAGGCCGCGCCGGACGGTCCTCCCGCGCCGGACGGTCCTTCCCCCGCCCCGGCGGACGCCGCCGCCGTCCGCCGGGCCCGGCGCGCGCTGGTGGCCGCCGGCCTGGTCGCCGCCGTGACCCTCCCGGTCTACCCGCTGCACGAGCTCGCCGCCCCCGGGGCCTGGGGCACCTCGCCGCGCCTGGCGCAGACCCGCGAGCTGCTGGAACGGATACCCGACGGCGCCACCGTGGCCGCGTCCAACCGCCTCGCCGCGCAGCTGGCCGGCCGGACCACCGTCGGCCTGGTCTGCCGCGAACCGGCGCCACCGCTCGCCGACGCGCTGCAGGACGGCCCGCAGTGGGTGGCCGTCGACCTGGCCGACCCCAGCGTGCACGCACCCTGCGCGATCGAGGACACCGTCCGGATGCTCGGGTGGTACGGGGAGCTGGGCTACCGGCGGGTCGTGGACGACGGCGACCTGCGGCTGCTCCGCCGTCCGTGACCCCCGCGGGCCCCGGGCCCCCGGGTCCGACTTGACCACGGCGCCGAGGTTCGCCACGATTCCACTAATGACCTAGTGAAAGGGTGTTGCGGGTGTGATCGAATACCGCATCGAGCGGCGCAGCGGCGTCTCCACCTACCAGCAGATCGTGCAGCAGACCAAGCAGGCGCTGCGGCTCGGTGTGCTCCAGCCCGGGGACAAGCTGCCGACCGCCCGGGAGGTGGTCGAGCAGACCGCGATCAACCCGAACACCGTGCTGAAGGCCTACCGCGAGCTGGAGCGCGAGGGCCTGGTCGAGCCCCGGCCGGGGCTCGGCACCTTCGTCCGCCGCTCGCTCGCCCGGCCCGAGGCGGCCGCCGACGGGCCGCTGCGGGCGGGGCTGGTGGGCTGGGTCGACGAAGCCCGCGCGGCCGGACTCGACCGCGAGGACATCACCGCGCTGCTGGCCTCCGTGCTGGAACAGCGCTTCGCCACCGGCGTCCCCGGGGCGCCGCACGGGCCGGCCGGGCCGGACGGCCCGGCCGCCACGGACTAGGGAGGGCGGGGGGACCGCATGACGGACGTGACATCCGGACCGGACGCGACACCGGCGCAGGGGCGGCCGGCCGTCGAGGCCGTGGGGCTGGGCAAGCGCTACCGGGGTGACCGATGGGCCCTGCGCGACTGCCACTTCACCGTCCCGGCCGGCCGGATCTGCGGCGTGGTCGGCGCCAACGGGGCGGGAAAGAGCACCCTGCTCACCCTGGCCGCCCGGCTGATCGAGCCGACCGAGGGCGAACTGCGGGTGTTCGGCGCGACGTCGAGCACCCCGGAGTCCCGCGCGCGGGTCGCCTACGTCACCCAGGAGAAGCCGCTCTACCCCTCGTTCACGGTGGCGGGCACCCTGCGCCTCGGGCGCGAGCTCAACCCCGGGTGGGACGAGGACGCCGCCCGACGGGTCGTCGAGATGGGCGAGTTGCCGTTGGACGCGCGCGTCGGCTCGCTCTCCGGCGGCCAGCGCACCCGGGTCGCGCTCGCGCTCGCCCTCGGCAAGCGCGCCGACCTGCTCCTGCTCGACGAGCCGATGGCCGACCTCGACCCGCTCGCCCGCCACGAACTGATGGGCGTGCTGATGGCCGAGGCCGCCGAACGCGGCACCACCATCCTGGTCTCCTCCCACATCCTGCCCGAACTCGACGGCGTCATCGACCACGTGCTGCTGGTCCAGGCGGGCCGGATCCGGCTGGCCGGGGACCTGGAGGAGATCCTCGACGGCCACCAGCTGCTGATCGGCGCCGCCGACGGGGCCGAACTGCCCGCCGGCACCACCGTGGAGCGGCGGGTCCGGGGCCGCCAGGTCACCGCGCTGCTGCACACCGGCGAACCGGTCGACGGGCCGTGGGAGTCGAGCCGGCCGAGCCTGGAGGAACTGCTGCTGGCCTACCTGCGCACCCCGGTCCTGACCCCCGTCACCGCCCCCGATCGCGAGGCCGCCGCATGAGCACCAGCACCCTGACCGGCCCGCCCGCCCCGGCGCCCGCGGACCGCACGGCCGGACGGCCCGCGACCGCCCGCCGCTCCCGGGGACCGCGCGGCGTGCTCTGGCTGTCCTGGCAGCAGAGCCGGGTGGCGGTGCGGACGATGGCGGTTCCGGCGGTCCTCACCGTGCTGCTCCTGATCGCCCTGCATGTCCTCATCCAGGACCGGACCGAGCTGATGAGGCGGACCGGCTGCGGCTCCGGCGAGAGCTGGAGCCTGGAGTGCCGGGTGCAGTACGGCCGGCTGGAGATGCTGCTCCGGGCCTTCACGGACATCCTGCAGCCGGCCATCACGGCCGTCCCGGTCCTGCTCGGCGCCTTCCTCGGCGGACCGCTGCTCGCCCAGGAGTACGAGCGCGGCACCCTGCGGCTGGTGCTGGCGCAGTCCGTCGGCCCGGGCCGCTGGCTGGCGGCCCGGCTCGCCGTCCCGGGCGCCGTCGTGCTGCTGCTGTCCGCCCTGGTGGCCGGGCTGACCAGCTGGGTGTGGTGGTCGGACATCGTGCACCGGCGGGGGGCCTTCGGGGTCTTCGACCCGCCGTTCCAGGGCTTCACCTACCCCGTGCTCGGCGTGGTCCCCGTCGCCTGGTCGCTGTTCGGCCTGGCGCTGGGCGTGCTGATCGGCCAGTTGCTGCGGCGCACCGTCGCCGCTGTGCTGGCGAGCGGCGCGGCGGTGGCGCTCGCCCACACCGCGATGATCATGCTGCGGCCCTCCCTCTGGCCGGTGACCGACCAGGAGCAGCCGTACAACAACACCCTGGGCGGCTTCGGCCAGCCCCCCAACGCCTGGCTGGTGGAGCACGGAGTGGTGCTCGCGGACGGCACCAGGATGACGTCCGGCGAATGCCGGCCGGTGGCCGACGTCTGTGCGGCGGCGCCCACCTCCTGGGGGCGGTACCACCCGGTGTCGCACCTCGTGCCGATCCAGCTCGTCGAGGCCGGTCTGCTGCTGGTGCTCACCGCCCTCGTCGTGGCCGCCGTCTTCCGCCGGCTCACCCGGGCCGGGATCTGAGCGGCCCGGCCCCGGGCCCGGCGGTTCAGTCCCCGGCGCAGCCGCAGGAGCGGCGCAGCACCATCCGGGCCGGGAACGTCCGGGCCCCCGGCGCCGGGGCCGGTCCGCCGTCGGCACCCGCGCTCAGCACCAGGTCGACGGCGGCGCGCGCCATCTCCGCCTGGGCGGTGGTCACGCTGGTCAGCGGAGGTCCGGCGATCACCGCCTCGGCGATGTCGTCGAAGCCGGCCACCGCGAGGTCCTCGGGCACCCGGATGCCCAGGTCGTCGGCGGCCCGCAGCAGACCGATCGCCTGGTCGTCGGTCGCGCAGAAGACGGCGGTCGGCCGGTCGGCGCGCGCCAGCAGCGCGAGCGCCTCGCGGTGCGCCCGCACCCGGTCGAACGGCGCCGCGGACAGCCGGCCCTCGGTGGGGAGGCCGGCCTCGGCGAGCGCGGCGGCCCAGCCCGCGGTGCGCACGGTCACCGGGTCGCTGGGGCTGAGCGCGAAGGTGCCGCCGAAGCAGTGCACCTCGGCGTGACCGTGGCCGAGCAGGTGGCGGACGACCTCGCGGGCGCCGCCCTCGTCGTCCGCGACCACGGCGATCCCTCGCTCGGTCTCGGCGCGGTGGTGCAGCAGGACGACCGGTGTCCCCTCGGTGGCGTCCACGCCGGTGACCCCGGGGGCGGACGGGTCCTGGGTGACCAGGATCAGGCCGTCGACCTGCATGCCGAGGAAGGCGCGGATGTAGTGCGCCTCGCGCTCGTCGGCGTAGTCGGAGTTGCCGATCAGCAGCAGCCGCCCGCGCTCGGCGGCCGCGCGTTCCACGGTGTGCGCGAGTTCGGCGAAGAAGGGCTGGCGGGCGTCCGGCACGACCATGCCGATGAGGTCGGTGCGCCGCCGGGCCATCGCCTGCGCGACCCGGTTCGGCCGGTACCCCAGCTCCTCGACGGCAGCCAGCACCCGGGCCCGTGTCGCGGCCGCCACTGGCCGCGGTCCATCGTTGATCACATAACTCACGACCGCAGTCGACGTCCCCGCCGCCCTCGCCACGTCGTCCCGCGTCACCCTTGCCATGCCGCGAGCCTACACACCGCCACCGACGGCCCCGGTGGCCGTTTCACCGGCTGGACGGACGCGGCGGCCCCTCCGTACGCGTGACCGGCCGTCACGTCCGCGGAGGGGCGCAGAACCCCCGCGGCGCCTCAGGGGACGATGACCGTCAGCGAGCTGCGCGTCACCGTGAAGCCCATCTCCTCGTACAGCCGACGCGCCCGGTTGCCCTCGGTCACCGCCAGCCCGATCGCGGTCCGGCCCGCGAGGGCGACGTCCGCGACGGTGCGCCGCAGCAGGTCGGCGCCGAGACCGGGGTAGCCGTGCGCCGGGTGGCGGAACACATGGGCGATCCAGGGCATTCCGTCCCAGTCGGTCAGCACGGCTCCGGCCACCACCCGGTCGGCGTCGTCCACGACCAGGGCGCTGGACGGCAGCAGCGGCCCTATGACCTCCCCGGCGAGCAGCTCGGCGAGCCGCTGCACCGCGGACCGGGCGTTCTCGGCGTCCTCGGGGTGGTGGTCGGGGTGGCCGGGGCCGAAGGCGGCCAGCGAGCCGGGGGCCAGCTCCTCGGCCGGCCGGTCGCACGGGACGACCCGGAACCCGGCCCGCAGCGGGGTCCCCGCCCAGGCCCCCCACCCCCCGGCGGGCGCCGCGCCGGTGAGCTTGCGCTCCATGGTGTGGCCGTGGCGCAGCACCGTGGAGCCCTGCCGCACCAGCTCCTCGCCGAGCCCGACCGGTCCGGAAACCACCCAGCCCGCCAACTCCGAGCGCACGTAGGCGACCTGTGCGGCCAGGCCGGCGTGCGGGTCGACCACCTCCAGCTGATCGGCCCAGGGCCGCCCCTCCCGCTCCCCGAGCCGGTACCGCACGAGAACGTCGCCGTCCGCCCCGTAGCCGTACTGCCAGTCAGGATCCTGCTCCGTCACGCCGTTCGTCCGATCCTCGCGCGTCGGCGCACCCCTCGGCACGCCCTGTACCCGTCCCCGCCATGCTCGGTGAACGATCCGTCCGGATCAACCGGATCGACCGGATCGACCGGATCGACCGGATCGACCGGTGGGGCCGGGCGGCGAGTAGGACACCGGCGGACCTACTCGCCGCCTAGCGTCGCCGCATGATCACCGACGAGGACGCCGTCCGTCCGTTCCGCCTCGCCGTTCCCCAGGGCGAGCTCGACGAGTTGCGCCTGCGGATCGCCCGCACCCGCTGGCCCGACGACCTGCCGGGGGCCGGCTGGTCGTACGGGGTGGCCGGGCCGTACCTGCGCGAGCTGGCCGGGTACTGGGCGGACGGCTACGACTGGCGGGCGCACGAGGCGGAGCTCAACGCCTTCCCCCAGTTCACCACCGTGATCGACGGCCAGAACGTGCACTTCCTGCACGTCCGTTCGCCCGAGCCGGACGCGCTCCCGCTGGTCCTCACGCACGGCTGGCCCAGCACCGTCCACGACTTCACCGGTATCCTCGGACCGCTCACCGACCCCCGGGCGCACGGCGGTGACCCGGCCGACGCGTTCCACGTCGTCGCGCCCTCGCTGCCGGGCTTCGCCCACTCCGGGCCGGCCACCGCACCGGGCTGGGGCGTCCGCCGGATCGCCTCGGCCTGGGCCGAGCTGATGCGCCGGCTCGGCCACCGGCGCTACGGCGCGCAGGGCGGCGACTTCGGCGCGATCGTCTCGCCCGAGCTCGGCCGGGTGGCGCCCGACCGGGTGATCGGCGTCCACCTCAACGCGCCGCCGAACGCCTCGGCCCCGCTCGACGCGGCGGAGTCCGCGCTGCTGACCGCCGACGAGCGGGCCCGGGCCGGGGCCAACGCCCGCTGGTGGCAGGCGCACTGCGGCTACGCGGCGCAGATGTCCACCCGCCCGCAGACCGTGGCCTACGCGCTGAACGACTCACCGGTCGGCCAACTCGCCTGGAACCTCGAATTCTTCGTCGACCACGATCCGGTGGCGACCCGTCAGACCCTGCCCTCGTGGGACGCCGTGCTGACCGACGTCACCGCGTTCTGGCTCACCGGCACGGCCGGCTCGGCGGCCCGCCTCTACCGCGAGATCGCGGCCGACGGCTGGGGCCGCCCGGCGCCCTCGGGCGTGCCGACCGGGGTGGCGCTGTTCCGCGGCGACCGGGCGATCCGCACCCTGGCCGAGCTGTCCCACACCGTGACCCGCTGGACCGCCTACGACACCGGCGGCCACTTCGCCTCGCTCCAGGCGCCGGAGCCGCTGGTGGCGGACGTCCGGGCGTTCTTCCGCACCCTGCGCCGAGGGGCCCGCCCCGGTGGTGCCGGTGGCGGGGGCCGGCGTGGCCGGGCATGAGCGTCCCCGAGGTCATTCCGATCGCCCGCGAGCCCGGCTGCCGCACCGGCACCGTCGGCCGTTTCCGGGGCGGCCGGTTCTCCGCCTCGGTCACCTACGCCGTCCCGCCAGGCGGGCGGTGACCGGTGCTGCTCCGCCGTGCAGCACCGGTTCGGCGAGGCCGGGCTCCACCCCGACGGCCTGGGCCTCCACGCCCCGTGGGACGGCGAGTACGACACCTGAGCCCGCCGCCCCGGCTCCGGCTCCCGGGTCAGTCCGCGATCACGGCCGCCCGGACGCAGAGGACGTCCGGCAGGTGGGAGACCAGCAGCGACCAGTGCTCGCCCTCGTCGTGGCTGGCGTAGACGTCGCCGGTCCGGTTGCCGAAGTAGATGCCGGCCGGCTCGACGTCGTCGGTGCGCAGCGCGTCGCGCAGCACGATGCCGTAGTGGTCCTCGCCCGGCAGGCCCTCGGCGAGCGCCTGCCAGCTGTCACCGGCGTCGTTCGTCCGGAACACCCGGCAGCGGCGGCCGGGCGGGATCCGGTCGTCGGCGCCGCCGAGCGGGAACACGTACGCGGTGTCGGCGCGGCGCGGGTGGGCGGCGATCGCGAAGCCGAAGTCGGCGGGCAGCCCGTCGGCGATCGAGCGCCAGCTCGCGCCGCCGTCGTCGCTGCGGTAGACGCCGCCGTGGTTCTGCAGGTAGAGCCGGTCCGGGTTGACGGCGTCCCGGGCGATCTTGTGCACGCACTGGCCGAACTCGGGGTACTGGCTCTCCGCCGGGAAGAACTCGGCCCGCAGCCCGGTGTTGGACGGCTCCCAGCTGTCGCCGCCGTCCTTGCTGCGGTAGACGCCGCCGCTGGAGACGGCGACCAGCAGCCGCTGGGGGTCGCGGGGGTCGCTGAGGACGGTGTGCAGGCCCTGGCCGCCGTACCCGGCGCCCCACTCACTGCGCTGCGGGTGGTTCCAGAGCGGCTCGACCATCGTGAAGCTCTCCCCGCCGTCCTCGGAGCGGAACAGCGCGGCGGGCTCGGTGCCCGCGTAGACCACGCCGGGGGCCTCGGGGCCGGCCGGCTGGAGCTGCCAGACCCGGGTGAGCGAGGCACCGGTGTGCTCGGGGAAGCGGATCGCCGGGGTGGGCGGCTCGAACCAGCTGGCGCCGAGGTCGTCCGAGCGCCAGACCGACGGCCCCCAGTGGCTGCTGTCGGCGCCCACCAGCAGCCGGACACCCCCGTCCCTGCGGGGCCCGCCGTCGCCGCGGTCGCGGCGGTCGATCGCGACGGAGTAGATCGCGTTCATCCGGAAGTGCGGCCCGCTGAACTCCCAGTCCAACCGGTCGCGGCTGCGCCCGAGGAACAGGCCCTTCTCGGTCCCGACGGCCAACAGCACTTCGCTCATTGCCACACACCACCTGCTCGGCGAAACGGCCCCGCCCGGTCACCCTCCCCGGGCCAGTGTCCCGCCGTCGGGCGCCCGCCACATCTCGCCGCGCCGGGCACCGGGCCGTCCGCCGGGAACCGGCGGACGGCCCGCCGGAACGGGCACGGCGGGGCGGTCAGCCCCGGCAGCCCTCCAGCAGCCGCAGCCAGACCTCGCTGATCGTCGGGTAGGCGGGCACCGCGTGCCAGAGCCGGTCGATCGGCACCTCGCCGACCACCGCGACGGTCGCCGAGTGCAGCAGTTCGGAGACGCCGGGACCGACGAACGTCACGCCCACCAGCACCTCCCGGTCCAGGTCGAAGACCGCCCTGGCCCGGCCCTCGTAGTCGTCGCCGTACAGCGAGGCACCGGCGACCGCGCCGAGGTCGTGGTCGATCGCCTTCACCCGCAGCCCGGCCCGCTCGGCGGCGTCCAGGGTCAGGCCGACGGCCGCGACCTCCGGGTGGGTGAAGACCACCTGCGGCGCGCCCGCGCTGTCGGCGGACGCGGCGTGCGCGCCCCAGCGCGCGGTGTCCAGCGAGCGCCCCTCGGCGCGTGCGACGATCGCCGCGCCGGTGATCCGCGCCTGGTACTTGCCCTGATGGGTGAGCAGCGCCCGGTGGTTGACGTCCCCGGCCGCGTACAGCCAGCTGCCGTCGATCCCGAGCACGGTGCAGCTGTCGTCCACGTCCAGCCAGCCGCCGGGGTGCAGGCCGACCTGCTCCAGGCCGACGTCCGCGGTGCGCGGGGCACGCCCGGTGGCGTACAGCACCTCGTCGGCGGTCAGCCGCCCGCCGTCGCCGAGCACCAGGGTGACCTCGGAGGACCCGCCGTCCGCCGCCTCCGCCGCCCGCCGCTCCAGGGAGGCGACCTCCGTCCCGAAGCGGACGTCCACCCCGGCCGCCCGCAGGCCGTCCGCGACCAGCTCGCCGGCGAACGGCTCCATCCGGGGCAGCAGCCCGCCCCCGCGGACCAGCAGCGTCACCTCCGAACCGAGCGCCCGCCAGGCGGTGGCCAGCTCCACGCCGACCACGCCGCCGCCGACCACGGCCAGCCGCCGGGGGACGGTCGGCGAGCCGGTCGCCTCCCGGTTGGTCCACGGCCTCGCGTCGGCCAGTCCGGGCACGCCCTGCGGCAGCACCGGGCGGCTGCCGGTGCAGATCGCCACCGCGTGCCGGGCCACCAGCAGCCGCTCGCTGCCGTCCTCCGCCTCGACCGTCACCTGCCGCTCGCCGGCCAGCCGGCCGTGGCCGCGGACCAGGTCGATCCCGGTGTCGCGGAGCCACTGCACCTGGCCGTCGTCCTGCCAGTGCGAGGTGAACGAGTCGCGCCGGGCGAGCACCGCGGCCGGGTCCAGGACGCCGCCGACCGCCTCCCGGGAGCCGGCCACCGCGCGGGCGTCGGCCAGCGCGGCCACCGGGCGCAGCAGTGCCTTGCTCGGCATGCAGGCCCAGTACGAGCACTCGCCGCCGACCAGTTCGCTCTCCACGATCACCGTGCGCAGACCGGCGGCGGCCGTCCGGTCGGCGACGTTCTCGCCGGTCGGGCCGGCGCCGATCACGATGACGTCGTACTCCTCGGGGGCGGTGGACTGGGAAGAGGTCATCCGTGCTTCCTCCGTGCTCTCGCGGGTGTGCCGTGGTGCCGTGCCCATCCTGCGACGCCCCGCCCGCCCGGCGCAGCCGAACACGCGGGCGAGGCGCCGGTCCGCATGGCGGCACCGGCACCCCGCCCGCGCGGCCGGGCCCGGGAGCGTCCTACTCGATCCCGGCCAACTCGGCCAGCACCGCCGCCGTCTCGGCCGGACGGGAGAACATCGGCCAGTGCCCGGTCGGGACTTCGCGCAGCTCCCACTCCGGCCCGCCGAGCGCCGCGAAGTACGGGTGCCCGGCGGCGATCATCTCCCGGACCTGCGCCAGCGGGATCGAGCACGAGACCAGGGCCTTCGGCAGCTTCGCCGCCCCGTCGGCCAGCCGCACCGGCTCGGTGAACGTGCGGGCCGGCTGGTCGGTCGCCCGCGCGCGGAACCGGGCGAGGTCCTCCTCGTCGATGCCCGCCACGTCCGCGCCGCCCGAGGCCAGCACCTCCCAGGAGGGCAGCGGCAGCCGCCAGCCGTCGACCAGTGAGGCCTCCAGCGCGGTGCGGTAGGCGGGATCCCAGAGCTCGGCGAGCGCGACGCCGCCGGCCATCGGGCCGGAGTCGACCCAGACCACTCGGCGGATCCGCTCCGGGACCCGGTCGGCCGCGCCGCTCACGGCGATGGTGCCGCCGCTGTGCGCGACCAGGACGACGTCCCGGAGGTCCTCGCGGACCAGCAGGTCGGTCAGGTCGTCGATGTGGGCCTGCGCCCCGGTCTCCGGCGAGGCCTCGCCGGCCCGTTCGGCGAGCCCGGGCAGGGTCACCGCGTGCACGATGTGACCCGCGGCGCGCAGCGGTTCGGCCACCGCGTCCCAGGCCCAGCCGCCGAGCCAGAAACCGGGGACGAGTACGAAGGTGCTCATGGGGAACGGTCCTCTCCTGTTGTCCTGATGGTGCGGGGCCGCGCGGCCGCGGTCGGGCAGCCGGGAGGTCTCCCGGCGGCCCGTCGTCGACTCCGACCCTAGAATCACATCCGGACAGAACTCGACCGGATTAACCGGGATCGTCGGCGAGGGCCGCCGACCGGCCCGGCCGGCACACCGGCCGCCGTCCGGGCGAACCGCAGCACGCCCGAGGAGCGCAGGACTCGTGGAGCATCCGGTCAGCCGCACCCTCGCCCTGCTCGAACTGCTCCAGGCCCGCCCCGGCCTCACCGGCGCCGAACTCGCCGCCCGGCTGGAGGTCGACGTCCGCACCGTGCGCCGCTACGCGGCCCGGCTCGCCGAACTCGGCATCCCCGTGCGCGCCGAGCGGGGCCGCTACGGCGGATACCGGCTGATGCCCGGGTTCCGGCTGCCGCCGCTGATGCTCACCGGCGACGAGGCCGCCTCCGTGGTGCTCGGGCTGCTGGCCGGCCGGCGCTCCGGGCTGTCGGTGGGGGAGCAGGCCGGGGAGTCGGCGCTCGCCAAGATCCAGCGGGTGCTGCCGCCGCAGCTGCGCGAGCAGGTCGCGGCCGTCGAGCAGACCCTCGGGCTGACCGCCGCGCCCGCCACCGGCCCCAGCCCGGCCGCCGCCGCCCTCTTCGCGCTCGCCGAGGCGGCCCGCCGCCGGCGCCGGGTGCGGCTCGACTACCGGGACCGGGAGGGCGCGCCCAGTGAGCGCGCGTTCGACCCGTACGGGCTGGTCTTCCACTCGGGGCGCTGGTACACCACGGGGCTGGACCACCGCAGCGGGGAGCAGCGGACCTTCCGGGTGGACCGGATCCGCGCGGTCGAGCCGCGCGAGGACGGCTTCGAGCCGCCGGCCGGCGTCGACCCGGTCCAGCGGGTGCTGGAGTCGCTCGCCGCGGTGCCCTGGACGCACGAGGTCGAGGTGGTGCTCACCACCACGCTCGACGAGGCCCGCCACCGCATCCCGCCCACCGCGGGCACGGTCACCGCGACCGGGGACGGGCGCGTCCTGTTCCGCGCGCGGGCCGAGCGGCTCGACGGGATGGCCGTGATGCTGGCCGGCCTCGGCTGGCCCTTCACCGTCCGCGGCCCCGACGCCCTGCGGGACGAACTGCGCGCCCTCGCCGCCCGCCTCACCGCCTGGAGCGGGGCGGGCGAGCGCTGAAACGCGGCGGCCCGTGACACGGCGCCCCGACGCGCGCGCCCCGGACACACGGCGGCGAGCCCCCGGGGGCCGGCTGTACCGTCCCGGGGGCTCGCCATGACGAACGGGCCGTGCGAGGGCCAGGGCTCAGGCCTTCGGCCCGCCGTCCTGCTCCGCCGCCACCTTCCGCTTCACCTCGGCCATGTCCAGCTTGCGGGCCTGGCCGATCAGGTCCTCGAACACCGGCTCGGGCAGCGCGCCCGCCTGGGAGAAGACCAGCACGCCGTCGCGGATGATCGCGAGCGTGGGGATCGACTGGATCCCGAAGGCCGCGGCCAGGTCCTGCTGCGCCTCGGTGTCCACCTTGGCGAAGACCAGGTCGGGGTGGCGTTCGGCGGCCTTCTCGAAGACCGGCGCGAACTGGCGGCAGGGGCCGCACCAGGCCGCCCAGAAGTCGATGAAGACGAAACCCTCGCCGTCCGGGCCGGGGACGATCTCGTCGAAGTTCTCCTTGGTCAGCTCGACCGTACTGCTCATGTCGCGACTCCTGCCCTTCCGGTGGTGGCGGTCAAGGCCATGTGCCCCCGACAACGGCTGCTGCCCGCGCGCTATTCCGCGGACCCTACCGCGCCGTCCGTTGAGCGGACGGCCGCCCCCGTCCGTACCGGAGGGTGTCCGGCACCGACGTGCACCCGCACCGACCGGGGAGCGGTCACCATGCGCACCACCCGCCGCACCGACGGCACCACCGATGATCACACCGACGGAGTCCGGCGCCCTCCCGTGCACCCCCGCGGACGGCTCGCCGTGCTCGCCGCCACCGGGCTGGCCGCCACCGGGCTGGCCGCGGCGGCCCTGGTGGCGGGCTGCGGCTCGTCCTACAGCGGCTCGTCGCCCGCCCGGCCGCCCGCCGCACCCAGCGCCCCGGCCTCGCCCGGCATGTCCGCCGCCGCCCTGCGGACCACCCACGACCCGCACCTCGGCACCATCGTCACCGACAGCGCCGGCTACACCCTCTACCGCTTCGACCACGACAGTGCCGACCCGCCCACCGCCACCTGCAACGGCGGCTGCGCGGCGCTCTGGCCGCCCGTCCCGGCCACCGGTACGACGGCCTCCGTCAGCGGCGTCGACGCCAAGCTGGTCGGCACCGTCACCCGCGCCGACGGCAGCAAGCAGCTCACCCTCGCGGGTCGGCCGCTCTACCGCTACACGCCCGACGAGAAGCCCGGCGACACCAAGGGCCAGGGCGTGCAGGGCATCTGGTTCGCGGTGACCCCCACCGGTGACCGGGCCGGCACGAGCGGTTCCGGCGGCTCCGGTGGGACCGGCTACTGAGCCGGCCGTCCGGCCCGTGACGACGTTCGACCCGGAGGTCCGCGTGCGCGAGGATGTGAGGGTGACCGAGGAGCCTCCCGGTGACGGCCGCCCGGCCGTCCGGGGCGCGCCGGCCCCGGACGAGGAACTGATGCGCGCGCTCTACCGCGAGCACGCCGGGCCGCTGTTCGGCTTCGTCCTCCACCTCGTCGCCGGCGACCGCCAGCGCGCCGAGGACGTCGTGCAGGAGACGCTGCTGCGCGCCTGGCGCAACCTCCACCGGCTGGACCCGGCGGCCGGTTCGCTGCGGCCCTGGCTCGCCACCGTCGCCCGCCGCATCGTCATCGACGAGCACCGCGCCGGACTCGCCCGCCCGCGCGAAGTGGACGCCGGGCCGCTGGAGTTGATGCCGGCTGAGGACGAACTCGACCGTGCGCTGCGGATGATGACGGTCGCCGACGCGCTCGGCGACCTCTCCGCCGCGCACCGCGAGGTCATCGTCGAGACCTACTTCAAGGGCCGCACCGCCACCGAGGCGGCCGCCGAACTCGGCGTCCCGGCGGGCACGGTGCGCTCGCGGGCGTACTACGCGCTGCGCGCGCTCAGGCTCGCGCTGGAGGAACGGGGAGTGACATCGTGACACCGTCCGGACCCGAACCCGCGCGGGCCGTGCACCTCGACGTCGGCGCCTACGTCCTCGGCGTCCTCGACCCCGCCGAACGCGCCGCCTTCGACGCCCACCTGGCCGCCGGCTGCCCGCAGTGCGCCGGACGGCTCGCCGAACTCCGCCCCGTCGAGGCACTGCTCGGTGAGTACGCGGCCGCCGCCGACCCGGCCGACCCCGCCCCCCGGCCGGACCCGGCGCTGCTGGACCGGCTGGTCGGGCAGGTCCGGGAGAGCCGCCGGCGCGGGCGCGTGCGGCGGCTGGTGCTGGTCGCCGCGGCGGCCGCGCTGACGATCGCCGGCCCCGCGGTGACCGCCGCCGTGATCACCGCCGACTCCGCGCCCGGCGTGGTCGCCACCGCGGCCGCCCACCGCTTCACCGCGACCGACGCGGCCACCGGCGCCCACGCCACGGTCGGCGTGGACCCCGCCCCCTGGGGCAGCCGGGTCACCCTCGAACTCTCCGGCGTCCAGGGGCCGCTGACGTGCGACCTGGTCGCGGTCTCCGCCGCCGGCGGCCACCAGACCGTGACCACCTGGAACGTCCCCGCCACCGGCTACGCCCCCGCCACCCCCCTCCGCACCACCGGCGGCACCGCCTACCCGCCCACCACCATCACCCACTTCGAGATCCGCACCCTCGACACCGACACCCTCCTCCTCACCATCCCCACCACCTGACCCCACCCGGCGCGGAGTGGGAAGTCGGCCCGGGCGCCAGACCCCCCCCCCCCCCCCCCCCCCCCCCCCCCCCACCCCCCCCCCCCCCCCCCCCCCCCGGGCGCGGGGGGGCCCGGCGCCGGGCCCCCCCCCCCCCCCCACGCCGCCGTCGAAGACGCGGTGCGGGCCTCCCGCCTCCGCCGGCGGGGCCGGTCGGCGTGGGATGGTGCTCTGTCGGTCGGCCCAGGGCCGGAGTGGGAAGTCGGACCGGCCGACTTCCTGCGCCGGCCCCGGGCGCGGGGGCCCGGGGCGGTCGTGGGGTTGAGCGCGTTCAAAACCTCTGCTCTGGTGTTCACCGGAGGTGCGGCGCACTCTGGAGGGGTAGCCGGACGAGAAGCGACCGCCGGAGGTGATCCGCCATGCAGACTCTTGTCGGTTGGCACATCGAGATGGAATTCCGGGAGGAGGGACCGCGGACGGCCGCCGCCGCGTTGCTGCGGTTGGGTGACGGCACGGAGCTGCGCGCCCACGGGTACACGAGCCGCCACCCCTCCGACCCGGAGCAGCTGAGGGTCGGCGAGGAGATCGCGGCCGCGCGGGCGCTCAACGACCTCGCCTCGCAGTTGCTCACCAAGGCCCACGGCGAGATCCAGGAGGTCAGCCCGGTCCCGACCCACCCGCTGTCGTGACGCAACCGGACGGCACCGCGGGCCCGGCCGCCCACCGCTCGCGCATCCCGCTGATCTGCCCGCGCTGCGGCCGCGAGCAGCGGGTGGTGCCGGGCGGGCCGGGCCGTGCGGTCAAGGTGGTGCACGTCGGCACCGGCCGGGAGGCCTGCGAGCCGGAGGACCTGGCCCGCGCGCCGGACGACGGGCCGGCCTGAGCCTGCCCGCCGCCCCCCCCGCCCGGCGGCACTCAGTTCGGGCAGTACGTGGTCGGCACCTGCCACTCCGGCCCGACCAGCCGCTGCTCCAGCTCGTTGAGCGTGATCCGGATGCCGACGGTTCCGGCGAGCCCGAGCCGCATCCGGCTGCGGGCCAGGGCCAGGAACGCCGTCAGCCCGTACTTGTTGATCAGCGAGGTGCGGTAGCGGGCGGTGGCGTCCGCGTCGCAGACGGCGGCACGGGCCGGGAGCTGACGCCCCGTCGGGCGCCCGTGCGCGTCGCACGGGCCGACCAGGACCTTGGGGTGGCGGCGGATCCGTTCGGCCTCGCCGGAGTGGGCGGGCGTCCAGATGCCGAGGGCGGTGCCGTCGGCGATCACCCAGCTCTGCGAGCGGATCCGGCGTCCGTCCTCGCCGAAGGTGGTGAGCAGGAGGTATCTGCTGTCGGCCAGCTGGTCGGTACGGTCGTGCACGGTGTCCTCCCTCTCCGGTTCGGCGGGTGGTCGCGGGCGGCACGGCCTCAGCGGCCGTGACCGTCGCCGGTCTCCCGGTGCTCGGTGACGTGGTGCGCGGCGGCCCGGTGGAACTCCTCGGCGGTGGGCCCGGGGATCCGGGCGCCCTCGCCGTGAAGCCCACGGGACAGCCTCGCCCGGGCCCGGTCAAGGACCCCGGCCGGGCGGGCCACTCCATTGTCGTCCACGGGGGCGGGCAGTTCGAGGGCACGCGGCTGCTCGTGCGAGGTGAGCCGGTGCAGTGCGGCGGGCGCGAGCGGGGCGTGCACCTCCACGTACTCGCCGTGCGGGAGCCGCTGGACGACGCCGGTCTCGCGGCCGTGCAGCACCTTCTCCCTGTCACGGCGCTGGAGGCCGAGGCACCAGCGCTTGGTCACGACGAAGACCACGACCGGGACGACGAAGAATCCCACCCGGACGGCGTAGGTGATGGAGTTGAGCGACAGGTGCAGGTGGGTGGCGATGAGGTCGTTGCCGCCGCCGGCCAGCGTCACCAGGTAGAGCGAGATCCAGGCCGCGCCGAGCGCCGTGCGGACCGGGGCGTTGCGCGGGCGGTCGAGCAGGTGGTGCTCGCGCCGGTCGTTCGCCGCCCAGCCCTCCACGAACGGGAAGACGGCGATCGCGCCGAGGATCAGCGGGAAGAGCGAGAACGGGATCAGCACCCCGAGGTTGAGGGTGTGGCCCCCCAGGCCGACCTCCCAGCCGGGCATCACCCGGACGAGCCCTTCGGCGAAGCCCATGTACCAGTCGGGCTGGGCGTCGGTGGACACCTGGTCCGGGCGGTAGGGGCCGTACGCCCAGACCGGGTTGATCGTGGCGATCGCCGAGATGACGGCGGTGAGGCCGAACACCAGGAAGAAGAAGCCACCGGCCTTGGCCAGGTAGACCGGCATCAGCGGCATGCCGACGACGTTCTTCTCCGTCCTGCCCGGGCCCGCCCACTGGGTGTGCTTGTGGTGGAAGACCAGGATCAGGTGGGCGACCAGCAGGCCCAGCATGATGCCCGGGATCAGCAGCACGTGGACGGTGAAGAACCGCGGCACGATGTCGGTGCCGGGGAACTCGCCGCCGAACAGGAACATCTGGACGTACGTGCCCACCAGCGGGACGGCCAGGATCGCGCCCTCGACGAAGCGGATGCCGGTGCCGGAGAGCAGGTCGTCGGGCAGCGAGTAGCCGAAGAAGCCGTCCAGCATGCCGAGGAAGAGCAGCAGGAAGCCGAACATCCAGTTGATCTCGCGCGGCTTGCGGAACGCGCCGGTGAAGAAGACCCGCATCATGTGGACGAACATCGCCGCGATGAAGACGATCGCCGCCCAGTGGTGGATCTGCCGGATCAGCAGACCGCCGCGCACCTCGAAGCTGATGTCGACCGTCGACGCGTACGCCTCCGACATCGGCACGCCCTTGAGCGGCACGTACGAGCCGTCGTAGACGATCTCGCCCATGCTCGGCTTGAAGAACAGCGTCAGCCAGACACCGGTCAGGATGATGATCGCGAAGCTGTAGAGGCAGATCTCGCCCAGCATGAAGGACCAGTGGTCCGGGAAGATCTTCCGCAGGTTGGCCCGGGCCAGGGTGTAGATCCCCAGCCGGCCGTCGGTCCAGTCGGCGGCGCGCTGTCCGCGCCCGCCGCCGTTTCCCTGATTCCGGGTCATGTCCACGCACCTCGGTCGGAGTGAAGCGGGGAGTGATCCCCGTTTCGAAGTCCGACCAGAATAATCGGGGATCGCTCCCCACTTCCATCGGGGTGCCTCCCGGCTGCCTCCCGGGCGCCTCCCCGGGGCGTCCGGGGGCGTCCGCGTCCGGCCCCGGAAACGGCGAACGGCCCGTCCGGTGTCCTCAGGACACCGGACGGGCCGCGGCGCACCGTCGCGAACCCCGTGGGGTCAGTGCACGAGCACCGGCACCTCGTTGGCCGCCGCGTCCGAGTCGGCGCCCTTGCCGGCGCCGCCGGAGCCGGGGCGGCCGGCGTTGATCAGGGTGAAGGCGATCACGCCCGCCAGGACCAGGATGCCGAAGGACCACCAGATCGCGGTCGAGAAGCCCTCCACCATGCCCTGGAACTGCACCGCCCGGGCGGCGTCCGGCGTGGTGGCGCCGGCTGCGTGGGCCGCCAGCCAGGTGGTGGTGGCGCTGGCCGCGATGGTGTTCAGCAGCGCGGTGCCGATGGCGCCGCCGACCTGCTGGGAGGTGTTGACCATGGCGGACGCCACGCCCGCGTCGCGCGGCTGGACGCCGTGCGTGGCCAGGCTCATCGCGGGCATGAACGCGGTGCCCATGCCGAGGCCCATCAGGACCAGACCGGGCAGGATCAGCGCCGGGTAGGAGCTGTCCAGGTCGATCTGGGTCAGGATCAGCAGGCCGAGCGAGGCGACCAGGAAGCCGGGCGCCATCAGGAACCGCGCCGGGACGCGGGTCATCAGCCGGGCGCCGATCTGGGTCGATCCGGTGATCATGCCCGCCACCATGGGCAGGAAGGCCACGCCGGTCAGCACCGGGCTGTAGTCGAGCACGATCTGCAGGTAGTAGGTCAGGAACAGGAACAGACCGAACATGCCGATCACGGCCAGGCCCAGCGACAGGTAGACCCCGCCGCGGTTGCGGTCCAGCACGACGCGCAGCGGCAGCAGCGGCGCCTTGACCCTGCGCTCGACCGCGGCGAACGCGGCCAGCAGCACGGCGGCGGCGATGAACAGGCCGATCGTCACGCCCGAGCTCCAGCCGTCCGACTCGGCCCGGGTGAAGCCGTAGACCAGGGCGACCAGACCGGTGGTGACCAGCAGCACCCCGGGGACGTCGAGGCGGTTGCGGTTGCGGCCCACGGCCGGCTCGCGGATCACCAGGACGGCGCCGGCGGCGGCGACCACGGCGAACGGGATGTTGACGAAGAAGGTCCAGCGCCAGTTCATGTACTCGGTGAGCAGGCCGCCGAGGATCAGGCCGATCGCGCCGCCACCGCCGGCGATCGCGCCGTAGATGCCGAACGCCTTGGCGCGCTCCTTGGCCTCCGTGAACATCACGGCCAGCAGCGACAGCGCGGCGGGCGCCAGCAGCGCGCCGAAGACGCCCTGGAGGGCGCGGGCGCCGAGCAGCATCGTGGTGTTGACGGCGGCGCCGCCCAGCGCGGAGGCCAGGGCGAAGCCGGTCAGGCCGACCACGAAGGCGCGCTTGCGCCCCCACAGGTCGGCCACCCGGCCGCCGAAGAGCAGCAGGCCGCCGAAGGCCAGGGCGTACGCGGTGATCACCCACTGGCGGTTGCCGTCGGTGATGCCGAGGTCCTGCTGGGCGGACGGCAGCGCGATGTTCACGATGGTGGCGTCGAGGACGACCATCAGCTGCGCGAGACCGATGAATATCAGGGCCTTCCAGCGCCTCGGATCGGGCTGGAGGGCGGGCTGGGCGTCGGTTTGTGGCATGGAGGTACTCACTTAGGGGTGCGGTGTGCGGTCGGGGCGGTGCGGAGTCGCTCAGGGGCCGCGGACAGCAGCGGTGGGCGCGCACGGGCGGCCGCACCGCGTCCCCGCGGTGATGGTCCTCGGATGGGTCGTCAGGGCGCGCCGGTCGGCCGGCGCGGTGGGTCAGTGGTCGCCGTGGAAGTCCTCGAAGGTCGCGGCCCGGCCGGGCAGGACGGACGGGGCGGGTGCCCGCATGCCGTCCAGGAACAGTTGCAGGTGCCGGTGGACGAACCCGTCCAGGACGTGGCACTCGGTGCCCGGCAGCGGGCGGGTGAGCTGGCTCAGGGCGATGAACAGGTCGCCGTGGTCGACGTCCGGACGGACCTCGCCCGCCGCCTTCGCCCGCTCCAGCAGGCCGCCGGCGACGGCCAGCAGGCGCTCGCGCGCCTCGACCAGGTCCGGATCGTACATGTCGACCCGGTTGGTGAGCAGCGGGCAGAGCGCGCCGACCTTCTCGTCGACCGTCTCGTGGGCGAACCGCTCCAGGGCGTCGAACGGGCCGGCGACCTCGGCGGCCGCCCGGTCGGCGATCGCCACGATGCGGTTCTTGACGAGCAGCGCCACCTCGCGGATCAGTGCCGTCCTGGTGGGGAAGTTCCGGTAGAGCGTAGCGTTTCCGACGCCCGCCCGCTTCGCAATATCGTCCAGCGGCGCGTCCGCGCCGTGCTCGACGAACGCGTCCCGGGCCGCCAGCACGATCCGTTCGCGGTTGCGGCTGGCGTCCGCGCGCAGCCGGGGCGCGCGGGCCGGCCCCGCGGCGGGGGCCGGGCGGGGGGCGACGGTGGTCACGGGTGCACTCCTCCCGGGGGCGGGTTCCGGGGAGTCACTCCCCGCTTAGTCCTACGAAGGGCTGAACGGGGAATCCGTCCCCGGAAATTTCGCTCCCGGGTGTGACCTGCGTCACATCGTGCGGACGCCTGCGGCGACCCCTTCGCCGGCGCTCCGCCCCGCGGCCCCGCCGAGCCGCCCGGGGCCGGCCGCGACCGCGGGCCGGTGCAGCGGGATCTCGAAGTGGACGGTGGCCACCCCCGGGCCGTGCTCGCCGGTCGGCCGCGCGTCGTAGACCTCCTCCGCGAGGCTGCGCCAGAACGCCTCGGCGCCGGGGATCGCGGTGTTGGTGTGGAGGTAGAGCCGCCGGTACCCGCCCTCCCCGGCGGCGAACGCGCGGGCGCGGTGGACGAGCTCGCGGGCCAGCCCGTGCCGGCGGTGCTCGGCCCGGACGTAGACCCGGACCAGCTGCGCGGTGGTCCCGGACGGGTAGCGCCGGGCGAGTTCGCGCGGGTGCGGCGGGTGGGCCGGTCCGGTGGAGTGCAGCGCGGTGGTGGCCACCACCTCCTCGCCGTGCACGGCGACCAGCAGCGCGTGCCGGGGGTGGTCCAGGTAGTGGCCCTGGAGGTCGACGACATCGGCGTGCCAGTCGGGCACGTAGCCGTAGCCGAACTCGCGGTAGAAGGTGTCCAGGATCAGCCGCCGGGCGCCGGGCACGTCCTGCGGGAGCGCATGGCGTACGACGTAAGGGAACTGACGGTCCATCAGGCAACTCCGACAGGGCTGGGGCGCGGCGGGTGGGGGCAAGAGTACATGAAAACCAGTTTCATCTGACGCATCGACGGACAACACGGTCCGGCGCGTTGAAAATGAAAACGGATCCCGTTACGGTCCTGCCTGTCCGCCGAGTCCGTCGAAAGGGAGAGCCGTGGCGCATCTGCTGGTGATCGAGAGCTGGGTCGGCTCCATGAGCAGACTGCTGCCACGGGCCCTGGGGGAGGGCGGCCACCGCTTCACCTTCCTCACCCGCGACCTGCACCACTACCTGCGCGCCGCCGTCCCCGGTGACGGCCCGCACCCCCTGCTCGCCGCCGAGAACGTCCTCACCGCCGACACCAACGACCCGGACGCGCTGCTCCGGTTCGCCGAACGGCTGCACGCGCTGCTCGGCTTCGACGGCGTGCTCTCCTCGTGCGACTACTACCTCCCGCAGGTGGCCCGGGTGGCCCGCCGGCTCGGCCTGCCCGGACCGGCGCCCGAGGCCGTGGAGGCCGCCTGCCGCAAGGACCTCACCCGCCGCCGGCTCGCCGGGGCGGGCGTCCCCGGGCCGGCGTACGCGCTCTGCGCCGGCCGCGAGCAGGCCCGGGCCGCCGCCGGGGCGATCGGCTACCCGCTGGTCGTCAAGCCGGTCGACCTGTGCGCCGGGATGTTCGTCCGCGCGGTCCGTGACGAGGCCGAGCTCCTCGCGGCGGTCGAGGCGCTGGAGGACTTCCCGGTCAACGCGCGGGGACAGCGGCGGGAGCCGGTGGTGCTGCTGGAGGAACTGCTCACCGGGCCGGAGGTCAGCGTCGAGACGGTCTCCGCGGACGGCGTCGCGCACGTCGTCGGCATCACCGACAAGAGCATCGGCGGCGCGCCCGCCTTCGTCGAGACCGGCCACATGTTCCCGGCCGCCCTCGACCGGGCCGAGGCCGAGGCCGCCGCCGCCACCGCCGTCGCCGCGCTGGCCGCGCTCGGCCTCGACCGGGTCGTCGCCCACACCGAGATCAAGCTCACCCCCACGGGGCCGCGCGTGGTCGAGGTCAACCCCCGCCCGGCCGGCAACCGGATCACCGAACTGGTCCGGCGGGTCACCGGGGTCGACCTGGCCGCCGCCGCCGTCGACCTCGCCCTCGGCCGCCGTCCCGACCTCGCCGTCCGCCCGACCGGCGTGACCAGCGCCGCCATCGCCTTCCTGGTGCCCGACGGCGGGCAGGACGGCCTGCTGGACGGCTTCGACGGCGAGGCCGCGGTGCGGCGCGACCCGGCGGTGGTCGAGCTGAGCCTCGCCGGATCCGGCCGCGCCGTGCGGCCCGCGACCAGCAACAACGAGTACCTGGGGCACGTCATGACCGCCGACACCGGCGGGGACGGGGCGCGCCGCTCGGCCGAGCGGCTGCTCGCCGGGCTCACCCCCCGCCTCGCGCCCGCCGCCGCTCCGGCCGAGCCCGCGGAGGTGTCCGCATGAGCGCCGCCACCGCCGTCGGCCCGATCACCATCCCGGGCCCGGGCGCGAGCGCTGGTCCGCATCCGAGCCCGAGCCCGAGCGCGAGTCCGGCCGCCGGGGCCGCCGCCCCCCGCCCCGTGCTCGACCTGATCACCGGGCGGGTCCGTACGGGGGCGTACGGACCCGACCCGGCCTCCCTGCGGATCGCCCTCGCCTTCAGCACCGTGCAGGCCGTCCGGCACAGCGGCCGCTCCCGCGGCTACCGCAACGAGGTGCTCAGCCTGCGGCTCGGCGCCGCCGTCGGCTCCTGCGCCGTCGAACCCGGCGACCTGCCCGCCGACACGGTCACCGACTGCGTCGGCGCCAGCGTCGGCGACCTGCTCGACCACCCGCGCACCGCCGTCCGGGTCGCCGCGCTCGACGCCTACCTCGGCCACTGCCGCCCGCACGCACCGGCGTACGGCGCCCGGCGGTACGGCCTGCCCGCCGGCTCCTCGCTGGTGAAGTCACGGGTCCGCGCCTCCGCCGTGGTGGGGCTGCTGCCGCTCGCCGCCGTCCGCCGGGTGCTGGTCGTCGGTGTCGTCAACTCCCTCCTGGAACAGCTCCGTTCGCACGAGGTCGGCTACCTGCCCTGCGACCTCAAGGGCGGCAGCACCGAATGGGACGAGCCGGTGCACACCGACGCCCTCGCCCACCTCGACGACTGCGACGCGATCCTCGCCTCCGGCATGACCCTCGGCAACGGCACCCTCGACCCGCTGCTCGCCCACGCCCGGGCCACCGGCAAGCCCCTGGTGCTGTTCGCGCAGACCGGCAGCGCCGTCCTGCCGTGCCTGCTCGGCGACGGGGTCAGCGCCGTCAGCGCCGAGCCCTACCCCTTCTTCTGGCTCGACGGCGGACCGAGCGTCCTCCACCTGTACGGAGGTGCGGGCCGGTGACCGCCCTGCTCGACCCCGGTGCGGCCGTGGACCGCCCACTCCTGGGCAACCCGGCCCTGTTGCCGCTGCTCGGCGGCACCCCGCTGGCCCGGATCACCACCCCGCTGCCGCACCCGCACCCCGGCTTCTGGGCCAAGCTGGAGGGGCTGAGCGCCGGCGGCATGAAGGCCCGCTCGGCCGTCGCCATGCTCCGCGGCGCCCACGCCCGGGGCGAACTGCGGCCCGGCGCCACGGTGGTGGAGTCCACCTCGGGCACCATGGGGGTCGGCCTGGCCTTCGCCGGGCAAGCCCTCGGCCACCCCGTCGTGCTGGTCGGCGACAGCGAACTCGAACCCCCCATGCGGCAGTTGCTGCGCGCCTACGGCGCCCGGCTGGAGCTGGTCGAGCAGCCCGCCCGGCACGGCGGATGGCAGGCCGCCCGGCTCGCCCGGCTGCGCGCCGTGCTCGACCGGCTGCCCGACGCCTACTGGCCCGACCAGTACAACAACCCCGACAACGCGGCCGGTTACCGGGCGATGGCCCAGGAGATCGCCGCCGACCTCGACCAGCTGGACGTGCTGGTCTGCAGCGTGGGCACCGGCGGCCACAGCGCCGGGCTCGCCGAGGCACTGCGCCGCCGCTGGCCCCGGCTGCGGATCATCGGCGTCGACTCCGTCGGCTCCACCATCTTCGGCCAGCCCGCCCGGCCCCGGCTGATGCGCGGCCTCGGCAGCTCCATCCACCCGCGCAACGTCGCCCACCAGGCCTTCGACGAGGTGCACTGGGTCGGCCCGGCCGAGGCGGTCGACGCCTGCCGGCGCCTCGCCCGGGGCGCCTTCGTCAGCGGCGGCTGGTCCACCGGCGCGGTCGCCCTGGTCGCGGCCTGGGCCGCCCGCGCCCACCCCGGCGCCGCCGTCGCCACCGTCTTCCCCGACGGCCCGCACCGCTACCTCGGCACCGTGTACGACGACGCGTTCTGCCGGCGGCACGGCCTGGACGCCGCCCGGGCCGCGCCGCGCCCGGTCGAGATCCCGCACCCGGCGGCCGCCGAGGTCACCGGCTGGGCCCGCTGCCGCACCGACCGCGGCGTGCCCGCCGACGCCGTCCCGGCCGGGGCCTCCGTGAGCGTCCCCGGCTTCGCCCCCGCCCGTACCGAGGAGTGCCGATGAGGCTCGACGTCCGCACCGTCCGGCTCCGGCTGGCCGAACCGCTGCGCATCTCGCGCTCGGTGACCACCGAACGCGACGCCGTCCACCTCTCCCTCGGCCACCGCGGGCTGACCGGCCACGGCGAGGCGGTCAGCAGCGTCTGGCTGGACCTTCCCACCGACCGGATCCGGCGCTCCCTCGACGCCCTGCGCCCCGCGCTGGAGGCCGGACCGGACCCCGAGCAGGCGCTCGCCGACCTCCGCGACGGCACCGCCCCCTACGCGGCGCTGCCCGCCGGGGTGCTGGCCGCCGTCGAGGCCGCGCTGCTCGACCTGGTCGGCAAACGGGCCGGCGAGCCCGTCCACCGGCTGCTCGGCCGCGCCGGACCGGTCGCCGCCGCCACCGCCCGCACCATCGGCATCGACCCGCCCGCCCGCGCCGCCGTCCAGGCCGCCCGGCTCGCCGACGCCGGCTTCACCGTGCTCAAGATCAAGGCGGGCGCCGCCGACCCCGGCCTCGACCTGGCCCGGGTGCAGGCCGTCCACGAGGCCGCCCCGGACGCCCGGCTGCTGCTCGACCCCAACGGCGCCTGGACCCCGGAGCAGGCCCTGCGACTGCTGCCCGCCTTCGCCGCCACCGGCGTCGAGGCGGTCGAGCAGCCGATCCCGCCGGGCCGCCCCGACGCGCTCGCCGCCGTCGCCGAACGCTCGCCCGTCCCGGTGATCGCCGACGAGGACGCCGTCGGCTACGAGGACGCCTGCCGGCTCGCCGGGCGGGTGCACGGCGTCAACCTCAAGCTCGCCAAGTGCGGTGGCGTCCACCAGGTGCTGCGCATCGTCGAGGCCCTGCGCGGCAGCGGCACCGAGCTGATGCTCGGCTGCCTGGCCGCCAGCTCGCTCGGCATCGCGCCCGCCGTCCACCTCGCGGACCGGGCGCGGTGGCTCGACCTCGACGGCCACCTGCTGCTCGCCCACGACCCCTGGCAGGGCATCGGCGGCGCCGACGGCACTGTCCGCACCCCGGACCGGGCCGGCCTCGGCGTGCTGCCCGCCCCCGCCGCCGCACCGCTCCCCGGGCAGGACGCCGCACCCGTCACCACGGGGCCGCGGCCGGTGGCCGGCCGGTGAGGGCGCCGCGCGCCGTACGGACCCTCGCCCCGCCGGTACGGCTGCGTCCGGCCGACCGGCTCCGCGGTGCCCCCGGCCCCCTGCCCGCCGCGTCCGCCCCCGGCCCCCGCCGCGTCGTCCCCGGCTTCGCCGCCGCGTGCGCCCGGCCGCACCGGGCGGCGTGCCGTCCCCTCCCCAGCGAGGCCCGATGAACCACCACCGCCCGGCCCCCGACCCGGCCGCCGCCCGCCGCAACCTGCTCACCGACCGCCCGGAACTCTACGAACTCCGCTTCCCCGACCCCGGGTTCACCGCCGCCCGGTGGGCCGAGTCGATGCTCCGCGAGCACGGCGCCGGGGCCGACGTCCTCGACCTCGGCTGCGGCACCGGCCGTGACGCCGGCTGGCTGCACCGCACGGCCGGGCGCACCGTCACCGGCCTCGACAGCTCCCCGGAGATGATCGCCCACGCCCGGGCCCGCCACCCCGGACCGGCCTACCACGTCGGCGACATGCGCGACTTCACCCTGCCCGGCAAGTTCGACGCCGTGCTCTGCCTGGACAGCGCGCTGCTCTACTGCCACACCAACGCCGACCTCGACGCCCTGTTCGGCCGGCTCCGCCACCACCTGCGCCCCGGCGGCCTGCTCGTCGCCGAGATGCGCAACGGCGCCTTCTTCCTCGGCCGCACCGAACTCCTCGACGCCCCGCGGCTCGACAGCGTCACCCACGACGGCGTCACCCACACCTCGCGCACCGTGCTGTGGATCGACCACGCCGCCCAACTGCTGCGCCGCACCCGCAGGTGGGCCAGTGACGACGGCGCGCCGCCGGTCGAGCAGCACTCCGCCTGGCGGCTGCTCTTCCCCCAGGAGCTGCGCCACCTGCTCGCCGTCCACGGCTTCACCGTCCTCGCCCTCCACGACCGGCCCGGCCCGCGCACCGAACCGCCCTGGACGGACGGCGACCGGCCCGCCGACACCGCCGACGGCGACCGCCTCCACCTGGTCGCCCGGCTCGACTCCTCCGCACGGAAGGGACGTTGACCCCGGCAGCCGTCCCGGCCGCGGTCAGGTCCGTGCACCGGCTCACCCGTCCGGGTGCAAGGGCGCCGGACCCCTCGGCCGGCGTCTGCGCCCGGAACCCCGCGACCGCCGCCGGCCCCCGGTGCAGGGCTTCGGAGGCGCGCCCGTGCCCCGACCCGCCCGTGCCCCGAACCGCCCGGGGCGCGGAGCCTTCCATGCACGCTCCTCACCAGGGTCTCACCACGCCCACACCCCACCCCGCGCGCTGATCCTCCCCGAACCGTCCGGTACGTCCTAGGCTGAAGTCGCCCGGACGGCCGGACGGCCGTGGGAGTCGGGAGGGGCCCGGCGGCCGGGGTCTCGGAGGTGGTCGCGATGGTCAGCGGTGGGACAACGGCCGAGGTGCGCTGCGTGGCGGCCGTCCCGTGCTGGGTGAGCCTGATGGCGCGCGACCTCGACGTGGCCAAGGCCTTCTACGGGCCTTTGCTGAACTGGGAGTTCGAGCCGGGTCCGGACCGTTTCGGCCCGTACGTGCACGCCGTGGCCGGCGGACAGGCGGTGGCCGGCCTGGGCGTGGCCACCGGCGGCTGGGACATGCCGGTCGCCTGGACCAGCTACTTCGGCACGGAGAGCGCGGACGCCGCCGCAGACGCGGTCCGTGAGCGCGGCGCCACGCTCGCGGTGGGGCCGCTGTCCTTCGACGCGGGCCGGGTGGCGTTCGCCGCCGACCCGCTGGGCGCGGTGTTCGGCATCTGGGAGGGGCCGCTGGGCCGGGCCCGGCGCCTGGACCTCCTGGGCTCGCCGGTCTGGATCGAGCTGCGCACCCCGGATCCGTTCGCGGCCGCGCTCTTCTACGGCGAGGTGTTCCGCTGGGACGGCCGGGACCCGGAGCGGTTCGAGGTCCGCTGGGAGCACGACCGGGTGGTGCTGCGGGCCGAGGGGCGCAGCGTCGCCGCGCTCGCCCGGGAGCAGGCGGGGGGACCGGCGGGGATGCCGCCGCACTGGGAGGTGTCCTTCTCGGTGCCGGACACCGACGCGGCGCTGGCCAGGGCCGAGGAGCTCGGCGGCGCCGCGCTGGGCCCGGCGTTCGACTCGCCGTACGGGCGGGTGGCCCGGCTCCAGGACCCGGAGGGCGGCCGGTTCGCGGTGATCAGCGCCAAGCCCTGAGCCGCGGGCTCACGGCCCCGGCGGCCCCGCCTCGGCGATCTCCGCCCGATCGGCCCGCAGCCGTTCGGCGAGCGCGTTGCGGGCGGCGGCCGGCAACGCCTTGCGGGCG
Source organism: Kitasatospora sp. NPDC015120 (assembly GCF_043080305.1). Lineage (NCBI taxonomy): Bacteria > Bacillati > Actinomycetota > Actinomycetes > Kitasatosporales > Streptomycetaceae > Kitasatospora > Kitasatospora sp. NPDC015120. Next base: position 24,661 of record NZ_JBIBVJ010000018.1, on the reverse strand, counting down.
GCGGGGAACAGCTGCTTCTCCTCGGTGGCCAGGTGCCGGCGCAGCAGCTCGGCGAGTCCGCGCAGCAGGGGCTCCAGCGCGGGGTCACCGGGCGGGAGGGACTGCAGGTCGGCGAGGTACTGGCCGATCGCGAGGTGGTCGTGGATGCACCGGAACACCAGGGCGCCGCCGCCGGCCACGTCGTGCTGGACGACCGGGAACAGGTGCTCCTCCTCCGCCGCGCAGTGGCTGAACAGCAGGTCGGTGAGCTGTCCGACCAGCCGGTCCGCGGGCTCCGCGGCGCCGCCCGGTGCCGCGGGCCCGGCCGCGCTCCCCGGAGCCGCGGGCCCGGCCGCGCCGGAGAGCGGCGCAGCGGCCTCGATCCGGGCGAGCAGGTCCTCCACCGCGCGGTGCTCCGCGGTGAACTCGCCGAGGATGTCCGGCCTGCGGCTCATGGCGCCCGCCTCTCCGCTCTGCTGCGGTTCCGCCCCTCCACCTCCAGTATCCGGCGCCGGGCCCGTTGCCCGGGCGGCGCGGCCCCGGGGGGTGCGGGTGGAACCGGCAGGCCGGGTGGAGCCGCAGGTCAGGGGCGGTCCCGGCGCCCGGTGAGGGCGAGCATCCGGGTCTGCGGGCCGGCGTCGTCCGGCACCGGCAGCGGCGGGTCGAACAGCCCGCTGCCGGAGAGGTCCCCGTAGCCGGTGTACTCGGCGAGCGCGAAGTCGACCAGGTCGTCCGGCAGCCGGGTGAGCCGCCCGATGCCCTCGGCGAGGTCCCAGGCGTGCACGACGGCGTCGGCGGTGAGCTGGTCCAGGTAGTACTGGCCGGAGACGTCGCCGAACGAGAGGTGCACGGTGAGCTCGGTGGAGCCGGGGACGGCGAAGGCGTCGCGGGCGGCCGCCGAGGCGGCGGTCCAGGCGCCGACCGGGTCGTCACCGAGGACGTCGCCGTCGAAGCGGGTGCCGACCTCGGCGATGGTGGAGCCCATCAGGAGTTCGGGCACCCAGAGCTGCTCGCCGGTGAGGTGGTTGACCAGATCGCGCACGGTCCAGTCGGCGCAGGGGGTGGGTGCGTCCCACTGGTCGGGGGTGACCAGCCGCACCCGTTCGGTGAAGGCGGTGAGGGCGTCGGCGTACGGGGTGCCCCGGCCCTCCGCCCGCCGGTGTTCCTTGCGATGTGCCATGCCCTGAGCCTGCCCCGCCAGGCACCTTCGTACGCCGGTCTACACCAATGCTGACCCGGCCACGCCAAAATCTTCCGTCCGGATAGTTGTTCAAATTCAAACTTGCGGGTACGGTCGCATCACCCCGCTGGTTCGAATTTGAACAAGTCCGCCAGCATCGACGACCCCCCTTTTTTCTCGATGGAGACGCGCATGCCGAGCACCAGCCCGAGCACGACCGCCCCCACCACCCCCGTCGCGGCCGGGAGACACTCCGGACCCGCGGTCACCTCCCCGCACGCCTACGACGCCGGCCTCCTGCTGCTGCGCCTGGCCCTCGGCCTGACCATGGCCGCGCACGGCAGCCAGAAGCTCTTCGGCTGGTTCGGCGGCGGCGGGATCGACGGCACCGGCGCGTTCTTCGAGTCGAAGGGCTACCCGGCGGCCACGTTCATGGCCGTCGTGGCCGGCCTCACCGAGGTCGGCGGCGGACTGGCGCTCGCCGTCGGCCTGTTGGCCCCGCTGGCGGCCGCCGCGATCCTGGGCACCATGCTCAACGCCCTCGCCGTCACCTGGAACGGCAGCTTCTTCGCCATGAAGGGCGGCAGCGAGTACGAACTGCTGCTGATCGCCGCCGCGGCGGGGCTGGCGCTGACCGGCCCCGGCCGCTACGCCGTGGACCGCTACCTGCCGGTGGTGCGCTCGCACCGGCTGTCGTACGGCGCGGCCGCCGTCGTGCTCGGCCTGGTCACCGCGGGCGTGGTGCTCCTCGTCCGCGACTGAGCCGCCACGGCGGCGGTGTCACGGACGGCAGGGGCCGCCGGTCGACCGACCGGCGGCCCCTGCCGTCTGCGGTCGTTTCGTGAAGTTCCTGTGGGGAAGCGGCAGTTGCCGGTTCTGGGTCTTCCTCCGCCATGTGATGCATGCCATTGTACATGTCACACTCCCCACCGGTGCTCGACGGCCACCGCCCCAACGGCGCCGTCGCAACGGTCCTCACCACTCCCACCGGCCGCACCCCCACGCGGCCGACGAAGGCCCGGAGGCCCCCACGTGAGAACCGCACGTCCCTTGCACCAACACCCCCGTGTCGCCAGGTTGCTGACGTTCTTCCTGGTGATGTTCGTGGCGGTCGGCCTGTTCGCCCCGCGCGCCCAGGCCGCCCCCGCCCCGGCCTCGCCGCAGCCCGGCGCAGGCTCGCCCGCCACCTCGGCCGGCCCCGCCGGCCTGGCCCCGCGGCCCGCGATCGGTGACGCGCCGGACGGCCACGACGCGAAGAAGCCGGCGTCGCCGCGTGAGCGCGCCCCGTTCTCGACCAGCGACCCCGGGCGCGCCGAACGCCTGCCGGCGGCGGAGCGCAAGGCGGAGCAGCAGGCCGCACTGGCCAAGGCCTTCGGCGCGGGAGCCCCCGCGGCCCTCGCCGGACAGCCCTGCAACATCCCCGACTTCGGCCGGACCGGCGGCGCCCTGGTGCAGGCCGTCAAGGCGGCCGACCTGGGCTGCGTCAACAGCCTGTTCCTGCTGACCGGAGGGGACGCCAACCGGACGTTCCGCGAGTCCCAGATGGTTACCGTGGCCGACGCCCTGCGCGACAACGCCGCCACCTACCCGGGCGACAACTCCGCCTCCACCGCCCAGCTGGTGCTGTTCCTGCGGGCCGGCTACTACGTGCAGTGGTACCACGCGTCCGACGTCGGCACCTACGGCACCGCCCTGCAGACCTCGATCCGCGGCGCACTGGACGCCTTCTTCAACAGTGCGCACTCCCGCGACGTCTCCGCCGCCAACGCGGGCACGCTCGGGGAGGCGATCACCCTCATCGACAGCGCGCAGGAGAACGTCCGCTACCTGCCGGTGGTCAAGCGTCTGCTCGGCGCGTACGACGCCGCCACCCACAACCCGGTGAACATGGGCAACGCGCTCAACAGCGTGTTCACCGTGCTGTGGCGAGGCCACCAGACGAAGGGCTTCGTCGAGGCGGTGCAGGCCGACCCCGGCGTGCTCGACGCGCTCTCCGCCTTCGCCACCGCCAACGGCGCCCTGCTCGGCGGCGACTACACCTTCCTGGTCTACAACGCGACCCGCGAGCTGGGCCGCTTCCTGCAGTACGAGCCGCTCCGGCCCAGGGTCCGCCCGCTGGTGAAGGGGCTGGCCGAGCGGTCCTCGCCGGGCGACCGCACCTCCTACCAGTGGGCCGCCGCCGCGGAGATGGGCGACGCCTACGACAGCGGCAACTGCGCCTACTACGGCACCTGTGACGCTCCCGCCCGGCTGCGGTCGGCCGTGCTGACCGTCGACCACAGCTGCAGCCCGAGCATCCGCGTGCTCGCCCAGAAGCTGGACGCCGGCCAGCTGGGCACCACCTGCTCCAGTCTCAACGGCCAGGACGCCTTCTTCCACGCGGTGGCCAAGGACAACGGCCCGGTCGCCGACGACCGGAACACCACGATCGAGGTCGTGGTCTTCCACACCCGCTTCGACTACGCGGTGTTCGCCGCCGGCATCTACGGCATCGACACCAACAACGGCGGCATGTACCTGGAGGGCAAGCCGGACGAGCCCGGCAACCAGCCGCGCTTCCTCGCCTACGAGGCCGACTGGACGCCGGACTTCCAGATCTGGAACCTCAACCACGAGTACACCCACTACCTCGACGGCCGGTTCGACATGTACGGCGACTTCGACGCCGGCATGAGCACCCCGACCATCTGGTGGGTCGAGGGGTTCGCCGAGTACGTCTCCTACTCGTACCGCAAGGAGACCTACAACGCGGCGGTCACCGCCGCCGGCCTGCACACCTACCGGCTCTCCGAGCTCTTCGACACCGCCTACGGCGACCAGGAGCGCGTCTACCGCTGGGGCTACCTGGCCGTCCGCTACATGCTGGAGCAGCACCGCGCCGACCTGGACGCCGTGCTCGCCAAGTACCGCGCCGGTGACTGGGCCGGCGCCCGCACCATCCTGAAGACCACCATCGGCACCCGCTACGACGCCGACTTCGACCGCTGGCTGACCGCCTGCGCCGCCGGGGCCTGCGGCGGCGACACCAACCCGCCCGGCAACCGGGCGCCCACCGCGGCCTTCACCGCCGCGGTCTCCGGGCAGTCGGTCACCTTCACCGACCGCTCGACCGACCCGGACGGCACGATCGCCTCCCGCGCCTGGGACTTCGGCGACGGCACCACCAGCACCGCGGCCAACCCGGCCACGACGTACACCCGGGCCGGCACCTTCACCGTGACGCTCACGGTGACCGACGACAAGGGCGCCACCGCGAGCACCCGCCAGGACGTCACCGTCGGCGGCCCGGGCCCGGTCCAGTGCACCGGCGCCGACCCCCGTCAGCTGGACCGCAACTGCGGGCGCGCCGACCTGGCGGCGACCACCGGCAACTACGCGCACTTCTACCTGTACCTCCCGGCCGGGGTGACGCAGCTGCGCCTCACCAGCACGGGCGGCACCGGCAACGCCGACCTCTACTTCAACGACCGGGGCTGGGCCTACACCGGCTCCTACACCGCCAGGTCCGCCGACGCGGGCAACACCGAGACCCTGACCATCACCAACCCGCCGGCCGGCTACGTCTTCCTGAGCCTCTACGCCCAGCAGGGCTTCTCCGGCGCGAGCATCAAGGCCGAGTACTGACCGAGGAGCCGTGGCCGGCCCCGGCCCGGACCGAGGGGGCCCGGCGGCGCACCGCGCCGCCGGGCCCTGCCGCGCCGCGGGCGGCTACTGCCCGACCCGCACCAGCGCGAGCGTGATGTTGTCCGGCCCGCCGGCCTCGATCGCGGCCTTCCAGAGCTCGAACACCGCCCGCCCGTCGGCCCGTTCGTCCTCCGCCGGCGGACGGTCGAGCAGCACCGCGAGTTCCTCCTCCGGCACCGGGTCGGTCAGCCCGTCGCTGCACACCAGGTAGCGGTCGCCGGCGGCCAGCGGGGCGCTGCGGACGTGCGGCTCGACGAAGGTCAGCCCGAGCGAGCCGCCCAGGGTCTGGGTGACCACCGATGTGGTGCGCCGCCCGGGCGGCAGCGGCGGGCTGTCGTCCACGCTGACCCGGTGCAGGGCGCCGTCGCCGATCCGGTAGACCCGGCTGTCGCCGATGTTGAAGACCACGACGCGGTCCTCCAGCAGCACCAGGCCGGCCACCGTCGTGCCCATCGCGGCCAGCCCGGGATCGCCGCCGGCGGCCGCGTAGACGTCCCGGTTGCAGGTCTGCAGGGCGTCCCGGACGCTCTCCTCGCCGTCGAGCCCGGGCCCGGCCGCCGCCAGCCGCCGGGCGACCAGGGCGCTGGCGACCTCGCCGCCGGGGTGGCCGCCGAGTCCGTCGGCGACCGCGACCGGACAGGGCGGGCCGAGCGGGAAGAGCAGGGTCTGCGGGTTGGTGGTGACGGTCGCGCAGAGCGTCCACGGCCCGGCGACGAGGCTGTCCTCGTTCTGCGCGCGCACCAGGCCCTCGTGGCTCAGCGCGCTCACCGCGATGTACGCCGCCATCGGTTCGCCGCCCTTCGGGGTGCTCCGGCAGGCCGCTCCCGGTTCCTCCCGGCTCCTCCCATTGTCGCGCGCCACCGCTCCGCCGGCCGGGGGAGCGGGGCGCCGGGCCGGTATTGCACTGGGCGGTCCAAAACAGCTACGGTGCTGCCATGGCGAGACCGCGCACCTTCGACGAGGACCGGGCGCTGGACGCGGCGATGCGGGCGTTCTGGGCGAACGGCTACGAGGCCACCTCCACCCAGGACCTCTGCGAGGCGACCGGCCTCGGGCGGAGCAGCATCTACAACACGTTCAGCAGCAAGCGCGACCTGTTCCGGCGCTCGCTGGACCGCTACAACGCGCTGATGACCGTTCCGCAGGTGGCGCTGCTGGAGGACCCGGACCTGCCCCCGCTGGAGCGGATCCGGATCCTGCTGGCGCGGGTCGTCGACGGGGAGTTCGAGAACCGCCCGCAGGGGCGCAGCATCGGCTGCCTGACCGTGAACACCGTCGTCGAGCTGGCCGGGCGCGACCCGGAGGCGGCCGCGGTGCTGGAGCGCGACCAGCGGGTGCGGCTCGGTGCGCTGGCGGCCGCGATCGGCGCCGGCCAGCGGGCCGGCGAGATCGCCGCGCGCCGGGAGCCGGACGAGCTCGCCCGGTTCGTGAACGCGGTGATCGCCGGGATGCGGGTCGCCGCCAAGGGCGGGGCCGACCGGGCCGCCGTCGAGGCCGTGGCCGCCACCGCCGTGGACGCGCTCACCCCCTGACCGGACGGGTCCGCCCGTCCCTCCCGGCGGCTCGCGGCCCGCTCCGCGCCCGCCGCGGCCCGCCCCTGCCCTGGCCTGCCCTTATTTTGAACTGATCAATCCAAAACTATCGGGGGAGCACTCCCATGCCACGTGCCGTCTACGTCCTCGCCCTCGGCATCTTCGCGATGGTGACCAGTGAGTTCGCCGTCGCCGGGCTGATGCCGCAGCTGGCGCAGGGCCTCGACGCGACCGTCCCGCAGATCGGCTACCTGATCACCGCCTTCTCCGTCGCGATGTCCTTCGGCGGTCCGTTCCTCACCGTGGCCCTGCTGAGGCTGCGTCAGAAACGGGCGCTGATGCTGCTGTTCGCGGTCTTCCTGGTCGGCAACCTGCTCGCCGCGACCGCCTCCGGCTACCCGGTGATGCTGGTGGCCCGGGTGATCAGCGGGGTCGCCGCCCAGGCCTTCTTCGGCATCTCGATCTCGATGGCCACCCAGCTGGCCCGCCCCGAGCTGCGCGGCCGGGCGATCGCCGTGCTGATGAACGGCCTGATGCTCGGCACCCTGCTCGGCCTGCCGCTGGCCACCGTCATCGGCGAGCACCTCGGCTGGCGGGCGGCGTTCTGGGCGGTGGCGGTGCTCACCGTGGCGGTCGCGCTGGCCACCGTCGCCGGGGTGCCGGACGCCGACCACGCCGAGGGCGGCGGCTCGCTCCGCGCGGAGCTGGGCGCCCTGCGCAACGGGCGGCTCTGGCTGGCCTTCGCCACCAGCACCCTGATCATCGGTGCGACCTTCTCGCTGTTCAGCTACGTCAATCCGGTCCTCACCGGGATCACCGGCTTCCCGGCCGGCTCCGTCCCGCTGCTGCTGGTCGCCTACGGCGCCGCGACCGTGGTGGGCAACACCGTGGTCGGCCGGCTCGCCGACCGCCATGCGCTGCCGGTGCTCGCCGTCGGCCTGGCGCTGAACACCCTCTTCCTGGCCGGCCTCGCGCTCTTCGCCCAGCACCGGGTGCCGGCGGTCGGCCTGCTGCTCGGGGTCGGCCTGGTCGGCGTCACCATGAACCCGGCGATGGCCTCGCGGGTGCAGCGGATCGGCAACGCCCGTCCGCTGGTGAACACCGTCCACAACGCCTTCATCACGCTGGGTGTCATCCTCAGCTCCCTGCTGGGCGGCGTCGCCATCGACCTCTGGGGCCTGCGGGCCGTCCTCTGGCTGGGCGTCGCGCTGGCCGTCGCGGGCCTGCTGACCCTGCTCCCGGACGCCCTGCGGGGCCGTAGTGCGGTCTCGGACCAGGGCCCGGACGCTGGGGGGAATAACACCCGGGGGGCGGATGCTAAAGTGGTTGAAACTTTGACGATCGGATCCTGAGCCGGGTTTCCCAGCGGGATTCAGCCTGGAGCGTGGTGAGCAACATGCAGTTCGGAATCTTCACCGTCGGCGATGTCACCCCCGACCCGACCACCGGCCGCACCCCGACCGAGCATGAGCGGATCAAGGCCACCGTGGCCATCGCCCGCAAGGCGGAGGAGGTCGGCCTGGACGTCTTCGCGACCGGCGAGCACCACAACCCGCCGTTCGTGCCGTCCTCGCCGACCACCCTGCTCGGCTACATCGCGGCCCAGACCGAGCGCATCATCCTCTCCACCTCGACCACGCTGATCACCACCAACGACCCGGTGAAGATCGCCGAGGACTACGCGGTGCTCCAGCACCTCGCGGACGGCCGGGTGGACCTCATGATGGGCCGCGGCAACACCGGCCCGGTCTACCCGTGGTTCGGCAAGGACATCCGCCAGGGCATCCCGCTCGCGATCGAGAACTACGCGCTGCTGCACCAGCTGTGGCGCGAGGACGTGGTCGACTGGTCGGGCCGTTTCCGCACCCCGCTGCAGTCCTTCACGGCCACCCCGCGCCCGCTCGACGGCGTCCCGCCGTTCGTCTGGCACGGTTCCATTCGCAGCCCGGAGATCGCCGAGCAGGCCGCCTACTACGGTGACGGCTTCTTCGCGAACAACATCTTCTGGCCCAAGGAGCACTTCCGGAAGCTGATCAACCTCTACCGCGAGCGCTACGCCCACTACGGGCACGGCACCCCCGAGCAGGCCGTCGTCGGCCTCGGCGGGCAGGTGTTCATGCGCAGGAACTCGCAGGACGCGGTGCGCGAGTTCCGCCCGTACTTCGACAACGCGCCGGTGTACGGACACGGGCCGTCGCTGGAGGAGTTCACCGAGCAGACCCCGCTCACCGTCGGCAGCCCGCAGGAGGTCATCGAGAAGACCCTGGCCTTCCGCGAGACCTTCGGCGACTACCAGCGCCAGCTGTTCCTGATGGACCACGCCGGCCTGCCGCTGAAGACCGTGCTGGAGCAGCTGGACCTGCTCGGCGAGGAGGTCGTGCCGGTGCTGCGCGAGGAGTTCGCCAAGGGCCGCCCGGCCGGCGTCCCGGACGCGCCGACGCACGCCTCGCTGGTCGCGGCCGACCGCGCCCGCCGGGAGCAGGAGCAGAACACCGAGGAGAACGTGGAGGTGGCCAAGTGACCGCGTACCGACTGGCGGTGGTCAGCGCCGGCCTGAGCAAGCCGTCCTCGACGCGGCTGCTCGCGGACCGGCTGGCCGAGGCGACGGTCCGCCGGCTCGCCCTCGACGGGCGGGAGGTGGAGGTGACGGTGATCGAACTGCGCGACCTCGCCACCGACATCGCGCACAACTTCGTCACCGGCTTCCCCGGCGCCGCGCTGCGCGAGGCGGTCGAGGCGGTGACCCGCGCCGACGGGCTGATCGCGGTGACGCCGATCTTCACCGCCTCCTACAGCGGGCTGTTCAAGTCGTTCTTCGACGTGATCGACCCCGATGTGCTCAGCGGCAAGCCCGTGCTGATCGCCGCCACCGGCGGCACGCCCCGGCACTCGCTGGCGCTGGAGCACGCCGTCCGCCCGCTGTTCAGCTACCTGCGCTCGGTGGTCGTCCCGACCGCGGTCTACGCGGCCACCGACGACTGGGGCACCACCGGCGACCGGCTCACCGACGGCCTGCCGGGCCGGATCGACCGGGCGGCCGGCGAACTCGCCGGACTGCTCGCCGGCCGCGCCCCCCACGGGCCGGCGGCGGACGGCGGCTCCGAGGAGACGGAGAGCGTGGTCCCGTTCGCCGAGCAGCTGGCGGCCCTGCGGGTCTGACGGCGGCGCTCCGCGCACCACACGAAGGGGCGGGTCCCGGGAAACCGGGCCCGCCCCTCGTCGTGCCCGCGCTCAGCCCGTGCGCGCGTCGTACGAGGCCCGGGCGGCCGCGATCTCGCGCTGGTGCGTCTCCGTCCAGGTGACCAGCGAGCGGACCGTCTCGTGCAGCGTCCGCCCCAGCGGGGTCAGCGCGTAGTCCACCCGGGGCGGCACGACCGGGTGCACCGTCCGCTCGACCAGGCCGTCCCGTTCCAGCTGCCGCAGCGTGACGGTCAGCATCCGCTGGCTGACCCCGTCGATCTCCCGCCGCAGCTCGGTGAAGCGCAGCGAGCCGCGGTCCAGCAGTGCGATCACCAGCAGCGACCACTTGTCGGCGATCCGGTCGAGGATCTGCCGCACCTCGCAGTCCTCCCGGGTGTCCCACTGGAGCACGTCGTAGTCGTCCTCGGTAACCGTGCAGTGCGTCGGTGACTTCACAGTGCCTTCTTCCATGGTCCCTGATGCTGCCTCAGGATGGCTGGTGGTTACAAGAGGGAACCGACTGGACGACGGAGAACCGCCCGGTCCGGAATCCCCGCCTTCCCACGCACTCCCAGGAGACCTCCGTGTCCGCGTCCTCAGCCGTGCCCGCAACCGGCACACCCGCCCCCGCACCCGCCGCACCGCCCCCCTCCGCCCGATTGACCGGCCGCGAGAGCGCCGTCCTCCTCGTCCTGTGCGGCGCGATCTTCCTGGAGGGCATCGACGTCGCGATGCTCAACGTGGCGCTCCCCTCGATCCGTGCCGACCTCGGCATGGACACCGGCTCGCTCAGCTGGGTGCTGAGCGCCTACGTGCTCGGCTACGGCGGCTTCATGCTGCTCGGCGGCCGCACCGCCGACCTGCTCGGACGGCGCCGCACCTTCCTGTTCTGGCTCACCGTCTTCGTCCTCTTCTCCGGCGCCGGCGGCCTCGCCGGCGCCCCCTGGGTGCTCATCCTGGCCCGCTTCGCCACCGGCCTCGCGGCCGCCTTCATGACCCCCGCCGGCCTGGCGATCATCACCACCGCCTTCGCCGAGGGCCCCCGCCGCAACCGCGCCCTGCTCCTCTACGCGGGCACCGCCGCCGCCGGCTTCTCGCTCGGCCTGGTGGCCGGCGGCCTGCTGACCGCGATCAGCTGGCGCTGGGTCTTCTTCGCCCCGGTCCTGCTCGCCGGCGCCCTGCTGCTCGCCGCCCTGCCGCTGCTCCCGCGCGACCGGCCGGCCGCCCGCCGCCCCGGCGAGCGCTTCGACCTGGCCGGCGCCGCCACCCTCACCGGCGCCGTGCTGCTGCTGGTCCACACCGTGGTGCGGATCGGCGAACCGGACGCCACCGCCGCCCCGACCCTCGCCGAGGCGGCCGGGGGACTGGCCCTGCTGGCCGTCTTCGTCGCCGTCGAACGGCGCTCCGCCGCCCCGCTGGTCCGCCTCGGCCTGCTGCGCTCCGGCCCGCTGCTGCGCGCCAACCTCGGCGCGCTGCTGTTCGCCGGCTCCTTCTTCGGCTTCCAGTTCACCGTCACCCTCTACCTCCAGGACCTGCGCGGCTGGACCCCGCTGCAGACCGGTCTCGCCCTGCTGGCCGTCGGGGTGGACGCGGTGCTCGCGCCGACCCTCACCCCCCGGCTGGTGGAGCGGTTCGGCGTCGTCCGGGTGATCCTCGGCGGCTTCGGCCTGGCGACGCTGTCCTACGCGCTGTTCCTCCCGGTCGGCCCGGACTGGAGCTATCCGATGATGTTCCCGACCATGATCCTCACCGGCCTGGCCTTCGCCCTCGCCTACGGGCCGCTGACCATCGCCGCCACCGACGGCGTCGCCGAGGAGGAGCAGGGGCTGGCCGGCGGGCTGCTCAACACCGCCTTCCAGTTCGGCGCGGCGCTCGGCCTCTCCGCGGTCACCGCCGTCCACCTGGCCGTCACCGGCGGCGGGGGGTCCGGGCTGGACGGCTTCCGGGCCGCGCTGGTGATCCCGGTCGCGGCGGTCGCCCTCGGCGCGCTGGTCACCGCCCTCGGCCTTCGCGGCCGCAGGTCCGTCTGACACCCGTCCGGGCCTCTCCCGAGCCCCGAGCCCCTCGCCGGTCCCGGCCGGTGAGGGGCCGTCCGGTGTCCACCCGCCTCCCCTGCCCGGCCCGTCGACCGCGCCGAAATGTCCGGTCCGGGGTGTAATCGTACGGATGATCAGACCCCGGAGACCGGAGTCCGCCGATGCCGCAGCCCGTCCTCACCCCGCTCACCACCGCCGCGATCTTCCTCGTCCTCACCGTCGACCCCGGCGGAGAGCCCACCGTCCGGGCGCTGCTGCCCGATCTGGCGGGCCTGCGCCGCGCGGTCGGCTTCCGCGCCCCCGACGCCGGGCTCACCTGTGTCACCGGCATCGGCTCGGACGCCTGGGACCGGCTCTTCGACGGCCCCCGCCCGGCCGGACTGCACCCCTTCCGGGAGATCGCCGGCGCCCGCCACCACGCCCCGGCTACCCCCGGCGACCTGCTGTTCCACCTGCGCGCCGCCCGGATGGACCTCTGTTTCGAACTCGCCGGCCAGCTCACCAACCGTCTGGCCGGCGGCGCCACCGTGGTCGACGCCGTGCACGGCTTCCGCTACTTCGACGACCGCGACCTGCTCGGCTTCGTCGACGGCACCGAGAACCCCGAGGGCCGGGCCGCCGACGCCGCCGTGCTGATCGGTGAGGAGGACCCGCGGTTCGCGGGCGGCAGCTATGTGATCGTCCAGAAGTACCTGCACGACCTGGACGCCTGGAACCGCCTCCCCGTCGAGGCGCAGGAACGCGCGGTCGGCCGCACCAAGCTCACCGACATCGAGCTCGCCGACGACGTGAAGCCCGCCGACTCGCACGTCGCGCTGACCAGCGTCACCGGCCCGGACGGCGAGGAACGGCAGATCATGCGGTTCAACATGGCGTTCGGCTCCTTCGCCGGCGGCGGGGAGTTCGGGACGTACTTCATCGGCTACTCGCGCACCCCGGAGGTGACCGAGGAGATGCTGGAGAACATGTTCGTCGGCCGCCCGCCCGGCGCCCACGACCGGCTGCTCGACTTCTCGACGGCGGCCACCGGCACCCTGTTCCACGTCCCGACGGCCGAGTTCCTGGACGACCCGCCGCCCGCGCCGGCCGCCGTCCCGGCCGCCGTCCCCGCGCCCGTCCCCGCCCCCGTCCCGTCCGCCGCCCCCTCCGCCGCCGTCCCCGACGGCTCCCTCGCCATCGGCAGCCTGAAAGGCACCCCCGCGTCATGAACAACCTGCACCGCGAGCTCGCTCCCGTCTCCGCCGCGGCCTGGGCGGAGATCGAGGAGGAGGCCCGGCAGACCTTCAAGCTCCACCTCGCCGGCCGTCGCGTCGTCGACCTGAACGGCCCCGACGGCCCCGCCCTCGCGGCGGTCGGCACCGGCCACCTCACCGCCATCGAACCGCCCAACCCCGGCGTCCAGGCCCACGCCCGCGAGGTGCGGCCGCTCGTCGAACTCCGGGTGCCCTTCCCGGTCGACCGCTCCGCCGTGGACGACGTCGAACGCGGCTCCCGGGACTCCGACTGGCAGCCCGTGAAGGACGCCGCCCGCAGCCTCGCCCTCACCGAGGACCGCGCCGTCTTCGACGGCTACCCCGCCGCCGGCATCGAGGGCATCCGCGCCGCCGCCACCAACCCCGCCGTCCCGCTCCCCACCGATGTCCGCGAGTACCCCGAGGCCGTGAGCAGGGCCCTCACCACCCTCCGCCTGGCCGGCGTCGGCGGCCCCTACGCGCTCCTGCTGGGCGCCGACGCCTACACCGCGGTCAACGAGACCTCCGACCACGGCTACCCCGTCGCCAGCCACATCGCCCGTCTCCTCGACGGCGAACTCATCTGGGCCCCCGCCATCGAGGGCGCCCTGCTCCTGTCCACCCGCGGCGGCGACTTCGAACTCCAGCTCGGCCAGGACGTCAGCGTCGGCTACCTCTCCCACACCGCCGACACCGTCAATCTGTACCTGACCGAGACCTTCACGGCCCGCGTCCTCACCCCCGAGGCCGCCGTCCCCCTCGCCACGGCCTGACACCCCGGCACCCCGGACGCGAACGGGGCCGGTGCGAACCGCACCGGCCCCGTCGTGTTCGGCCGTGTCAACACCAGATGGCGATGTCCCAAATGGAGGCCCCGCCGAAACCGATGCCGAGGGAGAGTGAAAGAGCAGTTGCAGTAATGATCTTGAACACGTCTGACCGCACATTCCTGCGCTAGGCGCCAAGTCGTTCTGGAACGCGATCAGTAAATCAGCCCGAGGCGTGCTGGAACAAATCGGCCTTGAGTTCGCAGGGCGCTGAGTGATAAGCCCGCTATTTAGCGCCGGAGGCTTCGTCCTCACGGCGGGCCCGTGCGAGTGCCTCGCGGGCCAGTGCGGCCTCGTCGGCCGCCTTGATGTGGTCCGCCAGCGCGACGGCCTCGCTCAGCAGCGTGACGGCCCGGCCGGCGGCGCCGAGGGCCAGCTCGCAGCCCGCGAGTCCGCGCAGGGCGGCCGCCTCCTCCCGCGCCGCGCCGACCGAGTGGGCCAACTGCCGCGCGATCGCGTACTGGTCGCGGGACTCGGCCGGGCGGCCGGTGGCCAGCAGGGCGGCCGCCAGGCTGTTGAGGGCGTTCGCCTCGTGCCGGATGCTCCCGGAGGCGCGGAACGTCGCCAGCGCCGACCGGTACAGGGTGACGGCCCGGTCGAACTCGTCGGGCATCGGGAGGGCGGCCGCCAGGTTGGCGTGCGCCACGGCCAGGTCGAAGGGCGGGGTCGAATCGTTGGCGATGGTGAGCGCGCGTTCGAAGTGCCACCGTGCGGCCGGGTGGTCGTGAATTCCCAGATGGACGTCTCCGAGATTGTTCCGGATACGGAATTCGAGTGTTCGGTCCTGGAACCGTACGGCCAGTGGAAGGGCGGCTTCATAGGAGGCGAGCGCTTTTTCTCTCTTTCCCAGGGAATTCTCCACGGTGCCGATGTTGGCGAGGCACCGCGCGGTGTTCCAGAGGTCGCCGCCTTCTCTTCGGATGTGCAGGGCCTCCTCCAGGTGCGCCAGCGCCTCGGGCAGGGAGCTCCGGTGCCAGAGCAGGCTCCCCAGCAGGCTCAGGGCCTCCGCGGTGGCGTCGGCGTCCTGTTCGGCGCGGGCGAGGGTGAGGCCGCGGTCGAGCGCCTCGAAGGCGGCGGGGTAGCGGGAGGCGTTGGCGAGGGTGGCGCCGAGGTCGATCAGGGCGCGGGCCTCGCAGCGGTCGTTCGCCACCGAACGCCAGTGCGACGCGGCGGCCTGGTGCAGGTCGTGGGCCTCGCTCCAGTAGGCCTGGGCGTCCAGCCGGCCGGCCAGCACGTGGGCCAGCCAGGCGGCGGTCTCCGGATGGCCGGTGGTGCGGGCGTGCGAGGCGAGCGCCGCCAGGGCGGCCTGTTCGGTGTCCAGCCAGTCCCGCGCCGACTCGTGCGAATCGAGGTCAAGGTCGTACAACAACGTTTCCATTCCCGGCAATTGGCGAAACTGCGGGAGAGGGAGGCGTGAACGACGGGGATACAGCAGCCGGTCCGCCTGGTCGGCCGCGTGGAGCATGAATCCGAGCAGCCGCCGCAACGCGGCCCCGGCCTCCTCCTCGGCACCTTCATCGCTCATCAGTGCGAGCGCGTATTCCCGGAGAAGATCGTGGAGTTGATATCGCTCCGGGACGTTCTCCTGCAGCAGGTGGCAGTGCAGCAGCGCCTCCAGCAGGTGGTCCGTCTCGTCGACCGGGCGGCCGAGCAGCGCCGCCGCCGCGTGCAGGCCGATGTCCGGCCCGGGGTGGGCGCCGAGCAGCCGGAAGGCCTCCTGCTGCTCGGCGGGCAGCGAACGGTAGGACATCTCGAAGGCGCGGGCGACGCTCTCGGTGTCGTGCCGGATCTCGGCGAGCCGCCCGGTCTTGCGGGAGAGCCGCAGCGCGAGGTGGTCCAGGGTCCAGGACGGCCGGGCCTTGAACCGGCTGGCGGCGATCTCGATGGCCAGCGGGAGCAGCCCGCAGCGGTCGACGATCTCGACGATCCGGCTCCGGTCGTCGGCACGCTCCCGTCCGACCACCGAGGTGAACAGGGCGACCGCGTCGTCCACCGGCAGGATGTCCAGGAAGACCGGTCTGGAGCCGGGGAGTTCGGCGAGCCGGCGGCGGCTGGTGACGAGGATCAGCGCGGCGGGCGAGGTCGGCAGCAGCGGTCGCAGCTGGGCGGCGGTCGCCGCGTCGTCGAGCACGACGACCGCCCTGCGGGTGGCCAGCACCTCGGCGCAGAGCGCGAACAGGTCCTCGCTGTCGAGCGGGATCGTGGTGGCCGGCACCCCCAGCCGGCGCAGCAGCGAGGTCGCGACCGCCTGCGGTGCGAGCGGGCTCCGGTTGACGGCGTGGGCGCCGAGGTTGAGGTGGACGTAGCCCTCGGGGAACCGCCCCCGCATCAGATGGGCGGCGTGCAGGGCCAGCGTCGTCTTGCCGACGCCGGCCATGCCGAGGATCGCCGAGACGGCCACCACGGCGCCCTGCTCGACGGCGTCCTCGGGGCCACCGAGCAGACGGCGGAGGTCCTCCCGGCGGCCGATCAGGCGGCGGCCCGCCGGGGCGGGCGGCGGACCACCGGCGTGCGGGGCGGGGGAGGGGCGCGGGGCGGCGGTCGCGCGGGCGGCGGTCGTGCGACCGGCCGGTCCGGTGAGCGGCTCGCCGGCGAGCATCCGCTCGTGCAGCCGGACCAGGGCCTCGCCGGGCCCGGTGCCGAGTTCGGTGCGCAGCCGGCGGACGACGGTGGGGTAGACGGTGAGCGCGTCCGCCTGGCGGCCGGCGCCGTGCAGGGCGACCAGCAGGTGGGCGGCGACGCGCTCGTCGGTGGGCCGCTCCTCGCGCAGGGCGGTGAGTTCGGGGACGACCTCGGCGAAGCGGCCGAGCCGGAGGTCGATCTCGATCCGCAGCAGGGTGGTGGCGAGGCGCTGGTCGGCCATCGTGGTGCGGGTGGACTGCGCCCAGCTGCCGGGCAGACCCGCGAGCGGTTCGCCGCGCCAGATTTCCTCGGCCCGGCCCAGGACGGTACGGGCCTGGATGTCCTCGCCGTTCTCGGCGAGTTGGCGGGCACGCAGAGACAGGTCGACAAAACGGTGCCAGTCGATCAATTGGGGATCGGCACGAAGCGCATATGTGTGCGATCGGCAATCGATGGCCGGGGCGTCGCGGGAGGCGTCGAGCCCCTCGGCGGCCACGGCCTTTCGCAACTGGCTCCTAATGCGGGAGACATGGCTGTAGATGCTGGCCACCGCGCTGGGCGGGGGCCCCTCGTCCCACAGCCGGCCGGCCAGCAGTTCGTGGCTGAGCGGGCGGCCGACCTCCAGTGCCAGGGCGGCCAGCAGCTGCCGGCCCTTGTCCGAGCGAATTGCCGACAACTCGCCGTTCACCGAAAGTTCAATCGGACCCAGAAGATGGAACTCCATTGTGACGCCCCCCGCCGGTTGGCTACCAGCTTGCTGTCGCAGGGAGCATCCCACGATTGCGGGGGCCGGATCCATACCGTCTCCCGCTGTGCGACGAGGCATTGTTGACACTTAACACGGTCCGACGGAGCCTCATGTGATATGGACGCGACGCCGATTGCCCGTGCACATCGGCCGCTCCCGTCACGGCAGTCCATCGTTCTACCGGTAGGGGGAGCCAGTGGGGCAGGATCGGTTCGGCGGGGCGGGAGTTCATCAGCCGCACGGAGAGCGTGAACCGCACGGACCGCGCGAAGCGCACACCGCGACCCGGAACTCGGTCTCGGGTGCCCGGGTCGGCGGCTCGGTCGTCCAGGCCGGGGAGATCCACCACCTCACCGTCTACGGCCAGGCCGCCCCGCCGGCCACCGCTCCCACGCTTCCGGTACCGCGTCAACTGCCGCCCACCCCGAGACGGTTGGTCGGCCGCGATGCCGACCTCGCCGCCCTGGACCGCGAGTTGGACGACGCTCCGGGCGGCGCCGCCGACGTCACCGTGGTGGTCACCGGCCCGGCCGGGGTGGGCAAGACCGCCCTCGCCGCCCAGTGGCTGCGCCGCCTCGCCGGCCGCTTCCCGGACGGCCAGCTCTACGCCGACCTGCGCGGCCACGCCCCGGGCGGGCCCGCCGACCCGGCCGAGGCGCTCGGCGGCTTCCTGCGGGCCTTCGGCATCGCGCCGGTGTCGCGCAGCCTCGCCGAGGTCGCCGCGCTCTGGCGCTCGCTCGCCGCCGACCGCCGGATCGCCGTGCTGCTCGACAACGCCTCCACCGCCGCCCAGGTCCGCCCGCTGCTGCCCGGCTCGGAACACGCGGTGGTCGTCGTCACCAGCCGCCGCCGGCTCACCGGGCTCGGCATAGACGGCGCCGTCTTCCGGCCGGTCGACGTGCTCTCCGACGACGCCTCGGTGCAACTGCTCGCCCAGCGCGTCGGCGCCGACCGGGTGGCCCGCGAACAGCGCGCCGCCGCCCTGGTGGTGGAACGCTGCGGACGGCTCCCGCTCGCCGTCTGCCTGGCGGCCGCCCGGATCGCCGCCCGCCCCGGCCGCCCGCTCGCCGCCACCGCCGAGGCACTCGGCCAGGAGTCCCAGGGGCTCGCCGCGCTCGACGTCGAGGGAGAAGCCGTGCGACACGCCCTGGACGCGTCCTTCGAGGTCCTCGGGCCGGACGCGGTGCGGCTGTACCGGCTGCTCGGCCTGCTGCCGTTCCCGGTCTTCACCCTCGACGTGGTCTGCGCGGTCGGCGGCCTGGAACGGGCGGAGGCCGACCGGCTGCTCGGCGGGCTCATCGACGTCCACCTGCTGGAGGAGATGGAGGACGGCTTCCGCTTCCACGACCTGGTGAAGCTGCACGCCCGGGCACGCGCCGACGAGGTGCGGGACCGGCCGGAGGGGCGGGCCGCCGTCGACCGCGTGCTCGACTGGTACCTCGCCTCCGCCACCGCCGCCGAGGCGCTGCTCAGCCCCGGCCACCGCACCCTGCGCCGCGACTACACCACCCAACCGGTGCCGGGCGCCCGGGAGTTCACCGACGAGCAGGCCGCCGTCCGCTGGCTCGACACGGAGACCGGCCGGCTCGCCGACGCCGTCCGCTGGGCCGCCGCCACCGGCCGGGCCGCCACCGCCTGGCAGCTCGTCGACGCCATGTGGCCGCTCTTCCTGCGGCTGCGTCCGGCCCGGCTGTGGATCGACGCCCACCGGATCGGGCGCACCGCCGCCCGCACGGCGGGCGATCCCGACGGCCTGCTGCGGATGCTCACCTCGGGCGGCACCGGCCTGCGCAACGCGGGCGAGGGGGAGCGGGCCGCCGACTGGTTCGCCGAGGCGCTCCGGCTGGCCCGCGAACTCGGCCGGCCACTCGCCGAGGCCGGCGCACTGTACGGCCTCAGCCAGACCCACCGCACGGCGGGCCGGCTCGCCGAGGCGGCCGACTGCCTGCACACGGCGGCCGGGCTCCGGGAAGCCGGGGGGGACGTCCGCGGCACCGCGCTCGCCCGCCTCGCGCTCGGCGAGGTCCTGCTCGCCGACGGCCGCCCCGCCGAGGCCGTCCCCGTCATCACCGGCGCCCACCGCGACCTCGTCGCCGTCCCCGCCGCGTACGAGGCGGCCCGGGCACTCGCCATCCTCGGCCAGGCCCACACGGCCCTCGGCGCCCACACCGAGGCCGCCCGGTGCTACACCGAGGCCCTCACGGCGTTCCGCGCGGCCGGCGCCCGCCACTGGGAGGCCCGCGTCCTCGAACTCACCGGGGACCTCGCCCGCGCCCGCGGCGACCTGACGGAAGCGGCCGCCCACTACCGCGCCTCCCTGGCCCGCTACGAAGCCCTCTCCGCCCCCGACACCACCCGCCTCACCACCGCCCTCGCCACCCTGCCGCCCACCTGACCCGTGGGACCCGGCGGTAGCGGCGGCCCCAGGCCGGCGGGCGGTGGCCGTCACCCCGAAGCGGGGCGGCCCTGCGGGGCCCGCCTCGATCGCCCCCCGGGGACTCCTGGCGCGCCCGCGTAGCGTTTGGCGGCTCGTGCGGTTGGCGGATTCCGGTGTGGGGTGGGGCCGGTGGGAGGGGTTGCCGTCCCGCCTGCCCCACCCTCCGGGGGGGCGCCCGCTTAGCGTTCGGTGGTCCGGCCGGCTTGCGGATCCCGGGATGGGGTCGTCGTTCCGCCTGCCTCACCGCCGTGGACCCAGGACCACGCGCGCAGCGCCCGGCGGCCCGTCCCCGACCGGGCGGCCGGCCGGCAGGGCTGCCGTCGCACCGGTGGCGGGGCGGTTCAGGTGGCGCGGGAGCAGGCCGGGCAGGGTGGGCGGGAGGTGTAGGCGGAGGTGGTGAGGGCGGTGAGTTCGCCGAGGGTGCGCCCGGCGGCGAGCCAGGCGTGGGTGAGGGAGCCGGCGGCCAGCCGTTGGGCGGGGGAGGACGGGCCGCTGCTCCCCGGGCGGGGCCGCAGCGTCAGGCGCCCGCCCGTGCGGGTCAGTACGAGCAGCGTGCCGCCCGCCCCGTCGGCGGTGGCCACCGCGCAGCCGGGGTGGGCCCGCAGGACGGCGGCGAGCCGGCCGGGGGCGGTGGCGCCGAGGTGGAGCACGTCGGCGTGGTGGCGCCACCGGGCGGCGCCGGGGTCGGCGAGGTCGAGTGCCAGGTGCTCGTCGACGAACACGCGGCTCAGCGGCCCGCCGGAGCGGCCGGCCGGCGGGCGGGTGGCGAGCAGCCCGTGGCAGACCCCGGCGGGGGAGTGGATGCGGGCCTCGACGTGCGGGCCGGGCGCCCCGGCCGACGGCGCCGGGCCGTCGGCCGGGGCGAGCCGCACGGTGTGCAGCACGGTCACCCGTCCCCCCGTGGCGCCCGGCCGGCCCCGTCACCCGCCGCCCAGAGCGGTGCGGGCAGCGGCAGCGCGGGCGGTTCCGGCAGGTGGGCGGGCTCGCCGAGCCCGAGGACGCGGTAGAGCAGCCGCCGCATCCGGCGGTCGAAGGCGCCCGGCCGGGAGCTGATCCGGGCCGCGATCGCCGCGTACTCCTCCCGCCGGTACTGCTCGGCGGCGTAGCCGAGTTGGGCGGTGAGCGGGTGGGACGGGCTGAGCGCGGGCGCGGTGCGGGCGAGCAGCGCGCCGGGTGAGCGCGGGTTGACGTCCCGGTGCGGGTACTCGGCGAGCAGGATCGGTGCGCCGGTCATGGTGCCGTAGAGGGTGACGGAGCCGTGGTCGCCGATGACGAAGTCGGCGGCGACGAGCAGCGGGCGCCAGTCCTCCTCGGGCGCGAGCACGGTGACCGCCCCGCGCGCGGTGGCCGTCGCCCACGACCGGACCGCCCACGGGCTGTGCGCGGCGGCCACGTTGGGGTGGACCAGCAGCGCCGTGCGGTAGCCGTGCCGGGGCAGTTCGGCGGCCAGCCGCGGCAGCACGGCGTCGAGCCGGGTGAACAGCGAGCCGCTGCCCCAGGTGGAGCAGACCAGCACCAGCCGCTCGCCGGGCCGCAGCCCGAGCGCGGCGCGGTACCGTTCGCGGTCGGGGAGCGCGGCGGCGATCCGGTCGTAGCAGCCGTCGCCGACCACCTCGGCGATCGGCAGTGCCTCCGGGCAGCCGCGGGCGAGTTCGGCGCGGTCGTCCTCGTGGGCGAGCGCCAGCGCGGTGGGCACCAGCCGCCCGTGCCACACGACGTACTCGGGCCCCAGCCCGGCCACCGTGCGCCCGGCTCCGGGGCCGGCCGGCGCCAGTTTGATGTGTCCGGCCCCGTGCGGCAGCCGGACGAGCGGGCCGCGCAGCTGCTCCAGGCCCTGCGAGCCGGCGGCCAGCACCAGGTCGAACTCCCGCCGGACGGCCTCGGCCCACGGCAGCACCGTGCCCCCGAGCCGTCGGACGTGGGCCGCCGCGCCCCCGTTGAACGCGTGCGGCGGCACCGTGAACTGGACGTGCACCCGCAGGTCGGCGGCGAGCAGCGGATAGATGTCGTGCAGCCGCTGGCCGTAGACCATCGAGTGGACGACGACCAGCACCTCCTTGCAGTCGGTGAGCGTGGCCCAGGGCCGCGTGCGGCGCGCCGCGCCCCCGTCCGCCGCCCCGTCCGGTCCTTCCGCCCGGTCGTGGGCGTCCGCCCGGTCGTGGTGCTCCTGCGGCGGCTGCTGCTGCGCACCGCACCGTTCCCCGTGGTTGACTTCGTCGACTTCCCCGTGCACCAAGGTCATGTCGTTCCCCCTCCTTGATCCCGGACCGGGGCCCCGGGTCTCGGCGGCCCCGGCGGGTGTGTGCCCGGGCGGTCTGGCGGATTCCATGAGGGCTCCTGGCCGGTCTTGCACAAACCTTGCGGCCCGCCGTCCCGGCCCGCCGCGGCCCGTCCCGTGGCGCCCGGAAGGCCGCGAAGGGTACTGAGTTCCTTTACGAGGGGTACTGAGTGCCGTATTCTCTCCGGAGAGCCTCGTAGGCTGTCGAGGAGAGCCGACGGGCCGGATCCGCCGAGGGCCGATCTGGCACTCAGTACCCTCGACGCGGCCGAGGCCGTGGACCAGTGCATCCGACCAGTGCACCCGTACCAGGAGAACCGCTCATGAGCTTGAGGATCGTTGTCTGTGTGAAGTACGTGCCGGATGCGACGGGGGACCGTCGTTTCTCGGACGATCACACCACCGACCGGGAGGGCGTGGACGGCCTTCTGTCGGAGCTGGACGAGTACGGCGTGGAGCAGGCGCTGCGGATCGCGGAGGCCCATGAGGGTTCCGAGGTGACGGTGCTGACGGTGGGGCCGGACGACGCGAAGGACGCGTTGCGCAAGGCGCTGTCGATGGGTGCGGACCGGGCCGTGCACGTGAACGACGAGGACATCCACGGTTCGGACGTGATCGGGACGTCGGCGGTGCTGGCGAAGGCGCTGGAGCGGACCGGGTTCGATCTGGTGATCGGTGGGATGGCGTCGACGGACGGGACGATGGGGGTGCTGCCGGCGCTGCTGGCGGAGCGGCTGGGTGTGCCGCAGGTGACGCTGCTGTCGGAGGTGTCGGTCGAGGGCGGTGTGGTCCGGGGCCGTCGGGACGGTGACGCGGCGACGGAGCTGGTGGAGGCGGCGCTGCCGGCGGTGGTGTCGGTGACGGACCAGTCGGGGGAGGCCCGGTACCCGTCGTTCAAGGGGATCATGGCGGCGAAGAAGAAGCCGGTGGAGTCCCTGGACCTGGACGACCTGGGCATCGAGGCGGCGCAGGTCGGTCTGGCGGGTGCGTGGACGGCGGTGGAGTCGGTGACGGCGCGTCCGGCGCGCACCGCGGGCACGGTCGTCAAGGACGAGGGCGAGGGCGGCAAGGCGCTCGCCGGATTCCTCGCCGGCCAGAAGTTCATCTAGTCATCCGGTCATCCCGCAGGTGACGTGCCCCCGTGCGTGTCACCCGCCACCCCTGCTGCCCCCCGAATCACGGAGACATCGAGCACATGGCTGAGATCCTCGTCCTGGTCGACCACGCCGACGGCGCGGTCCGCAAGCCGGCCCTGGAGCTGCTGACCCTGGCCCGCCGCATCGGCGAGCCGTCCGCCGTCGTCCTCGGCGCCGGCGACAAGGCCGCCGAGCTGGCCGCCAAGGCCGCCGAGTACGGCGCCGCGAAGGTGTACGTCGCCGACGCCCCCGAGTTCACCGACCAGCTGGTCGTCCCCAAGGTCGACGCGCTGGCCCAGATCGCCACGTCCGCGGAGCCGGCCGCGGTGCTGGTCACCTCCTCCGGCGAGGGCAAGGAGATCGCCGCCCGCGTCGCCCTGCGCCTGGGGTCCGGCGTCATCACCGACGCCGTCGACCTGCGCGCCGGCGACGGCGGCCCGGTCGCCACCCAGTCCGTCTTCGCGGCCTCCTACACCGTCGACTCCCGCGTCAGCAACGGCGTGCCGGTCATCGCGGTCAAGCCGAACGCCGTCGCCCCGGAGGCCGCCCCGGCCGCCGGCGCGGTGGAGGACGTCACCGTGGCGTTCACCGGCAACGCCGCCACGGTCGTCTCGCGCACCCCGCGGGTCTCCACCGGCCGCCCCGAGCTGACCGAGGCCGCGATCGTGGTCTCCGGCGGCCGCGGCGTCGGCGCCGCCGAGGGCTTCGGCGTCGTCGAGGAGCTGGCCGACGCCCTGGGCGCGGCCGTCGGCGCCTCGCGCGCCGCCGTGGACGCCGGCTGGTACCCGCACAGCAGCCAGGTCGGCCAGACCGGCAAGCAGGTCTCCCCGCAGCTGTACATCGCCAACGGCATCTCCGGCGCGATCCAGCACCGGGCCGGCATGCAGACCTCGAAGACCATCGTGGCCGTCAACAAGGACCCCGAGGCCCCGATCTTCGAGCTCGTCGACTACGGCGTCGTCGGCGACCTCTTCGAGGTGCTGCCGCAGCTCACCGCCGAGGTCAAGGCCCGCAAGGCCTGATCGTCCGGACACCGAAGGGCGTGGCACCGAGTACCCCGGGTACTCGGTGCCACGCCCTTTCCGGTGGGCCCCGGCTACTCCGCGAAGGCCGCCAGGTGCTGGGTGAACCCGCCCTGGGCCGGCGGCAGCGGCCGCGGCTCGGCGGGCAGCGCCCGCTCCGGCTCCTGCGGCGACAGCACCGTCAGCTCCGGCTGCTCGGAGCCGGCCGCGGCGGTGAGCCGCACCCGGGTGCCCACCGGCACCGTGGAGCGCAGGCCGTTGACGATGCACCAGACGTCGAACCCCTCGGCCATCCGGATCAGCGACTTCTGCCGGGCCAGCGGTGTACGGGCCTGCTCGACGGCGCAGCGCCGTACCACTCCGGTGCCCTCGCTGCGCTCCAGCCGCAGATCGGTGGAGCCGCAGGTGGGACAGAGCAACCGCTGGAAGGTCGGGTTGTGGCACCAGGCGCAGCGCTGGAAGT
Organism: Kitasatospora sp. NPDC015120; assembly: GCF_043080305.1. Taxonomy (NCBI): domain Bacteria; kingdom Bacillati; phylum Actinomycetota; class Actinomycetes; order Kitasatosporales; family Streptomycetaceae; genus Kitasatospora; species Kitasatospora sp. NPDC015120. Next base: position 305 of record NZ_JBIBVJ010000018.1, on the reverse strand, counting down.
ACAGCGTCGCGCACTCGGTGTCGGCGTCGATGGCTGCGTGGACCACGGTGTCATCTCCCTGCGAACTCGTCGTTACCGCCGGAAAAAGGATAGGGAACTCAGTACCATCCTGTGAAGGCACTGAGTTCCCTTTTTGTCGTGCGCGTGCATAATGAAGGGTACTGAGTGCCGTCGTGAACGTCGTGAAACAGGAGTGGCCACCATGAGCCAGGACTTCGATCTCTTCCGGGTCTCCGAGGAGCACGGGATGCTCCGGGAGGCGGTGCGGTCGCTGGCGGAGGCGAAGATCGCTCCGTTCGCGGCGG
>NZ_JBIBVJ010000017.1:84481-133660 GCF_043080305.1 Kitasatospora sp. NPDC015120 | reverse complement strand
TCCCCCGCTACATGGTCCCCGCCGCCTTCGTCACCATCGACGACATCCCCCTCACCCCCAACGGCAAGCTCGACCACCGAGCCCTGCCCGCGCCCAACCGGGAGACGGCCGACGCCAACCGGCGTCACACGCCGCCCCGCACGCCGGTCGAGGAGAAGCTCGCCGCACTGTGGCGCGAGGGCCTGGACGTCACGCGGGTCGGCGTCGAGGACAACTTCTTCGACCTCGGCGGCGACTCCATCCGCGCCGTGCGGATGCTCAACTCCGCACGTCAGGCCGGTCTGGACCTGTCGCTGTGGATGATCTACGAGGCCCGCAGCCTCGCGGAGCTCGCCGGCCTGGTCGGCAGCGAGCAGTCCGACGACGCCGACCGGACGCCGCTCCTGCCGGGCCAGCTCCGGTTGCTGGAGGAGGGCGGGCCGCTGGCCCGTTCGGTCCGGGTGCCGGTGACCGAGCCGCTCGACCCCGAGCTCCTGGAGCAGGCGCTGGCGGCCGTGGTCGCCCAGCACGAGGCGCTGCGCTTCCGGCTGGACTCCAGCGGCACCGCGCCGCGCGGCTGGACGGCGCCGCACGAGTCCGCGCAGCTGGTGCGGACGGTCGACCTGGAATCGGTGCCGGCCGAGCGCCGGGCCGAGGAGATCGCGCTGGCCACCGCGGCCGACCGTGCCGGCCTGGATCCGCAGGCCGGTCCGGTGCTCAGGGCCAGTCTCTGCCGGTTCGGCGGGGACCGGGTGCTCGGCAGCGAGCAGCTCCCCGAACTCTGGCTCACCGCCCACGACCTGGCGGTCGACGCCGACTCCTGGGACACCCTGCTCCTCGACCTCGACGCGGCGTACCGTCGCCTCTCCGAGGGCCGGCCGGCCGAGTGGGCCCGGCCGGCGATGACCTGGCGGCAGTGGGCCGGCCGGGTGGCCAAGCGGGCGGGTGACGCGGAGATCGTCGACCAGGCGGACTTCTGGCTCAACCGGCAGCCGCAGGTCGAGCTGCCGGTCGACCACCCGGAGGCCGTGAACACCTGGGCGGACCGGCGGACGCTCACCACGGTGCTGGCGCCGGAGCCGACCGCCGTGCTGCTCGGCGGTGCCGAGGCCGAGCAGACCCTGCTCGGGGTGCTGGGGCGGGTGCTCACCCGCTGGACCGGCAACGACCGGATCGACATCGAGGTCGGCCGCGACCTCCGCCGCGAGGTTCCCGAACTCCGTGGTGCGGTCGGTGCGTTCGCCGACGGCTTCCCGGTCTCGCTGTGGCTTCCGAAGCGCCGGGACACGGCGGCCGCCGTGCGGTCGGTCTGCGAGCAGCTGCGCGGTGTGCCGGAGCCCTGGTACGGCTACGGGCTGCTGCGCCGCCTCGCGCCGGACGCCGTGGTCGCCGAGGAGCTGGCCGCGCAGCCGGCGCCCCGGGTCCGCTTCTCGTTCGCCCGCCCGGAGGACTCCGTGGGCCGTGGCCCGGCCCTGCCGGGGCTCTTCCTGGCACCGCGCCGGGAGGACGAGGTCCGCGAGGGCTCGGCGGGCCGCGGGCACCAGCTGTCGGTGCGCGCCGAGGTCCAGGACGGCCGGCTGTACCTCGGCTGGACGTACAGTGCCGATCTGCACACCGAGGACACGGTGCGGAAGCTGGCCGAGAGCCTGGTCGCCGAGCTGGGCACCCTGCTCACCGCACCCCGGGCGAACAGCGCCCGGGCGAACGGCGCCCAGGCGGACAACCAGCAGCCGGACAACGAGCAGGCGCAGCGCGACCGCAGCCGCGGGGCCGCTTCGGCCATCGGGCTCGCCATGCCGGAGCTGCTGGCCCGCCACGAGGTGCCGGGCGTCAGCCTGGTGCTGATCCAGGACGGCGAGATCGCCTCGGCCGAGGCGTTCGGCACCCTGGCCGCCGGCGGCAGCGATCCGGTCACCACCGACACGGTGTTCGCGGCCGGTTCGCTCAGCAAGCACGTCACCACCTTCGCGCTGCTCCGGCTGCTGGCCGAGCGGGGCCTGGACCTCGACGAGGACGTCAACGCGCACCTCACCTCGTGGCGGATCCCCGGCGACCCGGCGCCGAAGGTGACGTTCCGTCAGCTGCTCGGCCATCTGGCCGGCTTCGCCCAGCACCCGCGGCTCAACCGGTTCGCCCCGGACGAGCCGGTCCCGACGGTCCTGGACGTCCTGCACGGGCGGCCGCCGGCCGTGACGCCGCCGCCCCGCTTCGCCTCGGCCCCGGGCAGCGCGTTCCTGATGAACACGCTCCACATCTCGATCCTCCAGCAGACGATGAGCGACCTCACCGGGGCGCCCTTCGACGAGGTGGTCCGGACCCTGGTGTTCGGTCCGCTGGGGATGGCGGGGAGCAGCTTCGATCCGGCGTTCCCGAGGACGGGCGGGCGCCCGGTGGCCCTGGGCCACGACGAGCCCGGCCGGCCGCTGCCCGGCGGCTACCAGGTCTACGCGGAGTCGGCGGCGGCCGGTCTGTGGACGACGGCGACCGACCTGGCCCGGCTGGCCGTGGAGGTCCGGCGCGGCTACCTGGGGCTGCCCGGCGCGCTGCTGCCGCGGCCGCTGGTCCGGGAGATGCTGACGCCTCGTTCGGGCCGGCCGTACGGCTGGAGCACGATCGTCGACGACAGCGGGGCCGACCTGGAGTTCGGCCACGGCGGACAGGCGATCGGATACCAGGCGATGTCCGGCCTGCGGGTCCACTCGGGCCTCGGCGGGGTGCTGCTGACCAACGCGACGGCCGGCCGGGAGCTGGTGAAGCGGGTCATCGCCGAGGTGTGGCCGAGCCAGCAGCGGCTGACCGGCCTGTGGCAGCGCGGCCTGGACGACGCCGCGGCCCGCCGGGCCGAGTCCTGACCCTCCGGGTGCGGCCGGGCCCCTCCCGGCCCGGCCGCACCCGGCCCGTACCGATCAGAGCCGACGAGTGGAAGGGAAGACTATGAACACGGCGATAGCCGTCGGTCGTGTGGTCGAGTTGATCGAGGCGCAGGTCGATGCCGCGCCGGAGGCGGTCGCGGTCGTCGCCGAGGGGGCCCGGCTGAGCTACGGCGAGCTGGACCGGCAGGCGAACCGGATCGCCCGGCGGCTGATCGCCCTGGGCGTGCGGCCGGACCGGCCGGTCGGGGTGATGCTGCCGCGCGGCCCGGAGTTGCTGCCGGCGCTGCTCGGGGTGTGGAAGGCGGGCGCGGCGTACCTCCCGCTCGACCTGGGGCTGCCCGCGGGGCGGCTGGAGTTCATGCTGGCGGACAGCGGCGCGGCGGTGCTGATCTGCCGGGCCGGCGCCGCCGGGCGGGTGCCGGCGGGCTTCACCGGGGCGGTGCTCGAACTCGGGGAGGACGGTCCGGCCGTGGAGTCGGACGACAGCTCGCGCCCGGAACGGGCCTCGGACCCCGAGCAGTTGGCGTACGTGATCTACACCTCGGGTTCGACCGGCACCCCCAAGGGCGTGATGGTCACCCACCGTTCGCTGCTGAACGTGGTGCGCTCCGTGACCGAGGACGTGGGGGCCGGCCCGGCGGGCACCTGGCTCGCGGCCACCTCGGTCTCCTTCGACATCTCGGCGTTGGAGCTCTACTCGGCGCTGCTCGACGGCGGCCGGGTGGTCCTGGCCCCGGACGCGGACGCGCGCAATCCCGCGGCGCTGCTGCGGCTGGTCGCCGAGCGGGGTGTCAGCCACGTGCAGGCGACGCCCTCGGGCTGGCGGCTGCTGCTGGCCGCCGGCTTCGACCGGCCGGATGTCCACGCGCTGGTCGGCGGGGAGGCCCTGCCGGTCGCGCTGGCCGGTGAACTGCGGCGCAGGGTAAGCCGGTTGACCAATGTGTACGGTCCGACGGAGACGACCGTCTGGTCCTCGTTCTGGGAGGTTCCGCAGCGGCCGTCGGAGGTGCTCCTCGGCGGCCCGCTGGCCAACACCCGGCTGCACGTGCTGGACGGTGCGGGCCGCCCGGCGGGCGACGGCGGGACCGGCGAACTCTGTATCGCCGGCGACGGGTTGGCCCGCGGCTACGCCAACCGGCCGGATCTCACCGCGGAGCGCTTCGTCCCCGATCCCTGGGGGGAGCCGGGGGCCCGGATGTACCGCACGGGCGACCTGGTGCGGCGCGGGCCCGGGGGCGCGCTGGTCTTCCTCGGGCGGATCGACACCCAGGTCAAGATCAGCGGGTACCGGATCGAACTGGGCGAGATCCAGGCCAGGTTGATCGAGCACCCCGGGGTGCGTGACGCCGTCGTCACGGTGCGGGAGGCGGGTGAGGGAGACCTTCGCCTGATCGCCTACCTGGTGCCCGTGGACCGGGCGCCGGAGGTGGCCGCGCTGCGGGCGCACCTCGCCGCGAGCCTGCCGGACTACATGATCCCGAGCACCTTCATGGCGATCGCCCGGATTCCGCTCAGCATCAGCGGGAAGGTCGACCTCCAGGCGCTCCCGGCGCCGGCCCGGGCGTCCCGCCGGCCCGCGGGACCCGGGCGATGAGCCCTGCCGCGGGAACCGCGGGCACCGCCGGCACCGCCGGCACCGCCGGGAACCCCGACGCCCAGGACACCCCCGACGCTCCCGGCACTCCCGACGCTCCCGACGCTCCCGGCACCCCCGGCACCCCCGGCACCGCGGAGGCCCGGCAGGCCCCGCCGTCCGGCCATCCGCCGCTGCACCGCAACCGGGACTTCACCCGGCTGTGGCTGAGCGCCGGCATCTCCCGGTTCGGCTCCTGCATCGCCATGGTGGCCTTCCCGCTGCTGGCGCTCTACCACACCGGATCGGCGGCCCACGCCGGACTGGTGGGCTTCGCGGCGGCGCTGCCGAACCTGGTCGTCCAGCTGCCGGCCGGCGCCTTCGTGGACCGCTGGGACCGCCGGCCGGTGATGCTCTGGTGTGACGTCATCGGGCTCCTGACGGTGGCCAGTGTCGCGGTCGCCGTCGCCCGGGACGAGGTGTGGCTGCCGCATCTGATGCTGGCCGCGTTCGTGGAGATGAGCCTGGCCACCTTCTACGACCTCGCGGAGCGCGCCGCGGTGCGCAGCGTCGTCTCGGCCGAGCAGTTGCCGACCGCGATGTCGCGCAACGAGGCGCGCGGTTCGGCCATCGGTCTGCTCGGCCAGCCGGCCAGCGGTCTGCTGCTGTCGGCCGCCCACTGGCTGCCGTTCGGCTTCATGGCGGCGGCGAACCTGCTGGCGCTGGGCATGCTGGTGCGGCTGAGGCGGGATCTGCGGGCGGTGGTGGGCGAGCGGTCCGGCCGCCGGCTGTACACGGACATCAGGGACGGGGTCAGCTGGCTGTGGCGGCGGAGGTTCGCCCGGTTCCTGGTCGGGTTCTTCGCGGGCAGCAATCTGATCTTCACCGTGCTCTCGCTGACCGTGATGGTGATCATCCAGCGCAACGGCGGTTCGCCGGCCGACTTCGGGATCGTGGCGGCCGCCCGCGGGATCGGCGGGATCGCCGGCTCGCTCGTCGAGCCGCACCTGTCGCGGCGCTACCGGCTGCACACCGTGCTGGTGATCGTGACGACGCTGTGGGTGGTCCTGATGCCGTTCGTGGCGCTGCTCCACCGGCCGGTGGCGCTGGCGCTGGTGCTGGGCGGTCTGAGCTTCGCCTCCGGGATCCTGAACGTGGCCGCCTGGGTGTTCCAGGTGCAGAACACGCCGGACGAGATGCAGGGCCGGGTGAACGGCACCGCGCGGTTCCTGGGCGCGGGCTTCAACTCCCTCGGTGCGCTGGGCTGCGGCTACCTGCTCGACGCGATCGGGACGACCAGGACCTCGATGCTGCTGTGGGCGGCGGTCGCGGCCCTCGCCGCCGTGGTCGCCTTCAGCCGCACCGCGCGCACCGAGAAGGATGTGGATTGATCCGCATATGACTCATATAGCTGATGTATAGGCATTCTTCGCATCATCGTTCAGTGCATTCATCTCGTCCTTCGACCGGTTGTCCCGGAGGGATCCCCATGACGCAAACGGGCGGCAAGTGGTTTCAGGGGTACGGCGCCGCGGCCCGTCCCGCTCTGCGGTTGGTGTGCTTTCCGCACGCGGGCGGCGTACCGACGTTCTTCCACGGCTGGGCGGCGCACCTGCCGGAGGACATCGAGCTGCGGGCGGCCTGCTACCCGGGGCGCCAGAGCCGCATCCACGAGCGGCCGGTGGAGTCCATGACGGCGCTCGCCGACGAGGCCGCGCAGGCGCTGGCCCCGCTGCTGGACACCCCGATGGCCTTCTTCGGGCACAGCATGGGCGCGGCGCTGGCCTACGAGGTCGCCCGCCGGCTGGACGAACGCCACCGGGTCCAGCCGGTGCGGCTGTTCCTGTCGGGCCAGCCGGCGCCGCACCGCAGGGAGCCGAGCCGGCTGCACCTGGAGGACGACACGACGCTGGTCGCGGCGGTGCGCCGGCTCGGGCTGTCCTCGGCCGACGCGATGGCCGATCCGGAGCTGCTGACCCTGACGCTGCCGGCACTGCGGGCGGACTTCCGGGCGGTGGAGACCTATGCGCCGGAGCCGGCCAAGGTCCGCTGCCCGGTGGTGGCCTACAACGGCGACCAGGACCGGGACTGCCCGCCCGAGACGGTCCGCGCCTGGTCGGAGCTGACCACCGGCCGGTTCGAGTACCGGGCCTTCCCCGGCGGCCACTTCTACCTGGAGGCGCACACCGCCGCGCTGCTGCGGCACCTGGTGGGCCACCTCAGGGACGACCTGCGGCTGGCCCGGGCGGTCCGGGCCGCCGGGTCGCCGGTGCGGGCGGGGGGCGCGTGATGGCGCCGCAGGTCCTCCCGCTCTCGCACACCCAGGAAGCGCAGTGGTTCCTGTACCGGCTGGCGCCGCACAGCGGGGCGTACAACACCGGGCTCGCGGTGCGGATCCGCTCGGCCGTCGACCTCGCGCGGCTGCGGTACGCCGTCGCGGCGCTGGGCGAGCGGCACACGATGCTGCGCTCGCGCTTCGACGTGGTCGGCGGCCGGCCGGTGCGGATCGAGGAACCGCTGGGCGAGCCGGTGCTGACGGTGCGCGAGCTGCCCGGCGCGGACGACCCGGCCCTGCGGGCGGCGGTCCGTGAGGAGCTCGTCCGGCCGTTCGTGCCGGAGTCGGGCGCGCCGTTCCGGTTCGTCCTGCTGACCCGGGGGCCCGCCGACGCGGTGCTGCTGGTCGCGGGGCACCACATCGCCACCGACGCGGCGTCGAACGCTCTGCTGTTGGGCGATCTGCTCAAGAGGTACGAGCGGCCCGCCCCGGCCGGACCGCCGCCGGCGGGCCGCTACCACGACCACGTCGACAAGGAGCGCCGGCTGCTCGCCTCGGCCCGCGGCACGGCGATGGGCGGCCACTGGCGCGAGGTCTGCGCCGAGGTTCCGGCGGCCGAGCTGCCCGCCGACCACCGGCGGCCGGCGGGCCAGTCCTTCGCCGGTGACACCCTGCGGGTGACCGTGCTGCCCGAGCTGGCGGGGCCGGCGCTGTCGGCGGCCGCCGAGTGGGGGGTCACGCCGTACGCCTTCCTGCTGGCCGCCTTCCAGGTGGTGCTGCACCGCTCCACCAGGCAGCGCGAGTTCCTGATCGGTGCCCCGGTCACCACCCGGCTGAGCAGCCGGATGCGCGAGGTGGTCGGCAACTTCATGAACACCATCGTGCTGCGGGCGACGTTCGCCGACGGGGCGACCTTCCGGGACACCGCCGTCGCCGCCAACGCGCAGATCCGCGGCGGCATGGACGCGGGGCGCTACCCCTTCCCGCTGGTCGCCCGCGAGTCGCGCAGCCGGCGGGCCCCCGGGCGGTCGGCGCTGTTCCAGATCACCTTCAACATGCTGTCCACCGCCCATGCGGCGGTCGGGCTGCGCCCGGTGCTGGACACCACCGACGAGGACCGGGTCACCCGGTGCTCCGGGCTGCTGCTGAGCCCCTGGCACCTGCCCCAGCAGGAGGGGCAGGTCGACCTGGCGGTCGACGTGCTGCAGAGCGGCGACGCGTTCGCGGTCGATTTCCGCTACGACACCCGGCTGTACGAGCGGGCGACGGTCGAGCGGCTGGCCGGCCACTATCTGCGCGCGGTCGAGCTGGCGGCCCGCACCCCGGACGCCCGGGTCGCCACGGCACCGCTGTGGCACCCGGTGGGCACGGGACGGCCGGCCGGTCTCGCCGGCCTCACGACGACGAGGTGAACCGCTCCCGTACCGGGTCCGCGGCAACCATGGAGAAAGGAAGTGCGGGATGGGCGACTACCTGGTCGACCGGCTCAGGCGGTACGCACAGGACCGGCCGGAGCGGGACGCGGTCAGCTTCGTGCAGGTCAGCGGGTCCAGCCGGACGACACTGACGCTGGGCTTCGCCGAGCTGGACCGCCGGGCGCGCTCGGTCGCGGCCCGGCTGCGCTCCCGGTGCGCCGAGGGTGACCGGGTCCTGCTGCTGTACCCCACCGGGCTGGACTTCGTCGAGGCGCTGATCGGCTGCATGTACGCCGGTCTGGTGGCGGTGCCGGCGCCGCTGCCGGTGAACAACGGGCGCCGGGGGCCGCGCACGGCCGCGATCCTGCGCAACGCCGGCCCCGCCGTGGTGCTGACCGACAGCCGGTCGCTGGCGGACGTCGTCGAGGCCGTCGCGGAGGCGGGCGCGCCGGAGCTCGCCTGCGTCGCCGGCGACACCTTCGGGCCGGACGAGGACGCCGCCGGGCCGCAGCCGTGGATCGGCGCCGACACCCCGGCCTTCCTCCAGTACACCTCGGGCTCCACCAGCGACCCCAAGGGCGTCGTGGTGACCCACCGCTCGCTGGCCGACAACATCCGGTACATGGAGCGGACGTTCGGCCTCGACGAGTCGATCACCTCCTGCAGCTGGCTGCCGCTGTACCACGACATGGGCCTGGTCGGGATGCTGCTGGCCCCGCTGTTCCTCGGGACCGGCACGGTGCTGCTGTCGCCCGGCGACTTCCTGCGCCGGCCCTACCTGTGGCTGCAGCTGATCGACGAGCACCGGGTGACCAACACGGCGGCCCCGAACTTCGCCTACGAGCTGTGCGCCCGGCAGGTGACGGCGGAGAAGGCGGCGGCGCTGGACCTCTCCAGCCTGCGGACGGCGGTGAACGGCGCGGAGCCGGTCAACCCCGGGACGCTGGCCCGCTTCAACGAGCGCTTCGCGGTCTCGGGGCTCCGGCCGGACGCCGTCGCGCCGTGCTTCGGCATGGCCGAGGCGACCCTGCTGATCACCGCCACGCCGCGCGGCCGGCGGGCGCCGGTCATCGAGGCGGACCGGGCGGCCCTCGAACAGCACGTCCTGGTCCGCGCGGGAAGCGGCGCCGGAGCCGCCGACGGCACGAACGGCGCGAACGGCGCGAACGGCACCGACAGCGCGGACCGCACGAACGGCCCGGCGGAGGCGGACCGGCTGCCGCTGGTGAGCAGCGGCCGGGCCGACTGGATGGACGTGCGGATCGTGCACCCGGAGAGCCGGGTCACCCTGCCCGAGGGGGCGGTCGGCGAGATCTGGGTGCGCGGCGAGAGCGTCTCACCGGGCTACTGGAACAACCCGGAGGAGTCCGCGCGGGCCTTCCGGGCCGTCACCGCCGAGGGGGAGGCCGGATTCCTGCGCACCGGCGACCTCGGGGCGTTCGAGGACGGCGAGCTCTACGTGACCGGCCGGATCAAGGACATGCTCATCATCCGCGGCCGCAACCTCTACCCGCACGACATCGAGCGCGAGGTCGCCGCGATGCACCCCGCCTTCCGGGGCCTGTCGGGCAGCGTCTGCTCGGTCCCCACGGACCAGGAGGACCTCGTGGTGATGCAGGAGCTGCGCGTCCCGCGCGGCGAGGAGGTCGACCCGGGCGAGCTGGCGCGCCGGATCCAGGAGGAGCTGGCGGGCTCGCTCGGGGTGCGGCTGCCCAGCGTGGTGCTGCTGCGCCCGGGGCACGTGCACCGCACCACCAGCGGCAAGGTGCAGCGCTCCCTGATGCGGGAGCTGTTCCTGAGCGGCGGCCTGAAGCCCGTGCACGAGGAGCTGAGCCGGCCGGTCGGGCGCCGCTACCGGGCGGCGGCCGGGGCGGGGGGTGCCGCGTGAGCGCGCCGGACACCACCGTGGCGGCCGCGTTCGACCGGCTGCTGGGCGATCCGCACGACGCCGGACGGCTGTTCTCCTACCCGCGGTGCGCCGAGCTGGACGAGCGGGAGGAGTTCCCGCTGGAGATCTGCCGCGAGCTCGACGTCCTGGGCCTGCCCGCGCAGTACGTGCCCGCCGGGTACGGCGGGGCGCTGGACAGCTTCCCGGAGGCGGTGCAGCTGGTCCGTGCCCTGGCCCGGCGCGACCTCACGGTCGCCGTCGCCCACGCCAAGACCTTCCTCGGCGCGGTCTCGGTCTGGGTCGGTGGCAGCCCGGAGCAGGCCGAGGCGCTCGGCGCCGACGTCGCCCGGGGCACCGTGGTCTCCTGGGGCCTGACCGAACGCGAGCACGGCAGCGACCTGCTGGCCGGGGAGGTCCGGGCCGAGCGCGTCCCGGGCGGCTACCGGATCGACGGGGAGAAGTGGCTGATCAACAACGCCACCCGGGGCGACCTGGTCAGCGTGCTCGCCCGCACCTCCCCGCAGGGCGGCCCGCGCGGCTTCAGCGTCCTGCTGGTGGACAAGCGCCGGCTCGGCCCGGCGCAGTACCGTCCGCTCCCGGCCGCCCGGCTGCACGGGATCCGCGGCGCGGACATCAGCGGCGTCGTGTTCTCCGGGGCCGAGGTGCCGCGGACGGCGCTGGTCGGCGCCGAGGGCGACGGCATCGAGACGGTGCTCAAGAGCCTCCAGCTGACCCGCACCCTGTGCGCGTCGCTGTCGCTCGGCGCGGGCGACCAGGCGCTGGGCATGGCCACCGGCTACGCACTGACCCGGCTGAACCACGGGCGGCGGCTGATCGACCTGCCGCAGTCGCGCCGGCTGCTCGCGCAGTCCTACGCGGACCTGCTCGCGGCGGAGGCGCTGACCCTGGTGGCCGGCCGGTCGATCCACGCGCTCACCGAGGAGCTCGCGCTCGTCTCGGCGGCGACGAAGTACCTGGTCCCCGCCCTGGTGGACCAGGCCCTCGGCCGGCTCGCCCGGCTGATCGGCACCCGTTCGCTGCTGCGCGGCGACACCTTCGCCGACGGCCGCTTCCAGAAGGTGCTGCGCGACCACCGGATCGTCGGCATCTTCGACGGCAACTCGGTGATCAACCTGCACGCGCTGGTCAACCTGTTCCCGCTGATCGCCCGCGGCCACCGGCGCGGCGCCGCGCCCGGCGCCGGGCTGCGGACGGCGACCACCCTCACCGAACCGCTGCCCGCGTTCGACCCGGGGCGGCTGGAGCTGCTGCCCCGCGACGGCTGCGGGCTGCTGCGGGCGCTGCCGGCGGCGGTCGAGGAGCTGCACGCCCTCGCGGACGCCGGCACCGTCCCCGCCTCGCTCGCCGGGTGCGCGGCCGAACTGGCCGGCGTCGCCGAGGAGCTGATCGGCCGGATCGGCGCCTACCGGCCCGTGCCGGCGGGGGCCCCCGCCGAGGCCTTCGACCTCGCCGAGCGCTACGCCCGCTGCCTCGCCGCCGCCGCGGCGGTGCACCTGTGGCTCCGCAACCGGGACTCCGAGCTCGCCGTGGCGGGCCACGGGCTCTGGGACTCCGGGCTGTGGCTGGAGGGCTGCCTGGTGCGGCTGCTGCGCTCGCTGCGCCCGGTCCGCACCGCGTACCTCGCCGCCGACGGCGGACAGGACCCGGAGCAGGCCGTCGACCGGCTGGTGGACCCGCTCGTCGACCAGTTCACCGCCGGGCGGCTGCCCTCGCTGCTGCCCTACCAGCTCACCGGAGCCGCCGCATGACCGCCACCGACACCGCCTCCCCGGCCCGGCCCGCACCGGCGGGCCCGTTCGCCGACCTGGACACCCCGGACCCGCTGGAGCTGCTGCTCGGCGACCCGACCGACCCCGGCAACCCGGTCGGCTACCAGGCGTTCGTCGACGCCGACGAGCACGGGGACTTCCTTCCCGCCGGCCGCAAGGCCATGGAGGCCTACGGGATCGGCGCGGAGTTCGTGCCGACGGCGCTCGGCGGCCGGCTCGCGCAGGCCGACCAACTCGCCCGGGTGCTGCGCACGGTGTTCCGCCGGGACGGCGCCCTGGGCCTGGGGTTCGGCGCGATCAACCTGATCGCCTCCTCCACCGTCTGGGCGGCCGGTGACCGGGCGCAGCGCCGGTGGCTGGCCGACGTCCTGCTGGGCAACGGCCAGACCGCCGGCGCGATCACCGAACTCGCCCACGGCGACGACCTCGCCCGCACCCGGCTGACGGCCACCCCGCGCGGCGCCGAGCTGGTGCTCGACGGCCGCAAGGAGGTGATCAACAACATCGCCCGGGCGCACGCGATCACCGTCCTCGCCAGGACCAGCACCGAGCCCGGCAACCGCAGCCACTCGCTGCTGCTGGTCGACCCGGCCGCGGTGCCGCGCGACCGGCTGCGCTTCCTGCCCCGCTTCCGCACCTCCGGGATGCGCGCCACCCACCTGGGCGGGGTGGAGTTCCTGGAGTGCCCCGTCCCCGCCTCGGCGGTGGTCGGCGAGACCGGCGACGCCATGGAGACGGTGCTGCGCTGCTTCCAGGTCACCAAGTCGGTGGCGAGCAGTGCGATGGTCGGCGCGCTCGACACCATGCTGCGCACGGTCACCGACTTCACGCTGCGGCGCCGGCTGTACGACCGCACGGTGGCCGAACTGCCCCACGCCAGGGCGCAGCTGACCGCCGCGTTCACCGATCTGCTGGTCTGCGACAGCCTGGCGACCACGGTGTGCCGCTCGCTGCACGTGCTGCCGGGCCAGACCAGCGTCTACGCGGCGGCCGCCAAGTACCTGGTCCCGATGATCGCGCAGAACGCGGCCGACGGCCTGGCGGTGCTGCTCAGCGCCCGGTCGTTCCTGCGCGAGGGCCCGCACGCGGTGTTCCAGAAGCACCTGCGGGACCTTCCGGTCGCGGCGCTGGCGCACTCCGGGGCCACCATCTGCCAGGCGACGATGATCCCGCAGCTGCCGAGGCTGGCCCGCAAGAGCTGGTTCTCCTCGGCCGCGCCGGACCCGGTCCTGTTCCGGTTCGGCGAGCCGCTGCCGGACCTGGACTTCGGCCGGCTGGCGGCCGGCGCCGGGCCGGACGACCGGCTGATCGCGACCCTGCCGGCGGCCGACCTCTCGGCCGATCCGGCGCTGCGGGTGCTGCACGGACGGCTGCTGGAGGAGCTGCGGGCCCTGAAGGACGGCTGGACCGGGCTGCCGCCGCGCAACCGGACGCCGTTCGCCGGGCCGGTCGCCTTCGAGCTCGCGGAGCGCTACGCCGTCCTGCTGGCGGCCGCCGCCTGCGTGGGCGTGTGGCAGCACAACCAGGACCACCCCAGCCCGTTCGTCCGCGACCCGGCGTGGCTGGTCTGCGCCCTCGACCGGCTGACCGCGCGGCTGGGGTACGACCCCGTCGACGGCGCGCGGGAGGCCGGCCGCGCGGTCTTCGCGGAACTCACCGCCCGGCACGCGGCCAACACCGGCTTCGACCTGATCGGCCGCCGGCTCTGCTGAGCCGGCGCCACCGCCCTCCCCACCACCCTCCCCACCGCTCGGAATCCCAAGAGAGGAACCCGATCATGACCGCCCCCGTCGAGGAAGCCGTCGACTGCCCCACCCCGGAGGAGATCCGCGCGCTGCTGATCCACCACGTGGTGTCCTTCCTGGAGTGTCCGGAGAGCGACATCGACCCGGACGTCCCCCTGATCCAGTACGGCCTGGACTCGATCTTCGCGCTCACCCTGTGCGGGGACATCGAGGACGAGTACGACATCGACATCAAGTCGACCCTGGTGTGGGACCACCCCACCGTCAACGGCATCACCGGCTACGTGCACGGGATCCTGAGCGAGAAGGCGCGGGAGATCTGATGGCCCCCGACACCGCCGTGCCCACCGAGCCGCTGGACCTGGCCTCCTTCGGTCCGCGGATGCTCACCGACCCCTACCCGGTCCTCGCCGAGCTGCGCGAGCGCGGCCCGGCCCACCGGGTGCGGCTGTTCGACGGCAGCGAGGCGTGGCTGATCGTCAGCTACCCCGAGGCCCGCGCCGCACTCGCCGACCCCCGCTTCCGCAAGGACTGGTCGGCGGCCGACCCCGCGCTGCGCAAGGAGGTGATGGGCGACGGCAGCGAGGGCGGTTCGCGGCCCAAGGTCGGCCGGCACATGCTGTCCGCCGACCCGCCGGACCACACCCGGCTGCGGAACCTGGTGTCCCGGGCCTTCACGCCGCGCCGGATCGAGCGGCTGCGCCCGACGATCCAGCGGACCACCGACGACCTGCTCGACGCGATGCTGCCGCAGGGGCGCGCCGACCTGCTGGACGCGCTGGCCTACCCGCTGTCGATGGCGGTGATCTGCGAGCTGCTCGGCGTGCCGGTGCCCGACCAGGAGCAGTTCCGCCGCTGGTCGGGCTACCTGGTGGTGAACGACCGGACCCCGGCCGCCGCCGAGGCCGCGCAGCGCTTCCACGCCTACCTCCGGGAGCTGGTCGCCGCCAAGCGGGAGTCCCCCGGCAGCGATGTGCTGAGCGCGCTGATCCAGGTCCAGGACGACGACGGCGACCGGCTGTCCGAGGAGGAGCTGCACGCGACGACCCTGCTGCTGCTCCTGGCCGGCCACGAGACCACCCTCAACATGATCGGCAACGCGGTGCTCTCGCTGCTGCGGCACCCGGACCAGCTGGCGGCGCTGCGCGCGGACTGGTCGCTGATCGACGGCGCCATCGCCGAGTCGCTGCGCTACCAGGGCCCGTTGAAGACCGCCAGCGTCCGCTTCGCCGCCGAGGAGGTGCGGATCGGCGACACGGTGATCCCCGCCGACGGCAGCCCCGTGCTGGTGGCCCTGGCGGCGGCCGACCGGGACCCGGGCCGGTACCAGGACCCGGACCGCTTCGACATCACCAGGAACACCACCGGGCACCTGGCGTTCGGGCACGGGGTGCACTACTGCCTCGGCGCGCCGCTGGCGCGGCTGGAGGGGGCGGTGGTGGTCCGGTCGCTGCTGGAGCGCTGCCCGGACCTGGCGCTCGACGTGCCGGTCGAGGAGCTGGGCTGGCGCGGCGGCATCGCCCTGCGGGGCATGACCGAACTGCCGGTCCGCTTCACGCCCGTGCGCGGGTGACGGCCGGTCCCGGGGCGGGGATCCCGGGCACGGGGGCTGTAGCCAGTACCCGGGCGAAGACGGGTAGCAGGGGGAGCGACCGCGCCCCGCGATTCGGGAATCGTGGGGGGCACGCCGCCCCGCCCGCGCAGAGCAGGAGACATCCCCGTGACAGCCGTCCCGCCCGCCACCCCGTCCCGGCGCCGTAGCACGGTCGGGCGGGTCGTGGCGGGCACGGCGGCGGTGGCCTCGGCGGCGGCCCTGGCCGGCGCCGCGTCCGCCCCGTACGTGCGGCGCGAACGCTTCGACCGGCCGCTGCCCCTGCTGTCGCTGCGCCGG
Organism: Kitasatospora sp. NPDC015120; assembly: GCF_043080305.1. Classification (NCBI taxonomy): domain Bacteria; kingdom Bacillati; phylum Actinomycetota; class Actinomycetes; order Kitasatosporales; family Streptomycetaceae; genus Kitasatospora; species Kitasatospora sp. NPDC015120. Next base: position 118,231 of record NZ_JBIBVJ010000017.1, on the reverse strand, counting down.
CTGGACGGCCTGCTGCGGGCCCGGGCGGGCGAGCGGCTGCTGGAGATCGGCCCCGGTTCGGGGCGTCAGGCCCTGCACGTCGCGCCGCAGTTGGGCCGCGAGGGGCGGCTGGACATCGTCGACGTCCGGCACCGGGCGCTGGACCGGGTCGTGCGCAGGGCGGCGGGCAACGGCATCGGCACCGTCGTGCCGTGCCTGGCCGACGTCCACCACCTCCCGTTCGGCGACGCGGTCTTCGACGCCGCTTACCTGGTCACGGTGCTCGGCGCGTTCCCGGCCCCGGCGGGGACGCTGGCCGAGCTGCGGCGGGTGCTCAAGCCGGGCGGCCGGCTGGTCGTGGGCGAGTGCTTCCACCGTCACCGGCTGCGGGTGCCCGCCCTGGCCGCCCACGCGGCCCGCGCCGGGCTGCGGGTCGAGGCGCTGAGCGGCCCGTCCTTCGCCTACTACGCGCTCCTCCAGCCGCTTCCCGGCCGCCGCTGACGGCCGGGGCACCGTCAGCGGGCGCGCCGGGCGTAGGCCTGGGAGACGGCGACGAGCTCCCGGGCGTCGGCGCCGAGCCCGCTCGCGGAGGGGAACGCCACCCGGGTGGCGGGCAGCGCGGCGTTGGGATCCTCGACGGCCGGCTTCAGGGCGAGGGCCTCGGCGATGTGGCGGGCGAGGCGGTCGGCGGGCCCGCCGGCGAGGTCGTCGGCGGGGGCGACGCGCGCCAGGTAGGGGCTCAGCCGCACCAGCGCGTCACGGCACTCGATGAGCCGGCGGTAGAACCGGGCGTGGGTGTGGCGCAGCCCCAGCCGGCCGAAGCGGGTGCCCTCCGGCTCCCGGGCCAGGACGAGTTCGGGGTAGGCGTCGGCGAGGACGGTCCACAGCGGGGCGAGCCCCTCGTACATCCGGCGGTGGTGCAGCACCGAGCGGACGTAGGCGACCAGCCGGGCGCCGGCCGCGTAGCAGAGGCCGGCCAGCACCAGGCCCGTCCCCCAGTCGTCCGGCGACCAGCCGCCGGTGTCGAACGCCGGGTGCGGCCCCGGTCCGCCGGTCCGCAGGCCCGCCCGGACCAGCCGGGCGGCCGAGGCGGCCGCGACCACGCCGAGCCCGAGCGTCACCGTGCGCAGTCCGAGCGCCAGGTGCCGCCCGGCCGGGCGGGCGTAGCGCCCCGCCCACAGCGCCGAGGCCAGGCAGGCGTAGAGCAGGTAGCCGTTGCCGATCACGGCGAAGGCCGCGAGGGAGGTCCGCGCCGCCCCGGGGGTGCCCGGCGGGTGGCCGCGCAGGTCCTCGGGCGTGGCGAGCGTGCACAGCGCCAGGGCGGCCACCACGGCGGCGAGCAGTGCCGCCTCGAAGCGCATCCGGGCCCGGGTCTCGCGGTACCCGCCGCGCAGGGCGGAGACGAAGAAGAGGGTCAGCGCCGCCAGCCCCGCCATGGAGGCCGCGCCGGAGGCGAGTTCGCCGACGCCGGCGGCCGTGACCGCGTCGGTGGCGCTCAGCACCGCGGGGAAGCCGAGGAGCTCACCGGCGGTCAGCAGGAGCAGCGAGGCCACCAAGACGCGCAGCGCGCGGTCGAACGGCGCGCGCACCAGGTCGACCGCCTTCCACACCGACCCGGCGACCAGGACGACGGTGGCGGGTTCCCGGAGGATCACGTCCGCCCCCAGCGGGAGCCGAGGGCGGCGCGCAGTACCCCGGGCGCCGTGGCCTGGGGGCCGCGGGGCGGGAGGTCGCCGGTGACCACGGCCCACTCCTGGAGGATCGTGGCGACGAGTTCGGCCTCGCGCTCGTTGTCCTCGTCGTAGCAGGTCCGCAGGAAGCCCCGGCGCCGGTGCTCCCAGGGGTACTCCGGGCCGAGGTCGGGGAAGGCCGCGGCCCCGGTCCCGTCGTCCTGGTGGTCGGCGAGCAGGTGGCCGATCTCGTGGAGGATGATGTGGTCCTGGTGGACCCGGGTGGTCTCCTGCTGGTAGAAGATGCAGTCGTCGTCGTCCCGCGACATCCAGACCCCGAACGGCCCGGGGACCGGCAGCGGCCACGGGATCAGCCGGATCGGCTTGCCCCGGTACTCGCCCAGCCGTCGGCACAGCTCGTCGACCCGCAGCGGGGGCTGGATTTCGAGCTTGCGCAGGAGACGCTTGCAGGAGCGGCGGAGATCGCGTTCGCGTACAGACACGCGTCCATGCTCACACTGCGGGGTCCGCCGCTCCAGCCTGGTCGAGACTTGCCATCATCTTTAGCAACTGTTCCCGCATCGCGGGCGTCATCGCCCCGGCCCGCATCGCGATCGCCCGCACCTGGTGGCTCGCGAGCCCGCGCTGCAGCAGCTCGTCCTCGGCCGAGGACTCGGCGACCAGCCACTGCACCGTGACCCGTGGGGCCCCCGGCTCGCGGTGGTCGTCGAAGAACTTGGCGAGCCCTTCCAGCACGCTCAGCGTCGGGTTCGTGTGCGAGCCGTTGCGCAGCATCGCCAGGTAGCTGCGCGACAGCGTCGCCGGGTGCGACGGGTCCTCGGTGACCGCCTTGGCCACCTGCGCCGTCGAGTACTCCCACTGCCGGCCGTGCGCGTCGGTCCGCCGCGTGCGCGCGAACAACGCGTTCAGCCTCTCGGCGAGCGACCGCCCGCCTTCCCTCTCGTCCACCACCGTGCCCGCACCTCCCGGCCGGATCGCCGTCCGCCCGCCCGTGAACCGGCTCCCCGGTTCGGCCTCCTTCTGGGCGCTCCCAGACTACTTGACCATGCAAACCGTCAGCTGCCAATATATTGGCCATTCCGCCAATGAGAGAAGCGTGGGGTCGAAGATGTTCTCCGGGCGGGTGACAGCTCCATAGGGCAGTGCGGAGAGCCGCACATGACAGCGCATGGGGGCGACATGGAGTTCCGACTGCTCGGCCCGGTCGAGGCCGGCCGGTGTACCGGGCCGATCGAGATCCTGGGCACCAAGGAGAACACCCTGCTGGCGGCGCTGCTGCTGGCCCGGGGCAAGGTCGTGTCCGACGAGCGGCTGACCGAACTGCTGTGGGGCTGGGACCCTCCCAAGACGGTGAGCGCGCAGATCTACACCTACATCTCCCGGCTGCGCAAACGGCTCGGCCCGGAGGTCGAGCTCGTCCGCCGCCAGCCCGGCTACCTGCTGGACGTCCGCGGCTCCCGGGTCGACGTCACCGAGTTCGAACGACTGGCCCGGCTCGGCACCGTCGCCCTCCAGGACGGGCGCCACGCCGACGCCGCCGAACTGCTGCGCGACGCGCTCGGCCTGTGGAGCGGCACCGCCCTGGCGAACGTCACCCCCCACCTCACCCAGGCCTACGGGCCGCAGCTGGAGGAGACCAGGGCGGCCACCCTGGAGCAGCGCATCGAGGCCGACCTGGCGCTCGGCGCCCACCACGGCCTCATCGCCGAACTCACCGGCCTGGTGGCCGAGTTCCCGGTGCGGGAGCGGCTGAGGGCGCAGCTGATGACCGCCCTGTACCGGTGCGGGCGGCAGAGCGACGCGCTGGCCGTGTTCCACGAGGGCCGCCGGGTCCTCTCCGAGGAACTGGGCATCGACCCCTCGGCCGTCCTCACCGACACCTACCAGGCGGTGCTGACGGGCAGCCTCGACCCGGGCGTGCCGCTGCCCGACCCCGAGGCCTCCCCGGCGCCCGAGCCGCTCCCGTTCCCGGGCCCCCCGGTCACCCTGCCCCCGGACCTGCCCGACTTCGTCGGCCGCCGGCGGGAGTTCGAGCGGCTGTGCGCCCTGCTGCGGCCCGCGCCCGGCACCGGGGGCTCCGGCGGACCGCGCCGGTTCCTGGTGACCGGCATGGGAGGCGTCGGCAAGACCGCCCTCGCCCTGCACGCGGTGCACCACCTGCGGGAGTCCTTCCCCGACGGCCGCCTCCACGTCACCCTGTGCCGGGCCGACGGCGAGCCCAAGGACCCGCGGGAGGTCCTCACCGGCCTGCTGCGCGCCCTGGGCGAGCGGCCCGGCCCGCCCGGGGAGGACCTGGACGACCTGGTGCGGCGCTACCGCGCCGCCACCTACGACAAGCGCATGCTGATCCTGCTCGACCACGCCGTCGGCGACCTCCAGCTGGAACCGCTGCTGCCGAGCACCCCGGGCCCCACCCTGCTGATCACCGGCCGCACCGTGCTGGCCGGGGTCCCCCGGGAGCACACCCTGCCGCTGGGACCGCTGGAGGACGACGACGCGCACCTGCTGCTCCGCGCCGTCCTGGGCGCCGACCGGGCCGCCGAGTCACCGGCCGACCTCGACGAGCTCGTCACCCACTGCGCCGGCCTGCCACTGGCCCTGCGGATCGCGGGCGCCCGGTACGCCGCCCGCCCCCGGGGCTCCGCCACCCGGCTGGCCCGGCGGCTCGCGGACCGCACCGCCCGGCTCGACGAACTGCGCCTGGGCGACCTCGACGTGCGGCAGAGCCTGCTGCTGTCGGTGCGGCGGCTGGCCCCGGACAGCCAGGCCTTCCTGCGCCGCCTCGCCCGGATCCGGCGCGGCTCCTTCTCCGCGGCGGAGGCCGCGACCGCCCTGGCGGTGCCGGCCGGGGCCGCCGAACGGATGATGGAGGGCCTGGTCGACGCGTCCCTGATGGACGTCGCCGGCGCCGACCGCGAGGAGCGGCTGCGGTACCACTTCCACGAACTGGTGCACCTGCTGGCCGCCGAACCCGCCCCCGAGCCGGTCCCGGTGGTGCGTCTGCCCGTCCAGGTCCGCGCGTTCGTCCAGGCCCCCCGGACCGCCCGGCTCACCGCCAAGGGCGCCGTGCGCCCGCCGCTGGCCCTCGGCCGGACCGGCAGCGCGTGCTGACGCGCAGGGGCGCGTCCGGCCGCATCCGGTCGTATAGAGGAAATACAGCCCCGGCTGTGACGGTGACGGTCATGCAGATCAATCGCAACCTCCTGAAGGCGGCCCTCACCGCAACGGTGACGGGCGCCGCGCTCCTGGTCCCGGTGATGCCCGCGGGCGCCACCACCACCGCCACCTCCACGGTCACCACCGTCACCGCCGGTTCCGGCGTCACGACGGTGCAGCCCTGCGGGGAGTCCACCAGCGGCGAGAACCGCTACTGGCGGAACTGCGAGACCCACTCCGTCAAGATCAGCGCGTACTACATCGACGGCTGGACCGACCGCTACTGCGTGGCCGCCGGGGCCACCCAGGCCATGTCCAACGCGGGCCTGCTCTGGGTCAGCGTCCTCGGCGACAACTGTTGAGACCGCGGGCCGGCCGCCGTCACCCCCGGGGCCCGCGGGCCCGACCGCGGCCGGCCCGCACCCTCCCCCGGCGTGGGACCGGGGGCGGGCCGCCGGGGCGTCGCATAGTCGGAAGGTCCGAGACCTTCCGATCATGAGACGAGCCGACCATGCGCCCGCTCCGCCGACCGGCCCTCGCGGCGGCCCTCCCGCTGCTCCTCGCCGCCACCGCCTGCGGCTCCCCGGCCGCCCCGCCGCCGGCGGACGTCCGGAGCCCCGCCCCCACCGCCGCCGCCTCCCCGGCCGGGCCGCGGGCGTTCACCCTGGTCGCCACCGGCGACGTGCTGCCCCACAGCGAGATCATCCGGCAGGCCCAGGAGGACGCGGGCGGGTCCGGTTACGACTTCGGCCGGATGTTCGCCGACGTCGCGCCGCTGATCAGCGGCGCCGACCTGGCCATCTGCCACATGGAGACCGTCTACGGCGCCGACGGCGGACCGTTCACCGGCTACCCGTCCTTCAAGTCCCCGCCGCAGATCGCCCGGGCGCTCAAGGACGCCGGCTACACCTCCTGCGACACCGCCTCCAACCACACCCTCGACGACGGCGCCGCCGGGATCCGCCGCACCCTCGACGCCATGGACGCGGTGGGCCTGGCCCACACCGGCTCCGCCCGCGACGCGACCGAGGCCGGCCGACCCGCACTGCTGCGGGCCGGCGGCGCCACCGTGGCCCACCTCGCCTACACCTACGGCACCAACGGCATCCCGCTGCCCGCCGACCGCCCCTGGGCGGTGAACCTGATCGACCGGGACCGGATGCTCGCCGACGCCCGGGCCGCCCGGGCGGGCGGCGCCGACCTCGTCGTCGTCAGCGTCCACTGGGGCACCGAGTGGCAGGACGCCCCGAACGAGCAGCAGCTCACGCTGGCCCGCGAGCTGGCCGCCCGCCAGGCCGACGGCCGCCCGGCGGCCGACCTGATCCTCGGCACCCACGCCCACATCCCGCAGGCCTACGAGAAGATCGACGACACCTGGACCGTCTACGGCCTCGGCGACCAGCTCGCCGGCCACATGTTCACCTACGACGGCGCCGAGGACCCGCGCGGCAACTGGAGCTCGATCGCCCGCTTCACCGTCGCCCCGCCGAACCCACCGGGCGGCCGATGGACGGTCACCAAGGCCGAGTTCATCCCCCAGGTGACCGACCTCGGCCCGCCCTTCCGCATCCTCGACCTCCGCCGGGCCGCCCGCCGCGACCCCGCCCGCACCGACTACACCCGCGCCCTGGACCACATCCGCACGGTGGTCCTCAGCCGCAACGCCGCCTCGGCCGGCCTCACCATGGCCCCCCAGGACGGCGAGTAGACCGCCCCCGCACTCTCCCTCCCCCGGATCTCCGCCAGGTCCGGATCACGGGAACACCGGCCTTCCTGCGGGCAGGCCGGACCATGAGCGCCCTTCCCCTCCCCCGCCGGAACGCCGTCCGGGCGCCGGCCGTCGCCGTCACCCTCCGGCACCTGGACCGTGCCGGCCGCCGGGCCTCAGGCCGCCCGCCGCCGGGCGGCGATGACGGCCGCGCCCAGGACGCACGCGACGGCGGCGGTGACGTAGGCGAGGTGGTAGCCCGCGAGCCGGTCGTCGCGGGTCGCGGCGACCAGCACCATCACCGCGACTCCCACGCCGGCCCCGATCTGCTGCGTCACCACGTTCACCGCCCCGGCGACGGCGTGCCGCTCCGGCGGGACGCCGGTGAGTCCGGCGGAGGTCATCGAGGGGAAGTTGAGGCCCTGTCCGATGCCGCTGACCACCAGCCCGGGCAGCACGTGCAGCAGGTAGTCGCCGTCGTGCGGGGTGCCCAGCCACAGGCCGGTGCCGACACCGATCAGGACCAGGCCGACCGCCATCAGGGTGCGCGGGGCGTACCGGGCGAGCAGCCGGCCGGTGGCGAAGTTGGCGGTCAGGAACACGGCCGCGGACATCGGCACCAGCGCCAGACCGGACTCGAAGGGCGAGTAGTCCAGCATGCCCTGCAGATACAGCGGTGCGAAGAACAGCATCCCGACCGAGCCCATGTACTGGAGGAACGCCGCCAGGCTCGCGGCCCGCACCGAGGCGAGCCGGAAGAGGCCGAGGGGCAGCACCGGATCGGCGGTGCGGTGCTCCCGGACGACGAACAGCACCAGACAGAGCACCGCGCCCGCGAGCAGCGCCCACACCGCCGCGCCGTCCGTGCTCACGCCGACGACGAGGAGGGTGAGCCCGAGGGTGCCGGTGATCGCGCCGGGCAGGTCCAGCCGGCCGCGGTGCCCGACGCCGCCCGGCAGGCCGGCCCGGGTCGCGGCCAGCACGGCGACGCCCAGCAGCACCGAGAACCACAGCACCGAGCGCCAGCCGAGGAGCTGGGTGAGGACGCCGCCCAGCAGCACCCCTCCGCTGAAGCTCGCGGCGCCGACCGCCGCGTACACGCTGAACGCCCGGTTGCGGGCCGGACCGGCCGGGAACGTCTCGGTCAGCAGGGCCAGTGCGGCCGGACCCGACAGGGCGGCGCCGATCCCCTGGACAGCGCGCGCCCAGCAGCACCGCGATGTCCGGGGCCACCGCCCCGGCCAGCGCGGACACGGTGAACAGTGCGACCCCGGCCTCGAACACCCGCCGCCGTCCGAGGACGTCGGCGAGCCGGCCGCCCACCAGCAGGAAGCCGGCGAAGGTGACCGCGTAGGCGGTCATGACCCACTGGAGCGTGCTGTCGCCCAGGTCGAAGCGTTCCCCGACGGACGGCAGGGCGGCGTTGAGCACTCCGAGCCCGCTCACGTCCAGGGCGAGCGCCCCGGCCAGGACGCCGAGCGCCAGACCCGGCCTGCGGACCGGCGAGCCTTCGGACAAGGAGCCGCCGACATCGACTGACGCAATATCAGATCCATCAACTGCCATGCCGGTCAGCTTGCATGGACCGATCATCTGGTGTCCAGCCCGCCTCGTGCCTATGATACCGGAGCGCGCCCTTCAGAAGGTCATGCTCCTGTCATCCATCGGGCAGTGACGACAGGACACCGGGCACCGCTGAACCGGACCACCCTCCCGCAACCGCCAAGTCGATCCGATTCCGACCGTGTGACGCCGGGTCGGCCCCCGTCCCTGCGCACCGCCGGAACCCGCGCGCCCCGTGCGCGGCTGCACCTGTCATGCCCAGGTCAGTCCACTCGCCGACCTCGGCCGCGCCGGCCGGTGCCCCGGCCCGCCCTCTTCCCTTCTCTCCCTTTCCTCCATCCGCCCTGCTGAGGGAGTCACCATGCCCCAAGACCATGCAGCGCGAGACCTGTCCGCCGTGACGGACTTCCTGGTGTCCCGTTGTGCCGAGCTCCTGGACCTCCCCCCGTCCGCGATCGACCGCCGGGCACCGATGCACCGCTACGGGCTGGACTCACTGAGGTCGGTGAACCTCGCGGCCGCGCTCTCCGGGTTCATTGGTTGGCAGGTACCTGCCACCTGGATCTGGCAGTACCCGACCGCCGACGCTCTGGCCCGGGCCCTCGTCGACGGACCGCAGGCCGCCGCCCGGGCCCCGGGCACCGACCGCGGCGAGCGCCGCCCGTCCCCGCACGAGCCCGTCGCGGTCGTCGGCATCGGCTGCCGGTTCCCCGGCGGACCGGACCCCTCCGCCTTCTGGCGGCTGCTCACCGAGGGCGGCGACGCCGTCGGACCGGTCCCGGCCGCACGGCGCGAGCTGCTGAACGACCGGGTGCGCTGGGGCGGCTTCATCGACGGCATCGACCGCTTCGACCCGCTGTTCTTCGGCATCTCACCGCGCGAAGCCGTCCAGATGGACCCCCAGCAGCGGCTGGTCCTCGAACTCTGCTGGGAGGCGCTGGAGGACGCGGGAATCCCGCCCCTGAGCCTGGCCGGCAGCGACACCGGCGTGTTCATGGCCTCCTGTTGGGGCGACTACGCCGCACTGGCCCACTACCGCGGGCCGGACGCGCAGATCACCCCGCACACCGCGACCGGCATGCATGACGGCATCATCGCCAACCGGGTCTCCTACCTGCTCGGCCTCCAGGGCCCGAGCATGGCCGTCGACGCCGCCTGCGCCGGCTCGCTGGTCTCGGTGCACGTCGGCTGCCAGTCGATCCAGCTCGGCGAGAGCGACCTGGTGCTGGCCGGCGGCGTCAATCTGAGCTTCGTCTCCGACTACTACACCGCCATGGACCAGATGGGCGCGCTCGCCCCGGACGGCCGCTGCAAGTCCTTCGACGCCCGCGCCGACGGCTACGTCCGCGGCGAGGGCGCCGGCGTGGTCGTGCTCGCCCCGCTGAGCGTGGCCCTGGAGCGCGACCTGCCGGTGTACTGCCTGATCAAGGGCAGCTCCTCGAACAACGACGGTCCGAGCAACGGCATGACGGCGCCGAACCCCCAGGCGCAGGAGAAGATGCTGCGCACCGCGTACCGGCGGGCGGGCATCGACCCGCACCTCGTGGACTACATCGAGTGCCACGGCTCCGCGACGCCCCTCGGCGACCCGATCGAGGCCAACGCCATCGGCGCGGTGCTGGGCGGCACCGACCGCGCGGAACCGCTGCGGCTGGGCTCCGTCAAGTCCAACGTGGGCCATCTGGAGGCCGCCGCCGGCATCGCCGGCCTGGTCAAACTCGCGCTGGCGATGCGCAACGGCGTGCTGCCGCCGAGCCTGCACTACAGCACGCCCAACCCGCAGATCCTGTTCGACGCCCATCACCTCACCGTCCAGGACCGGCTGACGCCCTGGCCGCGCCGCTCCGACGCCCGCCGCGGCGGCGTCAGCTCCTTCGGCTTCGGCGGCGCGATCTGCCACGTGGCCGTCGAGGAACTGCCGCGCCCCGAGAGCGCGCTGCTCCTGCTGGCCGCCGACTCCCGGGAGGAGCTGGCCCGGCGCGCCCTGGCGCTGCGCGACGAGACCGACCTGCGCGCGCTCTGCCGCCGCACCCCCGGCGACGGCGCGTTCCGGCTGGCGGCCACCGCCCGCGACATGGCCGAGCTCAGGAGCAAGCTCGACGCCTTCGCCTCCGGCGCGGCGGCCGGCGGGCTGAGCGTCGGCGAGTCCGCCGGGCGCAGCCCCCGGGTGGCGTTCCTGTTCTCCGGAAACGGCTCGCAGTGGGCCGGCATGGGCCGCCAACTGCTCGCCGGGCTGCCGGTGTTCCGGCGCTCCATGATGGCGTCCGACCATCGGATGCGGGAGCTGCTGGGCTTCTCGATCGTCGAGCAGCTGCTCTCCCCCGAGGGCCGCCTCGACGACATGGACGTCTTCCAGCCGCTGCTGTTCGCGCTGCAGGTCGCGCTCGCCGAGGCCTGGCGCGCGCTGGGCGTGGAGCCGGTGGTCGTGGCCGGACAGAGCGTCGGCGAGTTCGCCGCCGCCCACGTCGCGGGCGCGCTCGACTTCGACGACGCCTCCCGGCTGGCCGCCCACCACGGGCGGCTGCTCCAGCAGCTGGCCGTGGGGCGCGGCGAGGGCATCGTGGTGATGATCCCCGCGGCCCGGGTCGAGCCGTACCTGAGCGGCCTGCTCACCGTCTCCGGCCGCAACGGGCCGGGCTCCACCCTGGTCACCGGGACCCCGGAGGAGATCGACGCGCTCGTGGCGCGGCTGACCGACGAGGGCGTCACCAGCCACCGGGTGCGGATGGGCCACGCCCCGCACTCCCCGCTGGTCGACCAGGTGCTCGCTCCGCTGCGGGCCGCGCTCGACGGCCTCCGGCCCCGGACCGCCCGGATCCCGATGATCTCCTCGGTCACCGGTGAGCGGGTCGACGGCGCGGAACTCGGGCCGGACTACTGGGCGGACAACCTGCGCCGGGAGATCCGGATGGTCGACGCCCTCACCGGCCTGCGCGACCACGACGTCGACGCGGTGGTCGAGATCAGCCCGCACCCCGTCCTGCTCAAGCCGGCGGCGGAGGTCCTGGGCGCGGCCACCCTGCCCTCGCTGCGGCGCGGCGCCGACGAGGCCGACGTGCTGCTCGGCTCGCTCGGCGCCCTGTACGCGGCCGGACTGCCCGTCGCCGCCCACCCGTTCCTGGCGGGCGACCGGGGGCGGCACGTCGCGCCGGGCCGCGGCGACGCGGTACCCGACGGGCAGGTGCACCTCGTCACCGTCTCGGCCCGGACGGCGGGCGCGCTGAGCGACACCTGCCGCGAGCTGTCCAACCACGTCGAACGCGACCCCGGGCTGCGGGTCCGCGACCTCGCCTACACGCTGGCCGCCCGGCGCAGCCACCACGGCCACCGGATCGCCCTGTTCGCCCGCGGCCGGCAGGACGTCCTGGACGGGCTCGCCCGGGTCGCCGCCGGGCAGCCGCACCCCGACGTCGTCACGGGCACGGTCTCCGGCGGCGCCGACCGCCGGGTGGCGCTGGTGTTCTCGGGCGGCGGCACCCAGTGGGTCGGCATGGGCCGTGAACTCCTGCGTTCGCACGCCGGTTTCCGCACCTGGATGCACGCCTGCGACGCCGCCGTGCGCGCGGCCGGCGGCCCCGCGGTGCTCGACCGGCTCGCCGCCCCGGCCGAGGCGGCGGGGTACGAGGAGATGGACGTCCAGCAGCCGGTGCTGTTCGCCCTCCAGGTGTCGCTGGCGAAGGTCTGGCTCTCGCTCGGCATCGAACCGGCCGCCGTGGTCGGGCACAGCCTGGGCGAGGTCGCGGCCGCCTGTGTGGCCGGCGCGCTGTCGCTGGAGGACGCCGCCCGCGTGGTGGTCACCCGCTCGCGGCTGCTCCAGCACCTGGCCGCCGAGGGCGCCATGATCTCGGTGGACCTGCCGGAGGCGGAGCTGCGGCCGTGGCTCGCCCGCCACGCCGCGCACGCGGCCGTCGCCGTGGTCAACAGCCCGACCAGCGCGGCGGTCTCCGGTTCGCCCGAGGCCGTCGGCGCCCTGGAGGCCGGCCTGCGGGCGGCCGGGGTCTCGGTCCGGCGGATCCGGGTGGAACGGCCGGTGCACAGCCCCGGCATGGATCCGCTGATCGGGCCGCTGCGCGCGGGCATCGAGGGCATCACCCCGCTGCCTCCCGGCATCGACTTCCACTCCACGGCGCTGGCCGGCGCGGTGAACCCGGTGGCCGACGAGGACTACTGGGTGCAGAACCTGCGCAACCAGGTCCGGTTCGCCGCGACGATCGGCGCGCTGGTCGACCGGGGTGTCGCCACCTTCATCGAGATCGGCCCGCACGAGACGCTGCGCGGCGCGGTCGAGGAGATCGCGCTCACCCGCGGCGCCCCGGTGCACGCGGTCAACTCGCTGCGGCGCGGCGAGAGCGACGTCCGCTGCCTGCTGGGCGCCGCCGCCTCGCTGTACGTCCGGGGCGTGCCGCTGACCTTCGACGCGCTGTTCTCCGACGACGTCGAGCTGGTGGAGACCCCGCTCGTCCAGTGGCAGAAGGAGCGCTACTGGATCGACACCGAGCCCCGCGCCGTGCCCGCGCCCGTGCCGGCCCCGGCCGTCGAGGCCGCGCCGGCGGCCGTGGCGGCGCAGCGGGCCGCTGCCGCGCCGACGGCGCAGCGGCGCCCGGTGGAGGAGGTGGTGCTAGCCGAACTCGCCGACGCGCTGGGCGTGCCGGTCGCGCGGTTCGAGGCCGACGCCGCGCTGCGGGACTTCGGTCTGGACTCGATGCTGGCGATCCGGCTGGTCAACCGGATGCAGTCGCTGCTCGGGCACCGGGTGTCGCCGGTGGTGTTCCTGGACGGGCGGAGCATCGCCGAGGTGGTCGCCCACTTCGCGGGGCTCACCACCGGGGCACCGGCCGCACCCGCCCCGGCCCCCGTCCCCTCCCCCGTTCCCGACCCCGACCCCGACCCCGACCCCGGCCGGGGCTTCCTCGACGAGCTGTCCGAACTGGACGCCGAGGAACTGGTGGAGGAACTGGACGCGCGCGGACTGCTGGAGGCCACCGGCGCACCGGCCCTGGAGCAGCTGCGCGCCGGGGGTTCCGGGCTCCTGGTCGCCCCGGCCTCGCACGGCCAGGCCTCGCTCTGGTTCATGCAGATGGTCGCGCCGGACGCCGTGCCCTACAACTTCATGGTGGCCGCCCGGATCCGCACCGCGGTCGACGAGAAGGCCCTCGAACGCGCGGTCCGCGCCGTCCTGGACCGCCATCCCGCCCTGCGCACGCTGTTCGTGGAGGCGGGCGGCCGCCCGTACCAGGTGGTGCTGGACGAGCCGGTGTACGAGTTCACCGTGGTGGACGGCTCCGCCCTGGATCCCGAGGAGGCCCGCGAGGAGCTCGCCCGCCGCGGCCACGAACCGCTCGACCTGGACAACGGGCCGCTGGTGCGGGTCGTCCTCCTGACCCGGGAACCGGCCGACCACTACCTGCTGGTGCTCGTCCACCACATCGCGTCGGACGCGGCCTCGGCCGAGGTGATGATCCGCGAGATCCAGGAGTTCTACCAGGGCGCCGACCCGGCCGGGCGCGAACCGGCCGCCCCGTACACCGCGTTCGTCGCCCGCGAGCGGAAGTGGCTGGCGGATCCGGCGGCCGACGCAGCGCTGGACTGGTGGTCGCGGCAGCTGGAGGACCCGCCCGCCCACCTCGACCTGTCCGACAAGGAGCGGCCGCCGGGCGTCACCTACGAGGGCCGGGACCTCGCGTTCCGCTGGAGCACCGAGGAGACCCGCCTGCTGCGGGAGTTCGCGATGCGCGAGGGCGTCTCGGTCAGCACGGTGGTGCTGGCCGGGTTCTTCGCCACGCTCAACCGCGCGGTCGGCACCGAGGACGCAGTGCTGGCCACCGCGATCGCCCAGCGCTCCGAGCCGGGCTGGGAATCCGCCGTCGGCTACTACCTCAACACCGTGCTGGTCCGGGCGAACCCGGCCCCCGACCGCAGCTTCCGGAAGCTGGTGGGCCAGGTGCACGCCTTCTCGCTCGGCCTCCTGGAACACATGGACTACCCGCTCGACCTGCTGGCCTCCCAGCTGAAGCCGCCGCGCGTCGAAGGCCGTTCGCCGTGGTTCGACGTGGTGGTGAACTGGCTGTCCTCGGACGCCTTCCCGCGCTCCGTCAAGCTCTTCCACGGCGTCGGCGACACCCTGTCGCCGGACGGCGCGCTGCCGCTCGAACCGCTCCAGGTGCGCCGGCACCTCGCCAAGTTCGACCTGGAGGTCTCGATGGCCGACATCGACGGCCGGGTGGCCGGCCACGTCCAGTTCAAGCCGGGCTACCTGGAGCGGCACACCGTCACCGCGCTGCTCGCGCTCTACCGCACGGTGCTCTTCGACTCGATCGCCCACCCCGACCTGGCCCTCGGCGCCGTCGCGCCGGCCGGCCTCCCCGAGGAGACGGACCAATGACCGGGACCCTGCACTCCGAGTTCCTCGCGCAAGCGGTCAAGAACCCCGACGCGACCGCCGTCTACTCCGACGCCGGCGTCCTGACGTACGGCGAGCTGGACGAGCGTTCCCGGCTGCTGGCCGAGCGGCTGACCGCCGGGGGCGCGGGCCCCGGCGTGCCGGTCGGCATCTGCGTCGAGCGCACCCCCGACCTGCTGGTCGCCGTCCTGGCGGTCCTGCGCACCGGATCCTGCTACCTGCCGCTGGACCCGGACTACCCCGCCGACCGGCTGGCCTTCATGGTCGGTGACAGCGGGACCGGGCTGCTGCTGACCACGCCCGCCTCCCGGGCCGCCTGCCCGCCGGGGCCGACCGTGGTGGTGCTGGGCGACACCGTGACCACCGAGCCCGGCGCCGGGCCGACGGCGGTGGTGCCCGAGGACACCGCGTACATCATCTACACCTCGGGCTCCACCGGCCGGCCCAAGGGCGTGGCCGTGCGGCACGGCGGCTGCGTGGCGATGCTCTCCGAGATGGACCGCGTCCTGGAGGGCTGCGACCTGAGCGGCGTGGCGGCGGCGAGCTCGGTCTGCTTCGACATGTCCGTGATGGAGATCTTCAACGCGCTCTGCCGCGGCGGCGCCGTGGTGCTCGTCGAGAGCGCCGTGCACCTGGCGGAGAGCCGGTACGCCGACCGGATCACCCATCTGAACGTCGTGCCGTCGGTCATGAACGGCCTGCTCGACGCGGGGGCGCTGCCACCGAACGTGCGCTCCCTCGTGTTCGGCGGCGAGGCGCTGCGCCGCAAGCTGGTGGACCGGGCCTACCGCGAGACCACCGCGGAGCGGGTGTACAACGCCTACGGCCCCACCGAGGGCACCGTGTTCTGCACCTTCGGCCTGGTGCCCGAGGACGGGACCGAGGAGCCGACGATCGGCCCGCCGACGAGCACCGACCGCATCCACGTGCTGGACGGTGAGCTGAAGCCGGTCCCGGCCGGTGAGCCCGGCGAGCTCTTCCTCGGCGGCGCCAAGGTGGCCCACGGCTACGTCAACCGGCCGCGGACCACGGCCGAGCGCTTCCTGCCGGACCCGTTCGACGGCGGTGGCGCGCGGATGTACCGCACCGGCGACCTGGTGGCGTTCACCCCGTCGGGCGAGCTGCGCTTCCTCGGCCGCACCGACCACCAGGTCAAACTGCGCGGCTACCGCATCGAGCTGGAGGAGGTCGAGGCCCGGTTGACCGCCTGCCCCGAGGTGCGGCAGGCCGCCGCCGCCGTCCGGGGCAACCGGCTGCTGGGCTACGTGGTGCCCGCGGGCGGGGGCGCCGCGCCGGACGGCCCGCGGCTGGACGCCGCGCTCCAGGGCGCCATCACCGGACGGCTCGCCGCCGAACTGCCCGACTACCTGGTGCCCGCGACGCTGGTGTTCCTGGCCGCCCTGCCGCTGGGGCCGGGCGGGAAGCTCGACCGCGCGGCGCTGCCCGAGCCGCCGGCCGCCGGCACCGGCGCCCCGCTGACGGCCGCGAGCACGCCGACCGAGGCGGCGCTGGCGGAGATCTGGGGCCGGCTGCTCGACCTCGACCCCTCGGGCATCGACGTCCGGTCCGCCTTCTACGACCTGGGCGGCGACTCGCTGCTGCTGGTCCGCCTCGCCCGGCTGATGACCCGGCACTTCGAGCGGCGCGTCCGGGTGCCCGACCTCTTCAGCTTCCGCGACATCGCCTCCCTCGCCCGCTGGCTCGACGACGAGAGCGGCGACGCCCCCGAGGCGGTCCGGTCCGCCCGCGCTCGTGCCACCGCCCGCCGTGCCGCCCTGCGCGGACGCGGCGGCGCCACCGGCCGCTGAGCCACCCCTCCCCTCGACGACGAAGCAGGAGCCTTCCCATGACCGAGAGCCCCGAGCAGGAGTACGACCCGGGCGACGTGGCCGTGATCGGCATGTCCCTGCGGGCACCCGGAGCCCGCACCAAGGAACAGTTCTGGGACAACCTGGTCCACGGCCGGGAGTCCATCACCTTCCTGGCCAAGGACGACATCCAGGTGGACGAGACGCTGATCCACAGCCCGTTCTACGTCCGGGCGTGCGGCGTGCTCGACACCTACGACCGGTTCGACCCCTCGGTGTTCGGCATCAGCGAGCGGATGGCGGCCGCGATGACGCCGGAGAACCGGCTGTTCCTGGAGAGCGCCTGGGAGACGCTGGAGGACGGCGGCTACGACCCCGACCGGCTGAAGGCCGAGGTCGGCATGTACGGCGCCAACAACCCGCAGACCGCCGCGCTCTACAGCTCCCCGCCGGACCGGGTGTCGGTCGGCCCCGAGGCGATCGAGGCCAGCCTGGCCTGGTCGCCGGACACCATGACCTCCAACGCGCTGTACTACATGGGGCTGACCGGTGAGGCCGTCACCGTCGCCGCCGTCTGCGCGGGCTTCCACTACGCGGTGCACCTGGCCTGCCAGTCGCTGCTGCTCGGCCAGACCGACCTGGCGGTCGCCGGCGGCGCGATGGTCCGGCTGCCGCACCCCCGCGGCCACCTGTGGGAGGAGAACCGCATCCTGTCGAAGGACGGTCACTGCCGCCCGTTCGACGCCAACGGCACCGGCACCGCGCTGTCCAGCGGTGTGGTCACCGTGCTGCTGAAGCCGCTGGGCCGCGCCGTCGCCGACCGCGACCACATCTACGCGGTGGTCAAGGGATCGGCCGTCAACAACAACGGGGTCAGCGCGATGGCGTACGGCCTGGCGCAGCCCGAGCGGCTGAGCGCCTGCATCGCGAGCGCCATGGAGGTCGGCGGCGTCACCCCGGACACGGTGTCCATGTACGAGGCGAACGGGCTCGGCATGCCGGTCACCGACGGGCTGGAGGTGCACGCGGCGAGCATGGCCTTCGGCAAGCAGACCGCGACCACCTCGATCGGCGGGGTCAAGGGCAACGTGGGCCACGGCGGCGTGGTGTCGGGCGGCTTCGGCGCGGTCAAGGCCGCGCTGGCGCTGTACCACCGCACGCTGCCGGCGACGATCAACCTGACCGAGGTCGACCCGGACCTCGATCTGCCGGGCACCCCCTTCGTGCCACAGCTCGAAGCGGCCCGCTGGGAGCCGCAGGCCGGCGTCCGCCGCGCCGGGATCACCTCGATCGGGGGCGGCGGCTACAACGCGCACCTGGTGCTGGAGGAGGCGCCGGCCACCGCCGCGCGGGCCCCCGAGGAGACGGGCCGGCCGAGGCTGGCCACCCTGTCCGCCCTGGACGACGAGGCCCTGGCCCGTCAGCGCGAGCGGCTCAGGCAGTGGCTGGAGGCCGACCCCGGGCTCCGGCTGGACGACGTCTGCTTCAGCCTCAACCTCGGCCGCAAGGTGATGGCCCGGCGGTGGGCGGCCGTGGTCCGCAGCCGCGCGGAACTGATCGCGGCGCTGTCCGGCGACGCCGCCGGCGGACCGGCCGCCGTCAGCACCGCCGACGCCCCGCCGCCGGGCCCCGACGACTTCACCCGCACCGAACGGGGCATCGTGCCCTCCGGTCCGCACGCGCGGGCGCTGTCCGAGCTGGCCGCCGCCTGGGTGGGCGGCCGACAGGTGGACTTCGAGGCCCTGCACCGCGGGGAGGCCAGCCACCGGGTGCCGCTGCCCGCCTACCCGTTCCGGCCCCGCCGCTTCTGGCGGACGGACTGGTGACCATGACCACCCCGGCACTGGACACCGTGGACCTGGGCGACCCGGCCACCTTCGCCGGCCACGACCTCGCCGGCTTCTGGCGCACCCTGCGCGACACCGCCCCGCTGCACTGGAACCCGCCGGCCGACGGGCGGCCCGGCTTCTGGGTGCTCTCGCGCCACGAGGACATCCTGAACGCCTACCGGGACACCGTGAACCTCACGTCCCAGCGCGGCAATGTGCTCGTCACCCTGCTGGAGGGCGGTGACGCCGGCGCCGGCCGGATGCTGGCCGTCACCGACGGGCCCCGGCACCTGGAGCTGCGCAAGATCCTCCAGCGGGTGCTCTCCCCGCGGGTGCTCGACGAGGTCGCGCTGACCGTGCGGGCCAACACCCGGCGGTGGATCCGCGAGGCCGTCGAGTCGGGCGGCTGCGACTTCGCGGAGCGGATCGCGAGCCGGATCCCGATGACCACGATCTCGAACCTGCTCGGCGTGCCCGAGCAGGACCGGGAGTACCTGCTCGGCCTGACCAGGACCGCGCTCTCGGCCGACGACGAGTCCGTCGACGAGCTCGACTCCGAGATGGCCCGCAACGAGATCCTGATGTACTTCATGGACGTCGTCGAGGAACGCCGCGAGAACCCGGGCGACGACGTGATCAGCATGCTGATCGACAGCGCCGTCGACGGCGTTCCGCTGTCCGACGAGGACGTCGTGCTCAACTGCTACAGCCTGATCATCGGCGGCGACGAGACCAGCCGGCTGACGATGATCGACTGCGTCCGCACCCTCGCCGCCCGGCCGGAGCAGTGGCGGCGGCTCAAGCGCGGCGAGGTGGCCGTCGGGACCGCCGTCGAGGAGGTGCTGCGCTGGGCCTCGCCCACCATGCACTTCGGGCGCAGCGTCGAGCGGGAGACCGAACTGCACGGCGTGCGGCTGCGCCCGGGCGAGATCGTCACGCTCTGGCACGCCTCGGGCAACCGGGACGAACGGGTCTTCGCCCGGCCCGGGGTGTTCGACCTCGGCCGCACCCCCAACAAGCACCTGGCCTTCGGCTACGGCCCGCACTTCTGCGTCGGCTCGTACCTGGCGAAGGTGGAGATCGCCGAACTACTCAAGGCGCTGCGGGACTTCACCACCGGCTTCGAGCAGACCGGCGAGGCCCTGCCGATCCGGTCCAACTTCCTGACCGGGTTCTCCACCATGCCGGTGCTGTTCCACCCCGACCACGCCGGACTGAAGGCACCCGACCCGCGACCGCAGGAGGACCGGTGAACATCTACATCTCGGGACAGGGGGCGTTCGCGGTGCAGGTCGCGGAGGCCCTGCTGGACAAGGGGCACAAGATCACCGGGGCGGCCGCGCCCCGGCTGCGCAAGGGGAGGTCCGACGAGGGCGACGCGATGTGCTGGGACCGCCTGCGCTCCTGGGCCTACCACCGGGACATCCCCTGGACGGACTGCGCCGAACTGCGGGCCGGGCACGTCCCGGACGGCGTGGACGTCATCATCGCCGCGCACTCGCACGCCTTCCTCGGCCGCCGGACCCGCGCCCGGGCCGGCATCGCGACGATCGGCTACCACCCCAGCCTGCTGCCGCTGCACCGCGGCCGGGACGCGATCCGGTGGACGATCCGCGACGGCGACAAGGTGACCGGCGGGAGCGTCTACCACCTCACCGAGCGCACCGACGCCGGCCCGCTCGCCGCCCAGGAGCACCTGCTCGTGCCCCCGGGCTCGACCGCGCAGAGCCTGTGGCGCGAGCATCTGGCACCGCTCGGGGTGCGCCTGCTGCTCCGGGTGGTCGCCGACCTCGCCGCCGGCCGGCACATCGAGGTCCCCCAGGACGAGAAGCTGGCGACCTGGGAGCCCGCGATGGGCGCTCCCCCGCTGTTCAAGCCCGAACTCATCGCGCTGCCCGGCTCGGTGAGGGTCGACAGCAGCGCGTGGGCGCTCCACGAGCGGTAGGCCGGCCGGGTCCCCGGCGGGGGCCCGGTGCCTCCGCCGGGCGCCGGGGGCCGCGGCGCGGTCAGGCGAGCGCCTTCTCCAGGGCGGCGAGGTAGCTGCGCATCAGGTGGTCGCGGATGCCCTCGCCGTCCGGGGAGAACGCGGCGGCGCCCAGCCCCTTGGCGCGGTCGGCCAGGCCGCCCACGAGTCCGGTCCGCTCGCGCAGGCGGCCCGCCGAGTCGATGTGGTGCAGCGTCTCCACATGGGTGAAGGCGGGCTCCGGGGGCAGCTGCGGCACGATGTCGTTGGCGTGGACGAAACGGTGGGTGCGGCCCTGGAGGCCCTTGTCGTAGGCGGCGGCCAGCAGCCGGTCGCAGGTGCGGGGCTGGCCGAAGGTGTAGACGCCGTCGGCCCGCAGCCGGGGGTCCTCCAGGCTCAGCCGGGCGGCGGTGAGCATCGCGAGCGCCCCGCCGAGGCTGTGACCGGTGAACCAGACGCTCTGCCCGTCGGTGCGCAGCTCGGCGAGGGTCTTGGCGACGTCGGGGAAGACGGATTCGAGGGCCTCGGCGAAGCCGTAGTGGACGAAGCCGGTGCGGGCGGGACCGGGCCAGGGCGGAGTGGTGCTGTCGGTGAGCCAGTCACGGATCTGCGCGGGCTCGGTGCCGCGGAAGGCGGTGACGATCATGTGCTCGCCGGCCATCGTGTAGGCCTGGGTGTCCTGGAGCGGGAACGGCGGGGTGAAGCGGGTGCGGTGGTGGCGCACGGTGTCGAAACCCCACGCCCGGGCCTGCGCCTCGATGGTGGCCTCGTCCTTGTAGGCGAGGTCGGCGGCCTTGGCCAGGTTGTAGGCGAGCGCAAGGCCGAAGCCGGTGGCGCGCTGGTCGAAGGTGGTGGGTACGGCCACGGTGGGACGCTCCTGTCGGGTCGGCGGGCGGGACGACGCGGCCACGGCGGGCCTCGCCCGCGCCCCGTCCCGGGCGAACGGTCCGCGACGGCCCGGTGACCACCAGTGACGCTACCCCGGCCGGAGTTCGCGGGCGACCGGACGGCGGGGCCCCGGAGCGGGAGGTTCCGCCGCCGGGGCCCGCCCGCGCCTAGCAGATCCTCGGCAGCTGCTCCCCCATCGGCAGGTCCACCACCCGGGTGCCGCCGAACGCCGTCCGGGCGACGACCGTGCCGGGGTGGTCGGCCACACACGCGCCGATCACCGCCGCGCCCGCGCCGCGGGGGTGCGCCCGCATGGCCGCGAGCACCGCGTCCGCCTCCTCGCGCGGCACGAAGGCGACCAGCTTGCCCTCGTTGGCGACGTACATCGGGTCGAGGCCCAGCACGGCGCAGGCGTTGGCCACTGCGGGCGGCACCGGAACGGCCCGCTCGTTCACCACCACGCCGACGCCGGCCGCCGTCGCGATCTCGTTGAGTGCCGCACCCAGCCCGCCCCGGGTGGGGTCGCGCAGCGCGTGCAGATCCGGGGTGACGGCGAGCATCGCCTCGACCAGGCCGCCGAGCGCGGCGCAGTCGCTCTCGACCGTGACCCCGAACTCCAGGCCTTCGCGCACGCTCATGATCGCGACCCCGTGCAGCCCGATGTCCCCGCTGACGATCACCACGTCGCCCGGCACCGCCCGCTGCGGAGCGATGTGCACGCCCGCCGGGACGAGCCCGATGCCGGCGGTGTTCAGGTAGACGCCGTCGCCGCGGCCCGCCTCCACCACCTTGGTGTCTCCGGTGACCACCTCCACCCCGGCCGCCCGGGCGGCGGCACCGAGGGCCTTCGCCACCCGGTCCACCACGGCCATCTCCACCCCTTCCTCCAGGATGAAGCCGCAGGAGAGGTAGGCGGGCCGCGCCCCGCTCATCGCGAGGTCGTTGACCGTGCCGTTGACGGCGAGGTCGCCGATGCTGCCACCGGGGAAGAACAGCGGCCGCACCACGTAGGAGTCGGTGGAGAACGCGAGCCGGGCGCCGCCGAGCTCCAGCACGGCGGAGTCCGCGAGGCCGGCGAGGGTCCGGTTGCCGTAGGCCGGGGCGAACAGACCCGCCACGAGTTCGGCGGACATCGCCCCGCCGCCCCCGTGTCCCATCACCACCCGGGGGTGGTCGCGCAGCGGCAGCGGGCAGCTCCAGCCGGAGGGGTCCGGTCCGGTCAGGGTCACGGTGTCAGCCAACGGGGCTCACCTCCCGGGAGACGCCCGGCGCGCCGAGCCGCCGGTAGAGGTAGTACGCGGCGCAGGCGCCCTCGCTCGACACCATGGTGGCGCCCAGCGGGGTGCGCGGGGTGCAGACGGTGCCGAACGCCTCGCACCGGTCGGGCTTGAGCAGCCCCTGCAGCACCTCGCCGCTGCGGCACGCCGCCGGCTCGCGGGTGGTGATCCCGGTGACGTCGAAGCGGTGCTCGGCGTCGTGGTCGCGGTAGCGCGGCGAGAGCCGCCAGCCGCTGCCCGGGATGACGCCGATCCCCCGCCAGGCCCGGTCGGTCACCTCGAAGACGTCCGCCAGCATCGCCCGGGCCGCCGGGTTGCCCTCCGGCCGCACGGCCCGCGGGTAGGCGTTGTCGACGGTGTGCTCGCCGCGCTCCAACTGCCGTACGGTGCGCCGGATCCCCTCCAGGATGTCCAGCGGCTCGAAGCCGGTGACCACGATCGGCACCCGATGGCGCGCGGCCAGCTCCGGGTACTCCTCGACACCCATCACGCTGCACACGTGCCCGGCCGCGAGGAAGGCCTGCACCCGGCAGTCCGGCGCGTTCATGATGGCCTCGACGGCCGGGGGCACCCGGACGTGCGAGACCAGCATGCTGAAGTTGCGCACGCCCTGCTTCCTGGCCTGGTGGACGGCCATCGCGTTGGGCGGGGCGGTGGTCTCGAAGCCGATGCCGAAGAACACCACCTCGCGGTCCGGGTTCTCCCGGGCGATCCGCAGCGCGTCCAGCGGCGAGTAGACCACCCGGACGTCGCCGCCCTCGCCGCGGACCCGGAACAGGTCGCGGTCGGTGCCCGGCACCCGCAGCATGTCGCCGAAGGAGCAGAAGATCACCCCGGGCCGGGAGGCGATCGCCAGCGCCCGGTCGATCACCTCCAGCGGGGTCACACAGACCGGGCAGCCCGGCCCGTGGATCAACTCAACTCCCTCGGGCAGCAGTTGGTCGATCCCGTGCCGAATGATGCTGTGCGTCTGCCCGCCACACACCTCCATCAGCGCCCACGGCCTGGTCACCGCGGCCCGGATGTCGGCGAGCAGCCCGCCCGCCAGCTCCGGGTTCTGGAACTCCTCCAGGTACCTCAACTCCGCTCCTCCGTTCCGGCCGGCCCGGCCGCCGCCTCCCACGGATCACCGAACTCCTCCTGCAACAGGCCGAGTTCGGCGAACAGGTCGAGGGTCCGCCGGGCCGACTCCTCGTCCAGCCGCTGCAGGGCGAACCCCACGTGCACGATGGCGTACTCACCCACCGCCAGATCGGGGAGGTACTCCAGGCAGACGTCCTTGACGACGCCGCCGAAATCGACGACCGCCATCCGCGTGCCGTCGCGCTCCGCGATCTCCATCACCCTGCCGGGCACCGCCAGACACATCCGCCCTCTCCTCTCAACCGGCGCCCGGGCCGCCGGCCCGGGCGGCCACCATCAGCTGGCCGAGCGCCAGCCCGCCGTCATTGGGGGGCACCCGGCGGTGGCGCAGCACGGTGAAGCCGTCGGCCCGCAGGTCCCGGCCGCAGCCGGCGGAGAGCAGCGCGTTGGCGAAGACCCCGCCGCTCAGCGCGACCGTCTCCAGCCCGCAGTGCTCGCGGGCGGCCCGGCACATCGCGCGGACCAGGCCGGCCACCGCGGCGTGGAAGCGGGCGGCGACCAGGCCGGCCGGCGCCCCGGCGGCGAGGTCGGCGACCACCGCCGCCAGCACCGGTCCCGGGTCGCCGACCAGCACGCCGCCGTGCGGGCGCAGCGCGAAGGCGTAGCCGTCGGCCGGGCCGTGGTCCCGTGCCGCCGCCTCCAGTTCGACCGCCGCCTGCGCCTCGTAGCCGGCCAGCTGGCAGACCCCGGCCAGCGAGGAGACGGCGTCGAACAGCCGGCCCATGCTGGAGGTCGGCACGCAGTTCAGCGAGCGGGTCAGCTGCCGCTCCAGTACCGCGAGTTCCCCCTCGGGACAGGCCCGGACGGCGGGCAGCGAGGCGCTCCAGGGCAGACCGGCGGCCCACAGGTGGGCGAGCGCCATCCGGTAGGGGCGGCGCACCGCCGTGTCGCCGCCGGGCAGCGGCACGTACCCGAGGTGCCCGAACCGCCGGAAGCCGTCGTAGTCGGCGAGCAGCACCTCGCCGCCCCAGACCGCGCCGTCGTCGCCGTAGCCGGTGCCGTCGAAGGCGACCCCGATGACCGGGCGGCGGCCGTCGAGCCCGTGCTCCGCCATGACCGAGGCGATGTGGGCGTGGTGGTGCTGCACCGTCCGCGGCTCCGCCGCCGGGTGGGTGCGCCGGGCGTGCCGGGCGGAGCGGTAGCCGGGGTGGCGGTCGACCACCAGGACCTCGGGCCGCACGCCGGTGACGGCCGCCAGCTGCGCCACCGCGCGGTCGAAGGCGCCGAGGGTGGCGAGGTCGTCCATGTCGCCGATGTGCCCGGACAGCCAGGCGTAGCCGCCGTCCGCCAGCGCGAAGGTGTTCTTGAGGTCCCCGCCGGCGGCCAGCGCGGGCCGGACCGGCACGGGCAGCGGCAGCGGCAGCGGCGCGTGGCCGCGCGAGCGCCGCAGCGGCAGCTGCTCCCCGTCGACGACCCGGACCACCGAGTCCTCGCAGGGGACGTGGATGGCCCGGTCGTGCGTCAGCCAGGCGTCGGCCAGCGGCGCGAGCCGGGCGAGGGCCTCGGCGTCGTCGGTGACGATGGGCTCGCCGGACAGGTTGGCGCTGGTCATCACCAGCAGCCCGGGGCCGGGCGGGGCGAGCAGCAGATGGTGCAGCGGGGTGTACGGCAGCATCACCCCGAGGTCGGGGCTGCCGGGCGCCACCGCGTCCAGCCCGTCCGGGGCCGGGCCGCAGCGGCGCAGCAGCACGATCGGCCGGGCCGGGCCGGTGAGCAGTTCCTCCTCGACCGGGCCGAGGCGGACGAGCGCGGCGAGCTGCGTGAGGTCGCGGGCCATCAGGGCGAAGGGCTTGGCGCCGCGGCGCTTGCGCCGGCGCAGCCGGGTGACGCCGGGTGCGTGGCGTGCGTCGCACGCCAGGTGGTAACCGCCGAGGCCCTTGACGGCGAGGACCGCCCCCTCGCGCAGCAGCCGGCGGGCCCCGTCGAGGGCGGCCTCGCGCTCGACGGCGGGCCGGCCGGGCACGGTGAGGGTGAGCCGGGGCCCGCAGGCGTGGCAGCAGAGCGGCTGGGCGTGGAAGCGCCGGTCGGCGGGGTCGGTGTACTCCCGGGTGCAGTCCGGGCAGAGCGGGAAGCCGGCCATGGTGGTGTTGGCGCGGTCGTAGGGCAGCCCGGTGACGATGGTGTGGCGCGGTCCGCAGTTGGTGCAGCTGATGAACGGGTGGCGGTGGCGGCGGTCGTCCGGGTCGGTGAGTTCGGCGAGGCAGTCGGCGCAGGTGGCGGTGTCCGGCGGCACCGGGGTCCGGCGCGGGCCGCCGGCGCGGGACGGCGCGATGGCGAAGCCGCGGGCGCCGGTGGGGGTGAGCGGCGCGTGTTCCACGGCGGCGACCAGGGCGAGCGGCGGTGCGTCCCCGGCGATCCGGCGGCAGAACGCCTCGACCGCCTCCGGCCCGCCCTCGACCTCGGCGAGCACGCCTTCGCCGGTGTTGGTGACGGTGCCGGCGAGGCCGAGCTCGGTGGCGAGGGCGAAGACGAAGGGCCGGAAGCCGACGCCCTGGACGACGCCGCTGACGGCCACCCGGCGCCGTACCGTCACGACCGCTCCGCCGCCGCACCCGCGGGCGCGTGCGGGTGCCCGGGCCCGTGGGAGTGCCCGGGCCCGTGGGAGTGCCCGTGCGGGTGCCCGTGCTGCGGCGCACCCGCCATCACCGGCCGGTGGACCGGCGCGCCGTCCAGCACCGCGCGGGCCCGCTCCAGCAGCGTGCCCACCCCCTGCCCGGTGCGGGCCGAGGTGTGGACCACCTCCACGCCCGGGTTGACCCGGGCGACGGCGGCCAGGAACGCGGCCTCGTCGAACTCCACCGCCGCCGCGAGGTCGGCCTTGGTCACCAGCACCAGGTTGGCCAGGCCGAACGCGGTCGGGTACTTGAGCGGCTTGTCCTCCCCCTCGGTGACCGAGGCGAGCACCACCCGCAGCGACTCGCCGAGGTCGTAGGAGGCCGGGCAGACCAGGTTGCCGACGTTCTCCACGAACAGCAGCCGGGTGTCCCGCGGCAGCCAGCCGGCCAGCTGCGCGGTGAGCATCTCGGTCTCCAGGTGGCACAGCCCGTCGGTGAGCACCTGTTTCACCGGCGCGCCCGAACGGGCCAGCCGCAGCGCGTCGTTCTCCGTCGCGAGGTCGGCGGTCAGCGCCGCGACCGCGATCCCGCGCTCCCGGGCCAGCGCGAGTTCGGCCTCCAGCAGCGCCGTCTTCCCGCTGCCCGGGCTGGAGAGCAGGTTCACCGCGACGGTGCCCCGGGCGAGCAGCCGGGCGCGCAGTTCACGGGCGCCCTCGTCGTTGCGGGCGAGGACCGCCTGCCGGAGTTCCACCGTGCGACACATGGGTTCAGCCTTCCTGTCCGGCGCCGGTACCGGCGCCCGGCGGGTGTGCGGCCCACTCCACGCCGAGGATCTGCAGTTCGCGGCCCGCCAGCAGTTCGACCCGGCCGCCGGCGCAGTGCGGGCAGCCCAGGTCGGGCGGCATGCCGACGGCCCACTCGGTCGCGCACGGCCCGCACCTGGCCCGCCCCGGCACCGCCTCGGTCTCCAGCACGGCGCCCGCCACCAGCGTTCCGGCACAAGCCAGTTCGAAGCAGAAGCCGAGCGCCGCGGGCACCACTCCGGCCAGTTCGCCGATCTGCAGGCGCACCCGCGCGACCGCCCGGGCCCCGTGCCGGCGCGCCGCGGCGTCCACCTGGTCGACGACGGCCGTCGCGATCGACATCTCGTGCATGGGCCCCGTTCCCGGCTGGGAGGCAACAGGCCCCATTACAGGCCGCGGCGGCGGCAGCGGCCCGCAGCCGCGCCGCCGCCGCGCCCGGGACTACGCCGGACGCACCAGCGCGCCGTTCACATCCGGCGGATGCGCAGATAGCGCTTCAGGTCGTCCAGGTTCTGCACGACCAGGGCCACGACGGCGGCCAGGACGGCCGCGCACAGCAGCTTCCTCATGACGGTGAGACCTCTCTCTTGGCGAGCTCCGGCGCACCGACGGTCCGCAGGACCAGCCGGACCGCCTCCTCGACGGCGGCGGCCACCGGTGCGCTCAGTCCGATCCCCTCCTCCAGCGACTGCGGTTCGCAGCCCACCACGAGGATCCGGTCGGGCCGCGATCCGCCCGTTCCGGCGGCCAGCGTGCCGAGCAGCGCGAGCACGGCGTCCGGCCCCATCCGGTGCCCGTCCAGGACGGGCACCTCCACCGGCCCGGCGTCCGCCTCGACGAGGTACACCGTGCCCGGCTCGCCACCGCGGGCGACGGCGTCGACGAGCACGAGCGTCCGGTAGCCGTCGAGGAGCCGGTACGCCAGGTGGACCCCGCGCACGCCGGCGTCGAGCAGTTCGACGCCGGCCGGCAGCGGGTGCCCGCGCAGCCTCCGCACGGTCTCCACCCCGAAGCCGTCGTCGCCGAGGAAGATGTTGCCCACCCCGGCGACCAGCACCTTTCCCGGCGTCACGGCGCCTCCAGCGGGGTGATCTCGTCGGGCTGGAAGTACCGGTAGCGGCCCTGGGCGCGCCACAGGTCCGCGCCCGGGTCGTCCTCCAGCGTGACCGCCAGGTGCACCGCGCCGTCGACGTCGTGCAGCACGGCCTCGACCACGGCGGTGCGGCCGGCCAAGAAGAGGTCCTGGGCGTCGGTGCGCCGCCGTCCCGGCCGCAGCAGGACCCGGCTTCCGGCGCCGACCTCGCGGCCGTCGACCAGGACCCGGTCCCGCGCGGGATCGACCTCCGGATCGTCGCCCGGGTCCCACCAGGGCTGCCCGGGCGCGTTGCCGGTGACCCCGCGCAGGCCCCGGACGGCGCCGTGCAGCCGCTCCAGCACCTCCGGGGGCATCGAGTCGGCGAGGTCGATCACCGCGCCGGCCCGGTCGTCGGTGCCCCGGGCCTCGCGCTTCTCGCGGTCGGTCAGGGCGGCGGTGCGCAGGGCGAGGATCTCGTCGATCTCGGTGGCGTCGTAGAGCGCGCCGGGGCTCTCGGGAGCGATGGCGGGGTGGTCCTCCAGGATGATCGGCGAGGAGAGGACCACCCGGTCGCGGCCGGGCGGGCCCGCCAGCACCGGCCAGGTGTGCTCGTTGCGGCACTGCGCGGCGGCGGCCCGCGCCCACTCGGGCGGGTCGGCCGGGGACAGGAAGGCGCCGTGGTCGAGCCCCAGCAGCAGGTGCGCCGAGACCAGCGAGCGCGCCAGCGCGGTGTCCCGCCCGTCCTCCGGCCGCGGCGCCCAGTCGGTGGTGTTCTCCACCACCGCGGTCAGCAGCCGCACCGGGTACGGACCGGGCACGTCACGGGCGGTCAGCCGCAGCAGGCCGTCGGTGCGCTCCCAGCGGCGCAGCAGCCGGCCGACGACGGCGCCGTCCGCGCGCAGCACCTCCACCTCCCGGCCCGCCGGGAGGTGGAAGGGCCGCACCACCTCTGCCTCCAGTTCCCCGACGGGCACCACGACTTCGACGCGTTCCTCGACGCCCTCGTCCCACGGCACCAGGACCCGGTCGGCGAGCTCCAGTTCGGCGGTCTCCTCGTAGCCGCCGCGGGGCAGGGCGCGTTCGACCGTGCGCTGCCGGGCCCGCAGGAAGCGCAGCTCGACGGCCAGCCGGTCGCCGGGGCGCGGCTCCATCAGGCACTCGGTGCGCTGGTGGAAGTGTTCGCCGCTGTCCGCGCCGTAACCGGGCGGGACGAGCACGCCGAACTGCCAGCGCAGCCGGTTCTTCGCCGCGGAGGCCCGGTAGGGGTAGAGCACGTAGCCCTCGAACAGTACGGCGTCGGCGATCTGCCGGGCCTGGGCGAACCTGGCCTCGATCTCGGGCGTGAAGGCGGGGTCGGGGGCGGTCACCGGGCCGCCTCCCCGACCTCGGCGCCGGCCAGCAGCGCGCGCACGGTCGCCTCCCAGGACGGCAGGGCGCGGCGCGAGCGGTAGGCGAGCAGCGCGTCCATCACGTCCTCGGGCAGCCGCAGCCAGCCGCAGCCGGGGAAGTGCCGGTCGATCGCCTCGCGCCACACCCGTACCGGCATCCGCACCGCGGCCTCCCGGTCCCAGGGCACCGGGGAGACCTGGAAGCCGCCGGGGCCGGCGAAGGCGGTGCCGGAGAACAGCAGCAGCAGCGGGACCTCGCCGTCGTCCAGGGCCCTGAGGTAGCGGGCGGCGGCGACGTCCTGGTCGTAGGTGCAGGGGACGGGCAGGTCGAGCTCGGTCTCGCCGGTGAAGCCGGGGACCATCAGCGGCACCTGGGCGAACTCCACCGGGTGGAGGGTGGTGCCCCAGCGTGCGCGCTCGCCGAACAGGTCGCCGAGCCGGCCGGCCTCCGCCTCGGCGTAGCCGCGCCGGGCGGGCTCGATGCGCAGCTGGCAGCGCAGCGCCAGGGCGTGCACCCGGGCCCCGGGCGGCGCGGTGATCCGCAGCCGGAAGAGCAGGGTGGGCCCGGCGGCGTGCTCAGCCGCGCGGACAGCGGTGCAGGTGAAGGCGAGCGGGGTCATCCGGGTACGTCCTCTCGCAGCGGCCGGGCGCGTTCGGCGAGCCGGGCGAAGAAGGCGTCGAGTTCGGCCCGGGCCTCGGCCCCGCCGTCGAACCCCTTCCAGCAGCGCCGCAGTCGGCCGACCAGTTCGTAGCAGGTGTCGATCGGCACCAGCAGGCAGTGGATCCCGGCGTCGGTGCGGCGCAGCAGCAGCGCCTCCACGTCGGGTTCCAGGACGGCGGCGAGCCGGCTGCCGCCGAGGGCGGCCCGCCAGGCGGCCTCGTCCGGTTCGCTCTCGGTGGCCCCGCCGGGGCCGGGGTAGAGCAGCACGAGCCGGTCCTGCCGGGCGTTGCGGAAGAGGAAGGCGGTGCCGACCGGGATCCCGAGGGCCGCCCAGGCCCGCTCGTCGATCCGGTGCCCGGGGTCGGGCTCGGTGAGGTGGCGGTCGGGGACGTGCCGGTAGCGGCCGCCGGCCGCGCCCGGCCGGCGGAAGAGCAGCGCGCAGGCGGTGCAGACGCAGGTGAGGTTCTGCTCCTCGGTGTCCACCAGGTGCCGGTGGGACGGGGGGACGCCCTGGCCGCAGAAGGCGCAGCACTCGGGCTGCGGTGGTGCGGGCTCGCGCAGCCGGTGCAGCAGGGCGGTGCCGGGGCGGGCGAGCCGGCGGGCGCTCACCGGGCGGCCTCCGCCGGCTCGCCCGGGCGGGTGCCGATCTGCAGCAGCCGGGGGGCGCGCTCGAACTCCAGGGCGGTCACCTCGGGGGCGTGGCAGGCGAGCTGCGCCTCGATGTCCTCCTCGGAGCAGCCGCAGCCGCCGCCGGTGCGGCGCAGCCGGACGGTGCCGGTGGCGGGGTCGAAGCCGGCCGCCTCGACCGTCCCGGGCAGGGCGGCCAGCGCCCGGTGGATCCGGGCGGTGGTGTCCTCGGGGTGCAGGTCGTGCAGGACGAGCAGGGCGGCGACCGCCGGGTCGTCCAGCAGCGCGGCGAGGGCGGGGGCGGGCAGTGCGCCGACGAGCCGGGCGAGGCCGTCGTGGTAGAAGTCCATGAGGTCGCGCACCAGGTGTTCGCCGGCCTGCTGGGCCGCGCCGTCCCCGTCGCCGAGCCGGTCGAGCCGGTCCAGGGCCTCCTGGATGCGCCGGCCGGTCTGTTCGGCCGTCATGCGGTGAGTCCGCTCAGGCCGGTGGGCACGTGCATCTGCTGCACGGTCCGCCCGCCGCCGACGTACATGTGCACGCCGCAGGGCAGACAGGGGTCGAAGCTGCGCACCGCCCGCATGATGTCGATGCCCTTGAAGCTGTCCGGCGGGTTCTCCTCGAAGATCGGGGTGTTCTGCACGGCGTCCTCGTAGGGCCCGGGCGTGCCGTGGCTGTCGCGCACGCTGGCGTTCCACGGGGTCGGCGGGTACGGGTGGTAGTTGGCGATCTTCCCGTCGCGGATCACCATGTGGTGCGACAGGACGCCGCGCACGGCCTCGGTGAAGCCGCAGCCGATGGACTCGTCCGGCACCTCGAAGCGCTCCCAGGTCCGGCTGCGCCCGGCCCGGACCTCGTCCAGCGCCTTCTCGGTGAAGTGCAGGGCGCAGGCGGCCGCGTAGGCCTGGAAGTAGGTGCGGGCGCGGTTGCGTTCGAGGGCGTTGCTCCACTGCGGGATCGTCCACTCGAAGGTGGTCTCCGGCTTGGTCATCGAGCGCGGCAGGTTGATCAGCACGCTGTGGCCGGTGGCCTTGACGTAGCCGATGTCGACCAGCCCGGACAGGGCGGTGGACCAGAGCCGGGCGATCGGGCCGCCGCCGGTGTCCAGGGCGAGGTGGTCGGTGCCGTCGAACCAGCGCGGGGACATCACCCAGCTGTACTTGTCGTCGAAGTCGCGCTTCTGCGGGGCGGGGATGGTGTGCTGGTTCCAGGGGTGGCGGGGGTCGACCGGGTTGCCGAGCGGGTCGTGGGTGACGAAGAGCTCCTCGCCCTGCCAGTCGCGGTAGTAGGAGCTGCCGAGCAGGATGCGGATGCCGAGGTTGATCCGGGTGAGGTCGTTGGTGACCAGCTTGCCGTCGACCACCACGCCGGGGGTGACGAACATCTTCCGGCCCCAGTCGGTCATGTTGCGGTAGGTGAAGTCGCAGTGGTCGGGGTCGTTGAGGCTGCCCCAGCAGCCGAGCAGGACGCGCCGGCGGCCGACCTCCTCGTAGCCGGGCAGCGCCTCGTAGAAGAAGTCGAAGAGGTCGTCGTGGAGCGGCACGACCTTCTTCATGAACTCCACGTAGCGCATCAGCCGGGTCAGGTAGTCGGTGAACAGCTGGACGGTGGCGACCGTGCCGACCCCGCCCGCGTAGAGCGTGGAGGGGTGCACGTGGCGGCCCTCCATCAGGCAGAACATCTCCCGGGTGTAGCGGCTGACCTGGAGCGCCTCGCGGTAGAACTCGCCCTCGATGGGGTTGAGCGAGCGCATGATGTCGGCGATCGTGCGGTAGCCGTGGTCGCCGGCGTGCGGGGCCTCGGTGCGCTCGGCGCGCTCCAGCACGCCGGGGTTGGTCTCGCGGACCATCTTCTCGCAGTAGTCCACCCCGACCAGGTTCTCCTGGAAGATGTTGTGGTCGAACATGTACTCGGCGGCCTCGCCGAGGTTGATGATCCACTCGCCGAGGTGGGGCGGCTTCACGCCGTAGGCCATGTTCTGCGCGTAGACCGAGCAGGTGGCGTGGTTGTCGCCGCAGATGCCGCAGATGCGGCTGGTGATGAAGTGGGCGTCGCGGGGGTCCTTGCCCCGCAGGAAGACGCTGTAGCCGCGGAACACCGAGGAGGTGCTGTAGCACTCCGCGACCTTCTTCTGCTTGAAGTCGATCTTCGTGTGGATGCCCAGGCTGCCCACGATCCGGGTGATCGGGTCCCAGGACATCTCCACCAGGCCGCTGCCGTCCCCGGCCGCCCTGCTCGTCGCTGTCATCGTCTCTGTCGTGCCCTTCTCTGGAGGCGGGGAGGGGGTGCGGCGGGGCCGCCGCGCCCCGCGGGCGCGGCGGCCCCGCCGGGGCCCCCCGCGGGCGGGGGCCCGCCGGCCCCCGCCGTGAAGCAAGAGGCGCACCAGCCGATGGGCCGAGCCGGACTCCTGGGTGTCGGAAAGGTCAGACCGCCGCGCGGACCATGTCCGCCTGCGGGCCCTTCTGCCCCTGAGAGATCTCGAACTCGACCCGCTGGCCCTCCTCAAGGGTGCGGTAGCCGTCCATCTGGATCGCGCTGTAGTGGACGAAGACGTCCGCACCACCGTCGACCGCGATGAAGCCGTAGCCCTTCTCCGCGTTGAACCACTTGACGGTGCCCTGAGCCATTCCGAACTCCCCTAGTGCTGTGCTGGCCCTTCACGCCCCCGCAGGTCTGCGGACGCGGGTCTGGTTGGAGGCCGGCCCGGGGAACCCCCCCTGGGCGCGGCCGTGCATGCCGCAATCCTCCCGGGTCCGCCGAACGGCATCCGGCGAACGGGCGATTGCGTCGACCGCGGCTGAATGTATCCGGATCGACGCCCTCTGCAACAGGGCCAATGTCGGGGAATTCACCCGGCATCGCAGCGGACAGGACGGGCGCAATCGACAGGAAAGCCGCAATTCCCACCGGACATAGCGGACGTATTACCCAAAATCCCCGGCAGAATTCTGACACCGGCCTGACATGTTTCCCGGGGCCCACGCCCGGCCCCGTCTCACGGGGCGGCCGGCGACGGCGGTGGCGGTGCGGTGGATTCGTTCCCGGACAAGGGAGGAGGGCGGCCCCTGTTCCCGGTCGAGCGACACTTTACTCCGACCGGGACCGAAAATATTCCCGCCAAAATACGCGCGGCCGTCCGCGGCCCGGAATTCCGTGCCGCGGCCGGCCCGGGACCCGCCCGTGCGGCCCGCGGGGACGGGCCCGGCCGGGCTCAGCCGCCGGCGGCCCCCGGGGTGAAC
>NZ_JBIBVJ010000017.1:0-84471 GCF_043080305.1 Kitasatospora sp. NPDC015120 | reverse complement strand
CCCGGGGCCCGGGCCGCCCCCCCTTCCCCCCGCCCGGCCACCAAAAATCCCCCCCAAAACCCCGGGGCCCCGGGCCGCGCCCCGTTCGCCGGCCCCCCCCACGGCCGGTCAACGGCACGTCCGTCCGGCGGGAACGGGCACGGCGGGGCTCAGCCGCCGGCGACCGCCGGGATGATCGAGACGTTGGCGCCGTCCTTGATCTCCGTCGCCAGGCCCTCGGCGAAGCGCACGTCGTCGTCGTTCACGTAGACGTTGACGAAGCGGCGCAGCTTGCCGGTGTCGTCCAGGATGCGGGCGGCGATCCCGGCGTGGTTCTTCTCCAGGTCGGCGATGACCTCGCCCAGCGTGGTGCCCTCGGCGGGCACCTCGCTGGCGCCGCCGGTGTAGGTGCGCAGGATGGTCGGGATGCGGACGTTGGCGCTCATGGGGGTCTCCTCGGTGCGGGCGCGGGGGCGGCGCGGGGGGGCGGGTGGAGTACGGGGGGTCAGGCGGACGCCAGGCCGGCGCCCCGGAAGGACTCCAGGGTCGGCCGGATGACGGCGGTCATCCCGGCCTCCGAGACGGCGTCGAGGGTCTTCAGGCCGTCGCCGGTGTTGATCGCGACGGTCTCCTTCGACGGGTCCAGCCGGCCGGTCTCGACCAGCTTCTTCAGCACGCCGACCGTCACGCCGCCCGCGGTCTCCGCGAAGATGCCCTCGGTGCGGGCCAGCAGCCGGATCGCGGCCACGACCTCCTCGTCCGTCACGTCCTCGACCGCGCCGCCGGTGCGCCGGGCGATGTCCAGCACGTACGGGCCGTCGGCCGGGTTGCCGATCGCGAGCGACTTGGCGATGGTGTCCGGCTTGACCGGCCGGATCACGTCGTGGCCGGCCTTGAACGCGGCCGAGACCGGCGAGCAGCCCGCCGCCTGGGCGCCGAAGATCCGGTACGGCCGGTCCTCGACCAGGCCGAGCTTGATCAGCTCCTGCAGGCCCTTGTCGATCTTGGTGAGCTGGGAGCCCGAGGCGACCGGGATCACGATCTGCTCCGGCAGCCGCCAGCCCAGCTGCTCGCAGATCTCGTAGGCGAGCGTCTTGGAGCCCTCGCCGTAGTACGGCCGCAG
Source organism: Kitasatospora sp. NPDC015120 (assembly GCF_043080305.1). NCBI lineage: Bacteria > Bacillati > Actinomycetota > Actinomycetes > Kitasatosporales > Streptomycetaceae > Kitasatospora > Kitasatospora sp. NPDC015120. The sequence goes on along the minus strand of NZ_JBIBVJ010000017.1, from coordinate 83,369 downwards.
GTTGACGTTGACGAAGCCCCAGCCCTCGCCGGCCGGGTCGCCGATCAGCTCCGAGCAGAACCGGTTCACGTCGTCGTAGTTGCCCTCGATGCCGACCAGCTCGCCGCCGTACACCCCGGCCATCACGACCTTGCCCTGCTCCAGGTCGTGCGGGATGAACACGCAGGACCGGAAGCCCGCCCGGGCCGCCGCCGCGCCCACCGCGCCGGCCAGGTTGCCGGTCGAGGAGCAGGACAGGGTGGTGTAGCCGAACACGCGGGCCGCCTCGATGGCGCAGGCCACCACGCGGTCCTTGAAGGAGTGGGTCGGGTTGCCCGAGTCGTCCTTGACGTGCAGCTGCGCGGTGAAGCCCAGCTCGCGGCCCAGGTTGTCGGCCTTGACCAGCGGGGTCCAGCCCGGGTTCAGGTTCGGCTTGCTCGCGACGTCGGCGGGCACCGGCAGCAGCGGTGCGTAGCGCCAGATCGACGCGGGACCGGCCTCGATGCGCTTGCGCAGTTCCTCGGCGCCCTCGCTGCCGAAGTCGTAGGCGATCTCCAGCGGGCCGAAACACTCCAGGCAGGCGAAGCTGGGGCCGAGCGGGAAGCGGGTTCCGCACTCGCGACAGGACAGCTGGGCGGCGGGGCCGAGGTCGACGGTGGCGGGTGCGGCGGTGTCGATGGACATGTGGCGGAGGCCTCTCTCCTCATCTTCCCCGTGACGCGGTCGCGCCCGGGCCGGAATTGGCACCTGTCCCGCCGGGGCCGTACGCCAGCCGTGCGAGAAGGTTGCCGGGACGTCAACGGGCCGTTCCCTCAGTCCCTCTGGATGAGCTCTGTGAAGTTGTGGTCCTGCTCAGCGGTGACCCCGGCGTGCGAAGGTCCGACCGCTGTACGAAGACTGTATCCGAAGGCGTCAACCCCGAACGGCACCGTCCGCCACGCGAGATGCCCCGTCCCACCAGGCCCCGTCCCCGAGCCCGCCGAGGAGAGCACCGTGCCCCCCGAACCGACCCCCGAGCTCCTCCCCGAGACGGCGTCCTGGCTGCGCCGGCGCTCGTGGAGCGCGGCCGACCGGCCGGTGCACACGCTGCCGGCGGCCAAGCGCGCGCTCGGCCCGGCCGGCACGGTCAGCGTCGTGCTGCCCGCCCTGGACGAGGAGGCCACCGTCGGCGAGATCGTCCGGATCATCCGCCGCGAGCTGATGGAGCGGCTGCCGCTGGTCGACGAGCTGGTGGTGGTCGACTCCGGCTCCGCCGACGCCACCGCCGAGGTCGCCGCGCGGGCCGGCGCGACCGTCGTGCACCGCGACGCGATCCTGCCCCGGCTGCCCGCCGCCCCCGGCAAGGGCGAGGTGCTCTGGCGCTCGCTGCTGGTCACCCGCGGCGAGATCGTCTGCTTCGTGGACGCCGACCTGCGCGAGTTCGACCCCGCCCTGGTCTCCGGCATCATCGGCCCGCTGCTCACCGAGCCGGACATCCAGCTGGTCAAGGCGATGTACGACCGGCCCCTGGAGACGGACGGCGCGGTGGTGCCGGCCGGCGGCGGCCGGGTCACCGAACTGGTCGCCCGCCCGCTGCTCAACCTGCACTGGCCGGAACTCGCCGGTTTCGTCCAGCCGCTCGGCGGTGAGTACGCGGCCCGCCGCTCGCTGCTCGAACGGCTGCCCTTCCCGACCGGCTACGGCGTCGAGCTCGGCCTGCTGGTGGACGCCCTGGAGACCGCCGGACTGGACGCGCTCGCCCAGGTGGACGTCGGCGTCCGCCACCACCGGCACCAGGACGGCCAGGCGCTCGGCCGGATGGCCGCCACCATCTACCGCACCGCGCTGGAACGGCTCGACCGCGCCCACCGGCTCAAGGCCTCCGCCGACCTGCTGCACCCCCGGCTCACCCAGTTCACCCGCGACCCGCGCACCCGCGCCTTCACCGCCCACACCCACCCGGTGACCGCCGTCGAACGCCCGCCGATGCACACCGTCCCCGAGTACGCCACCCGCCGCCGCGAGCCCGGCTTCCGGGTCGGGCGGGGGTCGTGACCTGACCCACGAGTCAGGCCCCGGGGGGTTTGCCACCCCGGACCCCCGGCAACCAACCAACCATGGGCCCTGACACGACCGAACGTTCGAATCCGACCGGCGCCGCCCCCGTCCTGGTGGCGTCCAACCGGGGGCCGGTGTCCTTCGGCACCGCGGACGACGGGACGCTGACCCTCCGCAGAGGCGGCGGAGGCCTGGTCTCCGGGCTCTCCGCCATCGACGACCCGGACGCCGTCTGGGTCTGTGCCGCACTCTCCGACGCCGACCGCCGGGCCGCCCGGGAGGCCCCGGACGGCCGCCTCGACCGGGCCGGCCACGACGTCGGCGGGCAAGCCGTGCGGATGCTCGACATAGACCCCCGGACCTTCGCCCGCGCCTACAACGGCGTCGCCAACTCCACCCTCTGGTTCGTCCACCACCTGCTCTGGAACACCCCGACCGCCCCCGCCTTCGACGCCGGCTTCCGCACCGAGTGGCAGGCCTACACCGACTACAACACCGCCTTCGCCGAGGCCCTCGCCGCCGAGGCGGCCCCGGGCGCCGCCGTCCTGGTGCAGGACTACCACCTCTCGCTCGTCCCCGCGCTGCTCCGCGCCGCCCGCCCCGACCTGCGGATCGGCCACTTCTCGCACACCCCCTGGGCGCCGCCGGAGTACCTGCGGCTGCTGCCCGACGACATCGCCGAGGCCGTCCTGACCGGCATCCTCGGCGCCGACCGGGCCGGTTTCCTCACCCGCCGCTGGGCGCTCGCCTTCGCCGACTGCTGCGAGCGGTTCCTCGGCGCGACGGTCGACCGCGAGGCGCTCACCGTCACGCACGCCGGCCGCACCACCGCGCTCGGCGTCCACGGCCTCGGCGCCGACGCCGACTTCCTGCGCGAGCGCGCCCACCGCCCGGACGTCGAGGAGCGGCTCGCCGCCCTGCGCGCCACCGTCGGCGAGCGCCGCACCGTCGTGCGGGTCGACCGCACCGAGCTGAGCAAGAACATCGTCCGCGGCTTCCTGGCCTACCGGCACCTGCTGCGCACCCGTCCCGAGTGGCACGACCGGGTGGTGCACATCGCCTTCGCCTACCCCTCCCGCACCGACCTCGCCGAGTACCGGGCCTACACCGACCAGGTGCGGGCGCTCGCCGCCGAGATCGACGCGGAGTTCGGCACACCGGACTGGACACCGCTGGTCCTGCACGTCGACGACGACTTCCCGCGCTCACTGGCCGCCTACCGGATGGCCGACGTCGCCCTGGTCAACCCGATCCGGGACGGCATGAACCTGGTCGCGAAGGAGGTCCCGGTGGTCTCCGACCGGGGCTGCGCGCTCGTGCTGTCCCGGGAGGCCGGCGCCCACGCCGAACTCGGCGAGGACGCGCTGAGCGTCAACCCGTACGACATCGTGGCCACCGCCGAGGCGCTGCACGCCGGGCTCACCATGGCGGCCGGCGAACGCGCCGACCGCACCAAGCGGCTGGCCGCCGCCGCGACCGCGCTGCCGCCCCAGCAGTGGTTCCTCGACCAGCTCAACGCCCTGCGCTGAGCTCCTCCCCCAGCGCGCCGAGCAGTTCCACCACGCCGGCCGGGCCCGGGACCACCAGGTCCGCCCGGTCGGCGAGCTCGCGCACCGGCGCGTCCGGCGCGTCGCCCACCGTGCCGCTGCAGACCAGCAGCCCGGCCAGGCCCTCCCCGCGCAGCTCCTCCACCGCCGCGAAGGCCGGGACGTCCCCGAGGTCGTCGCCCGCGTAGAGCACCGAACGGGCACCGCGCTCCCGCAGCAGCCCCGTCAGCGCCGCGCCCTTGTCCACCCCCGGCGGCCGCAGCTCCAGCACCATCCGGCCCGGCTCCACCACCAGTCCGTGTTCCCGGGCCAGTTCCTCCATCGGCCCGCGCAGCAGTTCGAAGGCGGCGGCCGGCTCCGCCGTGCGCCGGGTGTGCACGGCCACCGAGCGGCCCTTGTCCTCCACCGAGGTGCCGTCCGGCGCGCCGAGCGCGGCCAGCACCTGCGGCAGCCGCTCGCGCACCGCGTCGACGCCCGGGTGCGGCGGCGGCGCGGTCAGCTCGCCGTCCTCCCAGCGCTCCGCGCCGTAGTGCCCGAGCACCACCACGCCGTCGAGCCCGGCGAGCCCGCCGTACTCCACGGCCAGCGCGGCCGGGCGGCCGGTCACCACCGCCACCGCGCCGACCCGCGGCGCCAGCACGCGCAGTGCGGGCACCACGCCCGGGTGCGCCCGGGCCCGGCTCGGGTCGGGGACGATCGGGGCGAGCGTCCCGTCGAAGTCGAGGGCGATCACGGCGTCGCGGGGCGCGGCGAGCACCGCCGCCAGCCCCGCGCGCCCGGCATCCGTCAGCGGTCGCGTCATCTCGGCAAGGCCCATGCCTGGCACCGTACCCGCCCGGGCCGGAGGTCATCCGCCGGACGCCGGACCGTGCTCCTGCGGCCGGGCCTGGCGTGCCGCCCGGCGGGTGTCGCGGACCCGGCGCAGCCGGTTGACCAGGACCGGGGCGTGCGCCAGCGCCTCCGGCCGGTCCAGCAGCGCGTTCAGCAGCTGGTAGTACCGGGTGCTGGAGAGCCCCAGCTCCTCCCGGACGGCGCGCTCCTTGGCGCCGGCCGTCCGCCAGGAGCGGCCCTCCAGCTCCAGTACGGCCCGGTCCCGCTCGTCCAGGGCGCCGGGCGCAGCCGGTTCCGGTGCCGTCTCGTCGTCCGCGCCCATCGGGGCCCACCTCCGTCCATCACTACGGAGTGTCATTCTCCCCCGCGGACCCGACACACTCTGCGTCCTGTGCCGCCCCGGCCCGGCGGCTAGCGTCACGCCCATGACCAGCATCCCGCCCACCGCCTTCGCCCTGCACGTCCCGAGCGCCGAGCTCGTCCCCGACCCGCTCGACCCGGCGCAGATCGTCTCCGGGAGCCCCGAGGTGTCCGCCCTGGTGCTCACCGGGTCCGCCACCGGGGAGAGCGGCATCTGGCAGATCACGCCGGGGGTGGCGACCGACGTCGAGGCGGACGAGGTGTTCGTGGTGCTGAGCGGCCGGGCCACCGTCGTGGTCGACGGCGGCCCGGTGCTGGAGCTCGGCCCGGGCGACTGCGGGGTGCTGCGGGCGGGCGACCGCACCACCTGGACCGTCCACGAGACGCTCCGCAAGCTCTACACGGTCACCTACTGACGCCCGCCGGCGCCCGCCCGGCCCGGATTCACTTGCGGATCCGGGCCGCCTCCTTCACCGCCGCCTGCTGGAGGTCCTCCAGCACGGGCTTGGCGTCACCGGTCACCGCCGCTCCGATGCCGGCCTTGATGCGGTTGGAGACCTCCGCCCAGGCCGGGTCGCCGAACGGGTAGAAGCTGGCGTTGGCCAGGCCGGCCGCGAACTGCTTGAGGTCCTCGTGCTTGGGGTCCCTGGTCATCGCGTCGAAGGCGTCCTGGGTGACCGGCAGCAGGTTGTAGGTCTCGTCGAACTTGAGCTGGTTGTCCTTGGTGTAGACGAAGGACAGGAACCGGCGGATCTCGTTCTTGTGGCCGTTGGCCTTGAACGCCATCATCCAGTCGGCCACGCCGAGGCTGCCGGTCTTCGCCAGGCCGTCCTTGCGCGGGATCGGCGCCGTACCGAAGTCGATCTTGCCGTTGGCGGCCATCCGCAGCAGCGTCGGGTGCCCGTTGAGCATCGCCACCTTGCCGGCCGCGAAGTCGCTGAACACCGGGGTGCGGTTCACCTTGCCGGGCTCGGGGTAGGTCAGACCGGTGGCCACCAGATTGGTCTTCAGCCAGGTGAAGGTGGCCTGGTTCTGGGTGCTGTCGATGGTGTAGTTGCCGACGTCGTCGGAGAGGCTGCCGCCGCCGCTCAGCGTCCAGAGCATCGACTCGGCCGGCGCCTCCTCGGGCCCGAGCGGCAACCCGTACGGCAGGACGCCCGGGACCTTGGCCCTGATCTTCTCGGCGGCCTGCTTGAGCTCGTTCCAGGTGGCCGGCGGCTGGGTGATGCCGGCCCTCTGGAAGACCGCCTTGTTGTAGAAGAGCACCCGGGAGGAGGAGACGAACGGGATGCCGTACTGCGTGCCGAGCACCTGCCCCGCGTGCGAGAACGACTCCATGATGTTGGCCTGGGTGTCCAGGGAGAGCACCTCCGAGGCCGGGTACAGCCGGTCGGCGGCGACCTGGTCGGCGAAGCCGCCGGTCTGCAGCAGGTCGGGGGACTTGCCGCTCTTCACCAGGTCGTCGACCCGCTTGCCGATGTCGGTCCAGCTCGCCACCTCGACGTCCACCTTGATACCCGGGTTGGCGGCCTCGAAGCGGCGGGCGAGGTCGTCCCAGTACAGCTTGGAGCCGGTGTCCGCGCTCTCGCCGTAGTCGGCGGCGACCAGCCTGAGGGTGACCGGGCCGTCGTCCTGGCCGCCGCAGCCGGTGAGCACCAGTGCTCCGGCCAGGGCTCCGGCCAACGCGACGCCGAACAACCGGGTGGGGACCTGGGCGCGCCTGTCCAACGCGGGTACCGCCTTCGAGGGGGATCCTGGGGTGGAACGGACCGGATGCAGGGGGGATCCGGCCGGGGGAAGGCCGCAAGGGTGCCAAACCGGACGCACGGCGGTCCACACCTCCGGGCCCGGAACGCCGGGTAGTTATCGAAGTGCGGGATTTGTTGCGCAGCGCGCAACAAATCCGCGGATCCGACCCGCCAGAACCGTCCCGCCCCCGCCCGGGGGTCCGTCGAGGGGCTCGTGCAAAGTGCCGCACACCACACGCTTCTGCGACAAAGCTCACCCCTTTGGACCAGACCAATCCGACAACTGGACTAGACCTCTTAGACCCGGTCAAGGGAAACTGTCCTCCGTGAAGCACGTCATCGCACTCGATGTGGGGGGCACCGGCATGAAAGCCGCGCTGCTCGCCCAGGACGGCTCCGTGCTGTTCGAAGCACGCCGCCCGACCGGGCGGGAGCACGGCACGGACGCCGTGGTCACCGCCATCCTCGACTTCGCCGCCGACCTGGCGGACGAAGGCCGCAGCCGCTTCGGCGCCGCGCCCCTCGCGGCGGGTGTCGCCGTCCCGGGGACGATCGACGAGAAGCACGGCATCGCGGTCTTCTCCGCCAACATCGGCTGGCGCGACCTCCCGCTGCGCAAGCTGCTGGGCGAGCGCCTGGCCGGCCCGGACGGCAGCGCGATGCCGGTCGCCCTCGGCCACGACGTGCGTTCCGGCGGCCTCGCCGAGGGCCGGCTCGGCGGCGGCCGGGGGGTCGGGCGCTTCCTGTTCATCGCCCTCGGCACCGGCATCGCCGGCGCCATCGGCATCGACGGCCGGATCGAGGCGGGCGCCCACGGCTACGGCGGCGAGATCGGCCACGTGGTGGTCCGCCCCGGCGGACCGCAGTGCGGCTGCGGCGCCCGCGGCTGCCTGGAGACCCTCGCCTCCGCCTCCGCCGTCTCCCGCGCCTGGGCCGAGGCCGTGGGCGACCCCGACGCCGACGCGGCATCCTGCGCCGTCGCGGTGGACGCCGGGGACCCGCGGGCGATCGCGGTCTGGCAGAACGCCGTGGAGGCCCTGGCCGACGGCATCGTCCTCGCCCAGAGCCTGCTGGACCCGTCCCGGGTCATCGTCGGCGGCGGCCTCGCCGAGGCCGGGGACACCCTCTTCACCCCGCTGCGGGCGGCGGTCACCGAGCGGCTGACCTTCCAGATGCCCCCCGAGGTCGTTCCCGCCATGCTCAAAGACACCGCCGCGTCACTGGGCGCGGGCCTGCTCGCCTGGGATCTGCTCTCCATGGAGGTGACCGCGTGACCGCGGACCGACTCGCACTGACCGGCGCCCGGCTGGTCCTGCCCGGAGGCGTCGTCGAGGGTGACCGCCTCGCCGTCGAGGGCGACCGGATCTCCGGTCTCGGCGGCTCCGCCACGCCCGGCGACCTCGACCTCACCGGCTACACCGTGGTCCCCGGCTTCGTCGACCTGCACGTGCACGGCGGCGGCGGCGCGTCCTACTCCTCCGGCATCGCCGAGGAGGCCCTCCAGGTCGCCCGCACCCACCTGGAGCACGGCACCACCACCACGGTCGCCTCCACCGTGACCGGCGAGATCGACGACCTGGCCCGCCAGGCGGCCGTGCTCTCCGAGCTCGTCGAGGACGGCGTCCTCGCCGGCATCCACTTCGAGGGCCCGTTCATCTCGCACAACCGCTGCGGCGCCCACCGCCCGGACCTGCTGCGCGACCCCGACCCGGCGCTGGTGCGCAAGCTGGTCGACGCCGCCCGCGGGCACGCCAGGATGGTCACCCTGGCGCCCGAGCTGCCCGGCGGCCTGGACTCCGTGCGGATGCTCGCCGACCTCGGCGTGATCGCCGCCGTCGGCCACACCGACTCGGACTACGCCAAGACGCTGGAGGCCATCGAGGCCGGGGCCACCGTCGCCACCCACCTGTTCAACGCCATGCCGGGCATCGCCCACCGCGCGCCCGGCCCGATCGTGGCGCTGCTGGAGGACGAGCGGGTCACCGTCGAGCTGATCAACGACGGCGTGCACCTGCACCCGTCCGTGCTCGACCTCGCCTACGGCACCGCCGGCGCCTCCCGGGTCGCCCTCATCACCGACGCCATGGGCGCGGCCGGCATGGGCGACGGCCTCTACCCGCTCGGCCCGCTCCAGGTCGAGGTCAAGGACGGCGTCGCCCGCCTGGTCGAGGGCGGCGCGATCGCCGGCTCGACGCTCACCCTGGACGTGGCGTTCAAGCGCTCGGTCACCATCAACGGCCTCAGCCTCAACCAGGCCGTCGAGTCGCTGTCCACCGTCCCGGCCCGCCTGCTCGGCCTCGCCGACCGGATCGGCAGCCTGGAGCCCGGCAAGTCCGCCGACCTCGCCGTCGTCGACTCCACGACCTACGACCTGGTCGCCGTGATGCGCCACGGCGAGTGGATCACCGGCGGCGACCGCTTCGCCCCGATCGCGGCCGGCTGACCGGCGCGGCCCGCACACGGCACGGCCGCCCGCTCCCCTCGGGGAACGGGCGGCCGTCGCGCGTTCGGGGCTACGCCGCCTCCAGCAGCACCTGGTCGATCAGGATCGTGCCGCTGCCCGGCGGCAGCGAGATCACGATGGTGTTCGTGCCCGCCTGCATCGGCGGCGTTATGTAGGTGTTGAACCAGGACGAGGCGGGCTCCTTGCCCGGCGAGTAGTTCTTGAAGTTCGCGCCGCCCGGCCAGTCCTTGCCGTTCACCGCCGTGGTCGCCCGCACGTCGGCGCCCGGGTTGTTGTAGTGCACGGTGAACTTGTACGTCCCGGCCGCCGCCAGGTCACCGGTCCAGGTGACCGTGCCGCCCGGGTTGAGCGTCAGGTAGCTGCCGTCGGCCGACTTGGTGCCCTTGACGGTGTTCGCCGAGGGCGCGTTCTGCCCCTGCAACTGGCTGGCGTCCACCGGGCCCAGCCCGCCCGAGGCGGTCGCCGAGGGGGTGGCCGACGCGGCGGCGCTCGTCGGATCGGCGCTCGCGGTGGCGCCGCCCGGGGCGGCCGGGGCGCTCGCCGCGGTGGTGCCGCCCTTGGCCTCCTTGTCCTTCTCCTTGTCCGGATCGCCGGACAGGGCGATGCCGGCGCCGATCGCGATCGCCGCGACCACGGCGACCGCACCGATCACCGCGCCCTTGCCGCGGCCGCCGCTCGGCGGCCGCTCCTCGCCCGGCTGCGGGCGGGAGTGCTCGGCGTAGCGGGTCTGCTGGGTCGGGGCGGCGCCGAAGTCGCCCTGCGGCGGGTACGGCTGCGGCGGCGGGGCCTGCGGGTAGCCCGGCTGCGGCGGGTAGGGCTGCTGCGGTCGCGGCGGCTGGCCGTACTGGGCGCGGCCGACCTCCATCGGCCGGCTGTAGGACGTGCGCGGCACGCCCTGCTGCGGCTCGGCCTGCTGACCGGAGCCGCCGTCGGCCGGACGGTAGAGGTAGCCGAAGGGATCGTCGTCCTGCGGGGCGCCGTCCTCCGGGCCCTGGGGCGCTCCGCTGCTGCCGGCGGTGGTCACGGTGGTCAACTCCCCCATCGCGGTCGCGCCGCCGGGCTGCCGTGCCGTCGGCGCTGGTCGTGGTCGCTCGTACCCCGGAACCCTACCTGCCGCCCCGGACGCCCCGGAAAGACCCCTTGACAACCGGCGAGTAGCCCCCGCCCGGCCCCGCCTGCGGGAGGGTGGTCCGGGGCCCGTCTCGTGGACTTCGGCGGCCCGGCAAGGATCCACGGGACCGGCCCTAGCCCGCCCTCCGGTGCGAACGCTCGCCGCGGGCGCCGCGCACCGCGCCGCCGCGGGCCCGCTTCTCGTCGTACATCCGCTCGTCCGCGGTGTGCAGGACCTCCTCGATGCTCATCCCGCAGCCGGCCCAGCCGATGCCGAGGCTCACGCCCACCCGCATCCCCCGGCCGTCGATGCGCATCGGCGGGATGATCGCGTTGCGCAGCCGGTGGGCGAGGTCCTTCGCCTCGTCGCGGCCGATGCCGTCGGCGAGCACCACGAACTCGTCGCCGCCGAGCCGGGCCACCGTGTCGCCGTCGCGCACGGCCGCGCTGAGCCGGCGGGCCACCTCGACCAGGACGGCGTCACCGGCGTTGTGGCCGAACCGGTCGTTGATCGACTTGAAGCCGTCGAGGTCGCAGAAGAGCACCGCGAGCCCTTTCTCGACGGCGGCGGCGCTGCCGGAGCGGAACGGGCCGGACCACGGCTCGCCGCCCGGGCCGTGGTCGGCCGGGACCACCGCGTGCACGTGCTCGCCGTAGCCGTTCGCCCCGGCCGGTCCGGCGTCGGCGGCGGGCACCGGGTAGCCGTCCCGCGGGCCCTGGCCGTGCCCCGGCTCCGGGCCGCCGAAGCCGTCGCCCGGGCGGGAGGGCTCGCCGAACAGGCTCTCCGGGTACCCCGCGAACCCGTCCTCCGGGCCCGCGGCGCCGTACCCGGTGCTCCCGTGGGCGGCGTCGCCGTACCCCGGACCGCCGTACCCCGGACCGCCGTAGCCGGCCTCGTCCGGGCCGCCCTGGTGCCCGGCGGCGACGGCCGCCTGCGGCTGCCCGCAGAGCCGGCGCCCGAGCCGCGCCTTGAGCTCGGCGCCGTTCGGCAGGCCGGTGAGGGCGTCGTGGCTGGCCCGGTGGGCGAGCTGGAGCTCGTGCCGCTTGCGGTCCTCGATGTCCTCGACGTGGGTGAGCAGGAAGCTCGGCCCCTCGGCGGCGTCCGCCACGATCGAGTTCCGCAGGCACACCCACTGGTAGCCGCCGTCCCGGCGGGAGAGCCGCAGTTCCGCCCGGCCGCTCTCGGCGCTGGTGCGCTCCAGCAGCGCGCGGTCGTCCGGGTGGACCAGGTCGGCGAAGCTCTGCTGGCGCAGCACCGCCCGGGGGCGGCCGAGCAGTCGACAGAGCGCGTCGTTGACCCGGGTCAGCTGGCCCCGGCCGGCGCCGTGCAGTTCGGTGATGGCCATCCCGCTGGGCGCGTACTCGAAGGCCTGGCGGAAGCTCTCCTCGCTGGCCCGCAGGGCCTGCTGCTCCTTCTCCAGGCGGGCCAGCGCGCGTTGCATCTCGGCGCGCAGCCGGGCGTTGCCGATCGCGATGGAGGCCTGCAGGGAGAACATCTCCAGGGCCTCGCGGGTCCAGGCGCCGGGCCGCTTGCCGCTGCGCGGGCGGTCCACCGAGAGGACGCCGAGCAGGTCGCCGCCGGCGCTGTACATCGGGGCGAGCAGACCGTCGGCGGGGTGCCAGTCGTTGGCGTAGACCGGCATCGGGCCGTCCCCGATCCAGCGCGGGATGTCGCTGGCCACCGCCCAGCCGCGGTCGTAGGGGAGGAAGCGCAGGGTGCCCCAGTGGTCGCTGACGCCGAGCAGCCGGTCCCAGGACTCGCGGGAGCCGACCTGGCCGAGCAGCACGGACGGGCCGCCCATGGCGCTCTCCTCCAGCTCCCAGACGGCCGCCACCACGAGGTCGCCGTCGGGCCGTACCAGGCTGACCGCGGCGGCGTCGAAACCGAGTCCGTGCACCGCGCCCTCGACCACGGCCTGCAGCGTGCCCGCCAGGCTGCGGGCAGCGTTGAGGTCCGCCACGACCCGGTGCAAGGTGCGGAGGGTCGCGAGACGGACGTACGGCTCCGACTCGGCTTCCATGCGGGGGCTCCCCGGCTGCTTCGGATAGGTCTTGATTGGTTATCGTCCGATTGCCAGAAGAACTGAATCACAGGGAGCACAGCGTTCGGCACGCTCGGTCAGCAATAGGTCGGCACTTGTGACTTAAATCACACAACACTAATGCGCCCTTAATCAGTTCATCCGCCCCATACCGGGACATCCCTGCCCATCGGAACATTTCCCGTGGTCGGTCGCATTGGCCCCGCGCTGTAGTGCCCGACCGCCGGCAGGCCCCTCCCTTCACTCCTGGGGGTGAGAGCGGACGCGGACCGTAACCTTTCCGCCGCCCCGGCGGGCCGAGCGGTGCTGCGCCGCTGGTCCTACGACCAGGGCCCGATGTCGCCGCCCCCGGTCCCGGGCTACCGTGCGGTACGTGTACCCGTCCCCGCAGCCCGAAGCTGCCACCCAAGCGACCCCCGACGAGTTCCGGGCGGCGCTCTCCCAGCTCGCCGCCGGTGTGAGCCTGGTGACCGTCCACGACCCGGACGACGGGGAGGACGTCGGCATGACCGCCACGTCCTTCCTCTCCGTGTCGCTGGAACCGCCGCTGGTCCTGATCTCCGTCCGGGAGGACTCCCGGATGGACGAGGTGCTCAGCCGGGCCGACACCTGGGCGGTCTCCCTGCTGGCGGAGGGCCAGAAGGCACTCGGCTCGCGGTTCGCCATGAAGGGCCGGCTCAGCGACCGGCTGCTGTTCGCCGACGCCCCGCACCACCGCGGCCCGCACAGCGGCGCCCCGCTGATCGACGGCGCGCTCGCCACCGTGGAGTGCCGCACCGAACAGCGGGTGGCCGCGGGTGACCACACCCTGCTGCTCGGCCGCGTCCTGGAGGCCACCGTGCCCGACCCGGGCGGCCGTCCGCTGCTGTACTTCCGCGGCGGCTACCGCACCCTGGGCTGAACCGGCGACCCGCGCGTCAGGACACGCCCTACTGCTCCCCGCGCGGAGCGCGCCGCCCCTGCTTCAGCTCGGAGCGGTGCCGCTTGTTGGTGAGCCGCCGCTCGACCATGCCCCGGCTCGGCCGGGTCGCCCGGCGGGCCTTCGGCGGCGGCGCGGTCGCCTCGCCGAGCAGCGACGCCAGCCGGGCCGCCGCGACCTCCCGGTTGCGCCACTGCGAGCGGTGCTCGGACGCCCGGACCACCAGCACCCGCCCGTCCACCAGCCGGCCCGCCAGCCGCTCCAGGGCGCGCTGCTTCCACACCTCGGGCAGCGCGGCGGAGGCCGCCAGGTCGTAGCGCAGCTCGACCTGGGTGTCGGAGGTGTTGACGTGCTGGCCGCCGGGGCCGGAGGAACGCGAGAAGCGCCAGACGAGCTCGGCGTCGGGGACGACCACCGACCCCCGTACGCGGATGGGCTCGGGCATGTGCCCATCATCCCGCGCCGGGCCGCGCCGGTCACCCGGTTATCCGGCCAGGACCGGTCTGCCCCGACAATGTCCAGTGTGATCGAGCTCGGCTACTCCCTCTCCAACCGTTTCCCCGACCCCCCGCAGACCGACTACCGGACCGCGGGCGTGCGGGAGCTGCGGTACGACCTGTTCTGCGGCGACGTCCACCTCGACGCCGAGGGCTCCGAACTGTCCACGGCCTGGGGATGGGTCCCGGTGCTGGACTTCGCCTGGGCGCTCTGCGACGTCGTCGAGGAACTCGACCGCGACCCGGCCGGCGGCCGCGCGGCCCGGGTGCAGAGCGCCGACCTCGACTTCACCCAGAACACCGAACTGCTGCGGTTCGCCCGCCGCTTCAACTGGGTCGAGATCACCGCCACCTGGCTTCCCGACGAGCCGCCCGTCGTGGTGCGCCACGGCGACCTGCGCCGGGAGGCCCGCGACTTCCTCCAGGACACGCTCGCCGACCTCTTCGACATGCACCCGGACCTCGCCGACAATCCGGTGGTCTGGGAGCTCCAGGGCCGGTTCCGGCGGATCTGACGGGGGAACATCCCAGCCGTGCCGGCGGCGGAAAAGAACCGGCCGCGCGGAACCATCCCCGGAGGTTCCCGCGTTATCCCCGGCAACAAGCAAATCGAAGGGACAGCACACACCATGCCAGTGAGCCTCTCCAAGGGTGGCAACGTCTCGCTGACCAAGGAGGCCCCCGGCCTGACCGCGGTCACCGTCGGCCTCGGCTGGGACGTCCGCACCACGACCGGTGCCGAGTTCGACCTGGACGCCAGCGCGATCGTGCTGAACGCGGACGGCAAGGTGCTGTCCAACAGCCACTTCGTCTTCTTCAACAACACCAGCACGCCGGACAACACCGTCGTCCACACCGGTGACAACCGCACCGGCGAGGGCGCCGGCGACGACGAGGCGATCAACGTCAACCTCGCCTCGCTGCCGGCCGAGGCCGCCCGGATCACCTTCCCGGTCTCGATCTACGACGCCGTCGCCCGGTCGCAGAACTTCGGCCAGGTCCGCAACGCCTACATCCGTGTGGTGAACTCCGCCGGCGGCGCCGAGATCGCCCGCTACGACCTCTCCGAGGACGCCGCCACCGAGACCGCCATGATCTTCGGCGAGCTCTACCGCAACGGCGCCGAGTGGAAGTTCCGCGCGGTCGGCCAGGGCTACGCCTCCGGCCTGGCCGGCATCGCCCAGGACTTCGGCGTGCAGATCTGACGCTCCCGCACCGCGGGCCGTCCGGCGCCCGTCCCGCCACCCGGCGGGGCGGGCGCCGTGCCGTTCCCGGGCCCGCCGCGCCCGCACCCGGACGCGGCGGGCGGCGGGCGGCGCCCCCTCCTACCGCGAGGCGCGCAGCTCGGGGACCTCGATCTGCTCGGTCTCGTCGTGCGGGGTCAGGTCGACCACCTCGGGGGCGTCCTCGCCGGCCTGCGGCAGCAACCGGGTCTGCGCCTCGGTGTCCGCCGGCTCCGGGACCCGCTCCTGCTCCCGGGTCCGCTCCAGCGCCTGCGCCGCGACCGCCTCGTCGCCGACCACGTCCGCCAGGTCCGCCCGCTCGCCGAGCTCGGCGACACTGCGCACGGCCGGCGACGGCGCCGCCGCGCGGACCGCCGCGCCGGAGCCCCGGCCGAAGAAGCTGAAGCCCTGCGGACGCGCGGCCGGGGCGGCCGCCGGGCGCGGACGCTGCCGCTCGGCCGGCCGCACGGCCGGCGTGGCGGGCGCGGCGGGCGCCCCGCCGAGCTGCCCGACGGTCGCCGTCAGCACCGGCCGCACCGGGGCCGCGGGGGCGTCGGGAGCGGCCGCGGAGGGGGCCGCACCGGGCTCGGGCACCGAGGGCGCGGCCGGTGCCGGAACCGCCGTCGTGACCCGCCCCGGCGCCGGCGCGGCCGTCGTCGCGGGCGCCGTCCGCGCGCGCAGCGCGACCTCCGCGCCCGCCGCGCGCTCCGCCTCGCGCCGGGCGTCCTGCTCCCGCTGCGCCTCCTGCTGCGCCGCCCGCCGCTCCAGCTGCCGCAGCACGGCCGCGGCGCGGACGTACGCGGCCGGGCTGGCCGGGTGCTTGGGCCGGCTCGCGGCGAGCGCCCGCTGGGCCGCCTCGGCCTCCTTGAGCGCCTGCTCGGCGACCATCACCGCGCGCTCCTTGAGCAGCCGGGCGATCTCCGTCTCGGCCTTCGCCAGCCGGGACTTCTCGGCGGTCAGCCGCCGTCCGAACCGGGTCGCCCGCTCCTCGGCCACCTCGGCGGCGTACTCGGCCTCGGCGAGCTGCTCCTCGAAGCGCTCCTCGGACCGCAGCCGCTGCGCCGCGGAGACCTCGGCCGCCGCCCGCGCGGCCCGGTCGCGCTGACGCAGCAGGACGGCGAACCCGAGCGTGGCGAGCACCGCGGCCGCGCCCACCGAACGGACCAGCACGGTGTCCTGACTGAAAAGCAGTGCCCCCAGCGCGGCGACGATGAGCACGCCGGCGGCGGTGGGGGGAAAGACCCGGCCGAGGACGGAGGAATGACGGTGGCGTCCGCGAGACATGCTCAAGAAACTAGCGTGCGAATTGGGGCCGTGTCAGCCCAGGGTCCGGTTCGGCCCTTGACACCGCACCGGTTTTACCGGACGCATCCGGGAAATCACTCAAGATCACCGGAAAAGCGCTGGTCAGCGATGCGTGGCCGCCGGCCCGTGGCCACCGGGGTCGTCGTGGTCCTCCGGCAGCCGGCAGACGTGCTGCAGCCAGAGCGCCGCCGCGATCACGGCCGCGCCGGCCAGGACGGCGAAGCCCGCGGTGATCGCCTGGTCCTTGCGGGCCGGCACGTCCAGCTCCCCCAGCAGGTGGATCCCGGCGCCCGCGTAGATCCCGGTGACCACCGCCGAGACCAGGGCGCTGGCCTGCCCGAGCACCACCGCCCGGGCCGCACCCAGCGGGTCCACCCGCTTCGCCCCTGGCTGCCGCTCGCGCGCCGCCTTCAGCCGCGAGCGCAGCGAGAGCGCGGTCGCGAGCAGGATCACCGCCACCGCGGCCAGCACCACGGGCGCCGCGCCCGGCACCGCGGGCAGCGTGTCCAGGGAGGCCCACAGCTTGGCGCCGGCCCAGGACAGCGCCGTCGCGGCGGCCGTGATGCCGATCAGCAGACGGAGGCGAAGCAGCTTCACTCGGACGAGGTCCTTTCCCGGGCGGCGGGTACGACGGCGTCAGGCCACCGTACCGGGCCCCGGCCCGGGGGGTCCCGGACCGGGGCGGACACCCATGGGTACGGCCGGCGGCCCCGCACGAGTTCCCGGCCCGCGCGGACGGGGCCGTCCGCGCACGCTGCGGCGGTGCCTACTCCGGCAGCGTCAGCCGGATGTCGTCACGCCGCCGCACACCCTGGGCGTCCGGGCCGCCGAGCGCCTCCAGCAGGCCGGCCACCGGCCCGTGCCCGGGCAGCTCGGCGTCCGGCTGGGCGTCCAGCCACGGGGCGAGCACGAAGGCCCGCTCGTGCGAGCGCGGGTGCGGCAGCAGCAGCTGCGGGTCCTCGCTGACGACGCCCTCGTAGGCCAGGATGTCGACGTCCAGGGTGCGCGGGCCCCAGTGCACGGTGCGGACCCGGCCGAAGGCGTCCTCGATCGCGTTGCCGCGCTCCAGCAGGTCGCGCGGCGGCAGCGAGGTGCGCAGCACCACGACCGCGTTGTAGTAGGCGGGCTGCTCGGCGGGGCCGCCCACGGCCTGCGTCTCGTACACCGCGGAGACGGCCTTGATCTTGAGCCCGGGCGTGTCGGCGAGGGCGTCCACGGCCCCCTGGAGGGTGTCCAGGCGGTTGCCGAGGTTGGAGCCGAGGGCGATCACGGCGAAGCGCTGGCTGTGCAGGGTGGTGTCCACCGAGTCCACCCGCTGCTCCAGGTCGAAGGCGCTCGGCGCGGCGGTCGGGTCACTTGTGGTCATCGGACTTCCCCTCGGGCTGGGACGGGCGCTGCGGCGGGCACCGGACGGACGGTGCGGGTCATCCGCGGGTCCGGTGGATGGTCACGGTCACGTCGTCGAACGGCACGGTGATCGGGGCGTCCGGCTTGTGCACGGTCACCTCGACCTCCTCCACCGGCTCGTGCTTCAGGCACTGGTCCGCGATCCGCTGGGCCAGGGTCTCGATCAGCTCGACCGGCTCGCCGGCGATGATCGCGGTGACCTCCTCGGCCACCATGCCGTAGTGCGCCGTGCGGGTCAGGTCGTCCCCGGCGGCGGCCGGGCGGGTGTCCAGGAAGAGCACCAGGTCGACCACGAAGGTCTGGCCCTCGGCCCGCTCGCGCTCGAAGACGCCGTGGTGGCCGCGGGCACGCAGGCCCCGCAGGGTGACGCGGTCCAGCAAACGAATCACTGCTCCCAGTCGGACGGGCCCCGCCCCGGAGGAGGGAGGCGAACAGGGCGGAGACGGGCGTCGCGCCCGCCGCTGCCTTTTCGAATCTACCCGCGCGCGCCGACAACACCCGACCGTCCTACCCGGCACGAACCGTCGCCACGCGCGCCGGAATGGCGATTGACGTGAACGTTCGGTGACCTGCCGGGAATTCCCCGGCCGCCGGCCGGTGACGTTTTCCCGCGATTTCCCGCCGGGGTCCGGAATCAGTCCTCGTCGTCCTCGTCGGCGCTGGTCAGAACGGGTGAACCGTGGTGCGACCACAGTTTCCACCCGGCCGGAGTGCGCCGGAAGAGATTGGTCGACACGACCTTTCCGCCGACCAGCGGCCCGAGCTCGCCCTCCTGTTCGGCCTCGCCGCCGGAAAGGATGTTCTCGGTGCACGTGACAAGGGCCACATCGCCGTGCACCTCCGCTTCCTCGTCGGTGAGGATGAACTGGATGTACTCGGTGTTCGCCATGATCAGCATGTACGAGCGGGTCACCTGGGCCCGCCCGCGCAGCACCGGCCACCCCGGGTGGACGCAGACCACGCCCCCCTTGTCGTCCGCCTCGCCGGCGCCCAGCCAGGCGTCCTCGACCGCCGCGAGGTCGCCGGTCTCCAGCGCCTCGTAGAGCGCCCGGTTGGCGGCCAGGACCGCCTCGCGGTCCGCGCCGCCGGCCCGTCGGCCCGCCGTCTCCCCGCTCAACCTGCCGTCACCCGCCATGACCCTCCCGTCTTCGCCCAGCGCTCATCCCTGCCCGGCGGCACGCTGCCAGGCCGCGACGACCCGGACGGCGTCCGCCGTGCCGGACACGTCGTGCACCCGCACCGCCCACGCGCCGGCCCGTGCCGACAGCACCGACACCGCGGCGGTCGCGTCGTCGCGCTCCCGCGCCGGGCGCAGCTCCCCGGTTTCCGGGTCGGCGAGCAGCGTACCCAGGAACCGCTTGCGCGATGCGGCGACCAGGACGGGCCGGCCGAGCGCGGTGAGCGCGTCGAGCCGGCCGAGCAGCGCCCAGTTGTGCTCGGCGGTCTTGGCGAAGCCGAGCCCCGGGTCGAGGATCAGCTGGTCCTCCTTGACCCCGGCGGCCAGCAGCGCGTCGACCCGGGCGCTCAGCTCGCCCACGACGTCGGCGACCACGTCGTCGTAGACGGCCAGCCGGTCCATGTCGGCGGACTGCCCGCGCCAGTGCATCACCACGAACGGCGCGCCGCTCTCCGCGACCACCCGGGCCATCGCCGGGTCCGCCAGGCCGCCGGAGACGTCGTTGACGACCAGCGCGCCCGCCTCGACGGCCCGCTCGGCCACCGAGGCCCGCATGGTGTCGACGGAGACCGTCACCCCGGCGGCGGCCAGCTCGCGCACCACCGGGACCACCCGGCGCAGCTCCTCCTCCTCGGGGACGCGCTGCGAGCCGGGGCGGGTGGACTCGCCGCCGACGTCGACCAGGTCGGCGCCCCGGGCACGCAGGGCGAGCCCGTGGGCGATCGCCTTGGCGGGGTCGTGCCACAGCCCGCCGTCCGAGAAGGAGTCGGGGGTCACGTTGACCACGCCCATGACGGCGCAGCGGTCCAGCCGCGGCAGTCCGGGCGGCAGCGGGAAGGGCACCGAATTGCTCATACCCCCATTATCCGGCCGCCCCCCGCGGCCGCCCGGCCCCCACCCCCGGGAAACGGCCGGCCCCCGCCGGGGAGGGTCCTCGACGGGGGCCGGCACGGGTGCCGCCGGGCCTCAGGCGGCCTCGCCGACCGCCGGGCGGGTGCTCTCCGGCATCAGCCCCTGGCGCTGCGGCTTGCGGCCGAAGCGGGGCATCCCCAGGGTGATGAAGGCCTCCGCCTGCATCGCGGCGAAGCCGATCCGCGGCAGGTCGCGGTTGTTCGGGAAGACCAGGAACCGGGGCTCCCACTCCGGCTGGAACTTCGCGTTGAACTTGTACAGCGACTCGATCTGGAACCAGCGCGACAGGAACACCAGCAGCCCGCGCCAGGCGCGCAGCACCGGCCCGGCGCCGATCCGCTCGCCGCGCGCCAGCGCCGAGCGGAACATCGCGAAGTTGAGCGACACCCGGCGCACCCCCATCGCCGGGACGGCCTGCAGGGCGGCGACGATCAGCAGCTCGTTGAGGCCCGGGTCGGCCGCCCGGTCACGGCGCATCAGCTCCAGCGAGATGCCGTCCGCGCCCCAGGGCACGAAGTGCAGCACGGCCTTGAGGTCGTCGCCGCCCTCGCCCTCCTCGGGCGCCTTGTGGGCGGTGACCACCACGCAGTCGTCGTCGCCCGGGTCGCCGAAGCGGCCGAGCGCCATCGAGAAGCCGCGCTCGGTGTCGGTGCCGCGCCAACGGGCGGCGGCGTCGGCGATCCGCTGCTTCTCCTCCCGGGTCAGCTCGGCGACCCGGCGGACCCGGCAGGAGTAGCCGTTGCGCTCGATCCGCTTGACCATCTGGCGGACGTTGCGCATGGCCCGCCCGGCCAGCGAGAAGGTCGCGGTGTCGACGATCGCCTCGTCGCCCAGCTCCAGCGCGTCCAGCCCCGCCTCACGGGTCCAGACCTCGCCGCCGACCTCGCTGCAGCCCATCACGGCCGGCACCCAGGCGTGCTCGCGGGCCTCCGCCATGAACACCTTGATCGCGCCGGGCCAGGCCTCGACGTCGCCGACCGGGTCCCCGGAGGCGAGCATGACGCCGGAGACCACCCGGTAGGAGATCGCCGCCTTGCCGGTGGGCGAGAACAGCACGCTCTTGTCCCGGCGCAGCGCGAAGTAGCCGAGCGAGTCCCGCTCGCCGTGCCGCTCCAGCAGCGCGCGGACCTTCTCCTCGTCCTCGGCGGTCAGCTCCGGCTTGGGCTTCTCCGGGCGCAGCGCCAGGTAGGTGGTGGTGAGGGCGGTGATCAGGCCCATCGCGCCGAGCAGGTAGCCGACCAGGTCCTCGATCCGGTCCGCGTTGTAGTGCACCGGGCCCTCGAAGCCGAACAGCCCGTAGACCACGTGCTCCAGCCGCTGGGACAGGCCGGGGTGCCCCAGCTCGTACTTCGTCCGGGTGCTGACGATCAGCAGGCCGAGCACGATGCTGAAGGCCCCCAGCACGACCAGGTTGACCACGGCGCGCCAGCGGGTGCGCGGGTCGGCCTTGGCGTAGAACTCGCGCCGGTGGATCAGCACGACCGCGAACAGCACCAGCGAGATGACCGCCGGGCCGAGCTGGTGCCAGCGCAGCAGGTGCAGCGCCGCGCCGACCGGCAGCAGCACGCACACCGCGCGCCAGGCGCGCCGCTTGCGCCGGCGCAGCGCGTGCGCGAGCAGCACCAGCAGCAGGCCGATCATCAGGGTGCCGGCGGCGGCCAGCGTGGTGGTGCCGCCGGGCAGCTGCCCGGCGAAGGTGTGCACCTTGGTGTGCCGCAGTTTGGGGAACACCGCGCTGGCGATGTCCACCAGCCCGATCAGCAGACAGGCGTAGCCGACCGCACCGGGGAGCCAGGCCCTCGGAACGGCGGCCGCTTGGGTACGAAGCGTCTGCAGGCCGCGACGGCGCAGCGGCTGCTCGGGGCTCGGCTCAACGGACACGGGAACGCTCATGGGGATTCAGCGTAGAGGCTGCGGCGGGGTGTCCGGCCACTCCTGGGCGGGAGCCGTGATGGACCTTCATGCCTTTTCCTTCATCTGGCAATACGCACACCAAGGAACCGGCAACGAAGGGTAAACCGGCGCCCTGGGGGCACTGCGAATTGAGCCGTGGGGTGGGTGCCGGAGCCCCTCACCGCGTGGCGCGACGGGCCCCCGCGTACGTCCTACGTACGGTGGACGCCGCATTTTAGGGCGTCGGTTGCGTGCGTGCGCCGTCGGCCTCCCGGGCCCTCCCGGCGTCCGGACAGCCTAGCCGCGGTGGCCGGGGCTGACGCACCGCCAGACGATGAAGCCTGCACCGACAGTGTCCCACCGGAAGGCCGACGGTATGGAACTGACCAGCGACGCCCTGATGAACTCGCTGCTTGCCCTGGGATCGGCGACACTCGTCACCACCCTGTGGATCTGGCCCAGACTGGCCCGGCAGCGCCCGCTGCCGGTGCTCGGCCGGGTCGGCCTGCTGACCGTCACTCAGGCCTCGGTGCTGGCGGTGCTGGCGCTCAGCGTCAACAACTCCTTCGGGTTCTACACCTCATGGGACGACCTGCTGAGCCCCGGCGGCACCAAGCTCGCCCTCACCAGCAACGAGAACCACAAGGGCGGCGCCCCGGCCGGCGACGCCCTCCTGACGCCGACCGACGAGGGCGGCCTGGAGGGCGTCGGGGACCTGCCCAAAGGGGCACCCGAGGAGGCCGGCAAGGTCGAGTCGGTCCGGATCACCGGCCAGGAGACCGGACTGTCCGACCAGATGTTCGTCTACCTGCCGCCGGAGTACTTCGACCCGAAGCTGGGCCTGACCCGCTTCCCGGTGCTGCTGGCCATCGCCGGCTACCCCGGCACCACGCTCAACCTGATGAAGGACCTGCCGGTCATCCAGACCGCGGCGGAGCTCCAGCGCACCGGGAAGATGCAGCCGGCCATCGTGGTACTGGCCCGCCCGACCCTCGCCCCGCCGCGCAACACCGAGTGCGTGGACGTCGCCGGCGGGCCGCGCACCGAGACCTGGTTCACCAAGGACGTCCCCGACGCGCTGCGCTCCGCCTACCGGATCGGCCGCTCGCCCGCCTCCTGGGGCGTCCTCGGCTACTCCACCGGCGGCAGCTGCGCGCTGCGGCTGGCGATGCGCTTCCCGGGCGTCTTCGGCAGCGCGGGCGGGCTGCACGCCGACTTCAAGGTCAACGAGGACCAGTTCACCGGCGGCAGCCTGTTCGGCGGGGACAAGGCGCTGGCCGAGCAGAGCGACCTCGCCTGGCGGCTGCAGAACCTGCCCGCCCCGGCGCTGTCGATGCTGGTGGTCTCCACCCGCAAGGAGGCCGACTACCCGCAGACCGTCCAGTTCGTCGAGCTGGCCCAGCAGGTCGCCGCCGCCAATCCGCAGTTCCAGGCGGAGTCGATGTACCTGGACGACGGCGGCCACAACTTCGAGAGCTGGGTGCGCGAGCTGCCCGCCTCGCTGGAGTGGATGGGCCACCACCTCGGCTGACCCGGCCCCCGGACGCCTCCGGGGGAGTGAATACCGGCGGGGTCGGGCACGGCGCCCGCCGCCGCGGGGGACGTATCTCGACCGCCCCGGCCGAACGACGGCCGGTGCCGTCCCGGATCCGGGCAGGAGGCCCCATGCTCAGCACCCGATCGCTCTTCGACCAGATCTACCGGAACGACGAGGCCTACCAGCTGTTCTGCAGCATCGCCGCCGGCGGCGAGGACCAGGGCGGGTGGGAGAACGAGCGCATCGCCGGGCTCACCCGCGACCCGGTGCTCGCTGCGAAGGTCGCCCGGCACGGCGCCGACGAGCGCAAACACGGCCGGATCTTCACCCAGCTGCTCCACAAACGCGGCCTGCCGAAGGCCGGCGTGCCCGCCGAGGCCGACTACTGCATGCTGCTGGAGCGCCAGGGCGTCGGCCTCGCCCACGAGCGGCTGACCAGCGGCGTCCCGCTGACCGACCGCGAGATCATCACCTACCTGGCGCACAGCCGGGTCACCGAGCAGCGCGCGGCCGAGCAGATGCGCCAGCTCGTCAAGGTGTACGGGGACAACCCCGACCTCGGCCGGGCGATGCGGTTGATCTCTGCCGACGAGGACAACCACCTCGCCTACTGCCACGAGGAGCTGCTGCGGCTGGCCGCCGAGGGCCACGGGCCGTACATCCGGCACGTGCTGGAGACCAGCGCCCGCGGCGAGATCCGCACCCACCGGGACGTCGGCCTCGCGGTGACGTCCCGGATGGCGCGGATCCTGCGCTGGCCGCGCTGGCAGCTGGCCGTGGTCTCGGCCGGCGTGCACGCGCTCTACCTGTACGACCTGCTGTACGGCTGGCGGCGGATGGTGCGGCTGAGGATGCCCGCGCGCCGCAACGCGCTGGGCACCCCGGCCCCGCCGCACACCGAGCCCGAGCCCGAGCCCGGGCACGAGCCCGAGCGGGATCCGGTCAGCGACCGATGATCAGGCTCATCGCCTCGGCCCGGGTGGCCGGGTCGCGCAGCTGGCCGCGCACGCAGGAGGTGATCGTCTTGGCGCCGGGCTTGCGGATGCCGCGCATCGACATGCACATGTGCTCGCACTCGACCACGACGATCGCTCCGCGCGGCTCCAGGATCCGCATCAGCGCGTCGGCGACCTGGCTGGTGAGGCGCTCCTGCACCTGCGGCCGGCGGGCGTAGACGTCGACCAGCCGGGCCAGCTTGGACAGGCCGGTGATCTTGCCGCTGGTGGACGGGATGTAGCCGACGTGCGCGACGCCCCGGAAGGGCACCAGGTGGTGCTCGCAGACCGAGGTCAGCTCGATGTCCTTGACCAGCACCATCTCGTCGTGGCCGAGGTCGAAGGTGGTGGTGAGGACGTCCTCGGGCTCCTGCCAGAGGCCCGCGAATATCTCCTTGTAGGCGCGGGCCACCCGGGCCGGCGTCTCCAGGAGGCCCTCGCGGTCCGGGTCCTCGCCGACGGCCAGCAGCAGCTCGCGGATGGCGTTCTCGGCCCGCTTCTGGTCGAAGGTGCCGACGGCGGGCGAACCGTCGAGCGTCACCGGGTCGATCATGCGGGCCTCGCTAACTGGTTGACGAACAGGGGTTGAACAGCACGGATGCCGCGCCTCCAGGGTACAAACCCCGGTGACGCGGCATCCATTCCGTCGGGTGCCCGAGCTTCCCGTCAGCCCTCGGCGGGCGGGTCGACCGGCAGCGGCGGGAGCTTCACCACGTCGGCCGGGGCGGACTCGGCGGTGGCGGTGGCGCCGTTGGTGAGCGCCAGCTCCTTGGGCGACTGCACCGGCGGGCGGGTGGACGGCGTCCGGCGGGCGGAGCCGGTCCACGCCGGCCGGGCCGGGCGCTTGACGATCGGGGCGAAGATCTCGGCGATCTGCTCCTTGTTCAGGGTCTCCTTCTCCAGGAGCTCCAGGACCAGGTTGTCGAGCACGTCGCGGTTCTCGACCAGGATCTCCCAGGCCTCGTTGTGCGCGGCCTCGATGAGCTTCTTGACCTCTTCGTCGACCAGCCCGGCGACCTCTTCCGAGTAGTCGCGCTGGTGGCCCATCTCGCGGCCCAGGAAGGGCTCCGAGTTGTCGCTGCCGAACTTGATCGCGCCCAGCCGCTCGGTCATGCCGTACTGGGTGACCATGGCCCGCGCGGTGGCGGTGGCCTTCTCGATGTCGTTCGAGGCACCGGTGGTCGGGTCGTGGAAGACCAGCTCCTCCGCCGCGCGCCCGCCCAGCATGTACGCCAGCTGGTCGAGCATCTCGTTGCGGGTGGTGGAGTACTTGTCCTCGTCCGGCAGCACCATGGTGTAGCCGAGGGCCCGGCCGCGGGACAGGATGGTGATCTTGTGCACCGGGTCGCTGTACTGGCAGGCCGCCGCGACCAGGGCGTGACCGCCCTCGTGGTACGCGGTGATCTTCTTCTCCTTGTCGGACATGATCCGCGTGCGCTTCTGCGGACCGGCCACGACGCGGTCGATCGCCTCGTCCAGGATGTTGTTGTCGATCAGCTTCTTGTCCGAGCGGGCGGTCAGCAGCGCCGCCTCGTTCAGGACGTTCGACAGATCGGCACCGGTGAAGCCGGGGGTGCGCTTGGCGACGGCCGAGAGGTCGACGTCGGGCGCGATCGGCTTGCCCTTCTGGTGCACCTTGAGGATGTCCAGACGGCCCTGGAGGTCGGGGCGCTCGACCGCGATCTGCCGGTCGAAGCGGCCCGGGCGCAGCAGCGCCGGGTCCAGGATGTCCGGGCGGTTGGTGGCGGCGATCAGGATGACGCCGCCCTTGACGTCGAAGCCGTCCATCTCGACCAGCAGCTGGTTGAGGGTCTGCTCGCGCTCGTCGTGACCGCCGCCGAGGCCCGCGCCGCGGTGCCGGCCGACGGCGTCGATCTCGTCGACGAAGACGATCGCCGGGGCGTTCGCCTTGGCCTGCTCGAAGAGGTCGCGGACGCGGCTGGCGCCGACACCGACGAACATCTCGACGAAGTCTGAGCCGGAGATCGAGTAGAACGGCACCCCGGCCTCGCCCGCGACGGCGCGCGCCAGCAGGGTCTTGCCGGTGCCGGGCGGGCCGTAGAGCAGCACGCCCTTGGGGATCTTGGCGCCGACCGCCTGGAACTTGGCCGGCTCCTGGAGGAACTCCTTGATCTCGTGGAGCTCCTCGACCGCCTCGTCGGCGCCCGCGACGTCGGCGAAGGTGGTCTTCGGGGTGTCCTTGGTGAGCAGCTTGGCCTTCGACTTGCCGAACTGCATGACGCGCGAGCCGCCGCCCTGCATCTGGTTCATCAGGAAGAGGAAGACCAGCACGATGATCACAATGGGCAGCATCGACAGCAGCAGGCTGACGAGGGTGCTCTGCTTCTCCGGGCTGATGGTGTAGCCCTCGGAGAGCGTGCTCTGGTCGTTGTCGTTGATCTGGGCCTGCAGCTTGTCGGCGATCGCGACACCCTGGTCGCCGATGTACGAGGCCTGGAACTTGCTGCCGGACTGCGGCTTGCCGGTGCCCACGGCGGGCAGCTTGGCGCCGTCCTTCAGCTGGATCTTGATGGTGTTCGAGTCACCTGTGGTGATCTGCGCCGACTTGACCTGCTTCGCGTCGATCGCCGCGACGACCTGCCCGGTGTCCACCGTCTTGTAGCCGTTCGAGTCCGAAACGACCTGCATCAGCACGACGACGGCGAGGACGGCCAGCACGATCCACATGATCGGCGCACGGAAGTATCGCTTGACGTCCATCCATGCGGGGCGTTGCCGCCCCGTCCCTCCTGCCACTCAACGGCGCCGCGGGGCCTGGGGGCCGCCGGCGCATTCGGTCAGTGCTCATGTGAAGAGCGGTTTATTGGACCGTACCGCAGTGCGGCCCCCACGTGGCGGGAGCACGGCGATACGACGTTCTTCTATGGTCCCCCGGATCCAACGGGCGGGAACAGGCTCCTGTTCCCGTCCGTCGTCCGAACGGGTCTCAGCCGCCGTAGACGTGCGGCGCGAGGGTGCCGATGAACGGCAGGTTGCGCAGCTTCTCCGCGTAGTCGAGGCCGTAGCCGACGACGAACTCGTTGGGGATGTCGAAGCCCACGTACTTGACGTCGATCTCGACCTTCGCCGCGTCCGGCTTGCGCAGCAGGGCACAGACCTCCAGGGAGGCCGGGCCGCGCGAGCTCAGGTTGCCGAGCAGCCAGGAGAGGGTCAGACCGGAGTCGATGATGTCCTCGACGATCAGGACGTCACGGCCGGCGATGTCGGTGTCGAGGTCCTTCAGGATCCGCACCACGCCGGAGGACTTGGTGCCCATCCCGTAGGAGGAGACGGCCATCCAGTCCATGGTCACCTGCGAGTGCAGGGTGCGGGCGAGGTCCGCCATGACCATCACGGCCCCCTTGAGGACGCCGACGATCAGCAGGTCCTTGCCTGCGTAGTCCCGGTCGATGCGCTCGGCCAGCTCCAGGAGCTTGGCGTCGATCTCGTCCTTGCTGATGAGCACCTTCGCGAGGTCAGCGCCCATGTCGTTCTGGTCCACCGGGGATACGTCCTCAAACGTGTCGGGGTCTGGATGGCCGGCGGCCGGCTCCCCCGGGGCATGCCCGCCCGTCAGTCGCCCTGTCGCCGAAAGACCAGCGTGCCACACCGCCGGGTCGCCTCGACGCCCCCGGGTAGGTGCAGCGGCCCCTGGCCGCGCCATCCGGTGACGAGCAGGTCGATCGTTTCGAGGTGCCGGGCGAAGAGGTCCCCCGCCGGACAGCCCGCCCGCAGCGCGGCCCGGCGCAGCACCCGGCGGCGCACCGCGGGGGGCAGTTCGGCCAGCTTGACGGCGTCCAGGGCGCCCTCGCCGGCCCGGATGTCGCGCTCCGCCAGCGCGGCCCACTGGTCGAGCGCGTCGGCGTCGTCGCGGAACAGCCGGGCGGTGCGGGCGAGCGCCTCCACCACGCCGCCGCCCAGGTGCTTCTCCAGCACCGGCAGCACCTCGTGGCGGACCCGGGAGCGGGTGTAGGCCGGGTCGCAGTTGTGCGGGTCGTCCCAGACCGGGACCGCCTGGGCGGAGCAGGCCTGCCGGGTGGCGGCCCGGTCCAGCTCCAGCAGCGGGCGGCGGTAGCGGCCCTTCTGGGCCGGCATGCCGGCCAGCGAGCGGGAGCCCGAGCCGCGGGCCAGGCCCAGCAGGACGGTCTCGGCCTGGTCGTCGCGGGTGTGCCCGAGCAGGACGGCGAGCGCGGCGTGCCGCTCGGCGGCCTCGTCCAGCGCGGCGTAGCGGGCGTCCCGGGCGGCGGCCTCGGGCCCGCCCTCGCGGCCGACCCGCACGGCGACCGCCTCGACCGGGTCCAGGCCCAGCTCGCGCAGCCGGCCGGCGACCTGGGCGGCGCGGTCGGCGGAGCCCGGCTGCAGGCCGTGGTCGACGGTGACGGCGCCGACCCGCAAGCCGATCTTGGGGGCCTCGAAGGCGGCCGCGAGGGCGAGCGCCATGGAGTCCGCGCCGCCGCTGACGGCGACCAGGACCAGCGGCGAGCCGGGCGCGGCGGGGGTGCGGGGCAGCCCGGAGGGGTGGCGGTGGGCGTTGCCGATCAGCGTGGTGCCGACGGCGGCGGGCAGCGCGGCGGCGGCCAGCGGCGCACCGCCGGTGCGCTCGCGCGGCTCCCGGACGGGCGCGGTGAAGGTGGAACCGGCCTCGGCGGCGAGGTCGGTGAGGGTGCGGCGAACGGCCAGGCGTATCGCGGCGACGGCGGGGTGAGGGCCCACGGCGACGACTCCTCGCGGAGGGGGGACAGGACGGCGGTGGGCGCGGCGGGGAACCGCGCAGCTGTGAGCACCCTGTTACCGGGCGCTCACAGATGGTGGCAGAAAGGAGACACCCGCTACGCCACCCGCGCCACCGGTACGACCACCGTCCCACGTTCGGGTGAATGAAGAAACGTATCTTCACCCGCCATGTGCACGACTGGACCACCCGTACGAACGGGTTTGCACCGCCGGTTTCCTCGTCACCGCCTCACGGGCGGCCCGTCTCAGCGCGCGACCCGGGCCACCCAGGCGGCGGGGTCGTGGATCTCCTCCTTGGTCGGCAGCGTGTTCGGCGAGGTCCAGACCCGGTTGAAACCCTCCATGCCGACCTGCTCCACCACGCCCCGGACGAACACCGCGCCGTCCTGGTACTGGCGGAGCTTGGCGTCCATGCCGAGCAGCCGGCGCAGCACCAGGTCCAACCGGTTCGCGCCGCGGTCCCGGCGCTGCTGGAACTTCTCCCGGATCTCCGCGACGCTCGGCACCACGGCCGGGCCCACGCCGTCCATCACCACGTCCGCGTGCCCCTCCAGCAGGGACATCACGGCGGTCAGCCGGCCGAGGATCTCCCGCTGGGCCGGCGACTGGACGATCTCCAGCAGACCGGTCGAGGAGGTGCTGTCGCCACGGGACCCGCCGCCCAGGCCCGGCAGCCCCGCGCCCAGCGATCCGGCGGCGTCCCGCAGGCGCTCCAGCAGCGCCCCGGGGTCGACGTCCGTCTCGGCCAGGAAGGACTGCACCTCGGACTGGATGTGGTCGCGCAGCCAGGGCACCGCGGTGAACTGGGTGCGGTGGGTCTCCTCGTGCAGGCAGACCCAGAGCCGGAAGTCGGCCGGATCGACGTCCAGCTCGCGCTCCACGTGCACGATGTTCGGCGCCACCAGCAGCAGCCGCCCGGGGCCGGGGCCCTCGGGGCCGAGACGCGGCTTGTCGAACAGCGCGGCCGGGCTGTCCGGCGCCTCCAGCGAGGGCTCGGCCGGGGCGAAGGTCTCGTACTGGCCGAGCACCTTGGTCGCCAGGAACGCCAGCAGCGCGCCGACCTCGATGCCGGTGGCCTTCTCCCCCACCGTGCCGAACACCGCGGAGGCCGACCCGTTCGTCCGGCGCGCCTGCAGCTTCTCCACCAGCGGCTGCACGATGGTGCGGAAGCCCGCCACATTGGCCCGCACCCAGCCGGGCCGGTCCACGATCAGCACCGGGGTCGCGGCCGCCTCGGCCAGGCTGCTGGACCGCATGCCGGTGAACTCCCGGACGTGCTCCTCGGCCGCCAGGGCGTGCCGGCGCAGCTCGGCGACCACCGCACCCGCCTCGGCCCGGCTCACCTCCGGCCCCGGCCGCACCAGCCTGGTCGCGGTTGCGACCGCGAGATTCCAGTCGACCATGTCAGCACCGCCGCTCGCGCTCGTCATGCCCTCACCGTACGTGCTCCCGCCCGCCGGGGGGAGCCGGAACGGCCGGTCAATGGCCACCCACCGCGGGACGGCAGCGGATCCGCCCCCCTCCCCCGCTCCGGCACCCGCCCGAGGGAGGGGGAGGCGGCGCCCATGGCCCCACGCACCTCGACCCCCCCGGTACCCCCGCCCGCCTCCGCGGCCACGCGCACACCGGCGCCTCCCCGAAGTGCCGCCAAGGCAGCGGCCTGCCCCGGCGCCGCCCGGCCCTGCCCCCGGAACTCACCTCGGCCACGAGCCCCTCCGTCAGGTGTCGGCCCCCCACGCGCGTCCGCCCCGGCCCAAGACGCAGCAGTCCACCGGCCACCGCCGCACGCCCACAAGCCCCTCCACGGGGTACCGCCACGTCGGCCGGCTCCCGCACGAGAGCCCCACCCCGGCCCCGTCCGTCCGTGGGGTGCCACCAGGCCGGCGGCCTCCCAGCGCGCGGACTTCCGCCGGCCTGACACGCCCGGCCCAGCCCGGAACGCAACACATGCCGGGCACCGCCACACGCCCACGAACCCCTCCACGGAGCACCATCACCTCGGCCGGCTCCCGCACGAGAGCCCCACCCCGGCCCCGTCCGTGCCTTGCCACCGAA
Source organism: Kitasatospora sp. NPDC015120 (assembly GCF_043080305.1). Lineage (NCBI taxonomy): Bacteria > Bacillati > Actinomycetota > Actinomycetes > Kitasatosporales > Streptomycetaceae > Kitasatospora > Kitasatospora sp. NPDC015120. The sequence goes on along the minus strand of NZ_JBIBVJ010000017.1, from coordinate 52,597 downwards.
ACTCACCTCAGCCACGAGCCCCTCCGCGGGGTGGCGCCGCGTCAGGGGCTTGGCGCATGCGAGCTGCCCCCGCCTCAACACGCCCGGCCCAGCCAAGACGCAGCAGTCCACCGGCCACCGCCGCACGCCCACAAGCCCCCTTCCGGGGTACCGCCGCGCGCGCCCTTTCGAGCCACCGCAGCCGACTACGCACGCCCCTGGCCGGCCTGGATCCGTGCGCTGCGGCGCCTCTTGGAGGCGCCGCAGCTGCTCCGTCCCGGCCCACCTCTACGCGGAACCCCCGCCGGACCGAACGTCCGACCACATGCCGAGGGCCCTCGCGGAGGCGCCGCGCCCGACACACCCTGGACCCGGCGGCCACACCCGCCCCGGTCGGTCCGCCCGGGCAACTCGGTCTGCGGCCGTTCGCCGAACTCCCGCCGTCCGCCCGGAGGGCGGGCCAACAGGAACGCCTCGCGGCGGCGAAGCCCGCCCAGCCGAAGGCGGCGGCGAAGCCCGCCCAGCCGCTAGTGGCAGCCGCAGGCGGCGAGGCGGGCGACGACGCGGTCCATGGCGGTGCGGGCGGTGTCGGCGGGGGCGGTGGTACGGGTCATCAGGGCGAAGGAGAGCAGGCGGCCGTCGGCGTCCACGACGGTGCCCGCCAGGGTGTTGACGCCGCTCAGGCTGCCGGTCTTGGCGCGGACCAGGCCGGCCGCGTCGGCGGCGCCCGAGGTGGAGCCGAAGCGCTTGCCGAGGGTGCCGGTGAAGCCGGCGATCGGCAGGCCGGTCAGCACCGGGCGCAGCGTCGGGTGGTCCACGGAGGCGGCGAGCGCCAGCAGCTTGACCAGGACGACCGGCGGGATCGCGTTGCCGGTGTGCAGGCCGCTGCCGTCGTTGAGCACCACGCCGGCCGTCGGCACGCCGAGCCGGGCGAGTTCCTGGGTGACGGCGGTGGCGGCGCCCTCGAAGCTGGCCGGCTGGTGGGCGGCGAGCGCGGCCTGCCGGGCGAGCGCCTCGGCGAGCGTGTTGTCGGAGGTGGTCAGCATCCGCTCGACCAGCCTCGCCACGGTGGGCGAATCGACCCGCCCGAGCACCGGCGCGTCGGCGGCGGCCGGGGCGGTGGCCTGCTTGGCCTTGCCCTGGACGGTGATGCCCTGCGCCTTGAGCAGGTTGGCGAAGGCCTCGGCGGCCGCCCCGGCCGGGTCGGTGACGCGGGCGGGCGCGTCCTCGCGGCTCTTCGGGTCGACCTTGCCCTCGTCCACCATCAGCGGCGTCACCGCGGCGATGTTCTCGTTGTCGTGGTTCTTGTGCAGCAGGCCGCCGGCGTAGAGGGAGACGTCGTAGTCGAGCGCGACGGCGGTGGTGCCCGCGGCCTTCAGCGCGGCGGCGGTCTGCCGGGCCAGTGCGTCCAGCGAGGCGGGGGCGGTGTCCGGGTCGGCGGGGACGCCGCCGATCTGCACCTGCTCGGCGGGGAGCCCGGTGAGGGTCGGATCGCCACCACCCACGAGGGTGATCCCGCCGGTGGCCGCGTTCTTGACGACCCGGGTCGTCAGCCGGGTGTCGCCGGGGATCAGCGACAGCGCCGCGATCGAAGTGGCCAGCTTGGTGGTGGACGCCGGGGTGGCGGCGGTGTTCTCGCCGCTGCCGTAGAGGAGCCGGCCGTCGGCGGCGTCCGCGACGGCGAGGCCGACGGTGCCGAGGTTCTTGTCGGCGAGCACGGCGGCGAGCGCCTGCTGGAGGCCCTGGGACGTGGGCAGGCCGGTGTCCGGCCCGGCCCCGGCGGCGGTCAGCACCGTCCCGGCGGGGGCCGGACGGGCGGCCCCGGAGGGCTTGGCGGCGGGCGGGGCCGTGCCGGTGGCGGGGGCGCCCGGCGCACCGGCGGCCGGGGTGGTGGCGGTGCCGGTGGCGCTCGCGGACGGGTGGGGCGACTCGCCGCCCCGGCGCCCGGGCCGGTTGCCGTTGTCCCCCTTGCCGCCCCGGTCCCCCTTGCCGCCCCTGCCGTCGTCCCGGCGGCCGTCGCCCTCGTCCTCGTCCCCCTGGGCGTTCCCGGGGGCCCGGCCGGAAGGCGGGACCGGTCCGGACCCGGAGGGCGAGGCCGGTCCGCCCGGCGCGACCGATCCGGCCGGCGAGCCGGATCCGGACGGCGCCGGGGACGGCTGCGCGTACGCACCGCCCGCGCCCAGCACCGTCCCGGCGACCAGCACCGCCGCCCCGAACAGCCCCGCGGCCGTCCCCCCGCGTCGGTCCCCCGACCCAGCCCCTGCACGCACCGAACCGGCCCCTTTCCTCAGCACTCACTCCCGTAGGAGACACTTGGATTCTGTCAGTCCCTACCTTGGAGGAACCGTTGGAGTTCGACGTCCTTATCGAAATCCCGAAGGGCTCTCGTAACAAGTACGAGGTCGACCACGAGACCGGCCGTCTGCGGCTCGACCGGATGCTCTTCACCTCGACCCGCTACCCGGCCGACTACGGCTACGTCGAGGGCACCCTGGCGGACGACGGTGACCCGCTGGACGCCCTGGTCATCCTGGACGAGCCGACCTTCCCCGGTTGCCTGATCAAGTGCCGTGTCATCGGCATGTTCAAGATGACGGACGAGGCCGGCGGCGACGACAAGCTGCTCTGCGTCCCGGCGACGGACCCGCGCTGGGAGCACCTGCAGGACATCCACCACGTGTCGGAGTTCGACCGCCTGGAGATCCAGCACTTCTTCGAGGTCTACAAGGACCTGGAGCCCGGCAAGTCGGTCGAGGGTGCCAACTGGGTCGGCCGCACCGAGGCCGAGGCCGAGGTCACCGCGTCGATCAAGCGCCTGGCGGAGCAGGGCGGTCACTGAGCCGTCGCGCCCGTCTCGTCCGTCCGGCGGTCCGTCCGCCCGGGCGTTTCGAGGTAGGTCGGGGCAGTGGGAGGCCGGGGCCCGCGGAGTTGTTCCGCAGGCCCCGGCCTTCGCCGTTCCCGGGGGTGCGCGGTTCTTCCCGACACCCTGTCGGCATGACGGAAACTTAGGTTAGGCTAACCGAAGTAATCGGGGGCGTACTCGATCTCTGGAGGCCCGCATGCCCATACCCGAGCAGCCCGTCGTCCCGTTCTCCACCGTGCTGCGCACCGCCAGCAGCGCCGAACACGAGGCGGCCGAGCAGTCGTCCTTCATGAGCCGTCTGCTCGGCGGGCACCTCGGCGTCGAGGCCTACGCCGACCTCACCGGCCAGCTCTGGTACGTCTACCGCGCACTGGAGGAGCGGGCGCAGGAGCTCGCGGGGCACCCGGTGGCCGGCCCCTTCATCGACCCCGCGCTGCTGCGCACCGACGCCATCGAGCGCGACCTGGCCCACCTGCGCGGCCCGCGCTGGCGCGAGGAGCTCGCCCCGCTGCCCGCCACCGCCGCGTACGCCGCCCGGCTGGAGGAGCTCGCGGCCGACTGGCCGGCGGGCTACATCGCGCACCACTACACCCGCTACCTGGGCGACCTGTCGGGTGGTCAGATCATCCGCGGCCTCGCCGAGAAGACCTGGGGCTTCGAGCGCAAGGGCGACGGCGTGCGGTTCTACGTCTTCGAGCAGGTGGAGAACCCGGCCGCGTTCAAGCGGGACTACCGGGCCAGGCTGGACGCCGCCGGGCTCGCCATGGACGAGGTCGAGCGCCGCCGGGTGGTCGAGGAGTGCAAGCGCGCCTTCCAGCTGAACGGCGCCGTGTTCCGCGACCTGGACACCCGGTACCCGCTGAGCGCCTGAGCGGCCGAGCGTGGAGCAGGAAGTCGGCCGGGCCGGCTTCCTGCTCCTTCCGCGTCACTCCGGGCCGAACCAGGGAAGGCACTCCGCCAGCCCCTCGATCCCCACGGGGACCGGCCGGTGCTCCCGCCAGCGGTCGGAGGTGAGGCGGAGCCGGCGCAGGACCGCGGCCCGTCCGCGGACGACGTGATGCTCGACGCCGTCCTCGCGGTACCCCAACTTGCCGGACACCGCCAGCGACGCGGCGTTGTCCGCGTAGGCGCCGGAGACGGCGTGCCGCGCGCCGAGTCCGGCGAAGGCCAGGTGGAGCGCCGCGGCCCGCATCTCGGTCCCCAGGCCCTGACCGTGGTGCGCCCGGCCGAGCCACGAGCCGGTGCGGACCTCACGCAGGACCGCGAAGTCCCGGGCGGCGATGCCCTGGGTGCCCACGACCACGCCGTCCCGCAGCGCGACGAGGTTCAACTCCCAGGCGTCCGGCTGCCACTCGCCCCAGCAGCGCCAGTGGTACTGCAGGACGCCCCGGGCCCGCTGCTCGGGCTCGACGTCGGTCCAGGCGACCGTGAACGGCTGCACGGCCGGGTCGTGCACGCCGTCGGCGGCCAGCGAGGCCAGCGCGGCGAGCTCATCGGGGTTCGGCAGGCGCAGTTCCAGGCGGGGGGTGGTCAGCCGCAGGCCGGCCAGCGGCCACTGGGACATCAGGCTCATACGGGAGGATTCTCCCGCCCCCCACCGCCCGTGACCACCGGATATCGGTCAGCGGGGCATCCGGCGACGGCCCCCGGGGGTCGGTTCCGGGCCGAGGTGGCCGGCCTCCCGTTCGCGCCGCACCCCTCGGCGGCCCTCGCCCGGACCGGGCGGGGCCACCGGACACCAGCCGGAGTGGGAAGTCGGTCCCGCCGACTTCCCACTCCGTGTTCATCCGCGTCGGCCGCCACCGCGACGTGTTCGGGGTGACCACGCCACCGTCGGGTTCGGCACGCCCCCCGGGCCACCCCCGCCGGCAGCGGGGACCGGGACCGGCCTTTCCCGCTCACCGAACTACGCGGCCACGGGCGCCTCGGGGCGGCGAACCCCGACGACGCGTGGGCGCAGGGCCGGCCGGGGGTGAGGGGCCGGAGCAGGAGGCCGGCCGGGCCGGCTTCCTGCTCCATCGCCCCTGGTCAGGCGCGGGTGGACGTGCGGTGGCGGGCCAGGGCGGTGGCGCCGCCGCCGAGGAGGAGCAGGCCTCCGGCGGTCGCCAGCAGCGGGGCGACCGGGGTGGAGGAGCCGGTGGAGGCCAGCACCCCGGTGCCGCCGCCGGTGGTGGTCAGGGAGGCGCCGCCGACGGGCCCGGTGCCGGTGCCGGCGGAACCGGTCGTACCGGTGGTGGTGCCGCCCGCCGTACCGCCGGTGGTCGGCCGGGTGGTGGGGAGCGGGGCGTTCTTGTCGAAGGCCAGCGAGACGGTGACCGGGTCGAGGGCCTCGCCCGCCCTGTAGTTGGCGAAGGCCGGGACGCCCTCGGCGGTCAGGGTGGCCGGGACGGCGTTCAGCGTCACCACGCCGTTCACCGGGGTGAGGTCCGCCTTCGAGACGTCGAGCTTGGCGATCCGGGCGGCGGACAGTGAGGTCGTCCTGCCGTCCGGGGACTTGGCGTCGACGTCGGCGGTCAGGTAGGCGCCGTCCTTGTCGATGCTCAGGCCGAGCTTGGAGAAGGTGGTGTCCAACTGGTAGCCGCCACCGGCCGGGTGGCCGAGGAAGCGGACCGATCCGGCGAAGCCCGCCGACAGGGTGTGGCTCCTGGTGTTGTAGCTGCCGGTCGCGCCGCCGAAGCGGTAGCCGGCCGCGCCCGCGCCGAACTCGACCTTGCCGTTGGCCACCGGGCTCTGCAGGTACGTGCGGAAACTCTCCTTGACCTGCCAGTCCAGGGTGCCGTTGACGACAGCGAGTTCACCGTGGCCGGCGGGAGGGGTGGTGGCGGGGGCGGTGGCGGTCGGGGACGCGGTGGTGGACGGCGTGGCGGTAGCCGTGGACGTGGGCGTGGCGGTCGGGGCCGCCGACGGGGACTGCGTCGGCGACGGGTTGGCGGTGGCGGTGGCCGACGGCGAGGCGGTGGCCGTGGCGGACGGCTCGGCGGTCGGCGTGGCCGTCGCCGTCGGAGTGGCCGTGGCCGTCGCCGTGGCCGTGGCCGTGGCCGTGGCGGTGGGCGTGGCCGTGGTGGTCGGTGTGGCCGTCGGGGACGGGGTCACCGGGCTCTGCCGGAGCAGCAGAGCCAGCGGGTCCATGTCCGCCCCGGCCCGGTAGAAGCCCGCGAAGGCCTTGGCGCCCTCCTCCGTGAGCTTCGCCGCCGTCGGCACGCCCGTCGTGGTGTCCCGGCCCACGGTGAACGTCACCAGCGGCACGTCGTCCCGCCTGGTGACCTCACCGGCGCCCATCGACTCCTTGGAGGCGGTGTCGGCGGTGAGCGTGCCGGCCGTCCCCGACGTGGTGATCCTCAGGTCGCTGAGGGCCACGTCCAGCGCCCCGTGGTGGGCCGTGAAGTGCACGCCACCGGTGAAGGAGGAGCTGAGCGCGTGGGTGGTGAGGTCGTACGTGGCGCTCGCCAGGCCGAAGTGGAAGGTGCCGTCGGCGTTGCGGGTCGCACCGTCGGTCAGCTCGATCGCGCCGCCCTGGGAGGCCGGGCTCTCGATGTAGGTGCGGAAGCTCGCCTTCACGCCCCAGTCCAGCGCGCCGGTGTCGTACGTGACGCTGCTCGGCGCACCGGCGCCGAAGGCCAGGGCCGGGGCGCCGATGGCGGTCAGGCCGAGGCCGGCGGTGACGGCGGCCAGGGCGGCCATCCGGGTGCGGTTGCGGGACATGGGGGAACTCCGATCGATGAGCGGGGGGAAGAAGGGTGGGGGTCAGGCGCGGCGGCGGCGGCGGAAGAGGAGGAGGCCTCCCGCCGTGAGCAGCGCGGCAGCGAGCACACCGCCGGCCACCACGGCCGCCGTCGGGACGCCGTCCGGGCCCTCGGCCCCGGTCGCGGCGGCGACCGGCGTGACGGACGGGCTGACCGGCGCGAGCGCCGGGGCGCTGCCGATGTCCGGCAGCGGCGGGAGCGCGGCGGCCGGGTCGAGGGCGACGGCGAAGCTCAGCGGGTCCATCCCGGTGCCCGCCGGGTACAGGCCGCCGAAGGCCCTGCCACCCGGCTCGGTGAGCGTGAGCGGGATCTCGACGGCCTTCAGCAGTCCGCCCTCGGCCTTGAGCCCGGCCGGATCGAAGGTCGCCAGCTCGACGCCGGTGAGCTGCTGCGCGGCGCCGTCCGGCGTGCGGCCGGAGACGTCGGCGCTCAGCACGCCCTTCCCGTCGGCGACGGTGATGCCAGGGTCGGTCAGGGTGAGGTCCAGGCCGTAGGCGTCACCGTTCTTCAGGCCGGTGAAGCGGACGCTGCCGGAGAAGGCGGCAGTCATCGCACCGCTCGCCGGGTCGTAGGTGCCCTTGGCGGGCGTCCAGCGGAAGAACGCGCCGCCGTCCGCCGCGCCGCCGGACGGTTCCCAACGGCCCTGGGCGATCGCGCCGGTGACGTAGTCGCGGAAGGTCCGGCGCACGCCCCAGTCGAGCGCGCCGTTGCCGAACTCGGTGACGGCGGCGGCCGGAGCGGTCGTCGGGGCCGGGGTGTCGGCCGGGGGCGCGGAAGCGGCCGGAGCGGCCGGAGCGGCCGACGAAGGCGCGGCGCTCGGCGGAGCGGCCGCGGTCGCGGTCGCGGCCGGAGTGGGCGAGGCCGCCGGGGCCGTCGGCGCGGCCGGAGTCGGGGTCGGGGTCGGAGTCGGCGCCGCCGCGGGGAGGTTGACCGACAGGCTGACCGGGTCGAGCGCCGTCCCCGCGGTGTAGAACCCGGCGAAGGCCTTGGCCCCCGCATCGGTCAGCGTCGCCGGGACGTTGCCGAGCGTCAGGGTGCCGGCCGCGCCGCGCAGGTCGACGCCGGAGAGCGAGAGGTCCGCCAGCTTGGCCTGGCTCGCGCTGCTGACCTGCCCGGTCTCCCGGGACTTGCTGGTGACGTCCGCGTACAGCCCGGCCGCCCCGCCCGGGGAGGCCCGGAAGGTGAGCCTTCCGATGCTCAGGTCGAGCGCGTTGGTGCCGTCCTCCTGGTGGCCGGTGAACCGGACCCCGCCGGAGAACGCGGCGCTCAGTGCACCGCTCGCCGGGTCGTAGGTGCCGGCGGCGGAGTGGAACCGGAAGCCGCTGCCGGCGACCGTGGCCGCGCCGCCGGTGAGCGACCAACTCCCCTTGGCGATGGGCCCGGTGACGTACGTCAGGAAGGACTGCTTGATCCCCCAGTCGAGCCGCCCGCCGGACACCTTCCCCTCGGCCGCCACCGCCCGGCCCGGCAGCAGGGCGACCGTCAACAGGGCCGCCAGGGCGGCCACCAGGACGGCGGCCGGACGGCGGAGCCGATGGGGCAGAGGCACGCGGATCACTCCTCGGCGCGACAGGGGGAAGCAGGGAAAGCGGGGTCGGCGCAGCGCCGACCCCCTTGCGAGATTTAGGTAAGGCTAACCTAATATATGAGTCAAGAGCCCCGCCGGGCACCCCCGCACCCCACCCACCGGCGGCGACAACTCCCGACGAAGGGAACGACGTTGAGCAGCAGTACCCCCCGACATCGGGCCGCCCGCGGCCCCGCGATCCTGCTGCTGCTCCTGGGTCTCCTGCTCGCCCTGACCGCCTGCGGCTCCACCACCGGCACCACCGGCGAGGCCTCCGGAACCGGCTCGCGCGCCCCGGACGCCGTCGAACCGCTGCCCGACGCCCCGACTCCGCGACTGCCCGCCACCGCGGCCTCCGCCGACGGCCGGACGACCACCGTCACCAGCGCCGAGCGGATCATCCCGCTCAACGGCAGCCTGGCCGAGATCGTCTTCAGCCTCGGCCTCGGCTCCCGCGTGGTCGCCCGGGACGTCTCCACCACCTTCGAGCAGGCCGCCGCCCTGCCGGTGATCACCCAGGCCCACGACGTCTCCGCCGAGGGCGTGCTCTCCCTGCACCCCACCGTCGTCCTCGCCGACCGCTCCACCGGCCCGGCCGAGGCGATCGCCCAGATCCGCGCGGCCGGCGTCCCGCTGCTCGTCCTGGACGACGCCAAGCGGCTGGAGGACGTCGGCCCGCGCATCGACACCGTCGCCGCCGCCCTCGGAGTCCCCGACGCCGGACGGCAGTTGAAGGAGCGCACCGAGCAGCGGATCACCGGGGCCAGGGCCGCGCTGCCCGTCGTCGAGCGCCGTCCCAAGGTCGCCTTCCTCTACTTGCGCGGCAGCGCCTCGGTCTACCTGCTCGGCGGCCCGGCCTCCGGCGCCGGCTCGCTGATCGAGGCGGTCGGCGGCGAGGACGCCGGCACCGCCGCCGGACTCGGCGGCGACTTCACCCCGCTCACCAGCGAGGCCCTGGTCAAGGCCGCCCCGGACGCGATCCTGGTGATGAGCAAGGGACTCGACTCCGTCGGCGGCGTCGACGGCCTGCTCAAACTGCCCGGCGTCGCCCAGACCCCGGCCGGGCTCGACCGCCGGATCGTCTCCGTCGAGGACGGCCAGTTGCTCAGCTACGGCCCGCGCACCCCGCAGGTGATCAACGAGATCGCCGAACAGCTCTACCCGGGGACCGCCCGGTGACCGCCGCCGTCGCCGGCAAGAGCCTTCCCGTGGCCGGGCGCACCGGCCACACCACCCTGGTGACCGTCGGCCTCGCCGCCGCCCTGCTGCTCTTCGCCCTGCTCGCGGCCGGCATCGGCGCCTACCGCATCCCGCTCGGCGACATCCTCGCCTCGGTCGCCCACCGGACCGGCCTCGGCGGCCACGCGCTCGACCGCGTCCCCGAGTCGGTGCTCTGGAACGTCCGGCTCCCCCGGGTGGTGCTGGCCCTGCTGGTCGGCGCCGCGCTCGGCTGCGCCGGGGCGCTGATGCAGGGCGTGTTCGGCAACCCGCTCGCCGAACCGGCCGTCATCGGCGTCTCCTCCGGCGGCGCGGTCGGCGCGGTCGGCTGCATCGTGCTCGACCTGGACGCGTTCGGCACCTGGACGGTGACCGTCGCCGCCTTCGCCACCGGCCTGCTGACGGTCTTCGCCGTCTACGCGATGTCCCGCTCCGGCGGCCGCACCGAGGTGGTCACGCTGATCCTCACCGGTGTCGCGGTGAACGCCTTCTGCGGCGCGCTGATCGGCCTGTTCCTGTTCACCGCCGACTCCGCGGCGATCAGCCAGGTCACCTTCTGGCAGCTCGGCTCGCTCGCCCAGGCCACCTGGGGCAAGGTGCTCGCCGTGCTGCCGTTCGCGCTCGTCGGCCTCGCCCTCGCGCCCCGCCACGCCCGCTCGCTGGACCTGCTGGCGCTCGGCGAACGGCCCGCCCGCCACCTCGGCGTGGACGTCGAGCGGATGCGGCTGGTGCTGATCACCGTGGTCGCCCTGCTCACCGCCGCCGCCGTCGCGGTCAGCGGCATCATCGGCTTCGTCGGCCTGGTCGTCCCGCACCTGCTGCGGATGGTCGCCGGTCCCGGCCACCGCTTCCTGCTGCCCGCCTCCGCGCTCGGCGGCGCGCTCGTCCTGGTCGCCGCCGACCTCGCCGCGCGCACCCTGGCCGAACCGGCCGAGCTCCCGCTCGGGGTGCTCACCGCGCTGATCGGCAGCCCGTTCTTCTTCTGGCTGCTGCGCCGCACCAGGACCAGGCAGGGAGGCTGGGCATGAGGCTCCGTACGCTGCGCGGCCGCCCCGAGGTGCCCGGCCGGCCCGCCCCGGGCACCGAACTGCTCACCGCCGAGGCCGTCCGGCTGACCGTCGGCGGGCGCGACCTGCTGGCCGGCGCGGACGTCCGGGTCACCGCCGGCGAGGTGGTCGCCCTGCTCGGGCCGAACGGCGCCGGCAAGTCCACCCTGCTGTCGGTGCTGGCCGGCGACCTCGTGCCGACGGCCGGCGAGGTCCGGCTGGACGGCCGCCCGCTGGCCGGCTACCGGCCCGCCGACCTCGCCCGGCGGCGCGCGCTGCTGCCGCAGGCGGCCGCGCTGTCCTTCCCGTTCCCGGCCGACGAGGTGGTGCGGATGGGCCGCGCTCCCTGGGCCGGGACGGCCGCCGCCGCCGAGGACGAGCGGGTGATCGCCGAGGCGATGGCCGCGACCGAGTCCGCCGCCTTCGCCGGGCGCCCGTTCACCGTCCTGTCCGGCGGCGAACGGGCCCGGGTGGCGCTGGCCCGGGTGCTCGCCCAGCGCACCGCCCTGCTGCTGCTCGACGAACCCACCGCCGCGCTCGACCTGCGCCACCAGGAACTGGTGCTGCGGCTGGCCCGTGCCCGGGCCGCCGCCGGGGACGGCGTGGTCGTCGTCCTGCACGACCTGTCGCTCGCGGCGGCCTACGCGGACCGGGTGGTGCTGCTGACCGAGGGCGCGACGGTCGCCGACGGGCCGGTGGCCGAGGTGCTGCGCGCGCCGCTGCTCAGCGAGGTGTACGGGCACCCGGTCGAGGTGCTGGCGCACCCGCGCACGGGACTGCCGTTGGTGCTGCCGGAGCGCGGGTGACTCAGCCCTCGTCGTCCAGCCGGAAGCCGACCTTCATGCACACCTGGTAGTGCTTGATCCGGCCTTCGGCGAGATGGCCCCGGACCTGCGAGACCTCGAACCAGTCGAGGTGGCGCAGCGTCCGGGAGGCCCGCTCGATGCCGTTGCGGATCGCGGCGTCGATGCTCTCGGTCGAGGACCCGACGATCTCGGTCACCCGGTACACGTGCTCGCTCATGGCGGTCTCCTCAGCTGTGCGACGGCCCCCGGTCCACCGTGCACCGGGGGCCGTCGCTCCGCATGCGGAGGGAGGCGGAGGGGCGGAGGAAGCGCTAGAACGCCGCGCGGACCTCGCCGACCCGGACGCCGCCGCCGAACAGCGGCGAGGCGGCGATCCGCTCCAGCGTCGCGTCCCCGGTGCTCACCCCGAGGCGGCGCAGCGCGGCGGCCAGCACCGGGCCGCGGGCCCGCTCGGCACCGTCGTCGATCTTGAAGGCGAGGGCCCGCCCGTCCGGCAGGGCCACCACCTGGACGGCTTCCGCACCCATCTTGGCCAGCGCGCCGGGCACCGCCCGCATCAGCCGGGTGTCGGCCCGGCGGGTGCCGGCCACGTACTCGGGGTGCGCCCGCATCGCGTCGGCGACCCGGCGCTGCGGGGTGCCGGGCCCGGCCAGCACCAGGGCGCGGTAGGCGCGGGCCAGCCCGGTCAGGCCGACGGCCAGCAGCGGCGCGCCGCAGCCGTCCACCCCGGCGTGCACGGCGGGCTCGCCGACGGCCTCCTCCAGGGCCTCGCGGGCCAGCCGCTGGATCGGGTGCTCCGGGTCGAGGTAGCTGTCGGTGGGCCAGCCGTTGGCCACCGAGGCGGCGAGCCAGCCGGCGTGCTTGCCGGAGCAGTCCATCAGGATCGGCTCGCGGTCGCCGCCCCAGCGCAGGTGCAGCTCCGCCTCCAGGTCGTCGAGGGGGAGGTCGGCCGGGGTGCGCAGGGCGGACTCGTCCAGCCCCGCACCGGCGAGGATCCGCCGCACACCGTCAAGGTGAAACGATTCCGCGGAGTGGCTGGAGGCCGCCAGGGCCAGCAGCTCCCCCTCGATCGCCAGTCCGGCCCGCAGCGTGGCCACGGCCTGGAACGGCTTGGCGCAGGAGCGCGGGAAGACCGGCGCGTCCGGCGCGCCCAGCGCGAGGTCGACCGAGCCGTCGGCGGCCAGCAGCACCAGCGAGCCGTGGTGCCGGCCCTCGACGAAACCCGAGCGGACGACTTCGGCGAGCACGGGCAGGGCGGCGGAATTGGACATGGCGAAAGCCTTCCGGAGGTGAGGGTGAACCGGGGGCGAGCCGGGCCCGTCCCCCGCCCCCGGCGGCCCTCGCACCTGTCAGAGCGGGCCGCCTGCGAGCAGGTCGTCGACCCGTGCTTCCCCATCACGGTACCTGCGGGTGATTTCGGCGTTGCAGCCGTCCGCCGTGCGCAGCAGCCGCTGCCGCCGCCCGGACACCTCCCGCTCGTGCGCCCGCAGCCGCTCCAGTGCCGCCAGCAGCTCCTCGGCCGGGTGCGCGGCGAGGTCGGCCAGCTGGACGTCGCCCATCAGCGCGTCCGCCTCCAGCTGGGACTGCTGCCCGCGCGGCGGCCCCAGCGTGACGTGCCGGGCCGAGCGGCGGACGCTCGACGGCGCGTCCGTCAGGATGGCCGGCAGCCGCTCCAGCAGGGCCCCGGCGGCGCCGGCCGGCTCCGCCGCGTCCGCCGGCCGGGCCGCCCCGGCACCGGGCCGGCGGTCCAGCTCGGCCAGCAGGATGTCCATCCGGCCGTGCAGCAGCCTCCGCAGGTAGGAGAGGTCGGCCTCCTGCTCCAGGGTCTCCCGGCGCAGGGTCCGCAGTTGGTCCAGGCCCAAGCGTCCGAGGTCCGGCTCGGGGCCGGCCCCGGGCCCCTCGGGCAGCCGCCCGTGCCGGTCCTGCGCCGTGCTGATCGCGTCCATCAACCAACCACCTGCCGTCGTCCCGATCCCACCCGCTCGCGGCGCCCCGTCGCCTGCCGCCGGTCCGGCCCGTCAACCGCCGCCCGCGCCCGACGGCGCGTTCCCGTCCGGAGGCACGCCCGGACGCCTGCGAAGGTTCCCGCCCCCGGCCGTGGCCACCCACCGGGGCGACACGACCAGAACGCCTGACCCACCGGCTCGGCCGCCCGGCCGAACCGGGCCCGGCGCGGCGGACCTCGGCGCCCCGGACCTCGGACGCGCCGACCGGCCCCGCCTGGGCGGCGGAGCGGCGGGCCCGTCCTCGTACGGTTCCCCAGCGTGCCACCCCGCCCGGCGCCGCCGCACCGCCCGTGCACCCGAACGGCCCCCTGGCGAAGAGGGGTGGCTGATACGACCGAAGCTTTTCGCAGGGAGAACGCCGCCATGGTGCGCGCAGGCGCACGCTACCCGGCGCGCACCCCTGTCTGGAGCGCCCCCGGGGGCATGCTCACGCCCCCACCGGCTCCGGCAGAATGGCCGCATGCGAGCAGTGGTGCAGCGAGTGACCGAGGCCAGGGTGACGGTGGACGGCGAGACCGTCGGCGCGATCGAGGAGCCGGGGCTCTGCGTCCTGGTCGGCGCCACCCACGACGACACCCCCGCCAAGGCGGCCCAGCTGGCCCGCAAGCTGTGGACCCTGCGGCTGCTGCCGGCCGACGACGAGGGTGTCGAGCAGTCCTGTTCCGACCTCGGGGCGCCGCTGCTGGTGATCAGCCAGTTCACGCTCTACGGCGACGCCCGCAAGGGCCGCCGCCCCACCTGGAACGCCGCCGCGCCCGGCCCGGTCGCCGAGCCGCTGGTGGACGAGGTGGTCGCCCGGCTGCGCGCGCTCGGCGCCAAGGTCGAGACCGGCCGCTTCGGCGCCGACATGAAGGTCGCCCTGGTGAACGACGGTCCGTTCACCGTCGTCGTCGAGGTCTGAGTCCCCCCTACTGGGGCACGATCACGTCCTGCGTCCCCGGCACCGTGCCGGCCAGCAGCACCGCGTCCACCGGGACGTTGCGCTTCACGAGGGCCAGCGCGACCGGCCCCAGCTCGTGGTGGCGCGCCGAGGAGGTGACGAAGCCGAGCGCCCGGCCCTGCGGGTCCGAGGCGAGCCGCACCTCCGTCCCGTGCGGGGGCAGCACCTCCTCGGTACCGTCCAGGTGCAGGAAGACCAGCCGGCGCGGGGGCCGCCCCAGGTTGTGCACCCGGGCCACCGTCTCCTGCCCCCGGTAGCAGCCCTTCTGCAGGTGGACGGCGGTGTTCAGCCAGTCCACCTCGTGCGGGATGGTGCGGTGGTCGGTCTCGAACCCGAGCCGCGGCCGGTGGCCCTCGATCCGCAGCGCCTCGTACGCCCAGACGCCGGCCGCCGGGCCGTAGCCCGCGGTCCGCTCCGCCAGCTCGGCGCGCGGCAGGAAGAGGTCCCGCCCGTAGGGCAGTTCACGGACGGCGACCGCGCCCTCGGCGGAGGCGGTGGAGCCGGCCGGCAGGTGGACCACCGCGTGGTCGGCGGTCGCGTCGGCCACCTCGACCCGGTACATGAACTTCATGCTCTCCAGGTAGCCGACCAGCGCCTCCTGGGTGCCCGGCTCGACGTGCGCCCAGGTGGTGGTGCCGTCGTCGACCAGGTAGAGGGCGTGCTCGACGTGCCCGTTGGCGGAGAGCACCAGCGCGTCGGTGGCCTGCTGCGGCGGCAGCGCGCTGACGTGCTGGGTGATCAGCAGGTGGAGCCAGCTCAGCCGGTCCGCGCCGGTGACGGTGATCACGCCGCGGTGCGAGAGGTCCACGAAACCGGTCCCCCGGGAGAGGTTCCGTTGCTCGCGGAAGAGGTCGCCGTAGTGGGCGGCGACGCCCTCGTCGGTCCCCTCGGCGGGGACGGCTCCGGGCAGGGCAAGCAGCGGACTCTTCAGACCGGTCATACCGGCAAGCTTACGACCGCCCCGCGGCGCGCTCGGCGGTGCAGTCGGAGCAGCGGCCGAAGATGGCGAAATGCTTGAGGTCGGTGTCGAAGCCGTGCTGGTCACGGAGGCTGTCGATCAGCGGCTGGGCGATCTCGGTACCGGTCTCGGTGACCTTCTCGCAGTCCCGGCAGACCAGGTGCAGATGGTGGTGGCGGCCGGCCAGGTGGTAGGTCGGGGCGCCGTGCCCGAGGTGGGCGTGCGAGACCAGGCCCAGCTCCTCCAGCAGCTCCAGGGTCCGGTAGACGGTGGAGATGTTGACGCCGCTGGCGGTCTGCCGCACGTGGCAGAGGATGTCGTCCGGGGTCGCGTGGTCGAGCGCGTCGACCGCCTCCAGCACGAGCTGCCGCTGCGGGGTGAGCCGGTACCCGCGCTCGCGCAGGTCGGCCTTCCAGTCGCCGGAGAGCTGCCAGTCGGTGGTGCCGGTGTCCGCCACGGTCCTGTCCCTGCCAAACGTCGGGGGTCCTGGAGCAAGTGTAGGGACCGGCCCCGGGCCGGTCCCTACCGTGTGCGCGACTCGCGGGCGGGCGTGCCTACTTGAAGAAGGCGATGCCGTCGTCCGGCAGGTCGTTGATGTCCTTGATCAGCTGGGCCGGCGAGAGCACCTTCTTCAGCTGGGCGGACATGTACGGGCGCAGCGGCACGTTCGGGGCGGCCTTCTCGCCCACCCAGAGCAGTTCCTCGTTGACGAAGCCGTAGAGCCGCTTGCCGCCCGAGTACTCCGGGGAGCCCTCGATCCGGGCCACCGCGTCGGTGGAGACGTCGATCTGCGGCTTGCCGTCGGCCAGCTCGCCGTACCAGATCTCCACCGTGCCGTCGTCACGGACGGACGAGATCTCGATCCCGCGGGCGCCGCTGGTGCCGTGCTGGTTGCTGGTGATCCGCCAGAAGGCGTGCTCGTTCTCCA
The DNA here is from genome assembly GCF_043080305.1 of Kitasatospora sp. NPDC015120. NCBI lineage: Bacteria > Bacillati > Actinomycetota > Actinomycetes > Kitasatosporales > Streptomycetaceae > Kitasatospora > Kitasatospora sp. NPDC015120. The sequence goes on along the minus strand of NZ_JBIBVJ010000017.1, from coordinate 36,543 downwards.
GCGGGCGGACCTTCTCGCCCTCGCCGTTCAGCACCCAGGTGCGGGAGCGGAACTCCAGGAAGGGCCGTCCGTCGTGGCGGATGACGATCTCCTGGCCGAAGTTGCACTTCTCGGCGTCCGGGGCCCCGTCACCGGGCAGCGGGGCGTAGACGCCCGCGCCCTCCCAGGTGCCGAGGAGGAAGGCGAGCGGGACGACGTCCTTGTGGAGGTCAGAGGGGATCTCGATCATGTTCCTGGTCGCTGTCGTCGGTGCGGGAGTACTTCAACCGTACGGCAGTGCGCTCAGCGCTGGCCCTGGTAGAGCTTCATCACCGAGAAGATGGCGAACCAGGTGATCAGCACGGCCATGAGGGCCAGCAGACCGTCGAAGAAGATTTCCAGACCGGACACGGGGGGCTCCCATTGCGGCGACAGTGTGGTGGATTTTGCTGCCGCTCACTCTATCCGGCGGGTGGGGGAGGGTCTCGGTGAGCCCCACCACGTCGGCGATCTAGGGTGTCGGCATGGCCCAGAAGAAGAAGCTCGTCATCAAGGTGACCGCCGGGGCTGACGCCCCCGAGCGGTGCTCGCAGGCGTTCACGGTGGCGGCGGTGGCCGTCGCCAGCGGCATCGAGGTCTCGCTCTGGCTGACCGGCGAGTCGGCCTGGTTCGCCCTGCCCGGGCGGGCGGCGGAGTTCGAGCTGCCGCACGCGGCGCCGCTGCCGGACCTGCTGGAGTCGGTGCTGGCCGGCGGCACGCTCACGCTGTGCACCCAGTGCGCGGCGCGGCGCGGGATCGAGCAGCAGGACACCCTCGACGGCGTCCGGATCGCGGGCGCGCAGGTCTTCGTCAGCGAGATCATGGCCGACGGCGTGCAGGCGCTCGTCTACTGACGGGGTTCGTGGTCGGGGCGGTCCCGGTCGTGGCCGGGGTCGTCCCACTTGGGGTCCTCCCAGCGCGGGTCGTCCCACCAGTCGTCCTCGGGGTCGCGCCGGTTGGCGAACACCGCCGCCGCCGGCGGGATGACCATCGCGACCACGCACAGCGCCACGGCCGCCGGGACGGAGACGAACCGCACCACTCCCCAGGCCAGCACGAAGAGGCCCAGGCAGACGCCCATCATGGCGTAGTAGTAGCGGCGGCGCCGGCGGGTCTGCACCCTTCCACGGTATGCCCGGGGGCCCCCGCTCGGCAGGGGCCCCCGGTCGTGCTCGCTCGCGTCGCCGGTCAGACGGCGATGGCGACCTCGGTCAGGTTGCCCTGGGAGGCGACCACCTGGCGGTCCACGGTCTGGCCCGGGATGAGCGCGCGCAGGGTCCACTTGCCCGGGCGGGCGAAGAACCGGAACTGGCCGGTCGCCGAGGTGGGCACCTCGGCCGTGAACTCGTTGTTCTCGTCGAGCAGTCGCACGTAGCCGTTGACCGGCTCGCCGTCGCGGGTCACCGAACCCTGGATGATCGTCTCGTTCGCCACGTCAACTCCTGCCAGGTCCGGGCCGCCGGCCTTCGCACCGCACATTGTCTTGTTTCCCTTCTGCCTTACGGGTGGAGCCGGAGGCTCAGTTGCCGAGCTCGATCGGCACGCCGACGAGGCTGCCGTACTCGGTCCAGGAACCGTCGTAGTTCTTCACGTTCTCCTGGCCGAGCAGCTCGTGCAGCACGAACCAGGTCAGCGCGGAGCGCTCGCCGATGCGGCAGTAGGCGATGGTGTCCTTCGCCAGGTCGACGCCCTCGGCCTCGTAGAGGGCCTTGAGCTCGTCGTCGCTCTTGAAGGTGCCGTCGTCGTTGGCGTTCTTGGCCCACGGGATGTTGCGCGCGGTCGGCACGTGGCCGGGGCGCTGCGACTGCTCCTGCGGGAGGTGGGCCGGGGCGAGCAGCTTGCCGGAGAACTCGTCGGGCGAGCGGACGTCCACCAGGTTGAGGGTGCCGATGGCGGCGATCACGTCGTCGCGGAAGGCGCGGATCGAGGAGTCGGCGGCCTGCGCCTTGTACTCGGTGGCGGCGCGCTGCGGCACCTCGGCGACCAGGTCGCGGGAGTCCAGCTCCCACTTCTTGCGGCCGCCGTCGAGCAGGCGGACGTCGCCGTGGCCGTACAGCTTGAAGTACCAGTAGGCGTAGGAGGCGAACCAGTTGTTGTTGCCGCCGTAGAGGACGACGATGTCGTCGTTGGCGATGCCCTTGGCGCTGAGCAGCGCCTCGAAGCCGGCCTGGTCGATGAAGTCGCGGCGGACCGGGTCCTGGAGGTCGGTCTTCCAGTCGATCCGGACCGCGTTGCGGATGTGGTTCTTCTCGTAGGCGGAGGTGTCCTCGTCGACCTCGACGATGACGACCTTCGGGTCGTCCAGGTGGGCCTGGACCCAGTCGGCGTCGACCAGGACGTCGCTGCGGCTCATGGTGATGTTCTCCATCCGGGGGCGGTTGGCGGAAGGTGCTCGCTGCTTCGGGTGCTGCTGCTCAGCGGTGGTGCTGGTCGCCCGTCGGCCACCGGTCCGAATTCCTGTCCGAATAATGGGACTGACGGCGGTGTGCGGCGCGACCGGGCGGTGCGTGGAGAAATACGGCGGCGAAGCCCGGCCGAGGGGCCGTCGGCGATCGCCGGAAGAAGTCGGCGGCGGGGGCAACTGCCCTGCCTGGACGCCGAGTTAACGCATTCGACACAGACAGGCGGCCACGCGGCACAGGTCTACCGCCCGCCGCTTGGTGAGATCCGTCTGTCGCTTCATGCGGACGATGCTAGGGACACCGGACGCCCGCTGTCATCAGCGTATCGAATGGCGAGACTCAATGGCTCGCATCATGGGATTTGACCCGCTCTTGGGCGACCGGAACCGGCCGGAGCCCGGACGGCGGGCGCACGGGGACCGGCCCGGCGGCGGGAACGGCACCGCTCCGCGGCCTGCGCTGGACAGTGCGTCTCGCGGAGCGGAACGGAGGAACGGGGAACGGGAGAGGGTGCGGCGGTGCGGAGGTGCGGAGGTGCGGCGGCGGGGTCAGCCGATCAGTTTGACGTCCTTGCCCTCGAAGCCCAGCTGGAAACCCTCCTCCTGCGGCGTGACCGAGGACAGGTTCAGCCCGGCGGGCAGCTCGGAGAGGGTGAAGCTGATCGGGTCGATGGTCTGGTCGGCCACCCCGGCCAGCAGGGACGCCATCGCGCTCAGCTTGAACCCGTCCACCGTGACGGTGTTGCCCCGGCTGTGCACCGCGGCGTCGCCGACCGGGAACGGCCCCAACGAGGCCTTGACCTTGCCCGGACCGCCGTAGGAGAGATTCAGCCGGGTGCCCGCGCCCAGCGAGAGCCGGCCCGCGTTCGGCACCAGCTCCGAGGCCGGCGGCAACAGCCGGGAGAGGTCCGCGTAGGTGATCAGCCCGGAGCCGCTCCCCCGGTCCACCGTGGCGCTGCTCATGTTGCCGCTGACCTCGACCCCGGACAGCTCGGCCTTGAACGCGTGCAGGGCCACCTGGTCCTTGCCCTCGCCGACGGTCAGCCCGTCCGAGGAGATCCGCACCTCGTCCAGCTTCCGCGCGACCACCTGGGTGAGGAACGGGAAGCCCTCGATCGAGACGTCCGGCTTGCGGCTCATCCGGCCGCTCTTCAGGATCTGCTCGGCCGCCTCGTCCTCGGCGACACCGACGGCGATCCGGTCGGCGCCCACCAGCACTCCGAAGAGCACCACCACGCCGATCGTCGCCTTCAGCCAGCCGCGCATCGCTCTCCCCCGTCGTCGCCGGTCGCTGTCGCCCGCCCCCGCTCCGGCGGACCGGGCCGTTCCGGTGCGGCCGCTTCCGCACGACCGTACGACGTCCCGCCCCGGAGCATGGTTCCGGGGCGGGACGCCACGGCCGTCAGCCGAGCAGCGCGGTGGCGATCCACACCAGCGGCGCGGAGACCGCGAGCGGCAGCGCCACGCCCGCCGTCATGTGCACGAACCGGGACGGGAAGTCGTACCCGGCCACCCGGCGGCCGATCAGCGCACCGAGCCCGGCCGCCAGGCCCAGGAACGGCGGAGCGCCGACCGCGAAGCCCAGGCCGACCGCCGCGAGCAGGCCCAGCAGCGGGCCCGACCAGCGCGGGCCGGGCACCGGCGCGGCCGCCAGCAGGGTCGCCAGCGCGACCGCGCCGACCGCCGCCGGCACCCAGTCGGCCAGCAGCAGCGCGGTGCAGAGCACCGTGACCACGGTGGCGGAGCCGAGCACGGTGAGCGCGTAGAAGCGTTCCTTCGGATCGGCCGGCCGGAACGTCTGCAGCACCAGGACCAGCAGGAAGAACCCGCCGAGCGTGCCCACCACGGCGGCGGTGCCGCCGTCCTCGTCGGCCAGCAGCACCGAGACGTCGGCCACCACGCCGGACAGCGCGGCCAGCGCGATGCCCTGGCGGGCCGGCCACATGCCGTTCAGCCGGAACCAGCCGGCCGCCGTCAGGCCCTGGAGGAGGACGAGCACCAGCGCGAGCGCGACCTGGCCGAGCGCCGCGCCCCCGGCCAGCAGGGCGGCGGCACCGGCGGTGATCAGGGCCGGTTGGAGACCCGGGTCGTTGATCGGCGAACCGGTCCGGACGGGCGGGGCCGCCGGGGCCGGCGCCGGGGACTGGGACGGGCTCTGGGCCGCAGCCGGGGCCGGGGCCGGGGCCGGGAACGGCTGGGTGCCGAGCGACGGGGCCGGGCCGGGGAACGGCGCGGCCGGACGGGCGGGCGCGACGTGGCCGCCCTGCGCGGCCCGGGCGGCCCGGGCGGCGCGGGCCGCGGCCGGGTCGGTCAGCACCGGGGCCGGGGGCTCCGGGCGCTTCAGCGTCATGGTCGGCTGGTCCAGGCCCTGCCCGTGGTCCGGGGCGGGAGCCGACGGGGGGACCGGGGCCTGGGACTGGACCTGTGCCCGGGCCGGAGCCTGGACGGGCCCGGGGGCGGGCGCGGGGGACTCCGTCCGGCGGTGCGAACGGCCGCGCCGCGGCTCGGTGTAGGGCCGCGCCGGTCCCCCGGCCGACGGCTGCCCCGGCGCGGCCGGCGGCACCGGACCCGACTCCGTCACCGGGGGGAGCAGGGCGGTCGCGGCCTCGTCCGGCGGCGGAACGGGCGGGAGCAGCGTGGTCGCCGCCGCGTCGTCCAGCGGCGGCACCGGCGGGAGCAGCGCCGTCGCAGCGTCGTCCGCGCCCGGCCCGGCCCCGTAGGGCGACCGGCCGTGGGGCGGCTGTCCGTAGGAGGGCTGCCCGTAGGGCTGCCGGCCATAGGACTGCTGGCCGTACGGCGCAGGGCCCGCGCCGGGGGCGTGCGGCTGCGCCGCGTGCCCCTGCTGCGCATAAGGATCCGGCGCGTACGCCTGCGGCGGGGCGTACGGGTAGGGCGCCTGCCCGGACTGGGGCTGGGGCTGGTAGCCCTGCGGCGCCTGCTGTTGCGGCTGCGGCTGCGGCTGCGGCTGCCCGTACGGGTACTGCGGCTGGTACGGCTGCTGGGGCTGCTGCCCCTCGGGGGTCGGGTTCGTCCCGCTCACGCCGCTCACCCGCCCGCGAACGGGGGAAGGACCTCGACCGTGCCGCCCTCGGTGAGGGCGACGGTCGCGTGGTCGCGGCCACCCACCGGCGAGCCGTCCACCAGGTAGGAGCAGTGGCCGAGCAGCCGGACCAGCTTCGGCCGGTCCGCGTGCCGCTCCGCCGCCCCTGCCAGCGCCTCGGCCAGGGTCGCCGCCAGGTACGGCTCCTCGGCCAGCCCGGCCTCCGACTTCGCCGCCGCCCAGTAGCGGATCGTCCCGCTCACCCGAACGGCGGCCGCCGGGTCGTGCCCGGTGGTCGCGCCCATGGCAACCCCTTCTCGTCGTCCTCGCCCGGGCCCGGGTGTCCCGGCCGGGTCCACCACCGGGGCGGCCGCGCCTCGCCCGAAAGGTGGACTCGCACGGTGCCGCCGATGTGTCCCCCCATGATGTCGTGTTCGCCCGCGCGAGCGGCAATCGCCCTGGCCCGGCGCCCGGCGGCGCCGTCGCGAAGCTGTGGCGGGGCTCACCCGGGGCGCGCCCGGAAAGGCCGGCCCGCCGGGCTCGGGCCCTCCCGGCGCGGGGGACCGGTCGGTTATCCTCGATCCCCGAGGGATCCGGGCAGAGTCGCCCCCGGGTCCTTTTGTGCTTTCAGGACGCCAGTACGGACGTCCGTGCGAATCGTCGGCCCACCCCCGGCGTGCCGCAGGGACCGCCCCCGCCACACACGGCACAACGACGTGCCGCAACCGGGCCGGGGCGTCGGACAACCCCGGCTCCGGGCCGCCGCCCGGGACGGGCCAGGACCGGAAGGTTCGCGGATGAGCAGGGCAGAAACGGTGCACCGGGGGTCGCGGGACGCCCGGGACGTGCCCCGTCCGGCCGCGCGCACCGCCGTGTCCCCCGCGTCCCCACGGGCCTCCGTCTCCTCCCCCTCACCAGCACGTGCGCCATCCGGCTGTGGCGGCAGCCGGAACGCGACCGCGACGACCCGGAAAGGGGACTACCGGGTATGAGTTCTCTGCTCCTCCTCACCAACGCGCTGCAACCCTCCGCGGAGGTCCTGCCCGCGCTCGGCCTGCTGCTGCACAACGTCCGGGTGGCCCCCGCCGAGGGCGCCGCCCTGGTCGACACCCCCAGTGCCGACGTCATCCTGGTGGACGGCAGGCGCGACCTGCCGCAGATCCGCAGCCTCTGCCAGTTGCTGCGCTCCACCGGCATCGGCTGCCCGCTGATCCTGGTGGTGACCGAGGGCGGCCTGGCCGCCGTCACCGCCGACTGGGGCATCGACGACGTCTTGCTCGACACCGCCGGCCCCGCCGAGGTCGAGGCCCGGCTGCGGCTCGCCCTCGGCCGGCTCCAGGTGACCACCGACGACAGCCCGGGCGAGATCCGCAGCGGCGACCTCTCGGTCGACGAGGCCACCTACTCCGCCAAGCTCAAGGGCCGGGTGCTGGACCTCACCTTCAAGGAGTTCGAGCTGCTCAAGTACCTCGCCCAGCACCCCGGCCGGGTCTTCACCCGGGCGCAGCTGCTGCAGGAGGTCTGGGGCTACGACTACTTCGGCGGCACCCGGACGGTCGACGTGCACGTCCGCCGGCTGCGCGCCAAGCTCGGCGTCGAGCACGAGGGCCTGATCGGCACCGTGCGCAACGTCGGCTACCGCTTCGTCGTCCCCGAGAAGGGGGACAAGGGCGAGCGGACCGAGCGGACCGAGCAGCCCGCCCGGCGCTCCGCGGCCGCCCTGGAGGCCTGACCGACCGGCCGGGCGGTCCCGTCGCCGACGGGGCCGCCCGGCCTGTCCGGATTCGTCCCGCCCCGCCCGGGACCGGGCCCGCGCCGCACCCGCCCGGCGCGGGTCCCCCGCTGCCCGGCCGCACGCCACACGCGTAGACTCCCCCCGTGGCCAAAGTGACGCGCGACGACGTAGCCCGACTGGCTGGTACCTCGACCGCGGTCGTCAGCTACGTGATCAACAACGGACCGCGCCCGGTCGCGCCCGCCACCCGGGAGAAGGTGCTCGCCGCGATCGAGCAGCTCGGCTACCGGCCGAACAGCGTCGCGCAGGCGATGGCCTCCCGCCGCACCAACCTGATCGGCATGGTCGTCCCGGACGCCCGCCAGCCGTTCTTCGCCGAGATGGCGCACGCCGTGGAGCGGGCCGCCTCCGAGCGCGGCAAGCTCGTGCTGATCGGCAACTCCGACTACGTCGACGACCGCGAGGTCCACTACGTCCGCGCCTTCCTCGGCATGCGGGTCTCCGGCCTGATCCTGGTCAGCCAGGGCCCCTCGCAGCGGGCCGCCGAGGAGTTCGCCGCCATGGAGGGCGCCAAGGTGGTGCTGCTGCACCGCCGCCCCGAGGCGATCGACGACGTCGCGGTGGTCACCGACGACGTGGCCGGCGCCGAGACCGTCGTGCGCCACCTGCTGGAGGTGCACGGGCATCCGTACGTGGCCTGCTTCGGCGGCCCGGTGGAGTCCCCCGCCCCCGGCGACCCGGTCATCGACCACGTCGAGGGCTGGCAGCGGGCCATGGACGCGCACGGCCTGCCCACCGAGCCGCACCTCATCGACGCGCCCTTCCACCGCTACGGCGCCTACGACGTCGCGCTCGGCGTGCTGCGCTCCGAGGACCGCCCGCCGGCGATCTTCTGCTCCACCGACGACCAGGCGATCGGTGTGCTGCGGGCCGCCCGCGAGCTGGGCCTGCGGGTGCCGGAGGACCTCGCGGTGGCCGGCTTCGACGACGTGCCGGAGGCCGCGCTCGCCGACCCGCCGCTGACCACCGTCGCCTCCGACCGCGACGCGATGGCCCGGGCGGCGGTGGACCTGGTGCTGGACGACTCGCTGATGGTGCCCGGCTCGGACACCGAACGGGTCCGCACCTTCCCGTCGCGCCTGGTCGTGCGGCGTTCCTGCGGCTGCTCGCCGAAGAGCGCCGACGCCTAGCCCGACCAGGCTTTATGAGAAGTCAACGGGCTTCTCGGGGCGTTCTGAGCGGGCTCTCACCGGATTCTCATCCGGCGGGCGGACGTTGGTCGCCATGAGCGATCACCGGCAGTGGCAGCCCCGCACCGACGACCGGCAGGACGACGGCCCCCACGGGTACCCGCGGCCCCGGGTCGTCCCGGGCACCGTCCTCGGCAGCACCACGCACGACAGCGCCGTGCACAACGGCACCGGGTACGACGGCACCGGGTACGGGAGCCCCGCCCACCCCGCCGCCGGCACCCCGCCCCCGCCCCCGGCCCCGCCGTCCCCTCCCGGAGCGGCCGGGGTACCCGCCCCGGCCGCCCCCGGCGGCCCCGGCCACCGCGCCCGGCGCGGCCTGCTGCGCGGACGGCTCGCCCTGGTCACCGCCGTCGCCGCGATCGCCGCCGTCCTCGGCGGAGTCACCGGCGGCGTCGTCGCCGCCCAGGAGCACGACTCCGACGGCCGCACCGGCACCCTCGCCGGCCCGGTCGCCGCCCGCTCCGACGGCAGCGCCGACGTCGCCGCCGTCGCGGCCGCCGTCGCGCCCAGCGTCGTCCAGATCACCGTGCAGAGCGCGAACGGCACCGCCACCGGCACCGGCGTGGTGCTGACCGGCAGCGGGCGGATCCTCACCAACTACCACGTGGTCTCCGGCGCGGCCACCGGCGGCCGGATCACCGTCACCTTCCACGACGGCTCCACCGCCCGGGCCGACCTCACCGGCACCGACAAGGGCCTGGACGCCGCCGTGATCACCGCGAGCGGCGCCGGGCACCTCACCCCCGCCGTCCTCGGCGACTCCTCCGAGGTCGCGGTGGGCGACCCCGTCGTGGCCATCGGCAACCCCGAGGGCCTCACCGGCACCGTCACCTCCGGCATCATCAGCGCCGAGCACCGCGAGGTCACCGTCCAGCTCGACGAGGGCACCACCGGCGGCAACGGCGGCTTCGGCCTCCCCCAGCTGCCCGGACTGCGCGGCGCCGCCCCGCAGGGCGGCGGCGAGACCGCCACCTACCAGGCCTTCCAGACCGATGCCGCGCTCAACCCCGGCAACTCCGGCGGCCCGCTGATCAACGCCGAGGGGCAGGTCATCGGCATCAACGCGGCCATGTACGCGCCGAACGGCTCCAGCGCCACGGCCGGCGGCAGCGGGGCGGGCAGCGTCGGCCTCGGCTTCGCCATCCCGATCGACGACATCAAGCAGGTGCTGCCGCACCTGCAGTCCGGCCGGAACGTCTGACCACGTCCGACAATTGACCCGAGCAGGCCCTCCCGCCACCAGAAAGGCGACCGCCGATGACCCCGTCCGCCGACGACCGCACCCCCGCCGAGCCCGGTCAGCAGACCACCGCCCGGCTCCTGGTGGTCGACGACGAACCCGCGCTCCGGGACGCCCTGGAGAACAGCCTCGCCTTCGAGGGCTACGAGGTCACCACCGCCACCGACGGCTACGAGGCCCTCGAAACCGTCGAACGCGACCGGCCGGACCTCGTCCTGCTCGACATCATGATGCCCCGGATGGACGGGCTCACCGCCGTCCGCCGGATGCGCTCGCGCGGCGACACCGTCCCGGTGCTGATGCTCACCGCCCGGGACGCCGTCGGCGACCGGGTCACCGGCCTCGACGTCGGCGCCGACGACTACCTCGCCAAGCCCTTCGAACTCGACGAGCTGCTCGCCCGGGTGCGCGCCCTGCTGCGCCGCAACGCGCTCGCCACCGAGGCCGCCGCCCGGGCGGCCGCCGTCGAGGAGGAGACCGACGTCCTCGCCTTCGGCGACCTGCGGATGAACACCGCCACCCGCGAGGTCACCCGGGCCGGCCGGCCGGTCGAGCTGACCCGCACCGAGTTCATGCTGCTGGAGATGTTCCTCGCCCACCCGCGCCAGGTGCTCACCCGCGAGCAGATCCTCAAGGCGGTCTGGGGCTTCGACTTCGAGCCCTCGTCCAACTCGCTGGACGTGTACGTGATGTACCTGCGCCGCAAGACCGAGCAGGGCGGTCTGCCCCGGCTCGTCCAGACCGTCCGCGGAGTCGGCTACGCACTCCGCCCGGCCACCGGCACCACGGCGTGAACCCCGCCGTCCCGCCGCCCCCGCTCACCCCGCCCCGCATCCCGCGCCGCGGCCGCCTCACCACCTGGTACCGCGCCCGCTCCCTGCGCACCCGGCTCACCTTCCTCACGGCGGCGGCGGTGGCGGTGGCGATCGCGCTGTCGGCGCTGGCGTGCTGGTTCATCGTGGAGAAGCAGCTCTACGACCAGATCCGCAACGACCTGGAGCACATCCCGCAGCCCCGGGTGGCGACCCTCCAGTCCGCCTGTCCGAAGACCCCCGAAGCCGCCCTCGAACTGGCGCAGCGGACCAGCACCCTCGCGGAACCTCCCCAGGGCGGCGGCCCGGCCCCCCGGGACACCCAGTTCCTCTGGGTCGACCAGGGGTGCGTCTCCCTGCCGCTCGGTGCCACCCGGGCCATTGCGATCCAGCCCGGCGACGCCAGGACGGCCCTCTCCCTCCAGCCCGACCAGGCGGTCCTGCGCGAGGGCACGTACATCAACGGCGACCCGGCCATGGTCCGCCTGTCCCTGCTGCGCCTGCCCGGCCACACCTCGGTCGTGGTCATGGTCGCCACGCCGACCGCAGCGGCCGAGGAGTCCCTGCGCCGGCTCGCCTTCGTCCTCGGCGGGGTCGCCCTCGGCGGCATCGTGCTCGCCGCCGTCGCCGGCCGGCTGGTGGCCCGCTCCGCGCTCAAGCCCGTCGACCGGCTCACCGACGCCGTCGAGCACATCGCCCGCACCGAGGAGGTCGGCACCACCATCCCCGTCCACGGCGAGGACGAGATCGCCCGGCTCTCCACGTCCTTCAACTCCATGAGCACCGCCCTCGCCAACTCCCGCGAGCGGCAGACCCGGCTGATCGCCGACGCCGGGCACGAACTGCGCACCCCCCTCACCTCCCTGCGCACCAACGTCGACCTGCTGATCCGCAGCGACGACACCGGCCGCCCGCTGCCGCCCGCCACCCGCACCAAGCTGCTCGGCAGCCTGAAGGCCCAGATGCAGGAGCTCACGGTGCTGATCGGCGACCTGCTCCAGCTCTCCCGCCCGGACTCCCCCGGGCCGGTCCGCACGCTCGCCGTGGTCGCCCTGCACGAGATCGCCGAACGGGCCGTCGAGCGTGCCGAGTTGCGCGGTCCGGGGCTGGTCTTCGAGACCGCCGCCGCGCCCTGGTACGTGCACGGCGACGCGGCCGCCCTGGAGCGCGCGGTGATCAACCTGCTGGACAACGCGGTGAAGTACAGCCCGCCCGGCGGCACCATCGAGGTCCGGCTCGACCGCGGTGTGCTGACCGTCCGCGACCACGGCCCCGGGATCCCCCCGGAGGAGCTCCCGTACGTCTTCGACCGCTTCTGGCGCTCCCCGTCCTCACGCCAGCTCCCGGGCTCGGGCCTGGGGTTGTCGATCGTCGCGCAGAGCGTGCGGGAGGCCGGCGGCGAGGTGTCGCTCGGCCCGGCCCCGGACGGCGGCCCCGGCACCCTCGCCACCGTCCGGCTGCCCGGCGGCCCCGCACCGGTCTGAGGCGACGGAAAGGGGCGGGGCGCCCCGACAGCGCCCCGCCCCGGCCGGCCCCGGGCCGGCGATCCCCGGCTCAGCCGGTGGTGGTACCCGCGGCGATCACCTTGATCCGGTCCTGCGCCGGAGCCTTCAGCGGCGCGGCGGCCGAGCTGTTGGCGCCGAGGTAGGCGGTGAAGACGTCCAGGTCGGAGGCGCCGACGAGCTTGTCGGTGCCGGCCGCGAAGGCCGGGAAGCCGTCGCCGCCGCCGGCCAGGAACTCATTGGCCGCGACCCGGTACCCGGCGGCCGGGTCGATCGGCGCGCCGTTGAGGCGGATCGAGTCGACGACGACCCGCTCCGCGCCCTTGTTGCGCATGTCCAGCGTGTAGGTGAGGCCCTTGGACGGCTGGAGGATCTTCGGCGAGGCCTCGTTGGAGCCGCTGACCTGCTGCTGCAGCAGCTGGACCAGCTGGGCCCCGGTCAGCGTCTTGACCTGCATCATGTTGGTGAACGGCTGGACGGCGAACGCCTCGCCGTAGGTCACCACGCCGTCGCCCTCCGCGCCGGTCGCCCGGTAGACGAGGTCGGAGCGGATGCCGCCGGGGTTCATGAAGGCGACCTGCGCGCCGCCCTTGTCGGCGGGCGCGAGGCCGGCCTGCTGGGCGTCGGCGATGACATCGCCGAGCGGCTTCTCCGGGTCGTTGTTGCCGCGGCCGTTGATGTCCGAGGCGATGTAGCCCACCGGGCGGTTGGAGATCGGCGCGGCCAGCTTCGAGTAGTGCTCGATCAGCTGGGTCATGTCCGGGGCCTTCTCGACCGTCCGGCGCACGATGTGGTTCTCGGCCTTGACCGACGGGCGCACGATGGTGCCGGTGGTCCGGTCGAGCTTCAGGTCGATCTCGGTGTACAGCCGGCCGAAGGAGGCGGCGCTGGTCACCGACCGCGGCACGCCCTGCGGGTCCGGGATGGTGCAGGCGTACGCCCCGTGGGTGTGGCCGGTGACGATGGCGCCGACCGCGGGGTCGATGTTCTTGGCGATGTCGACGATCGGGCCGGAGATGCCCTGGCCGGCCGCGCCGCAGTCGTAGTTGTAGGTGCTGCTGGCCGGCAGGCCGCCCTCGTGGATCAGTGCGACGATCGAGTTGACGCCCTTGGCCTTCAGCTCCGCGGCGTACTTGTTGATCGTGGCGACCTCGCCCGCGAACTTGAGGCCCTTGACGCCCTCGGCGGTGACGATGTTCGGCGTGCCCTCCAGGGTGACGCCGATGAAGCCGATCTTGACGCCCTGGGACTTGGTCACCCAGTACGGGGCGAGCAGCGGCTTGCCGGTCTTCTCGCTGGTGACGTTCGCCGACAGGTAGTTGAAGTTGGCGCCCTTGAACGTGCGCCCCTCCTCGTAGCACCCGTCGGTCGGGTGGCAGCCGCCGTTCTGCAGCCGGAGCAGCTCGGCAGAGCCCTCGTCGAACTCGTGGTTGCCGACCGAGGTGACGTCCAGGCCGAGCTTGTCCAGCGCCTCGATGGTGGGCTCGTCGTGGAAGAGCGCCGAGGTCAGCGGGGAGGCGCCGACCAGGTCGCCGGCGGCGACGGTGATCGAGTCGTCGGCGGGGATGCGGGCCTGGCGCAGCGCGGTGGCGAGGTACTCCACGCCGCCGGCCGGGGTGCTGACCGGCTGGCCGGTGGCCGGGTCGATCTCCCGGATGGTGCCGGAGGAACCGGCCGGGGGCTCCAGGTTGCCGTGCAGGTCATTGATGGCCAGCAGCTGGAGGTTGACGGTCTTCGGCTTGTTGGCGGTCGCGGCCTGGGCCGCGGACGGCACGGCCACCGTGCCGACGAGGCCGGCCGCGGCGACGACGGCCAGCGCCGACCGCCGAGTTCTGACGGAGAGCATGTAGGGGGTCCCCTGCACCTGTGAGAGCGCCCAGCTGTGGACAGGCCCGGGCGCGCGAGACGAGTGTCGTTGCGCGAGTGCAGCCTAGGGTCAACGCGCGTAGCTGTCAGGCCCCCGGACGTAACGACAGGGTGACCCACGGACGAATCGTCGTCGGACTTTCCGCGCCGGCCGCCCGCCCGCGCTGCCGCCCGCGCAGCCGCCCGCGCGGACGCCGGCCGATCTGCCGGGAGCGGCCTCAGACGCCCGGCTCGGCGGCCAACTGCCGCTCGGCGCGCACCCGTTCGGCCACCGCGTCCTCGGTCATCGCGCGGTCGGTGTAGACCAGCGGACGCTCCGCCTCGGTGATGATGTGCTTCACCACCTGGACGTTGCCGTTGACGTCCCAGACCGCGATGCCCGGCGACAGTGTGGGGATGATCTCCACGGCCCAGCGCGGCAGGCCGAGCACCCGGCCGGTGGCTCTCGCCTCCTCGGCCTTCTGCATGTAGATGGTCCGGGTGGAGGCCATCTTCAGGATCGCCGAGGCCTCCTTGGCCGCCGCCCCGTCCACCACGTCCGACAGGTGGTGCACCACGGCGACGAAGGACAGGCCCAGCCGGCGGCCGAACTTCAGCAGCCGCTGGAACAGCTGGGCCACGAACGGGCTGTTGATGATGTGCCAGGCCTCCTCGACCAGGAAGATCCGCTTCTTGCGGTCCGGCCTGATCCAGGTGTGTTCCAGCCAGACCCCGACGATCGCCATCAGGATCGGCATCGCGATCGAGTTGCGGTCGATGTGCGAGAGGTCGAAGACGATCAGTGGCGCGTCCAGGTCGATGCCCTCGGTGGTCGACCCGTCGAACATGCCCCGCAGGTCGCCGTCGACCAGCCGGTCGAGCACCAGCGCGACGTCCAGGCCCCAGGACTGCACCTCGTCCACCGCCACGCCCAGCGACTCCACCGACGACAGCTCGGGGTTGCGCAGGGTGTCGATGATGTCGTCCAGCACCGGCTGACGGTCCCGGACCGTCGCCACCACGTGCGCGTGCGCGGCCTTCAGCGCGAAGCCGGCCCGCTCCTCCAGACCGCGCCCCATCGCCACCTCGATGATGGTGCGCAGCAGCGACAGCTGCCCGGTCTGGGTGATCGCCGGGTCCAGCGGATTGAGCTTCACCCCGCCGTCCCGGGCCGCCATCGGGTCCAGCCGGATCGACTTTATGCCCAGCGCGTCGGCGATCAGGTTCCACTCGCCGACCCCGTCCTCGCCCTGCGCGTCCAGCACCACCACCTGCCGGTCCCGGAAGCGCAACTGACGCAGTACGTACGTCTTCTCCAGCGCCGACTTGCCGTTGCCGGACTCCCCCAGCACCAGCCAGTGCGGGGCCGGCAGCTGCTGGCCGTACAGTTGGAACGGGTCGTAGACGTACCCCTTCCCGCTGTACACCTCCCGTCCGATGATCACCCCGGAGTCGCCGAGGCCCGGCGCGGCGGTCGGCAGGTAGACCGCCTGCGCCTGACCGGTGGACGTGCGCACCGGCAGCCGGGTGGTCTCCACCTTGCCGAACATCAGGCTGGTGAACGCGTCGGTGAGGTTGCCGATCGCCATACGGGGGCCTCCAGATCAGTCGCTCGCCCGGTGCCCGCTCAGCGGCGGATACCGGTGGCGAACGGCAGGGTGTTGACGAACGCGCGGTGGTGCTCGCGGTCGCACCACTCCAGCTTCAGGTAGCTCTTGCCCGCCGAGGCGCGGATGGTCCGCTTGTCCCGGGCCAGCGCGTCGGGGTTGCGCGAGGAAACCGTGATGTAGCCGACCAGGTTGACGCCGGCCGCGCCGGACGCCAGGTCGTCACCGCGCTGGTCCACCCGGCCGCTGTGGGCCAGGTCGCGCGGGTCGACGGTGCGGTTCATCTTGGCGGCGCGGCTGGCCTCCGCCTCGTCGTTGGTCTTCTCGGTGAGCATCCGCTCGATGGCGACGTCGGTGGGCTCCAGGTCCATCGTCACCGCCACCGTCCGGATCACGTCCGGGGTGTGCACCAGCAGCGGCGCCAGGAAGTTGACGCCGACCGGGGTCAGCGGCCACTCCTTGATCCACGCGGTGGCGTGGCACCACGGCTCCCGGGTCGCCGACTCGCGGGTCTTCGCCTCCAGGTACTGCGGGTGGGTGGCGTCCAGCTCGGCCGGCCAGGCGTTGCGCTTCGACATCGCCTGGATGTGGTCGATCGGGTGGTCCGGGTCGTACATCGAGTGCAGCAGCGAGGAGAGGCGGGCCTGGCCCAGCGGCTGGCGCACCCGGATGTCCGCCTCGGCCAGCCGCGCGCAGATGTCGGTCAGCTCGCGGGCCATCACCGCGGCCAGCCCCTCGTCGTCCCGGGCCCGGCGCCCGGTCGCGGTGCGGCCCATCGCGTGCGCCTCGGCGGCGAGGTCCCGGGTGTAGTGCATGCACGCCACCAGGTACGCCCGGTGCTGCTCCGACGAGGTCGACACCATCGACTGCAGCTGGTCGTACGAGTCCTTCAGCCAGTTCGGCGCGCCCGGGTCGCCGCGCCGCTCCACGTCCTTGGCGTGCGCGTCCGGGTCGGCCGGCAGGGTGCGGGCCAGGATCTGCAGCCGGGTCACGAAGCCGTCCCCGTTCGCGACGTGCTTCAGCAGCGTCCCGAACCGGTCGACCAGCGCCTCCTGGTCCTCCGAGTCGCGCAGCCCGACACCCGGGCCCTCGATCTCGATCGCCGCCGTCACCGTCCGCCGCTCCAGGTGCATCAGCACCCCGACCTCGTCCGGCCCGAACGGCGCCGACAGCCAGCGCAGCCGCCCCACCCCGGGCGGCGGCCCGATCTCCACCTCGCGGCCGTCCAGCCGCGTCCCGGCGTCCATCGCGTCCGACTTCCACACCGCCCGGCCGCTGCGGACCGTCCGGCGGTAGGTGCGGTTGATCTCCACCCACTTGTAGAACGTCCGGCGCCGGTACGGCACGTACACCGCCGCGATCGCCAGCGCGGGCAGGCCGACCAGACCCGCGATGCGCAACGGCAGGATCGGCATCATCAGGCCCCAGACCATGCCGAGGAAGGCCCCGAAGATGATCAGCACGATCTCGCCGGACTCCCGGTTCCGGCCGATCGGCGCGTTCGGGCGGGCCTTGCCGATCAGGTAGGTACGGCGCTGGTGCACATACGGCTGGGCGTACTGGGCGCCGTACTGGCCGAGCGGTTCGCTGCTCACTTACCCGTCACCCTCCCTTCGCTGGATTGCTGTCGCGGGCCGAGGACTGCGCCGGCGGCCCGGCCTGCTGCGGCGGCGCGGGCGTGCGCGCCGCGTGGGCGGCGATGCCCGGGGCGACCGACCCGCCGCCCGGACCCGCCCCGCCCCCGGCGCCACCCGGCTGCGGACCGCGGTCGCCGTGCGTGCTGATGCCCTGCCGCATGAAGTTCGCGGTCCCGTTGATCATCGCCGATCCGGCCGACACCGCGCTCGCCCGGGCACTGCGCATGCTCATGATCTCGTCCCCGAAGCCCGGGACGAACCGGTACACGGCGGCGCTGGCGAAGATCGACAGGAAGAGGATCGCCAGCCCCGACAGCACCCGGGCGAAGTCGTCGCTCGCCCCCGCCCCGGCCGACACCGCACCGGCCAGCCCGAGGATGATCACGATGATCGGCTTCGCCAGGTCCACCGCCACCATCACCCCCGCCCAGCGACGCACGTGCTTCCACAACTGCTTGTCCACCAGCCCCGCGTACACCGCCGTCCCCAGCAGCGCGCCCACGTACAGCATCGCCGCCCGGATCAGCAGCTCGATCCAGAGCACCGCCGCCGCCAGCACGGCCACCAGTGAGGTGATGATCAGGATCAGCGGCCCGCCGCCGATGTCACCCTTCTCCAGGGTGTCCGCGAACCCGCCCAGGTACGTCCCGGTGTCCGACTTCGTCCCCACCGCGACCGCCTTGGTCAGCCCGTCGGTCGCGCTCACCACCGTGTACAGGATCAACGGCGTGAACGCCGACGCGACCACCGTCAGCCACAGGAACCCGATCGCCTCCGAGATCGCCGTCGCCAACGGCGCCCCGCGCACCGCCCGCTTGGTCACCGCGAGCAGCCACAGCACCAGGGTGATGATCGTCGACGCGGCGAACACCACCGCGTACTGCTGCAGGAACGACGCATTGGTGAAGTCCACCTCCGTCGTGCCGTCGATCGCCCCCGACAACTTCCGCACCACCCACGCCGCCGCCTGCGCACACCCCTTCGCCAACGACCCCAGCGGATCCGTCACCGTCCCCACCGTCCCGCTCCCGGGCAGCGACGCCCCGCCGCCACCGGGAGCGCAGTAGACGTCGTTGCCGGGAAGGGGGATCCCCGGGCAGTTCGAGTTCGGAGTGCTGGGGGTCGGGGTCGGGGTCGCCGTGGGCGAGGGTTCGGCGAAAGCCTGCTGAGCCGTCAGAACGACCGTCAGGATGCCCAGGGCCGAACCTCCGGAGAGCCTCGCCATCATGCGCGGCGTCTTCCGGTCACCTTCAGCGCGCATAGCGGAAGCCTCCGAACTGCTCGACGGCACCTGTGATCTCCTCAGCGGTCGCGGCCTGCTGGTCCGGTGGTACAGGTGCCGGGCCCGATACCCGGCTGTAGTCGGTGAGTTTCCAGTCGTCGCCCACCCACCGCAGGCTGAGAGTGAGTGTGAACCACTCCTCCGAGACGGGCCGGATCGAGCGCTCACCGGCGATCCCGAAGAGTCCCGTGCACCAGACCTCCACCTTCGCGCTCTCGGCCGTGTAGCCGCTGCTCTTCGTCCCCACCGGCACGGTCCGGCTTACGAAGGTCATCCCCTTCGGGGCGCGCCCCTGCGCGTCCACCCCGAACCTGGCCGCCGTCTCCGGCGAGAACCCCTGGTCCAGGCGGGACTGGAGGGTGGGGGCGGCGGCGGGGTCGGCGATGGTGGTGATGATGGTGTGGCGGGTGTCGGTGCGGAACATGTCGGCGGAGCCGATGGCGACCGCGTAGTTGGACGCGGCGGACTGGGCGCCCTGGTCGGTGTGCGGGAAGCCGGAGGCGATGCCGTTGACGGTGGTGGTGACGGGCTGGTCGCCGCTGGGGGCGGGGCCGGCGCCGGAGGCGGGGGTGGTGGC
Organism: Kitasatospora sp. NPDC015120; assembly: GCF_043080305.1. NCBI lineage: Bacteria > Bacillati > Actinomycetota > Actinomycetes > Kitasatosporales > Streptomycetaceae > Kitasatospora > Kitasatospora sp. NPDC015120. Next base: position 17,594 of record NZ_JBIBVJ010000017.1, on the reverse strand, counting down.
GGCCCGGTCGGCGGAGCCGCCGGCCTTGGCGCTGCCGGGGTTGGGACGGCCCCGGTTGGCGATCGAGATCGCCAGGACGAGCAGCGCGACGACCAGCAGGACCGTCAGCGCGGTGCGGACCGGGTGCGCCTGACGCTGGCTCGGCTGGGAGGAGGGCTGTTCGCCGACCGGCAGCCGCGTACGGGTGTGCGGCTGGTCGTCGGACAACGGCACGGCGGCCCTCCTGGTGCGGGGAGCCGGCTGGCGGCTCCGGGGGCCCCTCCGGCCGTGGGGCGGGCGCGGAGGGAAGGGGTGGTGGATGGATTCCCGGCGGGGCTCCGGGCATGCACGGATGCCCGGACAGGCGGTCGGACGGTCAGACGATCGGACAGGTCGGCCGGCACGGACGGCACGCCGTCCTCCGCCCGCCTCCCGGCGCTCCGAAGGGTCCAGAGGGTCCGAAGAGTCCGAAGGGCCGGAAGGGTCCGAACCGCCGGATCAACCCCGGTCGACCCGGATCAGACCCGATCGCCCCGGATCGAACCCGATCCGCCCGGACTGTCCGATCTGCCTGATCGTCAGATCGCCATGCCGTACACAATGGTGAACAGAGTGCCGAGTGAACCAATGATGAACACGCCGGTCAGCCCGGCGATGATCAGCCCCTTGCCCTGTTCGGCGCCGAAGCTGTCGCGCATCGCGGTGGCGCCGATCCGCTGCTTGGCCGCGCCCCAGACGGCGATGCCCAGGCAGGCCAGGATGGCCACCGCCATGACGACCTCGACCATCACCCGGGCCTCCGACCCGAGGCTCGCGAACGGGCCCCAGTCCGGGGCGATCCCGCCGATGATGGTGTCGATGTTCGGCTTCTTTGGAGGGTCCTCGGCCAGGTGGCCGATCGCGATGCTCTGCACGCTGCTCTGGTTCATTTCCATCTCACCGCCCGATCAGGCAAATTCAAGGGCCCAGACCCCGCCCGCGCGAAGGGTCGGTACCTATTCTTGGCCAGATCTGATGTCGACTTGGCTACTTCTCGCGGATTGGTCGTGAGGCATCGGACACGTACGCGAGGATGTCCACCGTACGAAGGATAGCGCTCACTCTTTGTATCTCTGATGATTGCGGTGAGCAACGCCTTCCGGGACACTTCGACTGACGATTCGTCGGGATGGTGCTGATGGTACTCCGGAAGGGCGGTATCGCCGCCGCTGCCGCGGGAGTTGTCCTCGCCGGCTTCATCGGCCTGGTGACGGTCGGGACGTATGCGGCGAGCGGGACGCCACAGCAGCGGGGCAATGCCGCGGGGCTCTCCCCGGGAACCGTTCCGGCCGCGTTCCAGGGGCCGATCGAACAGTGGGGGCGGCTGTGCCCCGATCTCTCCCCCCCGTTGCTCGCGGCGCAGTTGTACCAGGAGAGCGGTTTCGACCCGCGGGCCCGTTCCGGGGTCGGGGCGGAGGGGCTGGCGCAGTTCATGCCGGGCACCTGGGCGTCGTACGGAACCGACGGCAACAACGACGGCCGGCGGGACCCCTGGGACCCGCTGGACGCCATCGCCTCCGCCGCCACCTTCGACTGCGCGCTCGCCAGGGACGTCGCCAAGGTGCCGGGCGACCGCCAGTCCAACATGCTGGCGGCGTACAACGCCGGGCCGGGCGCCGTGTCCAAGTACCAGGGCGTGCCGCCCTACCGGGAGACCCAGGGGTACGTGCGGAACATCCTGGCGACCGCCCGCAGCTTCGCCGCGCCGGCCGACCCGGCCGCCCCGGTGGAGGTCTCGGCGCAGTCGGCGGGCGCGATCTACTTCGCCCAGACCAAGCTCGGCACCCCGTACCTGTGGGGCGGCGACGGAAAGCCGTGGCAGAACGGGCGGTTCGACTGCTCCGGGCTCACCAAGGCCGCGTTCGACAGCGTGGGCATCAAGCTGCCGCGGGTCGCCAACGACCAGTGGTACGCCGGGCCGCACCCGTCGCGCGACCAGCTGCGGCCGGGCGACCTGGTGTTCTGGGCGACCGATCTGGGCGATCCGCGGAGCATCCACCACGTGGGCATCTACGTGGGCGGCGGGTACATGATCAACGCGCCGCACACCAACGCGGTGATCCGCTACGACAAGATCGACACCCGGGAGTACATCGGCGCCACCCGGGTCACCTCGGACGGCGCCCAGGCCCTGCCGGACCGCAACGACGAGGGCACCGTGATCGCCCCGAGCCGGCCCGGCGAGCCGGCCCAGACCCCGGCCCCGAACCCGCCCGCCCCGGCCGCGCAGGCGGCGGCCACGGCCGCCCCGGCCGGCCGGCCCGGCTCCGCCGCGGCGGCCGTGGCCGTCGCGACCGCCGCCGGTGCGGCAGGTCCAGGTCAAAAACCCGCAAAGAACTGAACCCCGCCCACCCGCCGGGTGTGCGCGCGGTGTGGACGCTGAGTCAAGTTTCCATAACTGCCTGTTTCCGTGGAACGCTGTCCACCGGTGATGACGTTGTGTCCGGTGGTCCCCCGTCAACCGCCCCGACCAGGGCGGCGGCGGCCGGACCACGGCGCGATGACCAGATGCAGCGGACCCGGAAGGAGGTGCGGCGTGTCGACGCCGCTTGCCGACACGACCAACCCCGACCTCGACCTGCTCTACGCCGTCAACGGTCTGGCCAGACACGCCCCGGACTCGCTGGACCACCTGGTCTCCTGGATCGGCGAGTACGGCATCCTGATCGGCCTCGCCCTGCTGGGCCTGGTGGGCTGGTGGCAGGCCCGGCGGCGCCCGGACGCCCCGGTGGCCGTCGCCGGGCTGCTCTGGGCCCCGCTCTCGGTCGCCATCGCCGAGCTGGCCAACCTGCCGATCTCGGCGATCGTGGACCGTCCCAGACCCTTCGTGGACCACTCCGGTCTGGAGGTGCTGGTCGAGGGCAAGGCCGGCACGCACTCCTTCGTCAGCGACCACTCCACGATGTCGATGGGCATCGCGGTGGCGCTCTTCCTGGTGAACCGCAGACTCGGCTGGATCGCCGGCGGCCTGGCCCTGCTGCAGGGCTTCTGCCGGATGTACATGGGCGTCCACTACCCGACCGACGTGCTCGGCGGCTTCGCGCTCGCCACCGCCGTGGTGCTGCTGCTGGCGCCGATCGCGATGGCCGTGCTCGTCCCGCTCTGCCACGCGCTCGCGCGCACGCCGGCGGCCCCGCTGATCCGCGCCGGACGGGGCGCCGAGCGGGCCGGGGGCCGTCCGGGCGCACGGAGCCGGCGCGGCGGGGCCCGGAGAGCGGTCCGCACCGAGGAGCAGCCGCGGGAGTCCGACCTCGCCGCGTGAGCGGGACGGCCGCCGGCCGGGCCTACCCCGGGTCCGCCTCGGCGGCGAGGTGGTCGTCCGCCTCCCGCCGGGTCAGGTCGCGCGAGCGCCGGGCCGGGGAGTACCAGCCGCAGGTGCAGGTCGCGTGGCAGAAGGAACCGCGCTCGCTGATCACGACGCGGTGCTCGGGCATCCGGGCGGTGCCGGGAACGGCCGGCAGCTCACTGTGCACGTGCCTCACGGTAACGCGCCGCGGGCCCGGCGCGCGACGCGTGGGACACGCGGGTCACCGCGTAACCCCCCGGGCCCCAACTCGTTTGCCCGGAAAGAGCTCTGCCCACCCGCTGACGGTGGCCGGCGGGGCAGTCGGGCCCGAGGGGGTTGTCGCGAGGATGAAGATGACCGACCAGCAGCGCACCGGTCGAACCGGCGGCCGCACCGAGCGGCGGGCGCGTCCGGTGGCGGGTGCCGCCCTGCTCGCCGCCGTACTGGCCGGGGCGGCCGCCCTGGCCGGCTGCACCCCGGACGGCGCCGCCGGCACCGACGGCGCGGATGCCGCGGCCGCGCCGCCGGCGAACGGCGCCGTCGACCAGGTCTCCGCCGACCGGCTCGCGGCCGACCCGCTGACCGCGGTCCGGGCCGCCGCCGACGTCACCGGCCGGTCGGGCACCGCGCACGCCACCACCGAACTGGTGACCGAGTCTGCCGAGAAGAAGGCCGTCTTCACCGGCACCGGCGGCTACGACTACACCAAGCGGATCGGCCGGCTGGAGGTCCAGGTGCCGCCGGGCGCCGCGACCACCGGCAAGATCGTCGAGGTGCTCCTGCCCGGCACGGTCTACCTGCAGAACAGCGGCGCCAAGGTGCCGGAGGGCAAGTGGGTCAAGCTGGACGTCCGCCAGCTGCCGGACGGCAACCTGGTCAGCGGCGGCGCCACCGACCCGTCGTCCGCCGCGGGGGCGCTGCGCGGCGCCCAGAAGGCCGAGCTGGTCGGCACCGAGTCGCTCGACGGGGTGGCGCTGAAGCACTTCCGCGGCACCCTGGACCTCGCCAAGGCGGCCGACGCCACCGGCGGGCGCGGCGGGGACGGCCTGCGGATGGGGGCGCAGACCTTCACCGTGAAGGAGGTCCCCTACGACGTCTGGCTGGACGAGCAGGGCCGGCTGCACAAGGTGGTCGAGGTCTTCACCTTCGCCGGGGTGGCCGGGTCCAAGGAGGCGAAGGACCAGGTCAAGGTGGTCTCGACCACCACGCTGAGCGACTTCGGCGCGCCGGTGGAGGCGGCCGAGCCGCCGGCCGCGGACATCTTCGCGATGAAGCCCACCGAGAGCCCGAAGTAGCGCGCCCGGGGGGCCGGTGCGGGCGCCGCAGGTGGGGGCGCGAGGGGAGGCCGCCGCTCCGGGTGGGGCCGGGAGCCTCCGGGCCCACCCGTTTCGGCGGCGCGGAGATGGCCCGTCCGTGCCATGTGGACGGGCCCCGAAGTGCCTAGGCTGGACGTCGGGTGGCTGCCGCCCGGGCTGGCGAGGCGCTGAAGGGGTGGTGCAGGTGATGTCGTCCACGGACGGCCGCAGCGGCGGCCACGAGGCCGCGGCCCTCGACGAGATCGACCTGGCCGGTGAGCTGATGATCGCCGCCACGGCCAGCAGCGGCGACCGGCTGCCGACCGAGCGGATCGACGAGGTGCTGCTCGACCGGCCCGACGGCGGTCCGGCCGCCGGGCCGACGCCGGGCCCGCAGGATCCACCGGGGCTGCGGGGCCGGGAGGGTTAGCGAGGGTCGGGGGTGCGCCGGGGCGTCCCGGTGCGGTCAGCTGCGCAGCAGCCGGCCGATCGCCGCGGTGGCCTCGGCGACCTTGGCGTCCAGCTCGGTGCCGCCCTCCTCGGCGGCGGCCGCGACGCAGTGCCGCAGGTGCTCCTCCAGCAGCGAGAGCGCGAAGGACTGCAGGGCCTTGGTGCTGGCGGAGACCTGGGTGAGCACGTCGATGCAGTAGACGTCCTCGTCGACCATGCGCTGCAGGCCGCGGATCTGGCCCTCGATCCGGCGCAGCCGCTTGAGGTGCGCGTCCTTCTGGGCGCTGTACCCGTGCGGGCCGTGCCCGGGGTGGGCGGTGTGGGCGGTGTGGGCGTCCGGCGTCTTCGGGAGTGCAACGTGCTCGCCGTGCGGTTCCGCCCCGGGCGCCTGCTCCGGCCCGGTGCGCGCTTGCGTGGTGGTCATCGGCCCGCCTTCGTCTGAGTGCCTGGTGGCTGCGTCGGCCTCCAGTGTCCAACACCCGGGCCCGTCGTGGTGTTCCTCCGGCGCCGCCGGCCCGGTCCGGCCGCGTCCCGCGCGGTTCCCCCGTCCGGGGAACACCCCGCTCTTCCCGCCGCACGGCAGGGGCAATCCGGGCGAGGTTCCGTCAGACTGGGGGCTCATGCCCGCACCTGTCGTGCGGACCGGATCCACTGCTGCGGCAGCCGAACGGAAGGGGAGGTTCCGGCTCCTCTTCGAGCACCCCGTTTGCGTGATGGCGCTCGGTTGCACCTAGCATCGTTCAGTCCCCTACCCCGCACATCGGAGATTTCCGTGCGTTTTAGCCTGACCCCGAAGGAGACGAGCTTCTACGACATGTTCGCCGCCGCCGCGGAGAACCTGGTCGTCGGCTCGAAGCTCCTGCTGGAACTGCTGGGATCAGACGTGTCGGCCCGCGCGGAGATCGTCGAGCGCATGCGCGCCGCCGAACACGCCGGAGACGACACCACCCATGCGATCTTCCACCAGCTGAACTCGTCCTTCATCACGCCCTTCGACCGCGAGGACATCTACACCCTCGCCTCGTCGCTGGACGACATCATGGACTTCATGGAGGAGGCCGTCGACCTGGTCGTCCTCTATGACATCCAGACCCTGCCGAAGGGCATCGAGCAGCAGATCGAGGTCCTGGCCCGCGCCGCCGAGCTGACCGCCGAGGCGATGCCGAACCTGCGGAGCATGTCCAACCTGACCGAGTACTGGATCGAGGTCAACCGACTGGAGAACCAGGCCGACCAGATCCACCGCAAGCTGCTCGCCCACCTCTTCTCCGGCCAGTACGAGGCCATCGAGGTGCTCAAGCTGAAGCAGGTCGTGGACGTCCTCGAACAGGCCGCGGACGCCTTCGAGCACGTCGCCAACACGGTGGAGACCATCGCGGTCAAGGAGTCCTGACCCCCGTGGACATGGCAGCACTCATCGCCGTCGTCGGCGTTGCCTTCTTCTTCACCTACACCAACGGCTTCCACGACTCGGCCAACGCGATCGCCACCTCGGTCTCCACCCGGGCGCTGACGCCCCGGGCGGCGCTGGCGATGGCCGCGGTGATGAACCTGGCGGGCGCCTTCCTGGGCAGCGGGGTGGCGCACACCGTCTCGCAGGGCATCATCGCGACCCCGACCGGCGACCGCGGCATGGCGATCCTGTTCGCCGCGCTGGTCGGCGCCATCGCCTGGAACCTGGTCACCTGGTACTTCGGCCTGCCGTCCTCCTCCTCGCACGCGCTGTTCGGCGGCATGGTGGGCGCGGCCCTGGCCGGCGGCACCGAGGTGATCTGGAGCGGCGTCATCGACAAGATCATCATTCCGATGATCGTCTCCCCGGTGGTCGGCCTGGTCGGCGGCTTCCTGGTGATGCTGGCGATCCTCTGGCTCTTCCGGCGGGCCAATCCGCACCGGGCCAAGCGCAACTTCCGGGTCGCCCAGACGGCCTCGGCCGCCGCGATGGCGCTCGCGCACGGCCTGCAGGACGCGCAGAAGACCATGGGCATCGTGGTGATGGCCCTGGTCATCTCGGGCCACCAGGGCCAGGGCGACCCGATCCCGGTCTGGGTGAAGATCTCCTGCGCCACCATGCTCTCGCTGGGCACCTACGCCGGCGGCTGGCGGATCATGCGCACCCTGGGCCGGAAGATCATCGAGCTGGACCCGCCGCAGGGCTTCGCCGCCGAGGCCACCGCCTCGACGGTCATGTACATCACCTCGTTCGTCTTCAAGGCGCCGATCTCCACCACGCACGTGATCACCTCGGCGATCATGGGCGCCGGCGCCACCAAGCGGATCCGCGCGGTGCGCTGGGGCGTCGCCAAGAACATCGTGCTCGGCTGGTTCATCACGATGCCGGCGGCCGCCGTGGTCGCGGCGCTGGTGTACTGGTTCGTCCACCTGTTCTGGGGCTGACGGACGGCACCGGACGCGACAGGGCCCGCCCCCACATCCGGGGAGCGGGCCCTTCATCATGCTCCGCGGCGGCACCGCCATGCAGCACCACGAAGCAGCTCTGTGTCCGTCACGCGCGACGGTGGAGCGCCGCCCGGGCGGACCGGGCGGAGCCGGTCACCCGAAGCGGCCGGAGATGTAGTCCTCGGTCGCCTGCACGGACGGGTTGGAGAAGATCCGCTGGGTGTCGTCCAGCTCGATCAGCTTGCCCGGCTGGCCGACGCCGGCCAGGTTGAAGAAGGCGGTGCGGTCGCTGACGCGGGCCGCCTGCTGCATGTTGTGCGTCACGATGACGATGGTGAACTGGGACTTCAGCTCGCCGATCAGGTCCTCGATGGCGAGGGTGGAGATCGGGTCCAGGGCCGAGCAGGGCTCGTCCATCAGCAGGACCTGCGGCTCGACCGCGATGGCACGGGCGATGCACAGACGCTGCTGCTGGCCGCCGGAGAGGCCGGCACCCGGCTTGTTCAGCCGGTCCTTGACCTCGCTCCACAGGTTGGCACCCTTGAGCGACTTCTCCACCACGCCGTCCAGCACGGACTTCTTGCGCACGCCCGCGAGCTTCAGCCCGGCGACCACGTTGTCGTAGATCGACATGGTCGGGAACGGGTTCGGGCGCTGGAAGACCATGCCGACCGAGCGGCGGACGGCGACCGGGTCGACGCTGGAGCCGTACAGGTTCTCGTCGTCCAGGAGCACCTTGCCCTCGACGCGGGCGCCCGGAATCACCTCGTGCATCCGGTTGAGGGTCCGTAGGAAGGTGGACTTGCCGCAGCCGGAGGGACCGATGAAGGCCGTCACCGAGCGGGGTTCGATGGACATCGAGATGTCCTCGATGGCCTTGGTGGAGCCGTAGTAGGCGGACAGTCCGCTGACGTCGATGCGCTTGGCCATGATCGTTCGTCTTCTCTCAGTCTTCGTCGTACGTCAGTCGGTCGCTCAGTGCCCGGCCTTGGGCGAGCGCCAGCGGGCGATGCCCCGGGCGATGAGGTTGAGCCCCATCACGAAGGCGATCAGCACCAGCGCGGCACCCCAGGCACGGGCGTAGCCGTAGTCGTTGTTCACCACGGCGTACTGCTGCCAGATGTACATCGGCAGGGACTGCTGCGGTCCGTCGAACGGGTTGTTGTTGATGTACGCGGCACCGAAGACCAGCATCATCACCGGAGCGGTCTCACCCGTGATGCGGGCGACCGCGAGCATCACACCGGTGGTGATGCCGCCGATGGCGGTGGGGAGGACGATCCGCAGGATGGTCTTCCACTTCGGCACACCGAGGGCGTACGACGCCTCGCGCAGCTCGTTCGGGACGAGCTTGAGCATCTCCTCGGTGGAGCGGACCACGACCGGCATCATCAGGATCGCCAGCGCGAGGCTGCCCGAGAAGCCCGAGTAGTTGAAGCCGAGCGCGATGTTCCACAGGGACAGGATGAACAGACCCGCGACGATCGACGGGACACCCGTCATGACGTCGACGAAGAAGGTGACCGCCTTGGCGAGCGTGCCCCGGCCGTACTCGACCAGGTAGACGGCGGTCAGCAGACCGATCGGGGCGGCCATCAGGGTGGCCAGCAGGACCTGCTCCACGGTGCCGATCAGCGCGTGGTAGATGCCGCCGCCGGGACCGGCCGAGCGCACGCCCATCATGGAGTGCGACAGGAAGTTGCCGTCCACGACGCCGATGCCCTTCTGGACCGTGTAGACGGTCAGCGAGAGCAGCGGGACGACGGCCAGGATGAAGGCGACCCAGACCACCGAGGTGGCGAGCCGGTCCTTCGCCTGCCGGCGGCCCTCGACCTGCGCCGAGAGCACGTAGCTGATGATCACGAACAGGATTGCGGAGATCAGGCCCCACTGGAGCTTGCTCTCCAGACCGCCGACCGCGCCGATGCCGCAGCCGAGGACGATCGAGCCGGCGGCCACACCGATCGGGGTCCACTTGGGCAGCCGGTTGGCGGTCAGCGGGCGGCCCACCGGACGGGCGTCCGCCGGAACCGAGGTCGTAGCGGCGCTCATGCGACCTTCCTCGCTTCGCTCGTCAGGGCGCATGCGCGCAACACGCGGGGTTCGATGATTCGCTCGCTCATGCGTTGGCCCCCGAGTACTCCTTGCGGCGGGCGACGATCAGCCGCGCGGCACCGTTCACCAGCAGGGTGATCACGAACAGGACGAGACCGGAGGCCATCAGCGCGTCCCGGCCGAAGGGCTGGGCCTCGTTGAACTTCAGCGCGATGTTCTGCGCGAAGGTGCCGCCGCCCGGGTCGAGCAGGTGCAGCGAGAGGACGTTGCTGGAGGAGAGCACGACGGCGACCGCGATGGTCTCGCCGAGCGCGCGGCCGAGGCCGAGCATCGAGGCCGAGATGATGCCGGGGCGGCCGAACGGCAGCACCGCGGTGCGGATCATCTCCCAGCGGGTCGCGCCGAGCGCGAGCGCCGCCTCCTCGTGCATCCGCGGCACCTGCCGGAAGACCTCACGGCTGACCGCGGTGATGATCGGCAGGATCATGATGGCCAGCAGGATGCCGACCGTGAACAGGTTGCGCGGCGTGGTGCCGGCCCGGGACTGGTCGAAGATGTACGTCCAGCCGAGGTACTCGTCCAGCCAGCTGTTCAGTCCGCCGAGGTGCGGCACCAGGAAGAGCGCGCCCCACAGGCCGTAGATGATGCTGGGCACGGCCGCCAGCAGGTCCACCAGGTAGGCGAACGGCTGGGCGATCCGGCGCGGCGCGTAGTGGGAGATGAACAGCGCGATCCCGATGGCCACCGGGACGGCGATCACCATCGCGATCAGCGCGCTGACGATGGTGCCGAACGCCAGGACGGCGATGCCGAAGACCGGCTTCGGGGCGTCCGGCGTCCACTCGAAGGTGGTGAGGAAGTTGCCCTCGTTCTTGGTCAGGGCGACGCCCGAGCGCCAGGTCAGGAAGCCGGCGATGGCGGCCATGACCACCAGCAGCAGGATGCCCGACCCTCGGGACAGGTTCATGAAGATCTTGTCGCCGACCCGGCTGTCGCGCTGGCGGCGTTCCCTGCCCCGCGGGGAGGCAGGGGTGGATGAAGTCATTGGTCTACTCCGGTCTGGTGGTGCGGCCCCGAGGGGGCGGCACCCTGGCGGCGGTGCCCCGGACGTGGTGCGTTTCTTCGGTGCTTCCCGCCGTGGCGGCCCCGGCCCCCCTCGTTCACGGGGCCGCCACGGCGGAGGTCCTACTGGGTCAGGCGAGCGAACCGATGACGGTGTTCACCTTGTCGGTCAGCGACTTCGGCAGCGGGACGTAGCCCGCGTCGCCGATCGCCTTCTGGCCCGCGTCGCTGGCGGTGTACGCCAGGAAGGCCTTCAGGGTGTCGAGGGTCTCGGCCTTGTTGCCCTTGTCGCAGGCGATCTCGTAGGTGACCAGGACCAGCGGGTAGGAGCCCTCGTCCTTGGTCGCGTAGTCGAGGGTCAGCGCCAGGTCGCTGCCGGTGCCGGCGATCTGCGCCTTGGCGAAGGTGTTCGCGGCGTTGGCCGCGGTGGCCTCGACCGGCTTGGCGGCACCGGTGGCGATGGAGGCGCTCTTCAGGTTGTTGGTCTGCGCGAAGGAGAGCTCGGCGTAGCTGATCGAGTTCTTGACCTGCTTCACCTGGGCCGAGACACCGGCCGAGCCGTTGGCACCCTGGCCGCCCTTGCCGGCCCAGGCCTTGCTGGCCGGGTAGGTCCAGGCGCCGCCCGAGGTCTTGGCGAGGTACTTGGTCAGGTTCTCGGTGGTGCCCGAGTCGTCCGTGCGGTGGAAGGCCTGGATGTCGGCGTCCGGCAGCTTGGCGCCCGGGTTCAGGGCGGCGATCGCCGGGTCGTTCCACTTGGTGATCTGCGAGTCGAAGATCTTGGCGATGGTCGGGGCGTCCAGGACCAGGTTGTCCACGCCGTCCACGTTGTAGACGATCGAGATCAGGCCCGCGACGAGCGGCAGGTTGATGCCCTGGCCACCGGTGCAGACGGCCTTGCTGGCGTCGACCTCGGCCGGCTTCAGCGCCGAGTCCGAACCGGCGAACTGGATCTTGCCCTGGTTGAACTGCTGGACACCGGCGCCGGAGCCGCCGCCACCGTAGTTGACGGTGGCGCCCTTGCAGGCCGCCTCGAAGTTGTTCTTCAGGATGTCGATCGCGTTGCCCTGCGCGGTGGAACCCGCGGCGACCAGCGCGGTCGGCTTGGAGCCACAGTTGATCGCGGCGGCGGCCGAGGAGCCGGAACCGCTGGGGGCGGCGGCGTTGCCACCGTTATCGTCCGAGCCGCAGGCGGCGAGCGACAGCGAGCTGACGAGCGCCATGGCACCGATCGCGAGGGCCTTGGAGCGGCCGTTCCGCTGGAGCTTCACAGGGTGTCCCTTTCTGTGGCATTGCCCGGCGCGCGGGCCCTGCCGAGCAGGGCGAAGCGCGGGTTTTGCTGAGGTCCGGGGCCCGTACGGCCCGCCGGTGACACCGAAGTTAGGCCGGGTAGGTGACGCGTCAGCCGGTCGGAAGTGAACGGGGAGTGAACCTCGAACGGATGACAGGAAACTACGTCAGGTAGTAACGGTTGCGTCACGGCAAGAGCGCAGGGAGATCACTTCCACTGTTCCTTCACGTCTCCCGCCCCCGCAACCGCACCGGCCGCGCACCCAGCAGCTCCAGCAGCGCGTCGACCAGCCCCCGGTCCTGCTCCCGGGACAACCGCGCCCGCGCCTTCCCCGCCGGCAGCCACTCCAGACGGTCCACCTCCCGGTTCGGCCGGAACTCGCCCTCCGTCGGCACCGCCGCCCAGTACCGGACCTCCTTCGGCCGGCCCTGCGCCAGGTAGTGCTGGGTCGGCAGCTCCGCCCCCAGCACACAGCCGAACCCCGTCTCCTCCCGCACCTCGCGCAGCGCCGCCTCGACCACGCCCTCGCCCGGGTGCAGCTTCCCCTTCGGCAGGCTCCAGTCGTCGTACTTCGGCCGGTGGATCACCGCGATCCGCGGCCGCCCCAGCCGGCCGCTCTTCTTCGGGCGGCCCGGCAGCCAGAGCACCGCCCCCGCCGCCCGCACCACCGGCCCGCCGGACACCGCCCGGCCGGCCGTCGTCCGGACGGGCCGCGACCCCGCGTGCCGGCCGTCCTGCGGCACCGGCCGCCCGCCCGCCCCAGGCCGTCCGCCCATCTCAGGCCGTCCGCGATTCCGCCGCCGACCCCCAGCCCTCGGCCGGCGGCAGCTCCAGCCACGCCTCCGTCCCCGGCGGCAGCTCCGGCCACCGCCGCCCGAAGGCGTACCGCGCCGCCTCCACCTCCAGCCGCTGGTCCGCGTGCACCACACCCAGCACGTACGCCGTCGCCGGGGTGATCCGCGGCGTGCGGGCCGCCGTCGCCGCCGTCACCGCCGCCTCCGAGGCCTCCTGGTGGCGCAGCAGCACCCGGTCCAGCTCGTCCAGCACCGCCGACGGCCGCCCGCACACCTCCAGCGCGTACCGGGCCCGCCTCACCAGCACCCGGGTCCGGTGCCACGGCGCGTCGTCCGCCGCCAGCGCCGCGTCCGCGTCCAGCGCGCCCCGCGCGCTCGGCACCGCCCCCAGCCGGCGCAACCCGTCCCCGCCGTAGGGCGTCGACGCCCGCTGCAGGGGCAGCTGCTGGACGCTCACCGCCAGCGCCCCGAAGGCGGCCGCCGCCTGCGGCACCAGCACCGCCCCCGCCCGGCCGTCCGCCGACGGGGCCAGCGGCGCGTCCGCCACCAGCAGGGTCATCCGGTCCGCCAGCGCGTGCAGCCGCGCCGAGCGCAGCTCCTGCAGCACCGAGGAGTGCGCCCTGGTCCGGGCCAGGGTCAGCTGCCGGTCCAGCAGCGCCCGCGCCTTCGGCGCCCCCGCGTGGCCGGCCAGCATGCCCGGCCCCTCCGCCTCGCTGCCGCTCAGCCCGTCCAGCGCGCCCAGCAGCCGGGCCGAGCGCCGCACGTACCCCGGCTCCAGCGCCAGCAGGTTCAGCAGCCAGGCCAGCTCGGTCCGCGACTCCTGCGCCCAGACCGGCTCGAAGGAGGCGGAGAAGGTGGTCAGCAGCCCGTTGATCCGCCGCACCGCCCGCAGCAGGTCGGCGGTGCCCTCCGAGGGGACGACGGACGCCGCACCCGGTCTCGCACCGACCTCGCCCACCGCCAGCGGCAGCGCGCGCAGGAACGCGCCCGCCAGGGCGGTGAGATGGCTGGAGAGGATGTCCCCGGCGGTCGCGGTGGAGGCCGCCCGGTCCGTCATCGGCGCATCGGTCATGGCTAGGTAGATCCCCGTTCCCCCGGGGCCGTCCCCGGGGCTGGTGGCCGACCGCTCAGCGGGTCCCTGCCGCTCAGCGGCTCGCGTCGGTGGGTCGCGCGGGCGCGTCGTCGAGTCTCGTTCCGTCGTGTCCCCCGGCGGCGTGGCCCGCACCGGTCGGTCCGGTGCGGGCCCGCCGCGCGGCGTCGCGGCTCACGTCGTCACGTCTGGCGTCAGCGGGGTCGTGGCGGCGACCTGCGGTCATCGGGCGGTAGGGGCCCGACGACGCTGACGCGAGTCGATGAGCAGGTCCTGGACGTGCCGCAGCGGCGTGCCGTCGGCGTCCTGGGCGTGCCGGGTCCAGGACCCGTCCGCCCCGAGGTGCCAGGACTCCGTCTCGTCCGACATGCCCAGGTCGAGCAGTCCGGACAACTCGGTCCGGTGCGCCGGGTCGGTGATCCGCAGCAGCGCCTCGATCCGGCGGTCCAGGTTGCGGTGCATCATGTCGGCGCTGCCGATCCACACCTCCGGATCGCCGTTGTTGCCGAAGACGAAGATCCGCGAATGCTCCAGGAAACGCCCCAGGATGCTGCGCACCCGGACGTTCTCGCTCAGCCCCGGCACCCCCGGCCGGATCGCGCAGATGCCGCGCACCCACACGTCCACCGGCACCCCGGCCTGCGAGGCGCGGTACAGCGCGTCGATCACGGCCTCGTCGACGATCGAGTTGACCTTGAGCTTCACGTGCGCCGGGCGGCCGGCCCGGTGGTTGGCGATCTCGTTGTGGATCCGCGCCACCAGGCCGTCGCGCAGTCCGCGCGGGGCGGTCAGCAGCCGGCGGTAGGACTCGCGGCGCGAGTAGCCGGAGAGCCGGTTGAAGAGGTCCGAGAGGTCCGCGCCGACCTGCGGGTCCGAGGTCAGCAGCCCGAGGTCCTCGTACAGCCGGGCCGTCTTCGGGTGGTAGTTGCCGGTGCCGACGTGCGAGTACCGGCGCAGGGTGTCGCCCTCCTGCCGGACCACGAGCGACAGCTTGCAGTGCGTCTTCAGCCCGACCAGGCCGTAGACCACGTGGCAGCCGGCCTCCTCCAGCTTGCGGGCCCACTTGATGTTGGCCTGCTCGTCGAAGCGGGCCTTGATCTCCACCAGCACCAGCACCTGCTTGCCGGACTCCGCCGCGTCGATCAGCGCGTCGACGATCGGCGAGTCACCGGAGGTCCGGTAGAGCGTCTGCTTGATCGCCAGCACGTCCGGGTCGGCCGCGGCCTGCTCCAGGAAGGCCTGCACCGAGGTGGAGAAGCTGTCGTACGGGTGGTGCAGCAGCACGTCCCGCTCGCGCATCGCGGCGAAGATGTCGGGCTGCGACGCCGACTCCACGTCGGTCAGGCCCCGCGCGGTGCCCGCAACGAACTTCGGGTACTTCAGCTCCGGCCGGTCCAGCCCGGCGATCCCGAACAGCCCGGTGAGGTCCAGCGGGCCGGGCAGCGGGAAGACCTCCGCCTCGGTGATGTTCAGCTCCCGCACCAGCAGGTCCAGGATGTAGGGGTCGATCGACTCCTCGACCTCCAGCCGCACCGGCGGACCGAAGCGCCGCCGCATCAGCTCCTTCTCCAGGGCCTTGAGGATGTTCTCGGTGTCGTCCTCCTCCACCTCCAGGTCCTCGTTGCGGGTGACCCGGAAGGCGTGGTGGGCGAGCACCTCCATCCCCGGGAAGAGCTCCTCCAGGTGCGCGCCCATGACGTCCTCCAGCGGCACGTACCGCTGCGGGGAGGCCTCCAGGAAGCGCGCGAGCGACTGCGGCACCTTCACCCGGGCGAAGTGCTTGTGCCCGGAGACCGGGTTGCGCACGACGACTGCCAGGTTCAGGGAGAGCCCCGATATATAGGGGAAGGGGTGCGCCGGGTCCACCGCCAGCGGGGTGAGCACCGGGAAGATCTTCTGCCGGAACAGCGTGTGCAGCCGCGCCTGCTCCTTCTCCGCCAGCTCGGACCAGCGCACCACCTCGATGCCCTCGGCGGCGAGGTCCGGCAGCACCTCCTGCTGGAACGCGGCGGCGTGGCGGGCCATCAGCTCGCGCGAGCGGGTCCAGATGAGGTCCAGCACCTCGCGCGGCTGGAGCCCGGACGCGCTGCGCTGGGCGACGCCGGTGGCGATCCGGCGCTTCAGGCCGGCCACCCGCACCATGAAGAACTCGTCGAGGTTGCTGGCGAAGATCGCCAGGAACTTGGCACGCTCCAGCAGGGGGATCCCCGGATCCTCCGCCAGCTCCAGCACGCGTTCGTTGAACGCGAGCCAGCTGCGTTCGCGGTCCAGGAAACGGCCCTGCGGCAGTTCCTCCAGGTCCTGCTCATCGGTGACCGTCAGTTCCGGCGGTATCCCGAGCGCGCTGGACAACCGCGCGGGCGGGGACAGCGGGGCAGGGACGGGGCGGGGGATGCTCATGGGCTCCAGCTCCTCCAGCAGGACGGCGTCCGGACGCGAAATGCTTTTCGGGCCGTCGCCCTCGCCCATCACCAACGCCCAACCACCCGGCGCGGTCGTCACAGAACCGGTCGGCACGTGCCGGCCGATGCTGCACGAGCGAGACACTACGGACTTCATCCTGTGATCTTCGCGGCATTAATTGAATCCACGGTAAACACCGCATGGCCAGGAGGAAAGCTGAGGCGGTCGGGGCCGGGGCCACAGGCGCACGCCCGTTGCCCCGGCCCCGCTGTTTCCGCTAGGCGGCGCCGGGGCGCCCGTTCCCGGCGGTCACCCTCGGTCACCGGAAGGCGGTCACCGGGAATTCGGCTTCGCGACCGCGGCGCGATACATCAAATCGACTTCGTGGACGGTGAATCCCAGCCTTTCGTACACCCGCACCGCCGCCGGATTGTCCGCGTCGACATAGAGCAGCACGGTCTCCAGACCGCGTTCGCCGGCCGCGGCGTCACCGCCCGTCAGGTGGCGCAGGCCGGCCGCGGTCAGCGCCCGGCCGAGACCGCTGCCCTGCTCGGCCGGATCGACGCCCACCACGTAGACCTCGCCGAGCGCGGGCCCGGCCGCGGTCGCCGGGTGCACCTTCGTCCAGTGGAAGCCGACCGGCTTGCCGTCCCGGGTCGCGAGGAAGAAGCCGGCCGGGTCGAACCAGGGCTCGGCCAGCCGGTCGGCGAGGTCGCGCCCGGTCCAGGCGCCCTGCTCCGGGTGGTGGGCGAAGGCGAGGGCGTTCAGCCGGAGCCACTCGGCGTCGTCCTCACCGGGCCGGAACGTCCGCAGCTCGATCCCGTCCGGAAGCGGGACGGCCTCGGTCTGCGGCCCGGTGCGCCGCATCTGCCGCAGCTCACGGACCAGCTCGGCACCGTACTGCCCGGCCAGGTGCCGGGCCGCCGGGTGTCCGCCGTGCACCCAGAAGTCGACGTGCCCCCGGCCCGCCCGCCCCGCCTCGGCGAGCACGGCGTCCACCAGCGGCCGTCCGAGGCCCCGGCCGCGGGCGGCGGGCGCCACGACGAGCTCGGCCGCCGGATGGGCGGTGCCGCTCTCGGGGACCTCCAGCTGGCCGTAGCCGACGGCCTCGGCGTCCGTACCGGTGGTTTCGAGGAAGTGGGTCACTCCGGTCCGTGCCGCCTCCGAGGAGCGCAGGCGCAGGCGCCCCTGTTCGGACACGGCCTCCCGGCCGTCCACGCCCTGGGCGTCCGCCAGGATCCGCAGGGCCGCGTCCCGCTGTGCCGGCCGCAGTACGTCGGAGGCGAGAACCGTGATCGCGTCGCCCGTTGTTGCCGTTCCATCGTCCATGCCCTGACGATACGTCAACGGACAACGCGAAGAACCCCCGCCGGAATACCGGCGGGGGTTCTTCTCACAATTTGTTCGGCGGCGTCCTACTCTCCCACAGGGTCCCCCCTGCAGTACCATCGGC